>JAFIGD010000011.1 GCA_020831625.1 Verrucomicrobiota bacterium | reverse complement strand
CCCCCAATCTTCATCCGTGGTCTTCTATCCGTGGTCTCTTCCGCGCCCTACGAGCTTGCTCGGGCAAGGGCGCAATCATCTCATTCCACGAACCTCCGGCCCAAAAGACCGCGATCTTCGAGCTTGCTCGTGGATCGCAACCCATCTTATCCAGTCAAACATGAGATGATTCCGCGCAACGAGCAAGCTCATTTCGCGGGTGTTTGTTGGCCACGCTGTCCTGATATGAGATGCGTGCGGTCGGCCGAGCAAGCTCAGCCTGCACGGCAATTTCCGATTACGATTACGATTACGATTACGAAACACCATCCGTTGTCCGGCGGAAACTATCCGTTGGGATTCCTATTCTCCATCCGCAGACATAAAAAAACCTCCCATACGGGAGGTGAAGGTAAATGGCGGGATCTACGGGACTTGAACCCGCAACCTTCGGCGTGACAGGCCGACGCTCTAACCAATTGAGCTAAGACCCCGCGAAATCGATGCGCTGTATATGCCCGAGTTTTCCCCGCCTTGCAACCCCTAATTTCAAAAAAATCATCCTCCGAAACAGAAACCGCCCTCAAGCCGTTGCGGCCTGAGGGCGGTGGGTATGTCTGATGCGGTTCAGGAGGCTTTGACCGCGATGCGGCGCGGCTGGGCCTCGGCCCGGAACGGCAGGGTCAGGGTCAAAACCCCCTGCGTGACCGTGGCATCAATCTGCTCGGTATCGATCCGGCGGTCCACACGGAACGAGCGGCCGTACACCCGAAGAGTGTTTTCGGCGCGGTGCGCCCGGCCTTCGATAGTGAGGATGCCGTCATGCAACTGCACATCCACGTCGGACTCCTTCACGCCGGGCAGGTCCACCAGAACCCGGACGCCCTTCTCATCGCGGAACACATCCGCCGCGGGCTCGAACCGGATTTCCCGGACCGGCACCGCTTCTTTTTCTTCCTGAATCCCGTCATGCTCGTTAAGTTGCAAACCCGTTTCCGGGCCGCCGGCCAGACAGGATTCCGTATCAAACACCCGGCTGAAATCCCGGGTCATCCGATCCAGCTCTTCATACAAATCCTGGAAATTCCAGGGCGTTCTGATGTGTACCATGATAAACCTCCTATGGGTTAGGGTTTTAGATTCACCAACAGAACAGCATTCACCATGCCAATACACATAGTTGTTCGTTAAACATTCTTAATGAAGTATTTACGTAATTTTTTTGAAAATGACTATGTGTGTAATAATGTCACATATTTGATTTAGGGGTATAAATGTGTAACATATTGACACAACGATCCTGACTGATTCTTCTTTAGGTCGAAGATGAGATAAACATGCGTTTATGTTCTGCGTATGAAATTTCCGACTTAGGGAATATGCATTCACAAATTCCGGGATGCGCCCACAGAGACGACCATGTAGTCTTCCCTTGCCACCCCCTGCCCCAAAGCCGTCACGATCCGGGGTCTGCATCCGGGGTCTTCCCTTCCCTCTGCCCCACAGCCATCACGATCCGGGGAGACGACGCTGCGTCCCCTGTCACATTGAATTCCGAAAAATATGGCCGATCTTCAGGAAGTGGATCCGGCAGAGAAAATAGTTTTACCTTATCAGGAGAATAGATGTCTTAAAGAGGTGTCTTTTCATAGAATTAGAAGACTACTCGAACCCGAAACCCGAAATCCAGGCCAGGAGCAGCGCGGTCATGCGGGGCATGGCGGCGGAGGCGGTGGTGGTGACTTCGTCGTGGGTCAGGGGCTGGTCGAGAATCCCGGCGGCGTAGTTGGTCATGCAGGACAGGCCGCCCGTGCGGATGCCCGCCGCGCTGGCCAGCATCGCTTCCGGCACCGTGGACATGCCCACCGCGTCCGCGCCGAGCAGCCGACAGGCCCGCACTTCCGCCGGGGTCTCATACACCGGGCCGCGGGTGGCGAGATACACGCCCTCCTGAACCCGCACATCCGCCTGTTTCGCGGCCGCGCGCAGGCGGGCGACCGCCTCCGGTGCATAGACGGTGCTCTGATCGGGAAACCGGGGACCGAACACGGGATGATGCGGCCCGACCAGGGGGTTGTCGCCCATTTGATTGATATGATCGGTCAGAATCATCAGATCCCCCGGCGCGAAGTCCGGATGAATCGCGCCGGCGCTGTTGGTGAGCAGCAATTCTTTCACACCGAATTTCAGACAGAGGAACACCGGGACCGCGACGGGAGTCCAGCCCTCCCCTTCATAGAAATGACGGCGGCCCTGAAACACCAGCACATCGCGGCCCGCGTGCCGCACATGGCAGAGGGTTCCCGTGTGTCCGACCACACCGGGAGCGCCCAGACCCGGAATCTCCGCGTAGGATATCCGGTCAACCACCTCCACCGCGTCGAGCACACTGCTCCATCCGGAGCCGCACACCACCGCCATGTCCACACGCGCCTCCGGCCATCGCTCCCGCACAAAGTCCGCAGCCGCTTCCAGTTGTTTCATATCCATGGGGTTTATCCTTCCGGCATCATCCGTTCAAAAATTAAAGTTGGAGCCTCCACCGCGTCGGGGGAAACCGTGACAGCCCCCTCCAATAATCGCCGGGCCTCCCCGCGTCGATCCGAATCCCGGCTGTGAAGCACATAAAGTGTGCCGCCCTTTTCAATCCGCTGACCGGGAGTCACCAACTCCGACAGGCCCACCGCGTGATCGATGCCGTCCTCGGCCTTTGTGCGTCCGCCGCCCAGGACCAGCACCGCCCGGCCGATTTTATCGGCATCCACGTCCGCGATCCAGCCGGACGCCTCCGCGGTCACGGTTTCAATTGTCGGCGCCGCCGGCAACAAATCCAGGTCCTCACAGACCGCCGGATTTCCGCCCTGGGCTTCGACCATTTTCCGGAAAACCTCCAGTCCCCGTCCCGAATCCAGCGCGTTCTGAACCTGTTCGAGCGCGTCATCCCGGTCTGAGGCCCTGCCGCACAGCAGCAGCATCGCCGCCGTCAGCTCACGAGTGATGTCCCACAAGGGCCCTTTCACCTTGCCCTGAAGGCATTCGATGCTCTCCCGGACCTCCAGGGCGTTCCCCACCGTGTGACCCAGCGGAATATCCATATTGGTCAGCAGCGCGCCCACCGATTTGCCCATCGCCTCCCCCACCCGCACCATGTTCCGGGCCAGCTCCCGGGCCTGTTCCGGCGTTTTCATGAACGCGCCCCGCCCGACCTTCACATCCAGTACCAGCGCGTCGAGCCCCTCGGCCATTTTTTTGCACATGATGCTGGCGGTGATCAGCGGAATCGACGGCACGGTCCCGGTCACATCCCGCAGACCGTACAGTTTTTTGTCCGCCGGGGCCAGGGTCGCGGTCTGTCCGATGATGGAGCAGCCCACCTCATCCACCACCCGGAGAAATTCCGCCTCGCTCAAGTCGGTGCGGTATCCGGGAATGGATTCAAGTTTGTCCAGGGTGCCGCCGGTGATGCCGAGGCCGCGCCCGGAAATCATCGGCACCGCCAGACCGCAGGCGGCGGCCAGCGGGGCCAGGATCAGACTGACCTTGTCCCCGATGCCGCCGGTGCTGTGTTTGTCACAGACCGGACGGGAAAGCCCTGCGGTGTCCAGCAGCGCCCCGGTATGCATCATCGCCTCCGTCAGCGCCGCCGTCTCCTCAAAGGTCATCCCCTTCAGGTAGATCGCCATCGCCAGGGCGGCCATCTGATAATCCGGAACGCTCCCGGAATGATAGCCCTGAATAAAGGCGGTGATGTCTTCGGCGGTGAGCGTTTCACCGTCCCGTTTTTTTTCGATAATCCATTGGGGGACAAACATGGTCAGGCCTTTGGGTGCGGGTTATTGCCGACCCTCCAGCAGCGCATCCACCACCGAGGGGTCTGCCAGCGTACTGGTATCTCCGATGTTGGCAAGATCTCCTTCGGCGATTTTGCGCAAAATCCGCCTCATGATCTTTCCGGACCGGGTTTTCGGCAGCGCCGGGGTGAAATGAATTTTATCGGGCTTGGCGATCGGCCCGATGTCCTCGCGGACGCGCGCCACCAACTGACGCCGGAGCCGGTCATCCGCCTCCACGCCTTGCTTCAGGGTCACGAAGCAGTACACCCCCTGCCCTTTGGTCTCGTGCGGATACCCCACCACGGCGGCCTCCGCCACCCGGGAATCGCCCACGAGACTGCTCTCGAACTCCGCGGTCGCAAAGCGGTGCGCGGACACGTTGATCACATCGTCCATCCGTCCCAGCAGCCAGTAATACCCGTCGTCATCCTGACGGCAGCCGTCGCCGGAAAAATAGATCCCGGGGAATTTGGCGAAGTAGGTGTGGCGGATCCGCTCGTTTACCGCGTCGCCGTACACGCCGCGCAGCATACCCGGCCAGGGCTTGGTGATGCAGAGGCTGCCGCCCTCGTTTTTCTCCGCCGGGGTGCCGTCGGTTCGCAGAATAGCGGGCTGAATGCCGAACATCGGGAAACCCGCCGACCCCGGTTTGGCGTCATGAGCGCCGGGAAGCGTGGTGAGCATGATGCCCCCGGTCTCGGTCTGCCACCAGGTGTCCACCACCGGGCAGTTTCCGCGGCCGACGACCCGGTGATACCACTTCCACGCCTCGGGATTGATCGGTTCGCCCACGGAGCCCAGCAGGCGCAGCGACGACAAATCATGTCCGTCCGGCCAGGATTCCCCCAGCCGCATCAGCGCGCGGATCGCGGTCGGGGCGGTATAAAAAATACTGACCTTGTATTTCGCCACAATTTCCCAGAACCGATCCGGCTGCGGCCAGGTCGGCACTCCCTCGAACATCACCTGCGTGGCCCCGTTGGCGGTCGGGCCGTAGGTCAGATACGAATGGCCGGTGATCCAGCCCACATCGGCCGTGCACCAGAACACATCGTCATCTTTCAAATCAAAGACATATTTTGTGGTCATGGCGGCCCAGAGCAGATAGCCGCCGGTAGTGTGCAGCACCCCTTTGGGTTTTCCGGTGCTGCCGCTGGTGTAGAGAATAAACAGCGGATCCTCCGCCGCCATGGATTCCGGCGGACACTCCTCGCTCGCGTCGATCATTTCGTCCTGCCACCAGAAATCCCGCCCCTGCCGCATGTAAAACTCGCCGCCGCCCCGCTTGTAGACAAACACCTTGCGCACCTGCGGGCACTGATCCACCGCATGGTCCACCTTATCCTTTAGTCCGGAAACCTTGCCTGCATGAAAGGAGACATCCGAGGTGATCACCACTTCGCTGCCGCAATCCTGAATCCGGTTGCGGAGCGCGTCCGAACTGAACGCCGAGAACACCACCGAATGAATCGCGCCGATCCGGGCGCAGGCCAGCAGGGCGATGGGCATCTCCGGGATCATCGGCATATAAATGGTCACCACCGTCCCTTTCTTCACCCCGTGATACCGCAGCACATTCGAAAATTTGTTCACCTCACGCTGCAAATCCCGATAGGTCAGCGTCCGCGTCTCTTCCGCCCGCTCCCCCTGCCATTGAATCGCGGTTTTATCCGCCTTGCCGTTTTTCACATGACGGTCCACACAGTTATAACAGACATTCAGTTTCGCGCCGTCGAAAAACTTCACATACGCGCCCTGCTTCAGGCCGATCGACTCGAAATCATAGGACATCACCTCTTTCCAGGGTTTGAACCAGGTCACATGTTTCTCGGCCATTTCCGCCCAGTACGCCTCCGGATCCTTCACGGACCGCTCGTATTCCGCCCGGTACGCCTCCATGGAATTCACATGAGCCCCCTGCCGAAACGAGTCGTCCGGAGTGAAAATCTGTGCGTTCTGATAGGTGGATTCAATGTTTTCGCTCATGTGTGATCTCCTCTTGTTTGGTCGGGAACAGGTTGTTGCAATTGCATGGATCTATACCATGTGGGTAAAGTCTAAACTGAAACCTATGAAAGAACCAAGCGAAAAATTTCCTTTCGTTGAACGCTTGACACAGCCCCCCCCGAAGAGTATTCGCATCGTCCCTTCCCGAATCCGGGAAATCTACTGCCCGATGGTGTAATGGTAGCACAGCAGGTTTTGGTCCTGTTAGTCAGGGTTCGAGTCCTTGTCGGGCAACCATTTTCTTATTTTCACGTCCCCTCTTTTCCATGAAGCTCATCTCCGGAACCGCCCACCCCGCGTTGGCGAATCAAATTTCTGAATACCTAGGACAAAGCCTGACCAAAATCGAGGTGAAGCGCTTTCCCGACGGCGAGATTTTCGTGAAAATTCTGGAAAATATCCGCGGGCACGATGTCTTCATTATTCAGCCGACCTGTCAGCCGGGCAATGACAACCTCATGGAACTGCTGATTATGATGGACGCCTGCCGGCGCGCGAGCGCCAAGCGGATCATCTGCGTTCTCCCGTATTACGGCTATGCCCGGCAGGACCGGAAAGATCAGCCCCGCGTGCCCATCACCGCGAAACTGGTGGCCAACCTGCTGACCACCGCCGGGGCCAGCCGCATCCTCGCCGTGGATCTGCACTCCCAGCAGATTCAGGGCTTTTTCGACATTCCCGTCGATCATCTCTACGCGAGTCCGGTCATTGTCGGGCACCTGAAAAGCCTGAAACTCGACAACATCGTTGTGGTTTCCCCGGACACCGGCGGCACCAAAATGGCCTACGCCTACGCTCAGCTTTTAAATGCGGACATCGCCATCGTCGCGAAAAACCGCCGCAGCGCCACCGAGGTGGATGTGATCAGCGTCGTCGGAGAAGTCGAGGGCTGCAACGCCGTCCTCGTGGACGACATGACCACCACCGCGGGCACGCTTTGCGCCGCCAGCAAAGTGTTGAAAGAAAGCGGCGCCAAGTCCGTTATGGCCGCGGTGTCCCACTCCCTCCTGAATCAGGAAGGGATCGACCGCATTCGAAACAGCGCGATTTCCCATTTGGTCACCACCGACTCCGTTCCCGCCCGCGTGGACGAAGGCAGTTTGGTGACCCGTCTTTCGCTGGCCGATCTTCTCGGAGACGCCATCATGCGAATTCACAACTATCAATCCGTGACCTCCCTGTTCCGGATCAACTGATTTCAAGTCAACGATTAACCCTGAGGTAAGTATACATGTCCGCAACCCAAACTCTTGTAAAAGCCGAATTGCGCACGCCCGGTCTCCAGTCCGAGCTGAGCAAAATCCGTAACGAAGGCAACATTCCCGGCGTGCTCTACGGCGAAGGAAAAGAAGCGATTCCCGTCTATTTGAACGAGCATGATTTTCTGATGATGCTGAAGCATCACCAGGGTGAAAACATGATGCTCGACGTCCAGATCGGCGACGACGCGCCGCGCCATGCGCTGTTGAAGCAGGTGCAGCACCATCCCATCACCGCCCGGATTCTGCATGTGGATTTCCATGAAATCGGCATGAACCGCAAAGTGAAAGTCCATCTGCCCCTTAATCTGATCGGCACGCCCGTGGGTGTCAGCAAAACCGGCGGCACCCTGGACATTCAGTTCCGCGAACTGGAAGTCGAGTGCAAAGCCTCCGACATGATCGAAGAGCTGGACGTGGATGTGTCCGAACTCGCCATCGGGGACCACCTCACCGCCGATCAAGTCACCCTGCCGGCCGATTTCCGTCTGATCACGCCCGGGCATGTCAGCATCGCCACGGTTCTGAAACCCCGCGTCGGCGGTGTGGATGACGAGGATGAGACCGGCGCCGCCGCGGGCGAGCCCGAAGTGATCGGCGAAAAAGAAGAAGCCGCGGAAGACTGAGCCGTCCTCCAAACTTCTCCATGCGTTCTTCAATCCAATTAGTGGTCGGCCTGGGAAATCCGGGCCCCGCCTACGACAACACTCCCCACAATATCGGATTTGAAGTCCTGGATCTCCTCGCCGCCCGGCACAACCTTCGCTTTAAGCGCGGTTTCGGCTTGCGTTCATGGGTGTCCGCATGGCATAGAGAGCCCTCCCCGGTGCGGTTGCTCAAACCGAGGACGTTTATGAACCGCTCGGGCGAGGCCGTCGCCAAAGCGGTTCGCAGATGGAAACTTTCTCCTGAGAATGTTCTCATCGTGTATGACGATTTGGAACTGCCGCTCGGCCGGCTTCGCCTCCGCAAACGCGGAAGCGCGGGCGGCCACAACGGGGTCACGTCGGTGATTCGGTGTCTGGGGGACTCGCAGGAGTTTCCCCGGCTCCGGATCGGTGTCGGTCCCCGGCCGCCCGGAGAGGAATTGATCCGCTATGTGCTGAGTCCCTGGAGGGACGAAAACATGAAGCGGGTCGAGGAATCCCGGAACCGGGCCGCCGATGCGGTCACCTCTGTTCTGCAGGGTGATTTCGAAGCGGCCATGAATCAATTTAACTGAATCAATTTAACTGAACTTTAACTGAATAACCCGAATGCGGAATTTCCGCGTTCACCGTAACCCTCGATAAGGAGAAGACCTTGAACCGATACGAAGCCATGGTGATTCTGCCCGAATCCCTGACCGAAGACGAAATCGAAAAAGGCCTCGGCGTGCTCACCGCCGCGGTCAAAAAAGCCGGCGGCACCGTTGCCGGAAAGCCCACCCGTCTGGGCCGCAAAGCGTTTGCCCGCCCGATGGCCAAACAGACCGCCGGTGAATACGCCCTCATGCGCTTTGAAATGCCCGGCGGAAACGTCGACGGCTTCCAGAAGAGCCTGAAACTCGAAGAGGCGATTTTCCGCATCCAGGTGACCCGTCTGCCGGAAGCGGTCGCTTCCTAAGCGGACGCAGGATACAATTCCATGGCTGCATCCCTCAATCGCATTGTTCTCTGCGGAAATTTGACCGCGGATCCCGAACTGGCCTACGCCCCCAGCGGCATGGCCATTTGCAAACTGCGTCTCGCGGTCAATGAGCGGGTCAAAAACAGCCAGACCGGTGAATGGACCGACCGCCCCTGTTACGTGGACATCACTGTCTTCGGAAACCAGGCGGAACCCTGCAACCAATACCTCAGCAAAGGCTCGCCGGTCCTCCTGGAAGGCAAGCTCCGCTACGAAACCTGGGAGACGCCCGAGGGGGCCAAACGCAGTAAACACAGCGTCGTCGCCGAAAGAGTCCAGTTCATCGCCCCCCGCGAGGACAGCGCGCCCAGACAGGCGGCATCCGCACCGGCCGCGTCTGCACCGGCGGCCGCCCCCCGGGTGACCCCGGCGCAGGCCACCGCTCCCTCACCGCCGCCCGAGAATGAAAGCGGCGATGATGAAGACCTGCCCTTCTAACCCAACCCGTATTTTTTACTTCACAACCCTGCGGATGAAAAACGCCGCGTAGAACCCAAAGGAAACACATCCATGGCCAAAGAAACCTGCAAGTACCTCGAAGGGGTACAGGAAATCGACTACAAAGACAGCGAACTGCTGCGCAAATTCATGACCGAACAGGGGAAAATTCTTCCCCGCCGCGCCACCGGAGCCAACGCGCTCCAACAGCGTCAGGTCACCCGCGCAATCCGTAAAGCCCGCGTGATGGGCCTGCTGCCCTGATTCACCGCGAATCTCCCTCCCCCCTTACAACCCCATTGATTTAAAGAGTACTCCCATGGCAAAAGAATTGATTTTGTTACAAGATGTCGACGGTCTTGGTATTATCGGCGATGTCGTGAATGTCGCCGACGGCCACGCCCGCAACTTCCTCCTCCCCCAGAAAAAAGCCGCGCCGGTCACTGAAAAGATGAAAGCGCGTCTTGCCGAGGCCCGCGCGCTCCGCGAAGCGGAACTCCGCGAGGAGAAACAGTCCGCCGAAGTCCGCGCCGAAGCGCTGAAGGACAAGGAAATCACTATTTCCGTGAAAACCTCCGGCGAAGGCCGCCTCTACGGTTCGGTCACGGAAAAAGAAATCGCCGACGCCGCCAAAGCCGCGAAACTGAACTTTGATATCAAAGAAGTCCGCCTCGGCTCCCCCATTCGTCAGTTGGGTTCGTACGACGTCCGAATTCGTTTGCACAACGAAGTCGCGGTTAACGTGAAAGTTAGCGTCGTCGCCGCTGAAGAGGAGTAATCCCTTTATGGCGAATCCGCCAGTCCAGTTCGACCGCACCCCGCCTCAGGACGAGGCGGCGGAGGCGGGCCTACTCGGATGCGTTATCGCCAATCCGGACGTGGTCATTGACCTCGCCGTTGAAAAAGGAATCCGCAAGGATTCCTTTTACTTTCCCGCGCATCAAATTCTCTGGGAAACCATTCTGGAGATGCGGGACAAGCTGAAAGCCATCGACCCGGTGATGATCAGCACCCGCCTGCGGGAAAAGAATGTCTTCGAGGATATCGGCGGCATTCCTTTTCTGCAGCGGATCGTCGAGGCCGCGCCCATCGCGGTTCACGCGGAGAGCTATCTTGAGGTAGTCCGCCAGAAAAGCCTCATGCGCAATATCATGGCCTGCGCCCAGGAGGCGGTGGCCAAATGTTACGATCCCGACCGCGATGTCGATCAGATCATCAACGAGACCCAGACCACGTTTTTGGATCTCAACAATTTGGACGGCGACCAGATCTGGCGCTCCTGGCCCGGCCTCATTCAGACCGTCGCCCGCGAAATCAACGACCAGGCCGACAACAAACGGGGCATTCTCGGAATTCCCAGCGGCTTCAGCGAAATCGACCGCATGCTCCGCGGGCTCAAACCGGCGGAAATGATTGTGCTCGCCGCCCGTCCCTCCATGGGCAAAACCTCTCTGGCCCTCAACATCGCCGAAAATATCGCCACCGGGGTCGGGGATCCCGAACGCAAGCCGCGCGGTGTGGCGGTCTTCAGTCTGGAAATGTCCGCCGAATCCCTCGTCCGCCGCATGGTCTGTTGCCGCGCCCGCGTGTCGGCCTCCAAAATCGGGGCCGGTTTCCTCGCCCGCGAACAGCACGAAAGTCTGATGAAAGCGGCCGACGAACTTAAAAGCGCCCCCATTTTTATCGACGACTCCGGCGGCCTCGATGTCGCGGACATGCGCGCCCGCGCCCGCAGATTGAAAAACAAAGAGGATATTCAGTTTATCATTGTGGACTACCTGCAAATCGCCCACTGCGCCAAGTACGCCAAAGAAAGCTGGCAGCGGGAGGTCGGCGGCATCTCCGGCGAACTCAAAGCCATGGCCAAAGAACTCGACGTGCCGGTCATGGTCCTCAGTCAGCTCAGCCGCGCCGCCGAAACCCGCGACCGCACCGGGGTCCCCAAACTCTCCGACCTGCGTGACTCCGGCTCCATCGAGCAGGACGCCGACGTCGTGTTTCTGCTCCGCCGCCCCGCCCGCTATCCCGACGACCCCAACTACGAGGACAAAACCCTCGCCATCGTCGATATCGCCAAAAACCGAAACGGCGGCGTGGGCCCCATTGAACTCAATTTCTTTGACGACATCACCCGCTTCGACAACCGCGTCGCCGCCCCTCAGGACATGCCCACCGGAAATGAATCCTATGCGTTGTAACCCCCTTCTTCTCACCGTTTTTTTCCTCTTGGCCCCGCTCATCCACGCGCAGCAGGCCACCGTCCGGTCTGTCGAAGTGCGCAGCCGCGTCCCCGGCCGCTCAGTGGACGCCTCCACCGTCCTCTCCTTTGTGAGCAAAGCGCCCGGCCAACCCTTTGAGCCCCAACAGGTCAACAACGATATCCGCCGCCTGCAGGAAACCGGACGCTATTCGTTTGTCGCGGCCGAACTTCGCGAAAATTCGGACCAGTCGCTCACCCTGATTTATGTGATCGAGGAACGTCCCCGGCTGCGCCGGATTCTCATTGAGGGCGGCGATCACTTTTCGAACGCGCGGATCCGCAACCTGCTGGAACTCAATCTCGGCGACCGGGTGGACGAGCCCCTGGTCCGGCAGCGCATTGAACCCATCCGCGAGCGCTATCAGAAAGCCTTCTTTCCCGATGTCTCCTTCGAGATCTCGTTAACCCCTCCCGACGAAAACAAATTCACCGACCTGCGCATCATTGTGGATGAGGGGGAACGGCAAAGTGTCGGCCGCATCCGGTTCGAGGGCAACACGGAATACTCATCCACCCAGTTGCGGCGGGTCATGATGCAGAAAACCACCTCTCTGTTCAGCTTCATCACCAAGCGCGGTGTTTTCAACGAAACCTTTCTGAATCAGGATATGGGCACGCTGGCGGAGATGTACCGGCGCCGGGGGTATCTCGACGCCCGCGCCGGACCGCCGGAGATTGACCAGGGCTGGGGCCGCCGGCTGAATGTCACCATACCCATTGACCGCGCCGAGCGCTTTGTCATCAACAGCATTCAAATCGAAGGCAACACCCTCTTCCCCTCCTCACTTCTCGGAGCGCAAATCCCGCTTCAGGTGGGACAACCCGCGTTCACCGACCGGATCGAAGCCGGCCGTCAGGCCATCCGCGATTTCTATAACAACCGCGGGTATTCCCAAACCGTTGTGCGGGAACAGATCCAACTGGACGGGGAAAACCGCGTGAACATCATTTACTCCGTGCAGGAGGGCCGGGTCGCCACCGTGCGCAACGTGAATGTCCGGGGGAACACCCGCACCAAAGATCATGTCCTGCGGCGTGAACTGCTTGTCGCCCCCGGAGACACCCTGAACGAGGTCCGGGTTCGGAACAGCGCCGCCCGTCTGCGAAACCTGGGCTTTTTTGACGGGGTGAACCAGGCGATTCTACCCACCTCCGATCCGCTGCTATACGATGTGGAGTTCGAAGTCTCCGAGGGACGCAGCGGTCAGTTCCTGGCCGGTGCCGGCTTCTCAAGCATCGATAATCTGGTCGGTTTCGTTGAACTGTCCCAGGGAAACTTCGACTTGACCGATCCCCCCCGGTTCACCGGCGGCGGCGAAAAACTTCAACTCCGCCTTCAGCTAGGCACCAGCCGACGGGACGCCGAATTGAACTACACCAAACCCTGGGTGTTTGACCGCCGTATGAGCTTCACCACCTCCCTGTTCCAAAATGACCGCCGCTTCCTCAGCGACGACTATAACCAGCGCAATACCGGTGCCAGTTTCGGGCTCCGGAAAGGACTCACCGCCAACTGGCGGGGCGGCGTCACCTACACCATCGAAAACATTGATGTGTACGATGTCGATGAGGATGCCGCGGAAATCATCCGGATTGAAGAGGGCGACAGCCTCCGCAGCGGTCTGGATTTCTCGCTGACCCGTGACACCCGGAATCACGTCTGGAACCCCACCCGGGGCGGTCGGGTGGTTCTGAACACCGGGTTTACCGGCGGCCCCCTCGGCGCCGACGAGGATATCTACGAGGCGGGCGTTCGCGCCTCCCATTTTTACCCGGTCATCTGGGATCATGTGCTCAACATCCAGGGCTGGGTCCGCAGCGTGGAGTATTACGGACGCTCTGAGCGGGTTCCGATTTTCGACCGGCTGTTTCTCGGCGGTGCCCGCACCATCCGCGGCTTCAAATTCCGGGAAGTCAGTCCCGTGGACGAGGAACAGCGCGAAGTGGGCGGACAAACCATGATGTTCGCCTCCGCCGAATATTCCATCCCCCTCTCCGAAATGTTCCGCTACGCAATGTTCTATGACTGGGGGGTTGTCAATCCGGACAGCTTTGATCTTGCCGCCGATGAACCGAACTCCAGCTACGGTATCGGACTTCGCATTGACCTCCCCGGCTTCCCCTTGCGCCTGGACTATTCCTGGCAACATCTGAACAGCGAACACAACGAGCGCGAACGCCCCCGGTTCAGCTTTTTGATCGGCTACAGTTTCTGACCGTCTCCCGCCAGTCCATGAAACGTTCTGTTGATCGCCATGTGCTCTACGAGGCGTCGGTTCAGGGAACCGATGTCGACATCGCGCTTTTTGAAAAAATATTCCGCAGCGGTCCCAAGCGCGCGCCGCTGACCCTGAGAGAGGACTTTTGCGGCACCGCGCTTCTCGCCCGGGACTGGGTTGCTTCGGATCCCCGGCGTCTCGCCTGGGGCGTTGACCTTCACCGCCCCACCCTCAACTGGGCCCGGAAACACCGCCTGTCCACGCTGTCCGAGGCAGACCGGGAACGGGTCCACCTGTTGGAGGAGAATGTTTTGAATGTCTCAACACCGGCGGTGGACCTGATCGCGGCCCTGAATTTTTCCTACATGATCTTTCGGGAACGCGCCACCCTGCTTCAGTACTTCAGGTCGGTGTACAGCGGACTTGTCGATGACGGCGTCTTTGTGCTCGATCTCTTCGGAGGCCCCCACGCCCAGAAGGTCATGACCGAACAGAAAAGCATTCCCGCCGGCCGGGACATCGAAGACACCCCCTACCCCGCTTTCAAATATTTCTGGGAGCAGGCCAGGTTTAACGCGGTCGATCAATCCATTCTCTGCCATATTCACTTTAAAGGGCGGGATCTGGTTCCGCAAACCCGCGCCTTTTCCTACACCTGGCGCCTCTGGTCGATCACGGAACTGCGCGATCTGCTTTCAGAAGCCGGGTTCAGCCGGATCGACAGCTATTTTGAAGGCTGGTCCGATGCGCACGGTTCTTCAGACGGCGTGCTTCGGAAAAGAACCCGCTACGAAGGCATGGACGCCTGGGTGGCTTACCTCGCGGCCTATCGCTGAGCAAAAGCGAGCGGTTAGGATAACCGGCCAGGAAAAAACATAGAATTCTTGGGTGTCTGGAAAATCGTACCCGTCTAATCCACTAAACACGATACATTGAGGGTGAGATACATTGGGCATGAGATGGTGCGGATTCTCCGCAAAGATCAAACGGATTCCGTTTTTTGACAGGTGATCTGCCGGACATGAATCAGATCCGTATCAAACCCGGCTTCGCAGTAAGCGAGATAATAAAGCCATTTGCGGTAAAAATCTTCGGGGAACCCCAAATCAGAAACCGTTTGACGATTTGTTTTAAAGGCGTCACGCCAGCGGCGCAATGTTTCCGCATAATCTTTTCCGAATTCCAACTCGTCGACAACCCGGAGAGACGTCTGCGATTGAAACAGGTCAGACAGCAGCTCAGGACTCGGAAGATGTCCCCCGGGGAAAATATGTTTTCGAATAAAATCACAACTTTTCCGGTATGAGGCATAGCGGTCATTCGGTATGGTGATGGCCTGAAGGGCAAAGCGGCCGCCCGTTTTCAGGCGGGCGTTCACCGTCCGCATGTATTCGGTTAAAAATTCATGTCCCACCGCCTCGATCATCTCCACACTGACGATATGGTCGAAAAGCCCCTCCACATCCCGGTAATCCTGAAGGCGGATCTCCACCCGGTCGGCAACACCTGCTGCGACCACCCGGCGGCGGGCTTCGGCGGCCTGTTCCGTGGAAAGCGTCAAACTCGTCACCCGGCATCCCGTCCGCTCCGTCAAACGGATTGCACAGGCCCCCCACCCGCTACCGATTTCCAGAACATGGTCATCTGGACCGGGAGACAACTGATCAATCAAGCGGTCGATTTTCCGCATCTGAGCCTCATGGAGATCCTCGCAGGGCCGGGTAAAAATCGCCGAACTGTAAGTCAGGGAAGGATCCAGAAACGTCTCATACAATGCGTTGCTTAGATCATAATGGGCCTGGATATTTTTCCGGGCGTTTTCCCGGGTGTTGGCACGCAGCCTGTGACCGGCGTGGTCCATGGCCTGCAACACTCTGGAAGCCCCCCGGGCGATGCGGCCCATTTCCGCCTGACTGCGGGCCAGGATGCGCAACAATGTGGATAAATCCGAAGTCGTCCATCCCCCCTCCATCCAGGTTTCCGCCAATCCCATCGCTCCGCCCAAAACAATGCGCCGGGCGACATCCTTCTGAAGGAAATCCAAATCGGCAATTTCTCCGCTTCCTTTTCCCAGACGCATCCTGCGACCGGATGTGAAACACACATCGATCTGACCGCCGGGAGCCATCGAAAAGGCTTTGGCGAGAACACGTTCCGACAGGGTGAGGCTGTCATCACCAGGCAGGCTGTTTAGGAAGGGTTTCGTGGTATCCATGGGAAAAACACATTCGTGGTTTGTTGATAAAGGCGGTACGCGTCGCCTCTTGATTTTAAAGACTGACGCTCGGTGTGGGGAACGCCCGTCACGTACCTCAGGAAAATATACATCAGCACCGGCCCGATCCACGTGAGCCAATACCCCCCGGCCCCAATCGCCCACACAGAATAGGCAGTCCAGTGCAGCCATTCGAAGAAATAATTCGGATGCCGTGTATAGCGCCATAATCCGTTCCGGCACACCCGACCTTTATTCGCCGGATTCCGCCGGAACGCCGCGAGTTGACGGTCGGCCAGGGATTCACCCGCCACGGCCCCGAAGGCGATCAGAATCCCCAAAACATCCCGCCAGTCCGGAAACGCCCCGCCACGCCCGGCCACAACCGTCGCCGGGAACAAAAACAAGGCCGACAGAAAGGCCTGACCCTCAAAAAAGAAGAAAAAATTGACCTTGGCCTTCTCCCCCCAGTGCTCCCGCAGGGCCGTATACCGTCCATCCTCGGGTTTATCGCCCTTGAGCCGGTCAAAATAGATATGCGAAGCCAGCCGCAGCGACCAAAACAGCACAACCCCGAAAACCGCCGCGCTCCGGGGACCGAACGGCAAAACCGCCAACAGCACAACCGCCCCGATCGCCATTCCCAGGGTCCACCCCAGATCCACCCAGCCCGCATTGGCGGTTTTCATGGCGTGACGCCACAGCAAGAACTGCACGATAACGGCGGGAAGCAAGGTTATAAAGAAACTTGACCATAAGCTCATGTAGACAAAACGACATGAGCTCTATTACCTTACAACTTCCCGTCAAATTCAGTGCTCGGAAAGTGGCATGTGTTCCAGGGTGCCCTCCAGGGTGACACGCGACTGGCCCCGGGTCGTGGCCGAATAGGTCACATGGAAAAATCCGTCCTCCTCCCGGAGTTCGAGCTGACCTTCGACTTCATCAAACCGATGGTCATCAATTGTCAAATCCACAACCCCCGGTCCCCGACGGGTTCCGAACCGATACGTCCCGGCCTGAGGCGGTCCGTCAAACTCGAAACCGAAACGCCGGGGGACAATCACCGTGTAACGGTCGGGACGGTCCTGGCGGATCACGCCGCTGACGTCTTCAAGGGTTTCATCTTCGGTGGTTAATTTGAATTTCGCTTCCGTGCGGGGACGGAACGGCAGCCGGTTCACGCGTCCGGAAATATCCGCCCGGTGTTCCGATTCCGACTCCACACTGTTGTGGATGTGAAAAGAGGCGGTGAGATGCGGGCCGATTTCCCCGATCCGAACCCAGCCTTCCAATTGTCGGTTGATGGACCACCCGTGGCCGGCGCCGACCACTCCGCCGTACGCTTCTCCGTTCCGGGCTCTGGCCGCGTCATGCAGCGTGTATGTGGTTCCCGCCCGGGCGTCCGGAGGAAGCTGAATCCAGACCCGTCCGGTTTCCGGTTCCCCGTCCCCCCGGCGGATCTCCTGCCAAAGCTGCAGGCGGTAAGGCCCGGTCGCGTTTGAGGTCGCCACCGCCTCCCGCCCCCCCATGCCGTCATTGCGCTCCCGGGTCTGGGTGATATTCTGAGGGAAAAATTCCGCCGGCTCACGGTCCGCTTGAGCCGGACCCGCAGTTTCCACCTGTCCGCTGAACGTCAACTCGAATTCCCCGGGTTCAAGACCCTGTTGCATATCCCGCACCCGGATTGGAGCCTCCGCGCTACTCCCCCCGCCGCCGCACCCGGCACTCAAACTCACCAATAGAGCCAACGTCAAAAAACGAACTGCGGTCAAACCGGTGCGTACACGGGACGAACGAGACAAGCGAGGGTATAGGGTATGTGCAATCATACTTTTTTCTTAAAAATGTCATCTTCTATGGCAAGGGAAAAATAACATTATCCGGGGTATTCACCTCACCCAGCCTCAAAGCAGTCACGATCCGGGGTCTCTTCCACGCTCTCCGAGCTTGCTCGGGAAGCGCAATCATCTCATTCCACGAACCGCCCGCCAAAAAAATAAAAAAGCGCTCCACGAGCTTGCTCGTGGAGTGCAGTGGGGAGGATTAGGATTAGGATTAAGATTAGGATTAGGATTATGAAGCAACATCCGTTGTCCGGCGCAAGCCATGCTCCTACGCCTCCGGCTTCGGCGCACACGTCCGTTTTGGACTCCTCCATATTCATTCGCGGGACGGCAAGGCCATTTGCAGGGTTTCCTTCCTTCATTCATCCGTGGTCTTCCCTCCACCCTGCCCCAAAGCCGTCACGATCCGCGGCGGGCGTCCGGCAGCGAAGCGCCGTCCCGCCATGTGGGCGAAATCATCATCCCCTTTGCAAAAGGCGGCACCCCGGTCTCCCCGTTCAACAGCGCGCTGACCAGCATGTCGAACGCCGACTCCCCCACCAGATCGTTGTGCTGATTCATCCCCGCCCAGTCCTCCTGACCCGGCCGAAGTTCCAGTTGCACCCAGCCCGGCTGCGGCAGCCGCAGGGCCTCCACCCAGCGCCGCGTGCGGTTGAACAGCGTCAAAATCACGTCCGGCCGGTGTTTCGTCATCCACCCGCGAAAAGACTCCGGAGGCTCATCGGCAGTTTCATGCCGGTTGTACACCGGCAACCGTTGCCGCACCGGCAGCGCTTCCTGTCCCAGCCGGTATCCGGAACTGAAACGCCCCATCACCAAATCATCCAGCTCCTGATCCAGAACAAGCCCTGGACGGCGGTACCCGCTGGCCAGCACCTCCCGCACCGCCAGCAGGGTCACCGCGTGATGATCCACCGAGGAAAACGACAAGGCCGGCGATTCCGTCCGCACCCCCGTCACCACACAGGGATACGACTGACAAATCCGCTGAAAGACTTCCGGCAACCGGTTGGTGCGCATTAACCCGACAATCAGCAGCCCGCGGATATTCCGGTGCTCAAAAATCGTCCGCCAGCGCTCATACCGTAGATCCTCCTGATGCATCCAGAACCGATCCAGACCATACCCGCCCGCCTCCGCCCGCCGCTCAATTCCCCGGAGATACGCCGGAATCGTGGGATGCCGCGTGAACGCATGTCGATCCTCATGCCCGTTCACCACTGCGAACGTCGCGCCCCGCTGATGATGCCCCCGCAAACGCATCTGCCGCATCAACTCACTGGTGGCCGGATTCCGCTGATACCCCATCTCGCGGGCCAGACCCTGAATCCGCTCCCGCGTCGACTTCGACACCTCCGGACTCGACCGCAACGCCAGCGAAACCGCATTCACGGATACCCCCGCTTTCCGGGCAATGTCTTTCAAAGTGGGACGCGCGTTTTTCAAGCACTTTACTGTAAAGCTTCTTTCGCCTTCCGATCAAGAACAATCTGTGATTGTATGTGCTCCTTATGTACACACTCGGCATTGACTACGGAACGAATTCGGTCCGGGCCCTTCTGGTTCGCTGTAAAGACGGCAAAGAAACAGGCACCGGAATTTACAACTACCAACGCGGACAGCAGGGCGTTCTGCTCGATCCCAAGGACCACCTGCTCGCGCGCCAGTCCCCGTATGATTACGTGGAGGGCCTGGAACAATCGGTGAAGCTGGCTGTTGAGGACGCCCGCGCGTCCCATCCGGATTTCGACCCCTCGCAGGTCGTCGGCATCGGAGTCGACACCACCGGCTCCAGCCCCATCCCCGTCGACGCCTCAAACACGCCCCTGGCCTTCCAACCGGATTTCAAAGGCAACCTCAACGCCCAGTGCTGGCTCTGGAAAGACCACACCAGCCACGCCGAGGCCGCCGCCATCACCGACCTCGGCCGCCGCGAACGCCCCCGCATGCTGGCGCAGTCCGGCAACGTCTATTCCTCCGAATGGTGGTGGAGCAAAATCTGGCATTGTCTCAAGGTCGATCCCGCCGTCTTCCAGGCCGCCCACTCCTGGGTGGAACTCGCGGACTGGGTTCCCGCCCTGCTCTGCGGCATCAACCGTCCCAAAGACGTGAAACGCTGCGCCTGCGCCGCCGGGCATAAAGCGCTCTTTGATCAAAGCTGGGGCGGATTGCCCGATAAAGAATTCTTAACCCAACTTGCCCCTGAACTTGCCCAACTGCGCGACCGCCTGTACGGCGAGGTTTTCGACATCTCCTTCCCCGCCGGACAGCTTTGTCCCGAATGGGCCGAACGGCTCGGCATCCCCGCCGGCATTCCCGTGGCCATGGGCGAATTCGACGTCCACTACGGCGCCGTGGGCTGCGGCATTCAGGAAGGCACCCTCGTCAAAGTCATCGGCACCTCCTCCTGCGACTGCGCCGTCCTGCCCGCCGAAAACGAAGCCCCCGTCATTCAGGGCATCTGCGGCATCGCGCGCGGCTCGATCCTTCCCGGATACTTCGGAGTCGAAGCCGGGCAATCCGCCGTCGGCGATCTGTTCAAATGGTGGGTCGAAGGCGTTTGCGAAGGCGAAGGCGGTCTTCATGCCGATCTCACCCGCGAAATTCAGGAACTCCCCCCCGGCGCCACCGGGCTGCTCGCCCTGGACTGGAACAACGGCAACCGCACCATTCTCGTCGACCAGCGCCTCACCGGACTCATCCTGGGGCAAACCCTGCACACCTCCCGCGCGGAAATCTACCGCGCCCTGATCGAAGCCAGCGCCTTCGGCGCCAGAGCCATCCTCGAACGCCTCGATTCCGGCGGGGTTCACTCCGAACGCATTGTCTGCGCCGGAGGCATCGCCGGGAAAAACGCCTTCCTCATGCATACCTACGCCGACATCACCGGACGCGAAATGGCGGTCTCATCCTCCAATCAGACCTGCGCTCTGGGCGCCGCCGTGGCCGCCGCCGTCCTCGCCGGACCCGAAAACGGCGGACACGCCACCCTCGCCGAAGCCTGCGACACCATGACCTCTCTGGGTGACACCGTCTACCGTCCAGATCCCGAACGGCACCAAACCTACAATCAACTCTACAAACTCTACCTGCAGGTCCATGACGCCTTTGGCGGGGTGAATCCCTCCGCCGATCTCTCCCGGGTCATGAAAGACCTCCTCGACCTCAAAGACTCCACCCACTCCGTATCATGAAAAATCCTTTTGAATCCCTCGAAATCTGGTTCGTTACCGGCAGCCAGCATCTCTACGGCCCCGGCCCCCTGCAGGAGGTCTCCGCCCATGCACAGGAAATCGCCGCCGCGCTGGACGCCAACGAAGACCAGCCGGTCCGCATCGTCTGCAAACCCGTCGTCACCCGCCCCGAGGAAATCCGGGCCGTCTGCGGCGACGCCGATCAGGATCCCGCCTGCGCCGGTCTCATCTTCTGGATGCACACCTTTTCCCCCGCGAAAATGTGGATTTCCGGCCTGAATCATCTCAAAAAGCCGTTCTGCCATCTGCACACCCAGTACGGAGCCGCTCTGCCCTGGTCCTCGATTGACATGGATTACATGAACCTCCATCAGTCCGCCCACGGCGACCGCGAATTCGGCTTCATCTGCACGCGCCTCGGCATCGAACGCGATGTCATTGTCGGCCATTGGCAAGACCAAACCACCCGCGGGCGCCTCGCGGCCTGGTCCCGCGTCGCCGCCGCCTGGCACCACCTGCGCCAGACCAAAATCGTCCGCTTCGGCGACAACATGCGCCAGGTGGCCGTGACCGAAGGCGATAAAGTCGAGGCCGAATCCGTCTTCGGCTTTTCCGTGAACACCCACGGAATCGGCGACCTCGCGGAGCGCATCGACGCCGTCACCCCGCAGGAGGTCGCCGCCCTTTGCGAGGAATACAACCAGAGCTATACCCTCGCCCCCGCCCTGCAAAAAGGCGGCGCATCCGAGGTCTCCCTGCAAACCGCCGCCCGCATCGAGGCCGGTCTCCGCGCTTTCCTGGAAGAGGGCGGATTCACCGCGTTCACCGACACCTTTGAGGATCTCCACGGACTCGAACAGCTTCCCGGCCTCCCCGTTCAGCGGCTCATGGCCGAAGGCTACGGTTTCGGAGCCGAGGGCGACTGGAAACACGCCGCCCTCGTCCGCATGATCAAACTCATGGCCAGCGGCCATGACCGCGGCACCTCTTTCATGGAAGACTACACCTACCACATGTCTCCCGAACGTCCCCTTGTTCTCGGCGCACACATGCTGGAAATCTGCCCCTCCATCGCCGACGCGAAACCCTCCTGCGAAATCCATCCCCTCGGCATCGGCGGCAAAGCCGATCCCGTCCGGCTGGTTTTCGACGGCAAACCCGGCCCCGCCCTCAACGCCTCCCTCGTCGATATGGGCAACCGCTTCCGCCTGCTCGTCCACGAGGTCACCGCCCACGCCCCCGCCGAACCGCTGCCGAAACTCCCCGTGGCCCGCGTCGTCTGGGAATCCAAACCCGACTTCGAAACCGGCCTCTCCGCCTGGATCCTCGCTGGCGGTGCCCACCACACCTGCTTCACCTACTCCGTGAACACCGCCCAGTTGGAAAGCTTCGCCCGCATGGCCGGTATCGAATGCCTGGTGATCGACGCCAAAACCGATCTCCGCGCCTTCCGCAACGAACTCCGCTGGAACCACACCGCCTACGGACTTCAGGGGCTGGGCCGATGAGCACCCTCACCCTCCGCACCGAATGCTGTGAAATCAATCGGCGGCTCCCCGCCACCGGTCTGGTAGACCTCACCTTCGGCAACGTTAGCGTTTCCGATCCCGACCGGGGAATTTTCGCCATCAAGCCCAGCGGCGTACCCTACGCCGACCTCCGGCCCGAACACATCGTGGTCTTGGATTTTGACGGCAACATCATCGAGGGCACGCTCCGGCCCTCCTCCGATGAACCCACCCACCGGATACTCCTCAAAGCCTTCACCGGCATCCGCTCCGTGGTTCACACCCATTCCCGCAACGCCGTGGCCTTCGCCCAGGCCGGCCGGCCCGTTCCCTGCCTGGGCACCACCCATTGCGACGCCTTTTACGGACCCGTGCCCGTCACCCGCTCCCTCCGGCCCGACGAAATCAACGGAGCCTACGAACACGCCACCGGCGACCTCATCGTCGAATCCTTCGCCGACCGCGACCCGCTCCAGTGTCCCGCCGTCCTCGTCCGCCATCACGGCCCCTTCGCCTGGGGCCCCACCGCCGCCAAAGCCCTCGAAAACGCCCACTCCCTCGAAATCGTCGCCGACATGGCCCTCAAAACCCTCGCCCTCACACCCGGCATTCAGGAAGTAGACCCCTGCCTCCTCGACAAACACTTCCTCCGCAAACACGGCCCCGGTGCCTACTACGGACAGACCTGAATACGAAATTCAGTGCATAACGCCTTAATGTTCATTTGCGGCTGGAGTTGTTCAGGCGGGAACGGGACCCAGACCTCAGTTTAGGCATATTCTTTTCAGGAAAAACAACGCAGTTTCAAATACACCCTTTCAGGGTGAGAAATACGATCCCCCACACCAGGCCCCCGTAAACCTTGGGCTTCACCCTCGGATTATATCTCAGCCCTCCGGGCCTTTGGGGCATGCCTTACGCAAAACCCCAGGCTGCGCCTGGGGCTGAAGATATCACGGCCCGCCGGGCCTGGGTTATTCTGACAACTTGGTTTTCATGTAAGCATTCTCGTTGACCCTCCACATGAAAGCCCCCCAGAAGATACCCATGATCGGAAACACTATCATGGCAAGACCAAAGACACGCAATAAAGAGGCTCCGCTGATCAACGCGAAGACCAGAGTATAAATCACAGCAACCCCGCAGCCCCACTGGAGAACGCCAACGTTCAGGATGAAATTACAAGGGCCCTCGGTTCGCCATTTTTCCCACTTCTCAAGTTTGTGTTCCATTCGTTTCGATTTTTCTTTTATGGGTTTTCAGGTGAATGACTGGGCTGTGGGACGCGAAGTGTTCTTACCAGCCTATTGTTCGCTGTCATGTTTCAAAAGGTTAAGGTTGAACAGCTATTCCCCGGACAACTGATCAATCGCGGCGGCGCAAACCAGATCGTTGTTAGTGATTCCCCCGGCGGAATGCGTGCTGTAGGTCACTTTGCAGCGGCTGTAGCCCACTTCCAGATCCGGATGATGATCCTCGCGGTTCGCGATCCACGCCACCGCATTCACAAACGCCATGGTTTTGTAGAAATTTTTGAACTCAAATGCCCGGGACATGGATTTCTCCTCTTCGTCCAATTTCCAGTCCGGCAGTTTGCGCATCGCCTCATGCAGCGCGGCCGACGCCAACACGCCAACGCCCGATTCACAGGCCTGGCAGTGACTTTTCAGCATTTCATCTTTCATTTTCCTTCCAGCGCCATCTTCTGCGCCATCATCGAAAGTTCCGCCGCCTTGAACGCATGTTCCTGGGTCATGGCGTTCTCAGTTCCGTTGAGAATATCCAGAATGAACTTCCCGAAAAACGGGAAGCCGATTTTCCCGTCGCATTCAATGCATTGCTCGACCTCGTTGTTCACCAGGAAGATTTTTCCGCCGTCGCCGTTGCAGACATCAATGTATTTCCGGATTTCAATATAGCCGTCGGTGCCCAGAATCACACTGCGACCGTCGCCCCAGGTCCGGCTGGCTTTGGGATTAAACCAGTCCAAACGGCAATAACAGGAGGCGCCAGTATCGGTGGTTAGATTGGCCTCGCCGAAATCCTCCAACTCGGGATACTCCGGATTCGCGAAATTCTCCACGCGGGCAAAGTTCACCGTCGCGTCCTTCGCGCCCGTATACGTCAGGAACTGCTCAAACTGATGCGAGCCGATATCGGTCAGAATCCCGCCATAGTTTTCCTGTTTGAAAAACCACTCCGGACGGGTGGCCGCGGCCAGATTGTGCGGAGCCAGATTCAACACCTGCAACACCCGGCCAATCGCGCCCTGCGCGATCAGCTCCCCGGCATAATAGCCCGATTCGCTCAAAAGCCGTTCGGAATAACACACACCGTATTTCATTCCGGTTTCAGCCGCGACCTTGCGGGCCTCCGCCAACTGCTCCAGGGTCGTGAACGGGGATTTATCCGTGAGGTAGTGCTTCCCGGCTTTCATCACCTGAAAACCAATCCCGGCACGGAAATTCGGAATCGCGGCACTGGTCACCAGCTTCACCTCCGGATCATCGAGGATCTCCCGGAAATCGCTGACCGCTTTCGCCTGCGGGTGCTCTTTCAGAACCTTTTCATACCGCTCCGGCTTGTCATCAAAGACATATTTCAAGGTGCCGCCGGCGGCGGCAAGGCCGCCGATCTGACCATAGATGTGTCCATGGTCAAAATGACTGGCGGCGAACACAAACTCACCGGATTCCACCACTTTCGGGGTGGCGGCGGAAGTCGGGGCGTAATTCATTCCATCGCGGGTGCTCATGATCGATGCTCCTTAGAACGATTGCGAAAAGTCATCGTCGGAGGCTTTCACCTCAACCACTTTTTTCTCAAAGGTGCTGTTGTCGATCTTATCCTGAAGAAAGGCCCGATAGCGTTCCGGGTCAATCGGCAATTCCAGCGTTTCGCCGCTGCAGCCGGAAAGGATCATGGCGTTGGCCAGCTCGACGGAATTGATTCCCTCTTCCGCGCGGGCGATCAAGGGTTCCCCCTCCAATACGGCTTTGGCAAAATTCTTCATAATGCCGATATGCTGCTCGCCGCCGCCTTTTACAGGAATTTCCACGTTCCAGACCTCCGGACGCTTGAAGCCAGACTTCACGGTCCGGGAATGCTCGGCGGTCGGAACTTCGTTGCGAATAAAGGTGAACGCGCCTTTCTCAATCACCACCTTGCCTCGGTCGCCCGCAACTTCCAATCGGTTGGTTCCCGGGGTTTCGCCGGTGGTGGTGATAAACACCCCCGTGCAGCCGTTGTCGTATTCCATGTAGGCGGTGACATCGTCCTCGACCTCAATGTTGTGATACTTGCCCAGGGTCAAAAAAGCCCGCACTTTAGAGGGCATTCCGAACAGCCACTGCCACAGATCAAGCTGGTGTGGACATTGATTCAGCAACACTCCTCCGCCCTCGCCGGCCCAGGTGGCGCGCCAGCCGCCGGACTGATAATAATGCTCTGAGCGGAACCAGTCGGTAATCGTCCACTGCACCCGCTTCAGATCTCCCAGTTCACCGCTCTGAATCATCGCCCGGAGCTTCTGGTACTGCGGATTCGTCCGCTGATTAAACATCGCCGCGAACACCTGCTTTTCATTTGTGTGCGCCGCGATCAGTTTTTCGCAGTCCGCTTTGTGCACTGAAATGGGCTTTTCGACGAGAACGTGAAGCCCTTTTTCCAGCGCCTGAATGCCAAGGGTCGTATGATCGTAGTGCGGAGTCGCAATCAGGACCGCGTCAATCACCCCGGCGTCGAACAAAGCATCGGCCGCTTCGAATGTCTGAACTTTTTCATCATAGCCCTTGAGTTTAACCGGATTCGAATCGCAGATGGCGGTCAACGTCAATCCCGGCACATTGCCGGCCAAAATGTTTTTTGCATGTCCCGAGCCCATGTTTCCCATACCAATGATGCCAAAACGCACTTTTTTCGATTCACTCATAAATACTTTCCTGTTCGGTTCTGTGGTTAACTACGTACGGGGTTCTATACCGAAATGCCTATGCGGGTTAAAGTCGAAACGTAAACGTTTTCTCAAAGCGACAAGGTCCAGCGCGCCAGAAACTCCACATTTCCCGCCGGACCTTTCAAAGGAGAGGGCACAATCCCGCAACAGGTCCAGCCCAGTTCCTCTGTTCCGAACCGGCGGATCCGCTCGACCGTCTCCTGCCGGATCCCCTCGTCCACCACCACCCCTTTGCGGAGATTTTCCGCGCCTGCTTCAAACTGGGGTTTAATGAGGCTGATAAAGGTCGCGCCGGGGAGCAGCACCCGCGCCGCCGCAGGCAAAATCAGTGTCAGCGAAATGAAGCTCACATCCGTCACCCCGAAATCCGGACGGGGATCAAAGGTTTCCGCCTCCAAATACCGCGCGTTGGTCTCCTCCATCACCACGACCCGCTCATGGTTCCGCAAATCCCAGTGCAGTTGGCCCTTGCCCACATCCACCGCATAGACTTTTTCCGCGCCGTGCTGGAGCAGACAGTCCGTGAACCCGCCCGTGCTCGATCCGATATCGATGCAAACCCGGCCGGCCGGGTCCAGATCCGGCCAGGCCTCAAACGCCCCCATCAGCTTGTCGCCGCCCCGGCTCACAAAGCGGGGCAGCGATTCAATCGCCACCTCGGCGTCTTCCGGGAACTGAACGCCGGGCTTTGACATCACCTGCCCTTTGACCCGCACCTGCCCGGCACGGATCAGCCGCTGCGCTTTTTCGCGGCTTTCGGCCAGGCCGCGCGTGGCCAGAATCATATCCAGGCGGAGTTTTTTCAAAACCGGTCCCCGCGCGTCAAAGCTGGCCGGGATCCTGATGGAACGGATCCGGGGTCAGCGCCTTGGGCGGATTGAGAAGAATCCCGCTGACAATCGCGTGTTTGAGGTCGTCTGTATCCCCCAAATCCGGCTTGGCTGTCTTGGTGTGCACCGTGCGCATGGTGGGGATGCGCACCGTCGGAATCCGCACACTCGCGCGGGACATGTCAATCATCATTGCCCGGACGTTCATCAGCAGATCAGGTCCGCCAAAACTGGCTTTGTCCGGATCCAGCTCCAACTCGGCGATGTCTTCAATATCCTGAATTTTGGCGTAGGACTCCATAGCCTCAATATCCGCGCTGTCCTGAATTGAGGCGGCTCTCTTATTGGCCAGCGTCTGTTTGGAGGGAACCGGGGGCGGCAGGGGCGCCTGATCAAACTGCAACACCGGCCGTTTTTTAGGCGGCGGCGGCGGAGGAGGAGGCGGAGGGGCCTCCTCTTTCGTCAAACCGGCCATTCGCCCCAGAAAGTCCTGAAGATCGTCCTCAAGACTCCGGGGTTTGGGCGGCGGCGGGGGCGTCACCGTCGGCGATGCCTCGCGGGCGGGCGGACGTCCGGTCCGCTGCGCCTCGCGCTCCCGCTCCTCGCGGCGGCGTTTGAGATCCTCAACCTTGCGGCGGGCCTCGCGCTGCTGCATGAATTTTCCCGCCACCCAGATCACCGCAATGACCAGGTAGAGGAGAAAACTCAGGAAGCCGTCGGAGGCCTGCGCCAGGAGTTCAGCGTTCATGTTCAGGCCTTCTTATCGCCGTCGGCGACGCTCTCACGCATGGCGGTGTCGGCCAGCACGTTCTGCATGCGGTAGAAGTCCATGATGCCCAGATTGCCGGAACGGAACGCCTCGGCAATCGCCTTGGGCACTTCCGCCTGGGCTTCGATCACCTTGGACTGCATTTCCTGCACGCGGGCGCGCATTTCCTGTTCCGCCGCGATCGCGGTGGCGCGGCGGCCTTCGGCTTCCGCCTGACGCATTTTCTTGTCCGCCTCGGCCCGCTCGGTTTCGAGCAGCGCGCCGACGTTGGCCACTTCACGCGCGCCGCTGACCCCGGCCACACTCACATCGGCGATATCAATGGACACAATTTCAAAGGCGGTGTTGGCGTCCAAACCGGAGCCCAGCACCTTGCGGCTGATGTGGTCCGGATTTTCCAGCACGTTCTTGTACGTGTCGGAGGAACCGATCGCACTGACGATCCCCTGCCCCACGCGGGCGATAATGGTTTCCTCGGTCGCACCGCCGACCAGCCGCTGCAGGTTGGCGCGCACCGTCACCCGGGCTTTCACCAGCAGACGAATCCCGTCTTTGGAGACCGCATCCAGGTATGGATTGCCTTTGCCCGGATCCGGACAGTCAATCACCTTCGGATACACACTGGTGCTCACCGCCTCATGCACGTTACGCCCGGCGAGGTCGATCGCCGCCGCCTGCTGGAACGGCAGTTCGATATTGGCCTTGTCGGCCGCGACAAGAGCGCGCACCACATTGACCACGTTGCCGCCGGCGAGATAATGAGCCTCCAGATCGTTGGTGGTCAACTGCAGACCGGCTTTCACCGCCTGAATTCGGGCGTCCACGATCAGCTTGGTGTTGACCCGCCGCAGGCGCATCGCCACCAGCGAAAGAAACTCAACTTTCGCGCCGGAAATCGCGGCGCGGATGTAGATGCCGATAAACCGGGCAAGCAACACCACGATTAAAATAAGAACAATGGCCAAAAAGCCTAAAACAATGTTCATGGTACGTCTCTCTTTTTACGGGGTTAAAAATTCAAAATTAATCTTCACGCAAATCCGGGGGAATTTCAAGCTTTAAGACCCGCTGGGAATTGCGGATGCTGTGAACCATCGCGCCCATTCCCCAACAGGAGACGATGATCCATAATGTCGTGCCCACCCACGGTAGACTGAAGGCGGCATAAAGCAATACCAAACCCACCAGCAATCCCAGGGAAAGCCTGAAAAACGTCAACGGTTCCCGGTGTTTCACCACCAGTGCCCCGAGCGCCAGCGCCAGCACAATCTTGCCGCTGTAAAACAGCAGCCCCAACACCGTCAGCAGGACAAGACCCACTCCGAGCCCCAGCACCGACACCATCAAAAAATACCCCGTGAACCCCAGCAGCAGCGTCGTCATCAGCCCCAGAAACATGCACTGCGGCTGCAGTTTCAGAACTGTTTCCACGCAATTCCCGGTGAAGCGAGGCAAAAAACGAACCAGCATCAAACCGATCACAAAAGAGGAGAACAACTGGATCGCCCGGATCATCCAGACGTATTGCCCCAGAAAATCCCCGCCGGACTCAGGGAGAACCACGGCCACCGGATCGGTATCGATCACCCCCTGCGGCAAATGGGGTGGACGGTCGCCGCTATAAAAAAGGGTGCCGCTGATCCTGCTGCCCGGCATGACCGTGATCTCGCTTCCGTTCAGGGTCAGGTCGCCGTCCACCCGTGCCGCGACAATGATCCGGGAGCCGCTGGCGGTTACATTTCCGATAAAGTCTCCATTAAGGGTCAGATTCCGGGTGGCGGTCAAATGGGCGCTTCCCCGCAAAACCGCGTTGGTGTTCACCAAAAGATTCTGACCGGAAAGCGCGCGGAGCGTGCCGCCGGTCATTTCCCCGTCCACCGTCAAAAATTCAGCCGCCGCCAGCCGGACATCGTCATGCGCAACCCCGCGGAATTCCACCCGCCGGCCCGCCGCCCAAAGATCCTGATGATAGGTCCCGTCGATTTCGACCAAATCCCGGCCGAACAAAAACACATCCGCCTTTGCCTCCACATCCAGAAACACCTCGTCCCCGACATGCCAGAATTCCGTTTCCAGCACTGTGATCGACGAAACCGCGTCTTCGCCCTGAACCCAACCAAGCGCAGCCAATCCGATCAGAAGCAGCAGGAAACGCTTCAAGCAACGGCTCCATCTGTTTTTTTGACCACGACCCGGTTTCCATGCACCTCGACCACAACCAGCGCCGATCCGGTGTCGGCAAAGCCTTGTGAACAAACCACATCCATCTTCTTCCCGTCAATTCGCGCGAATCCCCCCGGCATCAGCGTGGTTTCCGCCGTGCCGGTTTTTCCCACGAGAGGGGATATCTGCCCTTCCGCTGGCTCGGTGGACTGCAGCGCGGTTGCGAGCGAGATTTTCCTCCCCACCGCCGAATCCGGCATTTTAATCAGCCAGATGATAAAGCCCGAAAACGTTCCCATGATCAACAGGGCAGAAATCCAGCCTGCGGTTTGAGGCGAAAACGCGACAAAGGCCATCGCGCAGGCCCCGATCAGACAGGCCGTTCCCACCGCCGCCAGAATCAGATCCGGAATAAACACCTCCAGCGCGAACATCAAAAACGCAATTCCGCACAGCAAAATAAACCATAATGTCGGACTCATACGGAAGCCTCCTCATTGTTTTCAATCGAATGCCCGTCCGAGGGCACCACCACCACCCGGTTACCGTGCACATCGCGGACATTCACCGCCAGTCCGGCCTCCAGATATCCCGCATCTGAAACCCCGGAGTATTCCCGTCCCTCGATTTCAACCGCGCCTCCCGGCGAAAGCGGACTCAGTGTTACCCCCGTCTTGCCCAGCAAACCAGCCAGTTTATTCTCTTTGACCCCGCCGACAATCGCATCATGAAGAATCAGGTTTTTTCGTACAAATCTGGATTTGTCGATGCTTCGCAACATAAAACCCATAATCACAAACGAAATAATCACCGAAACGCTCAGATTCATGATTGCGGGCCCCAAATTGCTGATGGCGTCCAGTCCGAAGTCGGAGGGATTACCCGGGTTTCGAAACGTCATCGCCCGGATGAAGCCCCAAATCATCAACCCGATGCCCGAAAGTCCCACCACCCCGAAGCCCGGAATTACAAAGATCTCCACCAAAATCAAAATCATCCCCAGCGCGATCAGCAGCATATCCTCTTTGCCCGCGAAGCCGGCCACATTGTGACCGAACATCACAATCAAGAAAAACGTTACCGCCAGACCGCCCATCCAGCCGATGCCCGGCGACTGAATCTCCATATAAAACAGAACCAAGGATATAATGATCAATATTGGGGTCACCAGAGTGATCAGCGCCGCCAAATCATCCGCCCAGGTGGTTTCCTCCTCAATTAGCACAGCATGCTCAAGCCCTACCAGCCGAAGCATTTCGTCCAGATCGCTTACCGTCCCCTCCGACAACAATGGCCTGCCATTAGGTAAAATCCGCTCAGCCTCTATATTGGTCAGAGTCAAAATCTCCCCTTCATCGGCAATAACAGTGCCGTCTTCCAGTGCATAAACCAAACTCCGCCGCACCATGGCTCGGATCAACAACTCTTCCCTCCCCTTCGCCTGCGCAATGCTGCGCACAATCGCGTCCATCGCCGATTCAACTTTTTCACGCTCCGCCTCTCCAAGCTCCACGACTCCCCCCCATGGAGTCATCAAAATTGGCAGCGCATCCCCTATCACTGTGCGGGGGCGCATAAAAATATAATCGGTCGCCACCGCAAGAATAGCTCCCGCCGAAAAGGCGTCTGACTCCACCAAGGTGAAGGTCGGAATATCTAAGTCAATGATCAAACTCACCATTTCCCGCATCACCGGTACGCTTCCGCCCGGCGTGTCCATCAGCAGCACGATCGCATCCGCCCCTTCGGAAATAGCCAACTGAACCCCTCGACGTAATAACATCTGTTGTGGTCTCTTAATCTGCTGACGTACCGGAATCAAAACCACTTTGGCGTCTACCGGCCATTCCCGCCAGGCGCGGTGCTGTTCCGGGGTCACAGCCTTATCCTCCGGCCTCACTGATTCAGAAACAACGATGTCCACCTCCGCGCCCTCCGCTTCGGAAACCGCCTCCGCCACATCCGTATTCTCCGCATTTACATCGGTATCGTCAGAAATTTCAGCAAACACAGACATCCCCGCGGGGAGCAAAAACAAGAGCGAAAAAAGACAAATCCAAAAGATCCTTTTCATAGTGCCAAGAGTTTACACCATCTTTTCAATCTGTCGATGCCAATCCGTCACGAGAAAGTCCACGGATAGAAGACCGCAGATCAATTTAACATCCGTGGTCCGGCAAGGCTATCCGTGGTTCCGCCCCTGTTTTTATCCATTGTCGGGCGCAAGCCATGCTCCTGCGCCTCCGGCTTCGGCGCACACGTCCGTTTTGGACTCCTCCATTTTCATTCGCGGGACGGCAAAGCCATTCGCGGAATTTCCTTCCCGCATGCATCCGTGGTCCGGCGCAAGCTATCCGTTGGAGCCCCAATTTTCATCCGCGGTCTTCTATCCGTGGTCTCTTCCGCGCCCTACGAGCTTGCTCGGGAAAGGGCGCAATCATCTCATTCCACGACTCACCCCACACACAAAAAAGCGATTTCCGAGCTTGCTCGGGAAGCGCAACCCATCCTATCCAGCGGAATGGGATGCTTCCGCGCAACGAGCAAGCTCGATGCGCGGGAGTTGTGTGTCATGCGGTCCTGAAATGAGATGCGTGCGGTCGGCCGAGCAAGCTCAGCCTGCACGAAAACAATCATTGAACGTCGGAAAAATATCAGAATCGGATTTGGGTAAGGGATTACGATTAAGATTAAGAAGCAACATCCGTGGTCTTCTATCTGTGGTCTCCCCGCGCCCTACGAGCTTGCTCGGGAAAGGGCGCAATCATCTCATTCCACGACCAACCTCCCCAAAAAGAGCGGTCTTCGAGCTTGCTCGTGGAGCGCAACCCATCCTATCCAGCGGAATGAGATGCTTCCGCGCAACGAGCAAGCTCGATGCGCGGGAGTTGTGTGTCATGCGGTCCTGAAATGAGATGCGTGCGGTCGGCCGAGCAAGCTCAGCCTGCACGAAAACAATCATTGAACGTCGGAAAAATATCAGAATCGGATTTGGGTAAGGGATTACGATTAAGATTACGATTAAGATTAAGAAGCAACATCCGTGGTCTTCTATCCGTGGTCTCTGCCGCGCCCTACGAGCTTGCTCGGGAAAGGGCGCAATCATCTCATTCCACGAATTTACCCCAAAAAAAATGAGCGATCTTCGAGCTTGCTCGTGGAGCGCAACCCATCCTATCCAGCGGAATGAGATGCGTGCGGTCGGCCGAGCAAGCTCAGCCTGCACGTATTCAATTACGTCTTCATCCGGCGACCCGCCAGCGCAAGACCTGCCCGGCATTCACCGGCACAATGCTGCCGTACCGGGGCGGAACCGTCCAGGTTGCCTCCTCCAGCAGCACCTCCCGCTTCGGCGGAGTCACCCGGTAGATTCGCTGCGCGTGATCACTGACAAACGCCTGCAAACGGTCCAGGGCGTCATGCTCCTCGAAAAACTGGGCCAGACACGGCAGCAGCACCGGTGCCGTGAAACAGCCCGCCGCCCCTTCCGTGCGCTTCGCCACCTCGGTATGCGGCGCGCTGTCGCTGCCGAACATCACTTTCGGATGCCCGGACAAGACCAGATCCCGCAGCGCCGCCCGGTCTTTCGGACTCTTGATGATCGGCTTGCAGAACATAAACGGATTCCACATCCCCCCCAGCAAATCATCCATCGTGTACAGCAAATGATGCAGGGTCACGGTGGCGAACACGTTCTCATGACGGTCCAGAAACGCCGCCGCCTCCACCGTGCTGATGTGCTCCATGGTGATCCGCAGTTTCGGAAACGTCTTCGCGATGTGATCGTACACCCCGACAAATTCCCGCTCGCGGTCATGACTGTATCCGTTCGTTTCACCGTGCACCAGCAGCGGCAGATCCAGGTCCTGCATCACATCCAGCACCGGCTCAATTTTCGCAAGTTCCGACACCCCCGCCTCGCTGTTCGTCGTCACCCCCGCCGGATACAGCTTCACCCCGAACAGACGCTCCCGCGCCGGGGCCAGCACCTCGCGCGTCAGACCCTCATGAAAAAACAGCGGCACATAGGGCTCAAAGGCATACGGCTCCGCCGCCGCGCGGATCTCCGCGCAATAGCGGTCGTACCGCTCCACCGAATCGACCGGCGGCAGGGTGTTCGGCATACACACCGCGCCGACAAACTGTCGGGCGGTAAACGGCGTGACATTGCGAAGCATGTCATCCTGACGAAGATGAACATGCATATCCAGTGGGGAAGTGAGTGAGATTGGCATCGTCCTGACATGACGCAACGGACTGTAAAAGCAAGTCCCGGATTGTTTTCCCTTGCGAAAATCACACGGAGAGATATTAGAAATCCATCGACACACGGAGAGGTGGCAGAGTGGTCGATTGCGGCGGTCTTGAAAACCGCTGAGCCGCAAGGCTCCGGGGGTTCGAATCCCTCCCTCTCCGCCAATTCATTTCCATATTCTTAATCTTCATCTTAATCATATTCTTAATCTTAATCTTAATCTTAATCTTAATCTTAATCTTAATCTTAATCGTCGTACGCCTAATCCTAATCCACCCTTCATCCTCCCGGCGTTTACGATATACAAGCATGATTAAGGATACAGTGCCGCGGGCGATCCGATGAACGTACAGGAACTTTGCAAAGCCCGCCTCGGCGCCGCCCCCGACCGCATCACCCCCGCGGGCGGCGGATGCATCGCCACCGCAAGCCGGATTGACCTCACCGACGGCCGCCGCGTTTTCGTCAAACAAATGAGCGGCCCCGATCCGTTCGCCGCCGAGGCCCTCGGCCTGAAACACCTCAAGGTGCCCGGCGGGGTCCGCGTTCCCGAAGTCCTTCACGTCGAACCCGGGGTTCTGTTCCTGGAATGGATCGACCTCTCCTCCGCGCCCCGCCACGCGCAAAAGGAATCTCAGCGCCGTCTCGGCGAACAGCTTGCCCAAACCCACCGCAAAGAGGATTCCGCCTACGGCTTTCCTCTCGATCATGTCATCGGCAGCACCCCGCAGGCGAACCTCCCCCGCGTCCCCGCCCGCCCCGGCGCCTGGCCGGACTTTTGGTGGACCCACCGCCTCGAACCCATGATCCGCCGCCTCCCGTCCAATCTCCGGACCGGGTTTATGCCCCTCGAATCCCGGGTTCACCCGCTCCTCGACGGCACCGAAGAGTCCCCCCGCATCCTTCACGGCGATCTCTGGAGCGGAAATGCCGCCTTCGATCCCGATGGCTGCCCCGTCATCTTCGACCCCGCGCCCTACTACGGCCACCGCGAGGCCGACCTTGCCATGACCCGCATGTTCGGCGGCTTCACGCGGGACTTTTATGACGCCTACACCGCCGCAGCCCCCCTCCCCGACGGCTGGGACGTCCGCCTCGATTTTTACATGCTTTATCACGTCCTCAACCACCTCATCCTCTTCGGCAACGCCTATCTCGCCCAGGCAAGGTCACTGCTTCGCCGCGTTTAAGTGTTGTTTCCATTCGTTCATCCGCTATTCTTCCCCCATGAAAACCCTGAATCTCCCCCACACCGATCTCACCGTGTCTGAACTTATCTATGGCTGCATGCGCATCCGCGGCTCCTGGAGCGACGCCCCGCTCACCGAAGAGGAAATCACCGCCGGCCTCCGCTCCGTCCGCGCCGCGCTCGATGCGGGCATCACCTTCTTCGATCACGCGGACATCTACGGACGGGGACGCTGCGAAGAAATCTTCGGACACCTCTGGAAACGGGAGGGCGTATCCAGAGATTCGCTGATTCTTCAATCCAAATGCGGGATCCGTCCGGGCATCGGTTACGATTTCCGTCCGGACTACATCCGGCAGTCCGTTGAAGGATCGCTGAAACGCCTCCAAACCGATTATCTCGATATTCTTTTGCTCCACCGTCCCGACATTCTCATGGAGCCCGACGCCATCGCCGAAGTGTTCGCCGAACTCAAAGCCCGGGGCAAAGTCCGCTGTTTCGGGGTCAGCAATTTCACCCCCGCCGCGCAGCGGATGCTGCAAAGCCGCCTCCCCGACACCCTGGTCACCAACCAAATCCGCTTCGGCCTCGGTTTCATCAACCCGGTGGAATCCTGGCTGGTCTCTGGCCGGAGCAACGAGGGCCACTTCACCCGCGGCGAAGGCATTCTCGAATACTGCATGGAACACCGCATTCGGCCCCAGGCCTACTCGCCCATCGTGTACGGCGGCATCCTCGAACCGGTTTCCGAAGACGATCCCCCCGCATTGCAGGGGCTCAAAACCGCGCTCCGCGAAATGGCCGAAGCCAAAAACACCGCGCCCGATGTGCTCGCCCTCGCCTGGGTCCTGCGCCATCCCGCCGGAATCCAGCCCATCATCGGCACCACCCGCCCCGAACGCATCCGCTCCGCCGTCCAAGCCCTGGACCTGCCCCTCAGTCACGAGGAATGGTACCAACTCTTCATCGCCGCCCGCGGACAGGCGCTTCCCTAGCCTTTCCGCTTGACATTCCGCGCCCCCCATGCACGTTGAATTTCATGAAATTCTTCTGCCTTTTCCTCACGATTTTCCTCGCGGCCTGCGGGTCGTCCGACCGAACCTTCATCACCCTCGGCACCGGCTCCCAGACCGGTGTCTATTATCCCGTCGGCGGCGCGATCAAACAGGTGGTTGAACAGGCCACCGACGGGGACCTCCGCGTCTCCGTCGCCACCAGCGGCGGGTCCGTGCAAAACATCAACGACGTCCTCAGCGGCGCCATCGCCTTCGGCATCGCCCAGGCCGACCGCCAATATCAGGCCTATCACGGTCTCAGCACCTGGGACGGAGAGCCGCGTGAGAACCTCCGCTTCGTGTTCAGCCTCCATCCCGAAGTCGTCACCCTCATCGCCTCCGAAGCCAGCGGCATCCGCACTCTCGGGGATCTTCGCGGCAAACGCGTGAACATCGGCAGTCCCGGTTCCGGCCAGCGCGGCAACGCCCTCGATATCTTCAGCGCCATCGATATCGATCCCGCCGCCGACATTCAGGCCGAATCCCTCACCGTCGCCGAATGCGCCGGGATGCTCCAGGACGGGCGCATCGACGCCTACTTCTACACCGTCGGCCATCCCAACGGCTCCATCGCCGAAGCCACCACCGGCCGCCAGCGCGTCCGCTTCATCCCCGTGACCGGCATGGAGGCCCTCATCGAAGAATCCCCGTTCTACACCCTCACCGAAGTCCCCGTCGACCTGTATCCCCGGGCCCTGCAGGACGGGCCGGTTCCCAGCATCGGCATGCTCACCACGGTGGTCACCCGCGCCGAAACCGACGAGGATCTGGTTCATCGCGTCGTCACCGCCATCCTCAACGACCTCGACACCCTCCGTCAGCAACACCCCGCCCTTCAGGGGCTCACCCTGGAAGGCATGATTCAGGGGCAGCACGCCCCCTTCCATCCCGGAGCCCTGCGCGCCTTCACTGAGGCCGGTGTCGATCTCTAATCATCCCACTTGACTTTGCATCCGTCTGATTCAGGGGGTAAACCATGAAAATTACGAAACCAGCCATGGAAAGCGCCCCTCCCGATGCTTCAATTGCCGCTCTGGACCGCGAACAAGGCAGTCGGCATCCCGGCGGGGCGGCCGGAACCCTCATCACAGTCATCGCCTTCAGCTGGTCCGTTTTTCAACTGCTCGTCGCCGGCGTCTGGACCCTCAACGCCGAAGTGGTCCGGGCGGCGCATCTCGCCTTCGCCATCGCCCTGGTCTTCCTTTCCTTTCCCGTCCTCCGCTCCCCGCGCCTCGCCAAACGCCTGCCCGCACTCGCCGATCCGCACCGGCTCCCCTGGTGGGATCTGCTCGCCGCCGCCCTCGCCGCCCTCGCCGCCCTGTATCTGGTGCTCGATTACGAAGGCCTCGCCAACCGGATCGGCAATCCGCTCCCCCGCGACATCGCCGCCGGAGCGGCCCTCATTGTATTCCTCCTCGAAGCCGCCCGACGCGCCATCGGTCCGGTTCTGCCCACCGTCGCCCTTCTGTTTTTCCTCTACGCCCTGAACAGCGAGCGCATGCCCGGCGTCCTCGCCACCGCGTCCACCCCGCTCCCGCGCGTCATCCAGACCCTCAGCCTCGGCACCGAAGGCATCTACGGCATTCCCCTCGAAGTCTCCGCCAATACCGTGTTTCTTTTCGTTCTCTTCGGAGCGCTGCTCGAAAAAGCCGGAGGCGGAAAATACTTTATCGACCTCGCCTTCGGCCTGCTCGGAGGCTTCCGCGGCGGACCCGCCAAGGCCAGCGTCCTCGCCAGCGGCTTCACCGGCATGATCAACGGCTCCAGCATCGCCAACACCGTCACCACCGGCACCTTCACCATCCCGCTCATGAAACGCGCCGGCTATCCCGCCGTCAAAGCCGGAGCCATCGAAGTCGCCGCCAGCACCAACGGACAGCTCATGCCCCCCATCATGGGCGCGGCCGCCTTCATCATCGCCGAAACCTGCAACATGCCCTACGTCGAGGTCGTCCGCGCCGCCTTTGTGCCCGCCTTTATCTCCTACCTCGCCCTGATGTACATCACCCACCTCGAGGCCTGCAAACTCGACATCAAACCCGTGCCCCGCAGCGAACTCCCCCCGCTCCGCAAGACCTTCCTCGGCGGCCTGCACTTTCTCATCCCCCTATTTGTCCTCATCTGGCTGCTCATCATCGAACGCCGCAGTGCCCGCTACGCCGCCCTCACCGCGATTATCACCCTTTTCGCGGTCATGCTCACCAAAGAATCGGTTTCCGACCATCGGAACGGATGGCGCCGGGTGTTTCCGATGTTCGGAAACGGCATGATCGCCGGGGCCAAAAACATGATGGGCATCGGAGTCGCCGTCGCCGGGGCCGGCATCATCGTCGGCGTCCTCAGCCTCGGCCTCAGCAGTCAGGTGACCGAAGTGATCCGCATCCTGTCCTTCGGCAACCTTGCGCTCATGCTCATCGTCACCGCGATTGTGAGCCTCATCCTCGGCATGGGCCTGCCCACCACCGCCAACTACATCGTCATGGCCAGTCTCACCGCCCGCGCCATCGAAACCCTCGCCGGCGGCTTCGGCCTCGAACTCCCCCTCATCGCCATTCACCTCTTTGTGTTCTACTTCGGGATTCTTTCCGACGACACCCCGCCCGTCGGCCTCTCCGCCTATGCCGCCGCCGCCATTTCCAAAGCCGACCCCATCCAGACCGGCATTCAGGGCTTTCTCTACGACATCCGCACCGCCATTCTCCCCTTCATGTTTCTCTTCAACCACCGGCTGCTGCTCATCGGGGTCACCGGCCCCCTCGACATGCTCTGGGTGTTCGGAACCTCCCTCATCGGCATGTTCGCCTTCGCCTCCGCCACTCAGGGCTGGCTTCGCCGCAAAAACCGCCTTTGGGAAAACCTCATCCTCCTCGCCGCCACCTGGATGCTCTTCCGTCCCGCCTCCCTCGACACCCTCATCCCCCTCGGCCCCTACGGCGGCGCCCTCCTCGGCCTCGCCCTGTGCGCCGCGGTGTACGGCCTTCAGCGGCCGGAGCGGGTATAGGTCACCACCGCCCTCGTCAGAGAAGTGTCCATTGACCTCATTCCGCCCATACGCTTACCCTAAAACAATAACATCCCTAAACACAAACATGTATAAGCATCTTTTACTTATTGCATACACACTCTTTTTACTGTCCTGTCACACAGACAGATCTTCTATTTCGTTTAAGGCACAGGCAATTCTTAAAGAAAAAGAAGATCGCTGTTATATATTTTACAGGTTGGTCGACTTTGAAGACGAAGAGTTTATCATGAGATATGTGGATGAAGGCGGGTATTTAAAAATATCGACCCGGATAAATTGTAATGCGTCTGTATACAATTTATATCAATTCACTTTGAATAATAAATTCAGGGTTAGAGACAGGTCAGATGTGACACATTTGCGCCAGGCATTCAACTATAACATATCCGCAGTCAGTGACTCCGGTTTTCTAAAAAGGTAAAACCCATTCGGTTCTTACACGGGTTTTCCGGAGCGTTTGCCACCCCTCCGTTTGTTGGACCACAGATAGAGACGGGAGGCTCCCTTTCGTGCAGGCTGAGCTTGCTCGGCCGACCGCACGCATCTCATTTCAGGGCTGCGCGACATTCAAACCCCGCGCATCGAGCTTGCTCGTTGCGCGGAACCATCTCATTCCGCTGGATAGGATGGTTTGCGATCCACGAGCAAGCTCGAAGATCGCTCATTTTTTTTGGGGGGACATTCGTGGAATGAGATGTTTGCGCCCTTGACCGAGCAAGCTCGTAGGGCGCGGGGAAACCACGGATAGAAGACTGCGGACAGCCCTGTCGGAAGGGAGAAATGACTCTGTGCCCGTTCAAATTACTCTTCCGCTCGTAACCCGATTCGGGATCGATTACGATTACGATGAAGAAGGGATATTCGCGGGGTGCCCCACCCTTCCCCATCCGTTGTCCGGCGAAGCTATCCGCTGGATCATTCCCGTCTCCACCATCCGTGGTCCGGCAAGGCTATCCGTGGTTTCTTCCCCATTTCCATTCGCGGGACGGCAAAGTCATTCGCGGGGCTTCTCCCGCGCCCTCCGAGCTTGCACGGAAACGCTTGACCGTCCGATTATTCATCCGCTCGTAATCGGGTTCGGGATCCAGGTCGATTACGATTAAGACTCGTGCGCCGGAGGCGCATTAAAAATAAGAAAAAATTTCGCACTCGAAACACCCGTCACTCCCCCCACTCATCATTCATCACTCGTCATTCGTCATTCGTCATTCATCACTCGTCACTCGTCATTCGTCACTCGTCATTCGTCATTCGTCACTTCTCCCCCTCTGTCACACCTGCGCCATTCTTCTGTCACACGCTGTGACATGCTGTCACACCTTGGCGCACGCAAAAGTATTTCGCTTTAAAAAATAAACGTAAACACATCATGAATAACAACTTAGTATAAACGGACCTTTTCTTGGCACGGGCGTTGCTAAAGTTCAAGCAACCGAAATTTGAACCTCCAACGAAAAGGAACACGATCATGTCAAAAGTACTGGGAATTGATTTAGGAACCACAAACAGCTGTATGTCCATCATGGAAGGCGGCGAGCCGGTGGTGATCCCGAACGCCGAAGGCGCGCGGACCACCCCCTCGATTGTCGCGTTCACCAAGGACGGCGAACGGCTGGTCGGTCAGGCCGCGAAACGCCAGGCGGTCACCAACCCCCTGAACACTGTCGCCTCCGTGAAACGCTTCATGGGCCGCCGGTACGATGAAGTCAGCCAGGAGCTGAAATACGTGCCCTACAAGGTCAGCAAGGCCTCCAACGGCGACGTGCAGATCGAAGCCGCCGGCAAAACCTACTCCCCGCCGGAAATTTCCGCGATGATTCTGCAGAAGCTGAAACAAGACGCGGAAGCCTACCTCGGTGAAAAAATCACCCAGGCGGTCATCACCGTTCCCGCCTATTTTAACGACAGTCAGCGTCAGGCCACCAAGGATGCCGGCAAAATCGCCGGTCTTGAAGTGCTCCGCATCATCAACGAGCCCACCGCCGCCTCGCTGGCGTACGGCCTGGACAGAAAATCCGAAGAAAACATCGCCGTGTACGACCTCGGGGGCGGAACCTTCGATATCTCCGTGCTCGAAATCGGCGACGGGGTGTTCGAAGTGAAAGCCACCAACGGCGACACCCACCTCGGCGGTGACGACTTCGACCAGGAAATCATTCACTGGCTCGCCGAAAGTTTCAAAACCGAGAACGGCATCGATCTCACCAAGGATCCCATGGCCCTTCAGCGCCTGAAGGAAGAGGCGGAAAAAGCGAAAATCGCCCTCTCCTCCTCCACCAACTACGACATCAATCTGCCGTTCATCACCGCCGACGCCTCCGGGCCCAAGCACTTGAACGTCGCCCTGTCCCGCTCCAAGCTGGAGCAGCTCACCGACACCCTGGTGAAGCGCTCGCTGGATCCGGTGAAGAACTGTCTGAACGACGCCGGCGTCAAAATCGGCGACATCAAGGAGGTTGTTCTCGTCGGCGGCTCCACCCGTATGCCCAAGGTGCAGGAAAAAGTGAAAGAGTTCTTCAACAAAGAACCACACAAAGGCGTGAACCCCGACGAAGTGGTCGCCATCGGCGCCGCCATTCAGGGCGGGGTGCTCAAGGGCGACGTCAAAGACGTGCTGCTCCTCGACGTGACCCCGCTCACCCTCGGCATCGAAACCATGGGCGGCATCGCCACCCCGCTGATCGAGCGCAACACCACGATCCCGACCAAGAAGTCGGAAATCTTCTCCACCGCCGCCGACAATCAGCCCCAGGTCGACATTCACGTCATCCAGGGCGAGCGCAAGATGGCCAACGTCAACAAGACCATCGGCCGCTTCTCGCTGGACGGCATCCCCCCCGCCCCGCGCGGCACGCCGCAGATCGAAGTGACCTTCGACATCGATGCCAACGGCATCCTCCACGTCAGCGCCAAGGATCTCGGCACCGGCAAGGAGCAGAAGATCACCATCCAGGCCTCCAGTGGTCTTGATGACAGTGACATCGAGCGCATGGTCAAAGACGCCGAGGAGCACGCCGCCGAGGATGAAAAGCGCAAAGAGGCGGCCGACACCAAAAACCTGGCCGACTCCACCGTCTTCCAGCTCGAAAAACTGCTGTCCGAAAACGGCGACAAAATCGACGCCGACAAGAAAGCCAAGGTCGAGGAAAAGATCGCCGATCTCAAGAAGGCGATCGAATCCAACGACACCGAGCGCATGAAAGCCGGCATCGAGGCCGTCAACGCCGAAATGCAGTCCATCTCCCAGGATCTCTACAGTCAGGCCCAGGCCGGACAGCAGGGCGCTCCGGGCGGCGACAGCGGCGAGTCCGCGCAGAAAAAAGACAACAGCGGCGATGATGACATCATCGATGCCGAAGTGGTCGACAACTGATTCCCAACCGTCAACCGGTTTCCGCATCCCGCGGACAACCGGTTGACATCTTTCGTACCTCAAAACGCAAACCAAACCCAAACCTAACCAAGGAGCACATGCGTATGAAATTCCAACCTCTCGGAGACCGCGTACTGGTCGAACCGATCAAAGAAGACCATCAGGAAGTCGGCGGAATCATTATCCCCGATTCCGCAAAAGAGAAACCCCAGCAGGGCAAAGTCGAAGCCATCGGCAACGGCGGCAAAGACAGCCACGGCAATGACATTGTCTTCAGTGTCAAACCCGGCGACACCGTCCTGCTCCCGAAATACGGCGGCACTGAAATCAAGCTGGAAGGCAAAACTTTCCAGATTCTCCGCCAGGATGATATCCTCGGCGTTCTCAAGTAAACCCCACTCTCAACTCAACTAAAGGAAGATAACATTATGGCTAAACAGCTCGTGTTTGATACAGAAGCCCGCCAGCACATCCTGGCCGGCGTGCAGAAACTCAGCAAAGCCGTGGCCGTCACCATGGGTCCCAAAGGACGCAATGTGGCGATCGACAAAAAATTCGGCTCCCCCACCATCACCAAAGACGGTGTGACCGTCGCCAAAGAAATCGAACTGGAGGACCCCTTTGAAAACATGGGCGCCCAGATGGTTCGTGAAGTGGCCAGCAAGACCTCCGATATCGCCGGGGACGGAACCACCACCGCGACCGTGTTGGCCCACGCCATCTATCGCGAAGGCCTGAAAAACGTCACCGCCGGCGCCAACCCCATGGGCATCAAGCGCGGCATCGACAAAGCGGTTGAAGCCGTGGTCGAAGCGGTTCGCGCCCAGGCCAGCGAAGTGCAGGAGTCCTCTGAAATCGCTCAGGTGGCCACCATCTCCGCGAACGGCGACACCACCATCGGCGAAATCATCGCCGAAGCCATGGAAAAAGTCGGTAAAGACGGCACCATCACCGTGGAAGAGGCCAAGTCCATCGAAACCAGCCTCGACGTCGTCGAAGGCATGCAGTTCGACAAAGGCTACCTCTCCCCCTACATGGCCACCAACACCGAAACCATGGAATGCTCCCTGGAGGATCCCTACATCCTGATTTTCGAAAAGAAAATCTCGAACCTGCAGGACCTCCTTCCCGTGTTGCAGAACGTGGCCAAGAGCAGCCGTCCGCTGTTGATCATCGCTGAAGACGTCGAAGGCGAAGCCCTCGCGACCCTCGTGGTGAACAAACTGCGCGGCACCCTCAACGCCGCCGCCGTCAAGGCCCCGGGCTTCGGCGACCGCCGCAAAGCCATGCTTGAGGACATCGCCGTCCTCACCGGCGGACGCTGCATCACCGAAGACCTCGGCATCAAGCTCGAGAACGTCACCATTGAAGACCTCGGCACCGCCAAGCGCGTCACCATCGACAAAGAGTCCACCACCATTGTTGAAGGTGCGGGCTCCTCCGAGGCCATCCAGGGCCGTATCGCCCTGATCAAGCGCCAGATCGAGGAAACCTCCTCCGACTACGACCGCGAAAAACTGCAGGAACGTCTGGCCAAGCTGGCCGGGGGTGTTGCGGTGATCAACGTCGGCGCCGCGACCGAGACCGAGATGAAAGAGAAGAAAGCCCGCGTGGAAGACGCGCTGCACGCCACCCGTGCGGCCGTCGAAGAAGGCATTGTCGCCGGTGGCGGCACCGCCCTCATCCGCGCCCAGGCCGCGCTGAAAAATCTGAAACTCGAGGGCGAAGAAGCCATCGGCGCTCTGATCATCAGCAAAGCCTGCGAAGCCCCGCTGCGTCAGCTCGTGGCCAACGCCGGCGGCGAAGGCGCGATTGTTGTCGAGAAGGTGAAAGCCTCCAAAGGCAACGAAGGCTACGATGTGGCCACCGCGACCTACACCGACCTCGTCAAAGCCGGCATCATCGATCCGGCCAAAGTGACCCGGTCCGCGCTGCAGAACGCCGCGTCCATCGCATCCCTCCTGCTCACCACCGAGTGCATGATCACCGATCTTCCCGAGAAGGACTCGGGCGGTGGCGGCATGCCCGGCGGCGGCATGGGCGGAATGGGCGGCATGGACGGCATGATGTAAGTCATCCGGTCATTCGACCCCTAAAAAAGGCTCCGCTTCGGCGGAGCCTTTTTTGTGCTTTCGGTTCTTTTGATTTTCGTTTAAGATATACTTGAATTTTCGTCCGGAACATGAAACCCTTATTCTATTGCTTATTTCATCATCTGAATATTTCCCTGTCATCCCCATTCCCGAGTAGACTCATGAAGCTGAACCTATCCCGTCCGCAAGCCTTTTCACTGCTTTCCGCTGTTTTGCTGTCTGTTCCGATTACCGGACAGGCCAACCGTTTTCAGGAATACACCGAGCAGTACGCCAACCCGCCGGACGCCGCCCGTCCCCTGGCCGCCTCCTATCTCGGCGGAAGCGGCGATGAATATTTGATTGCCGGAGATTTTCTCCCCGACGGCACTCTTTATCTGGCCGGAAACGCTTTCGGCCCCGAATTCGATCTTCAGGGACACGCCCTGCCCGTTCTGGGAACCGATCAGCGCCCGCCACGGTTCGAAATGCCCATGCGCAACGACAGCCCCCGCCCGCCGAAAAGCTGGGAGCACCGCGACGGAGCCGCGTTTATTGTCCGTCTGGCCCCGGACTACAGCCGCATCACCCGCGCCGTTCGATTTCCCTGGGGCGCGGGTGTGCTCACCGATCTGGTGACCGATCCCCGCGGCAACATCTACATCACCGGACTGGTCGGCGGCAATTTCAATTCCGTCGGTGCGTCCAGACGGGTTGCCCATGAATCCTTCGAAGGCGACGGCGAGACTTTTATCGGCAAACTCAAACCCGATCTCAGCGGGTTTGACTGGCTGATCCGCTTTCAGGATCACAATCAGAACACCCCGCAACTCCGCCATATCGGCAACGGCATCATCAGTTATGTCGGCAACAACGGTATGCACTTCAATGCGGACGGCGAAATCTCAAAAGCCGCCCATGTGGGTGTCACCACCGGCTGGCAGCGCGGGGTCTGCTTCATCACCTTCGCCCAGGTCCGCGGGAATTTTGACCGCAGCCGGACCGGCTGGGAACCCTGGCACCGGCCTTTTGTCCACATTATGAACCCCGATCAGTCGCTGCGGTTCCGGTTTTACCAGTGGCACAGCCGCACCGTGGGCACCAACTGGAGCCGCCTCGTGTCCGACTCCGCCATGCGCATGGCCGCGTTCGACCGGAAAGGCCAGCCGGTCATCGGCGGCTGGTCCGACGGCGGAAACTCGGTCTGGGCGCATGTCCCCTATGATTTAACCCGGCCGGCCGGCAGAGCCATCCGCGAAACCACCGGACAAAGCACCGGCCTGCCTTTCAGCACCTGGGGCGCGGGCGTCGGCTCCTTTTTGCATCTCAACCGACTCGATTTCGAAACCGGAAATCCTTTAACGTACAGTCTTTTCATCGCCTATCTCAGCAGCCGCAACGCGCCCAGCTCCGTGTCGGGCGACAATCTGGATTTCAGTGTCGACAACGACCTCTTCCTTTCAGGAAGCTCAGCATACGGACTCATTCAAACCCGGGACCATGTGGTCAACACCCTGGATTACGAAAGCGACTACATCGGCGGTCAGTTTTTTGCGGTTCTCAGCGAAAACTGGAACAATATCCGCTATTCCTCCGCCGTCCCCGGCAGCGGGCAGGTCGATCTGCAGCGGCACTCCTCCAATCAAAGCGGGGTATTCCGCTTCGGTTCAGCACATGTGAACGGGAAGACCCGGGTGGTCGCGGTGACCGGCGCGGTTCAACACGACAAATTCAAACCCGTTTCTCCGGTTCAAAACAGCTTCGGCGGCGGAAATCTGGACGGGCTGTTCGTGGTCCTGGAGATGGACACCCTGCCGACGGCCCCCGAGGTCACGTTTGAATTCCCCACTGCGGCCACCCGCGAATTGTCCACCGGCGAAACCGATGAATCCCTGGAAGGACTGTATCAAGTGGCCCCCGGCATGAGAAACAGCGACAGCATCCTGTTTCTGCGCGACAGCACCGCGAAAAAGTGGCCCCTCTATTACCGCGGCAACCCCGTGGGCGACTCCATTGTCGACGCCTCCGGCTCCGGGAGCTTTGTCCTCCGCGCCGAAGCCGACCGGGTTGAGCTGGGCGAAGAGGGTCTCAGCGGAAAATCCCGGCGGCTCGCCGGAAGCGACGGCGGCGAAACCCCGTATCCGACGCTGGAGATACACATTGAACTCACCGGAAACAAAACCGCGAAAGGGACCATCCTCTTTCAAGACCGCCGACTGGAACGAAACGGTCCGGTCCATATCCGCAATTCAAGGCCCAGCGGGAGCGGCATTAATCTTTCAGGACAATTCCAGGCCACCAAAGGCGAACTGGGCATTTCGGAGTCTCCGGCGGATGCAAACGACGTGATTCACATCGGCTGGTGGGCTCCGGGGCGTCCCGCCCCATCCGGCGCGTCTGTCAACGCCCCCGCCGCGCGCGGAAGTCAAACCGCAGGCCGTCCCTCCCGCGCCCGACCGTCAGGCGCGCAACAAGCCGCGCCGTCACAACAGGCCCTGCGCACCTGGACCAGCGCCGACGGACGGACGATTGATGCCCGGATGCTCCACGCGGATGCGAATCAGGTCACCATCCAGCGCGACGACGGCATGCAGTTCTCCATCCCGCTCACCTCCCTCAGCCAGGCCGATCAGGATTGGGTGCGAGGTCAGCGGTAAAACGTATTGGGTCTGTCAAAAACGGAAAAAGTCCCGGGTTCTATTCCCTTGATGAACCCGTCAAATCGGGTAAGGGAAAGGCATGATGTCAGATTCAGAAGATACCCCCGGAAACAACAACGACAACCCCTTTGAGCAGTTGCAGCGCCAGTTGCAGGATATGTTCCGCAACGCGAACTTCACGGTCATGCCCGGACAGGCCGAGTTCTTCACCGAACCCGGAGCCAAGCCCCCGCCCCCGCCGACGAAGGAGGAGGAAGCCGACGACCGCGATTCCGTGCTCGAGGCCATCCGCCGCTTTCATTTGAAACCCCGGGATGTCAAAGACTACCTCGACCGCTTTGTCATCCGTCAGGATGAGGCCAAACGCGCCATGGCCGTCGCCGTCTGCGATCATTACAACCATGTCCGCCGCTGCCTGGAACAGCCCGACGCCACCGATCATCCCTACGCCAAACAAAATGTGATCCTCCTCGGCCCCACCGGCGTGGGCAAAACCTATCTGATGCGGACCCTCGCCCGCCTCATCGGCGTTCCGTTCGTCAAAGCCGACGCCACCAAATTCTCCGAAACCGGCTACGTCGGATACGATGTGGACGACATGGTCCGCGATCTCGTCAAAGCCGCCGACGGCGACACCGAACTGGCGCAGTACGGCATGATTTACATCGATGAAATCGACAAAATCGCCGCCGCCGGGAACGCCGGAGGCAAAGACGTCTCCGGACGCGGCGTGCAGATCAACCTCCTCAAACTCATGGAGGAAACCGATGTCAATCTGGTCAGCCAGACCGATATCATGGGCCAAATGCAGGCGATGATGGAGATGCAGCGCGGCGGCAAACCCGGAAAACGCTCCCTGAACACCCGCCATGTGCTTTTCATTGTCAGCGGCGCTTTCACCCCGCTCCCGGAACTGATCAAAAAGCGGATGAACACCAACGTCATCGGATTCGGAACCGGATTCGACCGCAAAGACGAGGCCACCGAAGCCGAACTCCTCAAACACGCCGAGACCCAGGATTTTGTGAAATTCGGTTTCGAGCCCGAATTCATCGGCCGCCTTCCCGTCCGCGTCGCCTTCGACGCGCTGGAGGAGGAGGACCTCGTGCAAATCCTCGAACAGGCCGAGGAAAACATCCTCTGCAAATACATGGAGGACTTTGAAGGCTACGGCATCAAGGCCACCTTCACCCCGAAAGCCCTCCGGGCCGTCGCCCGCCGAGCCGCCGACGAGAAAACCGGCGCCCGCGCCCTCATGACCATCCTCGAACGGGCCCTGCGCGAGTATAAATTCGAGCTGCCCTCCACCGTGGTCAAAGAGCTGGAAATCACCGACGCCATGATTGAGGATCCGACCGGACCGCTGGTAGAGCTTCTGGAAAAAAACCGACATGCCCAGCGCGGTCTCTTCATTCAGGAAACCGCCGAATTCGCCAAACGCTTTCACGATCAGCACGGCATCGATCTCCGGTTCGATCCCGCCGCCGCCGAGGCGGTCGTCTCTTTGGCTGAAACCGAGGGCCGGACCGTCCACACCATTTGTGAACGGCTGTTCAAAGACTTCCCCTACGGCCTGCGGCTCATCCTGAAACATACAGGCAAACAGGAATTCACCGTGACCGAACCCATGATCGCCGACCCCGACGGAGAGCTCTCCAAGCTTGTGCTCGAAAGCTACCGGGAAGCCGATGAAAAAAAGACGCCGCCCTCTGAACCCGAACCTGAACCGGAACCCGAAGCCGACGCATGACCTTTCAAGGCCCGGCCGTTTCCGTTTGGCAGGACGGGTCCTGCCGCATTGAACAATTGAAAGTCGCCAAAGGGCTCTTCGAACGCGGCATCGGCCTGATGTTCCGGCGGAATGTGCCCGCCGCCTGCGGCGCCGGATTCCTCTTTCCCCGCTGCCGCGACCTGCACAGTTTCGGCATGCGCTTCCCGCTGGATGTGGTCTGGCTCGACGATAAAGGCGCGATTCTGCAAATCCGCCGGAGCATTCCGCCCGGAAAAGTGATCCGGGGACCGAAAACCGCCCGCCACGTCTTCGAAGTCAAAGCCGGCACCCTCCCCGATCTCAGCGAAAGCCCGCTCGAATTTCGCGTCAGTTGAACCCGGCGCACACCATGCTTCCCGACGCCCTGCTCCCCTTGTTGCCCCGCCCCGGCGGAATCGCCTGTCGGTTTGACACCGAATCCGCGACCTTTCACCCCTGGGGAACACAGGACAGCAGCGGCACCACTCCGGTTACCCCGCAAACGCGCTTCCCGATCGCCTCGCTCACCAAAACCTTCACCGCGCACCTGTTGCTCGAAGCCGTTCGGGAGCGGAATATCTCCCTCCTAACCCCGCTGAGAGCACTGCTGCCCGGTTTCACCCTGGCCGACCCGGCCGCAACGCGCGTCATGACCCTTGAAGACGCGCTCTGCCATCACTCCGGTCTGCCGCCGCACACCTGGGCCTGGGTCTACGGCGATGTGGACCGGCAAACCTTTATCCGCGAACGCCTTCCCTTCCTGGAATCCGTCTCCCCTCACCGCGCCGCTCATCAATACTCCAACATCCTCTACGCTGTTCTCGGACAGGTCATTGACGTCCTGACCGGATCCCCCTGGGAACAGGCGCTTCAAGAAGAAATTCTGCGCCCGCTTGAGATGCGTCATACCGGCTGCCTCACCGAAATCTGGGCGACGCAAACACCTGACCCGGCCCGGCCGCATGATGCCGGAGGTGCCTCCATTCCGCCGTTCTTCGCCAAAAGCAATCACCTCATCGCCCCCGCCAGCGAAATGATCTCCACCGCCGAAGACCTGGCCCGATGGGGGCAGCGGATGCTTGAGCTCTCCCCGGATGCCGACCGCTGGCGCGTCCGCAACACGGTTCCCGGCCCAAGGCCTTTCCCGGACATGGGACCGCTTGGATACGGCCTCGGCTGGCGGGTGGAGCACACCGCGAACCGACTGCGCGTCTGGCACAGCGGTCAATGCAGCGGCTACAGCGCGCTGCTGGCGCTCTATCCGGAACAAAACCAGGGCGGCGTCTATCTCTGCAACGCCTCCGGAGCTGTGCCCGCGCTGCACGCCATCGATCTCACCCTGCACACCCGTTTCCGCCCCGGGCCTCTCTCCGCCCGATCCGCCCCGTCCCGTCCGCCCGAACTCCGTCCCGCCCGTGACACAGCGCTCCCGGAAGGCGTTTTTCACCATCCCGGCTACGGTTCCCTCAAACTCACGCACCCTGACGGTGTTCCCCACATCGCCTGTCAAACCGCGCCGCCGGTGCCGGTTCTCCAGCATCCCGACGGAACCCTCTTCTTCCGTCCACCGGGTTACGAATCGTGTTACACTTTTTTGACCAAAGCCAATGCGCTTCTGCTACATCTCGAACCGGTTCTTCCCCCCATCCGGTTTGAGGCATAGGCAACCAGAAATCCGACCTTTCGGATCACGTTCCGCAATACGTCACGTAGGGCGGAAATGCAGTTGGAGGCCCTTGTAAATATTTCTCAGACACCTCCTTTTGAGAGAACGGCTCCCGTAATACCGCCAATAGCTCTTTAAACGGGGCCATGTCGCTCTCCCCGGCAGCGTTCAGGGCCGCCTCCACCAAATGATTCCGGGGAATAACCCTCGGATTCGCCCCGCGCATCCGCTCCAGCACCGCTTCCGGGGGAAGTGGCTGACGCGCCAGCCGTTCCCGCCACTTGGCATACCAGGAAACATCAAAAAAGGCGTTCGTACCTTCCGGGTCGAGTTCCGCGAAGGTCCGGGTATAATCGGCTTGGTTCCGATGCATCGACTCCAGCAGTTCTCCAATCAGGACCTCATCCGCCTCCTCCTCCGTGAACAAGCCCAATTTGGCCCGCATCCCTTTCAGCCAATGACCGTGAAAAAGTCCTTCAAAGGTCTTCAGGACGCCCTCCGCCATCTCAATCGCTTTCGCTTCCGCCGGATGCAGTTCTGTCAGCAGGGTCTCCGCAAAACGGGAAAGATTCCACAGCGCGATCGACGGCTGATTCCCGTAGGCATACCGTCCCTCGCGGTCGATGGAACTGAACACCGTTTCAGGGTCATAGCGGTCCATGAACGCGCAGGGGCCATAATCAATTGTCTCACCCGACACCGCCATATTGTCCGTATTCATTACCCCGTGCACAAACCCCGCCAGCATCCACTGCGCGATCAGACCGGCCTGCGCCGCCACCACAAACCTCAGCAGTTCCAGGGCGGGGGTTTCGGCATCCGCCGTCTGGGGACTGTGCCGCGCAAGCGCATAGCGGATCAACGCGGGCAACGCCTCCGGCTCTCCGCATCCGGCCGCGTACTGAAAGGTTCCCACCCGCAAATGACTCGCCGCCACCCGGGTCAGGACCGCCCCGGGCAAAGGACGCTCACGATGAACCGTCTCACCGGTCCGCACCACCGCGAGGCTCCGTGTGGTCGGAATCCCGAGCGCGTGCATCGCCTCACTGATCAGATACTCCCGCAACATCGGCTCCAGCACCGCCCGCCCGTCCCCGCCCCGCGAGAAAACCGTTCGCCCGGAACCCTTCAGCTGAAGATCCACCCGGGAGCCGTCCGTCAGCACAGTCTCTCCCAGCAAGTGGGCCCGCCCGTCTCCCAGCATCGTGAACCCCCCAAACTGATGCCCTGCGTACGCCTGCGCCAGCGGCCGCGCGTTACCCGGCAGGCGGTTTCCCGACCAGATGTGCGCATCTTCTGCCCATGACTCAACCCCGAGCGTCTTCCCCAACGCATCATTCCAGACCACACAAACCGGATCCGCCACCGGCACCGGAACACATGCTTCAAAAAACACCTCCGGCAGTTCCGAATAGGTGTGCTCAAAAAAACAGTCAGAATTTAATGATTTGGGCATTCAGATGAATACCCCGGTTTTCCCGGGATGCAAAGCGTGACGTTACTTTATGAAATCACATCCATCCCGGTCAGACCAAACAGCGGGGCCGCCTGAAGGAAATGTTTATCGTGGGAATAAACCTCCTGGAAGCCGTTTACTGCGGCGCAGGCTAAGTGAAGCGCATCGGCGGCCCTGAGAAACGTATCCTTTGGAGCGTTCGCGAGAATGGTTCTGATTCGCCGCACGATTTCAAGGTTGTACGGAAGAAAAGAAAGCCCCCCACCCTGGACATCCTGATCCAGTCAAGATACAACGTCTTCACGTGAACTCCGGTCCTCTGAAATCATGATTGTGGAGTCGGTTCCTCCTCGAAGTTTACCGTTCGCCTTCAGCCTCGCAAAATCAGGATCCAACTTTCGTTGACTCCAATACGGAGCATGGGGCTCACAAACCCGGGCAAGCGACTCCAACTCATTCTGCAAGCCGCGTGTGACCAGATCTTTCAACGAAAGGTTCGCCTCCACTGCTTTTATTTTAGCGGCTTTATATAAGTCATCCGGTAATTCAATTGTAGTACGCATAATAACATATCTTGCCTGGCTGATTGACTCAAGTGATCACTATATGTAGTGTTTACCCATGCCCGATCATGTAAAATACCCGAAAAATTTCGATGAGTTTTTGGATTGGTTCGCCACCGAAGGCCTTTGCCGAAGCTATCTGGAGTCCTTGAAATGGCCAGATGGGTTCGAATGCCCTCGTTGCGGAAGTAAAGACTCGTGGCGAACCGAACGTGGCCTTTGGCATTGCCGTGACTGTCAGCATCAAACCTCTGTTACGGTGGGAACCGTTTTCGAAGGCACCCGAAAATCACTCCGTCTCTGGTTCCACGTCATGTGGCTGATGATGGCTCACAAAACTGGATTGAGCGCCCAGGGACTTTGTGATGTATATGAATTCGGGAGTTATCAAACAGCATGGGGCTGGTTGCACAAGTTGCGCAGTGTGATGATACGTTCCGGCCGTGAGCGATTGCAGGGACGCATCGAAATTGACGAGGCGTATGTGGGTGGAAAACATGAAGGGGCGCGCGGGCGGGGCGCGGAGGGCAAAACCCTTGTAATTGTTGCAGTGGAAGGTGCTGGTGGAGGCACTCTGGGACGCGTTCGTTTTCGGTGCATTCCCGAAATCACAAAGCAACATGCCGAAAAATTCGTCGTGGATTATGTCGAGCCAGGCTCCGTGATTGTTACGGATGGGTGGAAGGCCTACAATGAGCTTGAAGCACTTGGATATCTCCACGAACCATACGTTCAGCGAACAGGCGGAGATGCGGCCTTGGATCAACTCAACCATGTACACCTTGTGATTTCATTGCTAAAGCGGTGGTTGGACGGCACCCACCACGGTGCCGTCACATCCGAGCACTTGCAGGCGTATCTCGATGAATTTGCGTTCCGATTCAATCGGCGGTTATCCACCCATCGCGGCATGCTGTTCTATCGCTTAGTCCAGCAAGCAGTATCAACTCGCCCGCCTGGAATTAAAGAGTTCTACCACACCAAAACACAAGATGTGGGGGGAACTTGAGTCAATCAGCCAGGCAGGTAACATATTAACACATAAACATGAAAAGTAAACCGCCCATTAAAGTTGAATTTTGGATCTTCACAACCGGTCATGTTCTCTTCCAAATTTGATTGCACCTCCTTTCAAAACATGGTTAATGTCTGTCCTTATGACACAGCCTATTTCTCTTCGATCCGATGCCAAGACCGCCCTCCTCACCGCCACCAGCATGGGGGTTCGTCTCACCCCGCCGAACGGTCAGCCCTTCCACACCGCCACCACCCTTAATCTGCAGGTCACCAGCGCCGAAACCAATGTGGTCAGCGTTTCCTCCTATCTGGGCCTGCCGGTGAAGGTCCTCAGCAAATTCGTGGAGGGCAGTCCGATTTCCCGCTTGATTCAGGACAATCTCGCCTCCCGTCATATCTCCGTCGAAGGTCCCTCCATTCCCCAGGGTGATCCCTGGGGCTACCGTCACCAGTTCAACCTCGCCGATTCCGGCTCCGGCTCCCGCGGTCCCCGCGTCCACAACGACCGCGCCGGCGAAGTCGGCCGAACTCTGAAAGCCGAAGACTTTGATCTCGACCGCATCTTCGCCACGGAAGGGGTGCAGATCGTCCATCTCTCCGGCCTTATCGCCGCCCTCTCCCCCGAAACAGGCACCTTCTGTCTCGAAATTGCCCGGGCCGCCAAGAAAAATGGAGCCCTGATTTCGTTCGATCTCAATCACCGTGCCTCCTTCTGGAAAGGACGCCAGGAGGAACTGAGCGCCATTTTCCACGAAATCGCCTCCAACACCGATATTCTCATCGGCAACGAGGAGGACTTCCAGCTTTGTCTCGGAGTGGAAGGCCCCGAAGCCGGCGGCGAAGGCCTCACCGAAAAAATCGATAATTTCAAAGGCATGATCCGCAACGCGCAGAAAACCTTTCCGAACACCAGGGTGTTCGCCACCACTCTCCGCGAGGTCATCAGCGTCGACACCCACCTCTGGGGCGGCATCATGGCCGTCGACGACCAGTGGCATGTGGTCGAACCCCGCGAAATCAAAGTGCTCGACCGCATCGGCGGCGGGGACGGATTCGTCGGCGGCATGCTCTACGGCATCCTGCGCGGCTGGGCACCCGAAAAATGGATTCAGTTCGGCTGGGCGAGCGGTGCCCTCGCCGCCACCCTCCTCACCGACTACGGTCAACCCGCCGACGAGGACCAGGTCTGGAGCATCTGGCAGGGGAATGCCAGGGTGAAGCGCTGATGATTTTTCACAACCCCGCCATTGTCGCCGCGCTTTTGGGATGGACCGTTGCACAGTTCATCAAATTCTCAACCTTGTGGTTCAAAACCCGCAAAATCGATTTCACCGCCTTTGTCAGCACCGGCGGCATGCCCTCGGCCCATTCCGCGAGTGTCTGCGCCCTCGCTGCCAGCGTCGGGAAAACCACCACCGTTCAGTCCCCTGTCTTCGCGGTGGCACTCCTGTTCGCGGTGATTGTGATGTTTGATGCCCAGAGCGTCCGGCGCGCCGCTGGCCAACAGGCCAAGCTGCTGAATCAAATCGTCGACGAGCTGCTCACCGAGCATCATCTCTCCCAGCAGAAACTCGCCGAACTCCTTGGACACACCCGGCTGGAGGTCTTTGCGGGTATGGCCCTTGGAATTTTCGTGGGCTTACTGGTTTAATACTTCGGCGTATGCACGAATCTGCGCCCGGGCGATAACCGTCCAGTCATAGCGCTCCCGGATCAGTGCCCGCGCCCTCCGACCCATCACCGCGCCCTGCTGCGGATGTGTCGCCAGAGACGCCAGGGTTTCCGCCATCACGTCCAGATCCTCCGGCAAATGGACCGCCGCCCCCTCGGTGAACCATTCCTCCAAATCGCAGGCCGTGCTGATCGCGACGGGCGCGCCCGCCAGTCCAGCCTCCAAGACCGACATACTGCACCCCTCCGATAAACTCGGCAGACAAAAACAGACCGTGTGATGCAGCGCCGCCCATTTCTCCCGTCCCCGCAGAATCCCCGGGAATACGACCCGGTCCGTCAGCCCCATCTCCTCCGCGCGCCGCGCCAGCGCATCCCGCATCCCGTAATCCGGCCCCGCAAACACCAAAAATAAATTCGGATGTGACTCCGCGATTTGTCCGAACGCCTCCAGCAGCGCCGACAAACCCTTCACCCGGTCCAGACGCCCTAAAAAAAGCAAAAACGGACGGCCGGCCAGGCCCGGCAGTTCCTCCCCCACCGGCTCAAGATCCTCCTCTGGAAACACCCCGTTCGGAAACACCCGGACCCGGGGAATTCCCTGAGCAAGCAAGTGATCCTTCTCCGCGTCCGACAGGGCGTGAAACCAGCCCGCCCCCCGCCAGCACCCTTCTCCCCGCATTACCCTGCGCAAAAGAAATTTTGCAAAACGGTGATGCCGATTCTGCCAGGGATGCAGCATCGAATGCGGAGTGATCACGTACGGAATGTTTTCCCGGAGGGCCCATCGCTGCACCGCCCATAGTACCGGTTCCCACACTCCATGCACATGCAAAATCTCCGGGCGCTCCCCCTCCAAAGCCCGAAGGTAAGGTTTCGCGTCCAGCATGCCCTTAAGCCCTTCAGCCCCAATCGGAATCCGCTTCAGCTCCCCGAACCCGGGCAAAGACTGAAAATGCCTGATCATTTCAGGCTCCTCCCCGGCACGTGTTCCGTAGCATATCCCGACATCTTCGCCCGAGCGCAGTTGCGCAAGCGCCATCGAAAGCGCTGATTTCGGGAGCCCCCCCATCCGCGGATTCAGCGAGGCAATCACATGGCGGATGCGCATACCGCCTCAGGGTCGGGACCAGGGGTCGTTCGGACGGATCGTGAATTCCTCGGGACGGAAACGGCGGATATCCATTCCGGTTGCAGCGGGAGACGGACGGGGCGGGCCCGCTCCGGGAGACGCGGTCGGCAGTTGGGGCAAAGCGGCCGGCTCACTCCGGGCCGCCGGCACGATGGAGCCCGATGCGACCGGGGACGGCGAAGGCCGGACCGGACGTTCGACCCGGACCGGCTCCCGGGGAGCCCAGCGATTCTCGGACGTCCCGACGGACCCGGGCGCGCCCGGGTCCGAAAAACGGGGGCGCGCGGCCTCAAACTCGGCGGCGCGGGGCCGTTCACGGGTCCGTTCCGCATCAAAATCCATTGGGGACGGTCCGCCCCCCATGACCGGAGCCATGCGCATCGCCGGTTGAAGCACCGGAGCGGGCCGGGGGCGTTCATTCAAACCCGTTCCCGGAGACGCCCCCCCGGTTTCAACCTCCGCCTGTCGATCCCGCGCCCCCTGTACCGGGGCCATGGAAATGCCTTCCGCCGTCCGGTCCCGGATCGAAAACACCGCTTCATCCGTTTCAACGCCGTTTCCCCCTGAATCCCGGTCGGTCCGTTCCCGGTCCCGAAGATTTTCCGCCTCCATCTCCCTCGTGGCCATGATTTCCCGGAGAGATCCCCAATCAATCACCTCCTCCTCGCGGTCCTCCCGCTCACGCTCCTCCGACTCCGTCCGCGGCAAATCATCCTCACCCAGAAAATCCATCGGACGCAGCCAGGAGCGGCTGCGCTCCTCTTCCCGTTCGCGGTCACGCTCCGAAGCAGTCTCCGTCTGCACCGGAATCAGCGGCGCGATCGGCTGCGTGGGCAAGTCCAGTGCCCGGTTCCGCGGAACCGCATCCCGCATTGATTCCCCCGGACTCTCCTCGCGCACACCGGTTGGCGCTGCGTGAAAAAGCGAATCCACCGGCAGCACCGTGGGTGCCTGATCATATACACGCGGAGTTGACAAAGGCCTCCGCCGCGTGGATGCTTCCGGGTACACAGTCAGGTGCAACCCAACCGCTAAACCAATCACAAATCCGAATCGAATGTTTCTCATACCTCAAATCCTACGCGAAAAAGCCGCCCGGGTCAAACGTCACCTGACATTCGTGTGCGTTCTTCTTGTTTCCATTCCCGCCATGCTGTCCGCTTCCGTCGAACTCATGCTGCACGGCTCCACCCTCACGCTGCAGGCCCGGGACGCCAGTCTGTATGATATTCTGACCGCTTTTGCCGCCTACGGCATCACCGTCGACGCCCAGCCCGGCATCCGCTCCCGGTTTAACGGAGTCCTGACCGAAAAAGGCATCGATGACGCGCTGGATCAAATTCTTCAACATCATCCTCACAACACCACCTGGCGGGAAATCCCCTATGGCCGCGGATTTCTGCGCGTCCTGTCCGGCATTCAGGTCTATGCCCCCGGTCCGGCCGGTCAGGATCCCATGCAACGCATCGCCCCCGGTCCCCGCCGGATTCTGGCCCTCCCGACCGGCGAGGCCTATCTCGCCGATGAAGTGCTCCTTGGCGTGCGCCCCGGCGGTGACGCGGAACGCTTCCGCCGGCTTCTCGCCAACATGGGCGGACAAATCATCTCCGCCGATTCCCAAACCGGAATCTACCGCGTCCGCCTCCCTCAAAACACCAACCTCCCGGCCCTGCTCAATCAACTCGCGCAAAACGATCTCATCGCCGTCGCCGAACCCAATTTCGTGTATCCCGCTCTCCCGCCGCACGGACAGGAAACGCTGACCGCCGGTTCCCCCGCCCCGCCAACCGCCCTTCGTCCGCCCGCCCCCGGTCATCCGGCACTGGCGATCATCGATTCCGGTCTGGATCCCCGCCGCCTGCCGGAAGACATTCTCCGCGCCAGCCGCGATGTCACCGGAGCCAATCTGCCGCTGGAGGATCCGGTCGGCCACGGCACCCACATGGCCCTCATCGCCGCCGGCCTGAGCGCGACCCCTGGACACGCGCCCGGTGGCGGCGCGGTGCCGCTGGTCTCCATCCGCGGCTTCGATCCCGACGGCAACACCCACAGCTTCGGTATTCTCGAAAGCCTGACCTTCGCCGCCGAATCCGGTGCCCGCGTCATCAGTATGAGCTGGGGCGCCTACACCGAAAGCGCGGTTCTCGGCCATGCTTTTCAACAGGCCGCCGATCAGGGACTCATCCTCCTCGCCAGCGCCGGAAACGACGGACGAAATCAGCTCATGTTTCCCGCCGCCTATCCCTCCGTGCTCTCCGTCGGCGCCGCCGCCCCGAACGGCACCCGCGAACCTTACTCCAATTACGCTCCCGGACTCGACCTCCTTGCCCCCGGCACCGCCCTGCTGACCGACGGCGATCTGCAAACCGTCCTTCGGGGCACCTCCATGGCCACCCCCTGGGTCGCCGCCGCGCTGACCGCTTATCTCCATCAGCATCCGGAGGCAACCGCAGAGGACGCCGTGGCGCAACTCCGGACCGCGCTCCGGTTCACGGACTCCTCCGGAAACGAAACACCCGGACTCTTCGATGAAGAAGCCCGGGCGCGGTTTTTGGGGTCAGGAGCTAACGATTAGTAATCGTCTTCCTCATCGTCCTCGTCCCCCAGATCGTCCGCCTCATCGTCATACAAATCATCGTCGTCACCGTCCTCGTCCTCGTAGGCGAGCGGATCGGTGGGGTCGAGATTTTCCTGATCGATCACATCCACCATCCGCTTCAAACATTCCGCGAAGTCCTTGAGCCCGGTGGCCGGAACGATGATCGTGTCGCGATGCCCGCGGACATCCTCGGTGATGCGGAGAAGAATTCCCCGTTGATTTTCTTTCAAATCAAAAAAGAAAACCTTCCGTTCGATCTGAATTTTTTCACTGGCAATAGTTTGTTCCATAGTATGTCTTCCTTCGGGGCGTAACAAAAGCCCCATTCTGTTTACGTCCTCGTTCCAGGCCCGAGTTTCCACCTTGGAAACAGTTCCACGGATGCCCAATGAGAGACACTCGTGAAAAACTACAGAAAATCATCACGGATTCAACCCTAAAACCCCGATTTCCTGCACCTTCCGCTCCCGCACGGTTCCGCCCACCACCAGCGCCGCCGCGATCAGCACCAGATTTTTCACGATATACTGGCCTTCCATCGTTAAACCGAACGGAAACGCCGTAAAACAAACCTCCGGCAGCAGCACCAGCGGCATGAAGGTACCGGGCATTTGCAAAAACAACAGGGCGATTGCCGCCCGGATCAGCGGACGAAACATCAGACCCAGCCCGATCGCCACCTCCCAATACCCCAACAGAGGGACAAACCAGGCCGGATCCACCCAGTAAACAGTGTTGGACACCAGTTCCTGCGCCGGACTCATCCCCAACGGTTTAAGCGCCCCGAACCACACAAAAATAATCCCCAGCGTCCACCGCAGCGACAACACCCCGTATTTGCCCATCCACGAGGCGATCGCCGCATCCATCTGATCAAACGTCTTTTTATTCGATAAAATTTTCACAATAAAATCAATACCCACTAACAACCGAATTGCAAATGAAAAGACGGCCAGGATTCTTGTTGATAAAGAGGTGGGGACCGATAAGCCCATAGGACACACCCCATTTTTAGGGAATAAGGCAGAATTCTCCCTTACAGCTCAAGAAAAACCCCGTTTCCGACATCGGCAACGGGGTTGTTGGATTTTCCGATGTTCGGGAAACGCTTACCGGCGACGCCGGAAGAGCACCAGCGATCCCAGGGCAATCCCCACCAGCACCAGCGTGCCGGGCTCGGGGATGGCGACGACCTGCACCTCGTCCCAGATCACCCGGGCATCGCCAATGGCGTTCCCGCCATACGTGACACCCGTGTAGGCATTCGATGCACCGGAACGGCCGATGCGGGTGTCGGAGGTGGAGGCAAAATCAGCGGCCCCAAGGTTGCTGTAATCCGGGTTGAACCAAATCTCCACCAGCGAATTCGTGGGAGAGGTGCTGGTTCCCTGCGTCACCCGCATCAGAAAAGCATTCGTTTCACCGATCGACAAGGCGGGTCCGGTTGCCGTGTTGGTCCCACCATTCATCCATGCGGTGACGTACATGTTGCTTGCAGTGACACCAAATTCTACACGGTTCACGGCACCGCCTGCATTGAAAGCGATGTGAGCATTCGTGAAATCTGCGCGTTCCACATTCATGAGCGCGGAAAATTCGAACACCTGACCCGCGGAAAAATCTCCATAGTCCAAAAATGCATCCGTTTGGAGTGCACTGCGACCGCCCGCGCTGCCGTCAAAGTCATATACCATGGCACCTCCGGTTGCGGCGGGCTTGAGCCCGGGATAAGTCAAACCGGCGTTGTGTTGATAGGTGATCACACCTGTGCTGCTGGTCCAGCCTTCGCCGGGGAAATTCGTGTTCGTGAAGTTGTTGCCGTTATTTTCGGCGGCATAGTCAAATTGCTGGTGGTACAGACGGTCAAAAACTTGTGCGCCAACAGAAGCGGCTCCGGCAAACAAGCTGCAAAGCAGTATTATTTTTAGTTTCAGGTTCATTTTCTCTCCAAGTTTTGGGTTTGTGTCTACCGGCAGGAAGGCCCAGAAGAATTTTCGTTTACATCATACACCCGAAGCCCGGTTCAAATCTACGTGACCGAACGCATATAAATGAGGCATTTGCGAAAATGATGGATTGCGTTTGGTTCCGGAGTGGATACTCTTCCGGCATGTTACCCCGCCTCGCGTATGTTTGTGAAAAAACGAACGTCTACTTTCAGGATGTGCTCCTGGGGATTGTCGATGCGCTGGAAAAAGAAAGTCTGTTCCAATTGCAGACCTGGCAGGGACACCGGATGATTCCGGCGGCGGCGCTGCAATATGTTTCGGCGGACGCGGTGGTGACCACAAGCTGGGATTGGGACGGGCTGCCGGGGCTGCCGCGAAACACCCCCGTCATCGGGATCAGCAATGCCAAGGCCGTGACGGACTTCGCGCGAATCGTCAACGATGATCACGCCGTGGGGCGGATCGCGGCGGAGGCTATGGCGGACGCGGGGTACGAGCGGCTGCTGATTCTGAAAAATCAGGACCTTCATCACGCCCGCCTTCGGTGTGAAGGGGTTGTGGAGGTGGCGAAAAAACACAATCTGCCTTTGCAGGTGCACGACCTTTCGCTGCCCAAGCCCCTGCCCGGGGAGACCTTCGGGGATGTCCTGCTGGAAACCCGCCGGGCGTTGGCGGCGCGGGTGGAGGATCTCCTCCCGGGCACCGGAATTCTGGCGGTGCAAAGCAATGCCGCCTCTGAATTTTCAGGCGTTTTCGATAATCATTCCCACTTGCGGATTCCCGCCGAAGTGGGCCTGCTCGTCATGGACCAGAATCCGCAGGAGGACCGCCGGATGGCCTGCATCGAATTAAATGGACGCGAAATCGGACGGAGGGCGGTGCGGGGGCTTTATGCGAACCGCCAAAACGAAACCGCCCTCACGCCCGGATCCTGTATGACCGTTCCGCCGCTGGGCGTTCGCGTTGGCAAAACCCTGCGGCAGGGTGAGGGGGTGCTGCTGTATCAAAAACTCTGCCTGCTCTATCAGTCCGGCCTGGCCGACACCTTTCATGTGGAAAACGTCGCCCTGAAACTGGGACTTTCCCGCCGGTCTTTGGAAATGAAATTAAAAGCCGCCAGGCTGCCCGCGCCCTACGAATTGCTGACCCGGCTCCGCCTGCAGCGCGCGGAGGAACTGTTGCAACGCGGAGACATGTCGATTGAGGAGATCGCCGAAACCTGCGGGTTTGCCAACGGACGGTCGCTGACCGAACGGTTTCAGGCCCACCACGGGATGACTCCGTTCGCCTACCGCAGACAGGCGCGCGCGGGATCCCCCCGGTAGGCCGACCCCTCCCCGCTTGACATTTCTCCAAAACCCGTGTCAACAACAGCCATTTTGCATCCTCATCCAAATCATAATCTTAATCTTAATCTTAATCTTAATCTTAATCGTATTTGCCTCGAGAATTCCAACCCTTTTTCCCTCACCCTAACCCTCAACCCCCAAACCTCCCATGCCCCCCCTCCCCTTCAACGGACGCCGCGCCGCCGTCAGTTTGACCTATGACGACTGCATGGACTGTCATCTCGATCTCGTGGCCCCCGCCCTGGAGGCCCGCGGATTCCGCGGCACCTTCTATACTCCCGTGAACGCCACCCTGATGGAACGCATGGACGAACACATGCTCCCCCGCTTCGTCGCCGCCCGGGGCACCAAACGCGACATCGATGAAACCATCGACCCCGCGAATTTCTCTCCCGGCAACCTCGGCACCCCCGGCGGCGACGGACTCAGCCTCGACGCGCTCAAAACCCTCGTCGACATGGCCGTGGCCCGCGGCCACTGGATCATCCTCACCTTTCACGGCGTTGAAATACCCGCCCCCCCTGAAAAGATATTTCACAATTGCGGAACCGTTCTTCTCATTTTGCGAAATTCACGGATGCGGGTTTGACCCGATGAATTCAGGGAACTATGTAGGAGGACATGTTTACGGAAATCTACCTTGGATCCGTGTTGCTGGAACCCAAACGCTGGAGCAAAGACCGGCTGCCCTCCATCCATCTGCGCGACTGGACCGACCGCATGAAGTCCGCCGGCTTTGACGGCTGGGAGCTGTGGGAGTTCCATGATCAGCCTCTGCCTTTAGGCGGTGTGCGCGTGTACAACAGCTATCTGCTTCCGGAGGAGGCCTCCCCCGGCCAACTCGCGGATCTCGCGGCGCGGGTGAACCGCTCCGGGGCGGGCTCGTTGAAATTCAATGTGGGAAAAGACCCGGACGCACCCGCCAGAGCCGTTCCGGCGCTGTTGAAACTGGCGGAAAGCGTTCCGGCGGTGGACCTGCTCTGCGAATGCCATCCCGGCACCGCCCTGGAGGATCCCGCAGCCGCCCTCCCCTGGCTTCAAGCCCTGCCGGAGCGCTTCGGGGTCATTTTGCACCCGCTGGGCGAGAACAATGACTTTACTCTGGCCTGTTTCACGCACATCCCCGACCGCGTCCGCCTGCTGCATCTGCAAATGAAGAGTCCCGCCACCGGCAAACGCGCCTGCCTGGAGGAGTGCCCCGATTTTGTGCGGGATCGGCTGGAGGAACTGCACACCCTCGGCTATCACGGCCCCGCCACCCTCGAGTTCACCCTGGGCGTCGGCGGTGGACCCGAAGACCTTCCTGAAACCCTGTTCCAGCACGCGGTCAAAGATCTCGGTTTTTTGCGGAGCCTCTAAGCGCGGCGGACCTGCGCGGCGAAGCCGCTTTGGAGTGCGCGTAGCGAGTGCAACGAAGCTACCGCTTTCCAACCGTCGGCAAAAAAAACGCCCTGGCCGCCGTCATATCCTCCGCAAAAGCGGTAGCTTCGCGGAGCTCGCTGCGCGTCGCTCCGCATTCCGCATTCCGCATTCCGCACTCAAAAGCGGTAGCTTCGCGGAGCTCGCTACACGCACCCAAAGACGCTGCGCGTCGCTCCGCATTCCGCACTCCGCATTCCGCATTCCGCATTCCGCACTCAACGGGGCTCGCTACACGCACTTCAAAGACGCTTCGCGTCGCATTTCCTCCGCAATCCTATGGCTTACGGCTCCCATAGCACATCAAAATCATCCCGTTCCTTCACCTTGTCCCACTTGTAGGAATAGACACGCCGGCAAAGACTTTTGGAATTGTTCCGTTCAAACCAGGCAGCGGAACAAAAGGGGTAGAGTCGGGCATCTTCAACCAAACCGTGTTTTACGGGATTGTGAATCACATAATTCATGCGGGCATAGTAACTCTTGTCAAACGTGATACATCGGTCCCAAAATTGATACATCACCTGACGGCCGGGAACGTGGTCCAGCTCGTTGAGCCCCATCCCCAATCGGGAATGCAGGGTTTGCAGCAGCTCCGAAAGACCGCCCGCACCGGGCGCCTTAACGATCACGTGATAGTGATTCGACAAACAGGCCCAGGCATGCGGTTTCCAACCGTGTTCCGCAAGGCCGTTTAGCAGCGTCTCCTGAAAAAACGCCAACCGTTTGTTCCCACGGAAAAGGTGCTTTTTTCCATACGTGGCCGCCGTGATCATATGCACCGCATTCGGCACAAACCGGTGCAAAGGCGCATGATGCCAGTCAATCTCTTTCATATACGGATGTTTTAATCATCCGCATAAAAATGCAAGGGGAAAATAGAATAAATGCGCGTCGCTCCGCACTCCGCACTCCGCATTCCGCACTCCGCATTCCGCACTCAAAAGCGGTAGCTTCGCGGTGCTCTCTACGCGCACTCCAAAGACGCTGCGCGTCACATTTCCTCCGCACTCGTCACTTCAGCCCCGCCCGATACTGCTTGGGGCTCATACCCTGGTCTTTGCGGAAGAGCGTGCAGAAATGCGCGGCGTTGGCGAAGCCGACGGCATAGGCGATTTCCGTAATTTGCAAATCCGAGCTCTCCAGCAGCTCTTTGGCCCGGCGCAGCCGCTTCGCGCGAAGATAGGCGGCGGGCGCGACGTTCATTTGCCGCTGAAAGCGGTGCTCGAACATCCGGCGGCTGATGTTCAACGTCCCCGCGAGGGTGCCGATATCCAGGGATTCGGTCAAATGCGCATCCATGATCTTCAGGGCTCTGGAGACATACGGATCCTCCACCTCGTAAAGATTGCTGCTTTGCCGGACCACCGCCGGACCCGGCGGCACCACCCGGAGAGGCGGGACGGACGTTTTTCCCTCCAGCATTTCCAGCAAAAGCTGAATAGCCTGATTCCCCACCTCAGCAAACTGCATGTCCACCGAAGACAGGGTCGGATGGTTGGAAAGGCAAACCACCTCATCGTTTCCGGACCCCACAATCGCCACATCGTCCGGGATGGCGAGTCCGTTGCGTTCGCAGAGTTCAGATAAACGGGCCGCCAGCCCGTCGCTGCTGCAGAAAACGCCCAGCGGATGTGGCGTCCGCTTCAACCAGGCACCCACGTTCGCCAGCGTCTCATCATCCAGCAGCCGCAGCCCCTCTCCAAACGGCACACAGCCATGGAACGTGAAGACTTCCCGAAACGCCTCCGGCAGCGCCGCGTCCGCTTCGGGTTTCCCGAGCGTGGCCACATGGGAAAGTCCCCGCTCTTGAAAATGCCGCAACCCGCGGGCATAGGCGCCGTGAACGTCGGAAATGACGGAAACCGTATGAAACGAAGTGCCGCGGTTGCTGACATTGACCATCGGAAGGTTGCGGCGGCGGAGGATCTCCGCGACCTCCTGACTCACAATGGAAGCGATCACCCCGTCGCAATGCTCCAGCCGTTGAGGAAGATCCTCACAGGGAAAAAGCTTCACCGTGTTCATGCGCAGACGCGGCTCCAGTCCGCCCCGACGGCACACCCCGCGCAGAATCGACTGCGCATAGGTTTCCGTCAGTTCCAGCGCGATCAAGACTCTAAAATGAGAAGAAGGCCTCATGCGCAAATTGAAAACCATTCTATTCCGCATGTAAACGATAAAAACCTTGGGGAACCGTTTAACGTTATCCTGTTTCTCAGTCCTCTCCCGGATGCCCCGCCACGCGCAGCAGGCGGATACGGCGCCGTCCCTGAGGATAGAGAAAAAAATAATTAGTGGTCTCGGGGTCCATAAACAGCCGGGATGTATGCACCATTTCGATATCTCCGCGATCATTCCGCTGATGAACAAACACCCGGGTGAATCCGGAACCGCTCAACCCTCGGGGGTTGAAATCAACAGGTTGAAACGGTTCCAAGGTCACCAGGTGTTCGGTGTCGGGAAACTCGACCAACAGGGTGCGGTCACTGCCATTGTGGATCCGGGCCATCCCGGGCCGCAGCCGGTCGAGGTTGTACGGAAGCGGAATGGTCAACAGGGTTCCGTCATCGGCCTTTCGGTCCGGAAACACAATCAGCAGCACCCGGGTCCAGCTTCCGGGAAAATTTGCCCGGATGACGGGAACCGGCCGCAGTTCCACGGTCGGTTCCGTTTCCGGCGGCGCATCCTCCGGCGGCGGGGTCCAGATTTCCTCAATATCATAAAGCACCAGAGGGGACGGTCCTCTGTAGGTGTATAAAGGCGTGGTGCTGTTCCGGGTTAAGCGGACCGGCACATGGCCGGCGGCCGTGCGATAAAACGTTCTCGGCAGCGCCGAAATTCTGGAATCCTCCATCAGAATGCCTTCGGTGGGCCAGACGAATACCGAAAACTCCACTTGGACCGGAGGAGATTCGGGCCTGGGGGCGGGTGTCGGTGTCGGGCTGGAATCGGGCGTTGGAACGGGAGCGGAGCCCTCTTGTGCGGACAGCATCCTGAACATAAAGAGAAACAGAACCGTTAAAAACACAGACTTCATTAAATCTCCTCCTCACCCAGCCATCGGAAGGCGATGACGCGGAACTGTCGGCCAAACCGGGCATTGACGGGCGAAAGCGCCGCCGGAAGATCTCCCGGTCCATTGGCCTCCGGAACCACATAGTCGGCCACACGCTGCACCGTTAACTCACACCAGGCCCGTGCGGCCGGTGCGTTCTGACCGCCAACGGCTCCATAGGCGCGAATCGTGAAGGTGTCCGAACGCGCCTGCAAGACCGACCCGATCCGCGCGAGAATATCGGCTTGCATCAGGGTCCCGGGGGCTCCCTCATTCCGCCGTCCCACCGCGTTTTCCGGACTGTTTCCGATAAAGGCGTTTTCTCCCTGATAGGTGCCGGCGTAAGCAACCTCGGGTTCGATCCACGCATCCGCATCCGCGGGAGTTCCCATGGGATCATTCAGTCCCGTCTCCTGAATGGCGGATTGAATGGCACCGGCCAGACCGATCAAATCAGGATCATTGTTCGAAGGCAGCAAGGCCCGGTTCACAAAATCCGAAAGCGAAAGGAAGGGCCCCCGCAATTGGACCTGGCGAACAATTTCCACCGCAAGTCCGCTGTCATCCTCAAAATCTCCCGGCGTGCCGTTGTCGTCCCAAATCTGCTCACGGGTCAAACGCCGATATCCGGTATAGGCCTCCGGAGACATATAATCGTCATAGGTCTCGTCAAAAACGCCCCCGGGCGGATCCAGAAAACGCGTGAAGGGAGTGGCATCGTTCGGGGTCGCGTCCGAACCCACTTGCACGCCCAGCAGGGATTCCAACAACATCGCCCAGGCGGGTATCGACCGGGAATTCACATTGAAGGCACCGGAGATCAGCACCCGTTCCGCCGAACGCGTGAAGTCCCGCCGGTCATTGTGTGCCGGCGTGCCGGGCAGATGAAACGGGGGCTGCCATTGCAGGCGCGTGTTCGCGTCCGGTGTCAGCATAAAATCGTCCCACAGCGATTCATTATACACCCAGGAGGCGTCATAGGCGGCGGTGTAGGTGGGGGGGACGCCCGCCCCTGTGTATGAATTGGAAAAACTGAAGCTGTTTGGATTCCGCCCTTCGGAGTAAGGGATGCTTTCCGCAGGACTCCCGGCATTCACCGAGGCGAAAAACGCCTGGTGACCCCGTTCACGGGAAACCGCGAAATGTGCATGGGCATTGCCGAGGGTATGCGCGGGCTGCATGAATCCGTTGTTGGAGGAGGACCAGGCCAACGCGCGGGGCGACCAGGAGGGATTGGGACCTGCTCCATAGTGCCCAAGCGGATTTCTTGGCCAGTCCCGCATGATCGGAATCATCCCTTCATGGCGGGTGGAAACCAGCGGAGCATGCATGAAAGAGGCGATACTGGCCAAATCCTCACTGCTCCTCGGAAGCTGGTGAAGAATGGCCCGGGGCACCATCCCCGCGCCGTAGCCCGGCAGGGTGTCGTCACTGTGGCCGATAAACTGGTTCAAATCATTCGGGGTGCTCCAGGATAAATCACTGAACCGGTCGTCCCCCATGAAAAATCCGCCGACATACAGGGGAGTTGACTTGAAACCGCCCCGGTTGTTCCGCCATCCGCCGGGTTCTGGAAGCCGTGAGGCCGGATCCCGGCCGGGAAACGGGTCGGTCGGGTTGAAATCCTGCAACCACCGGATCGGGGCGGCGACCGCCTCGCCCTGGGAAGTGGTATTGTTGAAAGCGTACGAGTGGTCCGGCAGCCGCAGGCCATACGAAAATCCCCAGGCGGGAAATCCGGGAGTTGCGGAGGTAAAGGGCTCTGTGGCGGACGGGGTCCGAATCGGCACCCACACCGGGGTGATCAGGCCGTATGTCGCCCACGGGTTGTCCGCGTCATATGACCGGGCAGCCTGAAGGGCGGCGGGAAGATCCTGGTTGGGGTGCATCACTTCCACCATGGGCATGTTTTCGTTTCCATTGAATAATCGGAACCGCATGTTCCGGAGATTGCTCCCTTCTTCGTCATGCCGGCCAAGCTCGGCGCCGATGGCCAGAATCTGCCAGCCGTTCAACCCGTTGTCATTCACGGCAATCGTGGGATCATGTTCAACCGCCGCCTGATTTTGCGGGACCAACAGATGAAGATGCGCCGAGTTCAGCCGGGCGGGGTTGAGGGGGAAAGGATAAGGCAGGTGCCGGGTTTGTATGCCCCCGTACGTCATACTTCGTGTTTGAGTGCTGTGCCAGTGGTTGTAGCCCCCGGACGCGTCCGAATAGGTATTGAAAATGTGGGTGTTAATCCGGCTCCGGCTGTAGTTTAAAATAAAATCGTTGAAATTATCGGTGATATACAGACTGAACTGCCCCGAAGGGTCCAGGCCTTCCGAGAGGGTGACAGACACCGGACTGCTGGCGGGGCGGCCGTAGAAATCGGGGCTCGCGTCCGCGGCCACCTGCACATGACGTTCATGCATGGTGAAAATCCGCGCCTCTCCGGGAGGAATCACCACGTTGGTGCCTCCGTTCGCGTCCCGGATATTGAACCGGAATTCCGCTCTGCCCCATTGGAAGCCGAATTTAGGCGTCCAAAGCTCATCCCGGGGTTGAATATGGCTGAAATGAGAGGTGTTGGGCGCGGACCAGTTCGGGTGGCGGACTTTCAGCCGGAACCAGAAATCCCCCATCACGACCGTGTCAACCTGGTAGCCAATGGACCAGGCCTGGGCGGGATTCATGCGAATGGGTACATCATAGGGGTTCCATAAAACCACCGCCGGAATCCAGTGCATGGACATATTCGGCCAGTCCTCTGTGAAATAATTCGACAAGACAAACTTCGCAATCACCGGAGCCACCTCGCTGGTGCCCTCCCACCTGCGGGCGGCCGTCAGGGCCCCGCCGGTTGTGCGGCGCTGACGCAGCGTGTTCCAGGTGAGCAAATTTTCCCAGGGCGCGCCTCCCGCATCCCACTGAATATCCATGTCGGTCAGGGGCGGAAACATGTTTGTCCGGAAACGGGTGTCGGCCTGCTCCGGGCGCAGGGTGAAGACATTCATCGCGTTCCAGTGTCGGTCGGAAAGCAAAGCGGGTTTCTCTTCGGGCAGGGCTTCCGTTTCCTGGCGCCAGCGGTTGATTCTCCCCTCCTGATAGGAAAGCAACTGATTGTATTGGCTCCCCCCCGGCAAACCGGTGGTGTTCTTTTCCGTTTCACGCAGAACCGCCGTCAAATCACGTTTCAACCCGCCCCGGCGGGGATTGGTCGGCAAACCCAAACTCTGTAACGTGACATCATGAAAATACTGTTGCGCAAACTCCGCGGCCCCGTAACCGGTCAAATTCAAGTGGGTTGACAGGACAGCCCGCTCTAAAAATAGATTATGCACGTCGTTGCCCGGATCGTACTTGGCAAGCAACCGCTCGGTGGCGGTTCTTTGAGCGGTGGTGAGCCGCGCGCGCCGGTCGGCCGCGTCTGTGGCGTCACGAAGCGGGTCGGTTAAATTGATTTGCGCTTTCAGGCCCTCATCCGAAATCCAGAACGCATATTCCCCCGTTCGCGCCAGGTTGCCTCCGTGAATCGGCAGTTCGGGCGCGGCCACCCGATCCTCCGGCACGGCCACCGAACCGGCATCCACCAGAGACGCGAACCCCTCCCGCACAAACCCGTCATCATCAAACGGATTAAAATCCCCTAAATCAAATCCCTGGTTCACATCATACGACAGAAAATACCCCAGGGTCTGCGTGTAAGCGGGGTTGAAGGCCAGCCCCCCCCCCGGACCGCCTGGACGATACGCCGCCGCATCCACCGCGTGCCCGATCAGGCGGCGTACCGGGGGCTCTCCGACGCCTGTATTTGCCGGGGCCGTCACTCTTGTGTCCGGTCCCGTCAATGTCTGCAGGTGCGCAATCGCCAACTCCGCGCCCAGACGGGCGTGGGCCCGGGCCTGAAGCATATCCTGATGCGCCACGACCTTGCGCAGCTCCATGCGAACCACCGCCACCAATGAAAGCACCATCACCAGCAAAAGACTCACCACCAACACCGTCACCAGCAATGCGCTGCCTTGGCGGGATTTGCTATATTTAAACTTCTTCATACAGAAGATCATACCCGATCATCGATTTCCTGTATAGGACGCCAGCCCCCGAATCCCTACAGATTTGCGTTGTAATTATTTTCTGTTTGCGCAATTTCAAAACCCCTGTCCGGCACTTCATCCACCCTGCGTTTCAGACTAAACGATTCCGCCGGAGTTAATGGACTCCGGGCTCGCATTCAATTCCGTCTGGATTCCGACAAAATGAGATGGATGACCTGAAGAAGATGTCAAAGCGTTAATTGACAACATTATATATGTCATGGCAAAGTACCACCATGATCAAAACGCATATTCCCCTCCCCGTCATCCTGATCACCGGTTTCCTCGGCAGCGGCAAAACCACCCTGCTGCGGCGGATTGCAGAAACCCGCTCCGATCTCCGCATGGTCTTTCTGGTAAACGAACTGGCGGGCCGGGATGTGGACGCGGGACGGCTGCGGGATTCGGGACCGGACACCGTTTCCGTGGTCGGCGGCAGCATCTTCTGCGAATGCAAGGCTGCGGATTTTCTGCGAATGATGCGTGAGGAGGTTATGCCTGCCCATCAAATACTGCCCTTGGATGCCCTCGTCATCGAAACCAGCGGCATTGCCGACCCCTCCGCCATCGGCACCCTGATCGAAAAAGCGGGCTACGGTGATGCACTCCAAGTACGCAGCATTGTCACCGTCCTGACCCCGAAAAGTTTCCGAAAACTCCACGGCAAGCTCCCGGTGATGAAGGCCCAGCTCCGCGCCGCAGACACCCTCCTGCTCAACAAATGCGATCTGGCCAGCCCCGAACAAATCAACGACTGCCGGGAAACCGTCCAAGCCCTCTGTCCCCACGCCCGTGTCGTGGAGACCTCCTTTTGTCAGGACCTCCCCGATCTCAACCTTCCCCGGACCGTCCCCCTCCCCCACGAACCCTTCGGCAAGTGCAGCGCCCTCCGCTTTCAGGCGGAAACGCTCACCCCGCCCGACTTCGCCAATGAGGATGAACTCCTGGCCTGGTGCGGCGACGCCCACCGCGTCAAAGGCACCGCCCGCGTCGGCGGCACGCTGATGCAGATCGATCTCACGCCGGAAGGGATTCGAGTGACGAGTGATGAATGTGGAATGACGAATGTAAAGCGCCAACCGCAATTGGTCCGCATCGCGTCTCTCGACACGCATCACTCGTCATTCGTCACTCGTCAATCGTCACTCGTCACTCGTCACTCGTCATTCCTCCTCGCCTGCGATGTCTTCCGCGATGAACTGCAGGCGCTTGCGCTTCCACTGCCCCCTGTGCGCTGGCTGGAGATGGGGCTTCACGACAGACCCGACGAACTGCGCCGCCGTCTTCAGGCAGAAGTCGACGCCCTGGATGCCGAGCCGGGCGATGATCCTGTCCTGCTCCTGTATGGTCTTTGCGGGGGCGGACTCGACGGTATCACCGCCCGGCGGCGTCCGCTGATTCTCCCCCGGGCCCACGATTGCATCGCTCTGCTCCTCGGCTCCAACGAACGGCACCAGCAGATTCAGAAGGCCTGCGCGGGCACCTATTTCTATTCACGCGGCTGGATTCGCGAGCGCAGGGTGCCGGGGCCCGACCGCGCCGACTGGCTGCGGGAGCTCTACGCGGAAAAATTTGATGACGAAATGATCGGGGAACTCATCGAAGCCGACCGCGAAGCCTTTGCTCCCTATGAACAGGCCTTGTTTATCCGCACCCCGGCTGCGGAGGAGGGCGAATCCTACTGCAAGCGCTGCGCCGCCCATCTGGGCTGGCGCTTCACCGCTGAGGAGGCGGACACCCGCTGGCTGGAGGACTTTTTCAGCGGCCTCTGGGACGAAAAACGCTTTGTGACCCTTGCGCCGGGTCAGTCGCTGTGCGCCTCCGGGAACGCGGAGATTTTCGCATGATCCCGCCCCACGTCGTGGATGAGCGCGGGGCGGTCCTTTCCATGCCGATTGATCCCCGCAAGGACATGACGCTGAGCGCCTGGTTTGCAATGAACGACAGACCGCTGAACACCCGCTGCGGCGGGCGCGGCCTCTGCCGGGGATGCGAAGTGCGTGTGGAGAACCGCACACTGAAGGCCTGTCAATGCGCGGCGGACACCCTGGCGGATCAAACCATCCTTCTGCCCAGAGCCTCCCTTCACGACGCCTCCATCCACGGGGTCAGCGCCTTCGAAATTCCGCCGCGGCTGCTGGATTCCCTGGACCCGCTCCCGCGGGCCAACGGCGTGGCCCTGGATCTGGGCACCACCACCCTGGCGGCTTCCTACTGGACGGGGTCGCCCCCGAGCTGTGTCCGCACTGCCACCCGCGCCAACCCGCAGCGGGCCCACGGCGACAACGTGGTCAGCCGGATTCAGTTCACGCTCGATCAGCCGGAAGGCCTGGCTATCCTCCGCGAAACCCTTTTGCGGGAGGGTATCCTTCCGCTGCTCCGTGATGTCTGTGGCGGCGAAGTACCGGAAACGTGGACCGTGACCGGCAATCCGGTCATGCTCCACATTCTCGCGGGAGAATCTCTGAAAGGCCTCTCCTCCTGGCCCTTCAAGCCCGTCTTTCTCGATTCCCGCAGTGTTGAGATCGAGGGATTGGAATTCACCCTGCTGCCCTCCCCGGGCCCCTTCGTCGGCTCCGATGTGCTTGCAGGGGCGCTGGCCTGCGGCTGTCTGGACGCAGAACCGCCCGCACTGCTGATCGACTTCGGCACCAACGGCGAAATTCTGTTGCAGACCCGCGACGGACTTTGGGCGACCGCCACCGCCGCCGGACCCGCCTTCGAAGGCGGACGACTCCAATGCGGTGCCGCCGCCGGACCCGGCGTCATCTCCCGCTTCAACACCCTCGCCGAACTTTCCGGCGGCCAATCAGGCCACGCCATTTCCGGCGCCGCCTATGTCGATGCCATCGCCCTCGCCCGGGAAGCCGGATGGCTCAGCGCGTCCGGACGCTTTCAGAGCATCCACGGAATCAACCCCGCCCCCGGCGTTGTCATCACCGAAGCCGACATCGCGGAACTGCTCCAGGCCAAAGCCGCAATTCAGGCGGGATGGACCACCCTCTGCGAATGCGCGGGAATCTCTCCGCAGGATCTGCAACACGTCTACATCGCCGGCGGCTTTGGTTATCACCTGACCCCCGCCCACGCCCAATCCATCGGCCTTATTCCCCCCGTCTCCCCCGACCGTGTTCACCTCGTCGGCAACGCCTCCCTCGCCGGCGCCACCCTCTCCCTCCTCACCGCCAACGCCCTCCCCCGCATGGAAGCAGTCCGAGCCGGGATTAAACTCATCGAACTCAACCAAATCACAAGCTTCGAAGACCACTTCATCGACAGTTTGGGGCTGGTATAAACCGGCCAAAGGTTAGGTGTATTCTATTCTACACCTTTAAAATGCTTTGCGTACCCCTCCAAAAACTGTCCTTTTTCCCGATTCAAATCAAATGTCGATCCCTTGGTGGTGATCATCCTGCACATTTTCCGGGCTTTCGGCGGCGGAACGCCTTTAAATTCGATTAGCCACAGGGCCCCGAACAGAACCGCCCGCCCCTCCCCGTGGGTGCAGTGAATCAGCGCCGGACGGTGCCCGTCATCGCCGATGTCCTCCAGAAACCGCGCCCGGGTCGCGTCGTCGGGCACCTGCTTGGATTTTAAATTCACATACCGGCACCCCGCCGCCTCCAGCGCCGCCCGCTCCGCCGCCACATCCCCCTCGGTTTCCGTCCGCAGATCGTACACCGTGCGGATGCCCCGCTTCGCCACCACGCGCCGCAGGCGGTCCGGCTTCATCGCCGCCGAGCGGTACACCTGACCGGGCGTCACCACCGTGAAACGGCGCTCCACCAGTTGCCACCAGGCATAGCTCAGCGCCGCCAACAAAAAAAATCCGGCAAAAAAAGGAATAAGAAGATGCATACCTTCTTTCATAGAAGATCAAGCGGGGTTTGACAATGAAAACTGGATTCGTAGCGTAAGCGCATGAAAACACGTCCGCTCACGCCCTTCCTTCTGTTCAGCCTTCTGTTCAGCCTTCTGTTCAGCCTTCTGTCCGGCTTTCGCCTCAACGCCCAGCTTCCCTCGGAAAGCCTGCTCATCGTCAACGGCTCCTCACCCGACGCCCTCAAGGTCGCCAACCACTTCATCGCCCTGCGCCACATCCCCGACGACCGCGTTCTCGTCCTCACCCCGCCGGAGGAGTTTTTCCGCGAAAATCAAACCACCCGCTGGCGCGTCAACCGCGTGGCCGTCAACGATCAGCTCCTTAAACCCGTGCTCGCCAAACTCAACGCACTCGACGATCCCGCCCCCACCGCCCTGATTTTCTCGCCCGACTGGCCGATTCACACCCGGCACGATGACGGCACGCCCGTCAGCGTCACCGCCTACATCGCCTCCCGGGGCGAACTCCCCCCCGAGGAACACATCAAAAACGGTCAGGCGCGCTCCCCCTGGTTCGTCACCCCCGAAGAACGCGCCCAGGGCCGTCCCCTGCCCCGCTACCCCTCGCCCGCCCTCCGCGACACCTCTCTCCACCCCGCCATGATGCTCGGTGTGTTTCAAGAACCGCTCGATCCCGACAGCATCATCACCGCGCTCACCCGCAGCCGCGATGCCGACTTCACCTCCCCCGCCGGCTCCGTGGCCATCATCACCAACACCGATGTGCGCACCCGTGCCCGGATCCACCAGTTCGAACCCGCCAAAGAGCGTCTCGAGGCCCGCGGCATTCCCGTGCATCTCGCCGAACGCGACACCCCGCTCCCCGATCAGATTATCGGTGCCCTCGAAGGCGCGGCCACCGTGCCGGTCGCCCGCTACCGCGGCCGCCTTGTGCCCGGGGCCTTCGCCGAACACCTCACCAGCTTCGCCGGTGCCCTCCACAACCGGCAGCAAACCAAAATGACCGAATGGATCGCCGCCGGCGCCGCCGGAACCGTCGGCACCGTGGACGAGCCCCTCTCCATCTGGACCAAATTTCCCGTCGCCGAAATTTTCGAACGCTACGCCCTCGGCAACACCCTGCTCGAAGCCCTCATGCAGTCCCACGGCCACCCCTGGCAGTCCCTCGCCATCGGCGACCCCTTCTGCCGCCCCTGGGCAAACACCCCCGCCAACGCCAGGCTCGAAGCCGCCTGGGAAGGCAACACCCTCACCCTCACGCTGAGCGGCGTCCGCACCGGCCCCGGCACCGACGCCCATCTCTACCTCGACGGCGTCCGCATTCCCGGCAACGGGCCTGAATGGACCTGGGAGGCCCATCCCGAAACCACCGGCCCCAGTCTCGACGTCCTCCTCCACGTCCGCCGCCTCTGGGCCCCGCCCGAACTGGTTCACCTCCGCAAAACCATTCCCTCGCCCGTTCCCCGCACCCTCACCCTCACCGCCCCCCGCCGTCAGCCCCGCGACGCCCTCCGCCTCGAGGTCTCCGGCAGTCACGACCTCGCCCAGCTCGAACTCTGGCAGGGCAACCGCCGCATCGATCAGGCCGAGCCCCGCGGGAAAAGCCACACCTTCACCCTCCCCCGAGCCCTCACCGGCGAAGGCCCCCTCCGCCTCCAGGCCCGCGCCATCCAGACAAACGGCCGCATGGTCCGCTCCAACCACTGGATCCGGCCCGAGTAAAGGGGCGATTAAGGTTTGACATTTGATTTTCCAGAGTCTTTTTTCACGTCATGAACTTTATCAGCCCCTCCATCCGCGCCTTGACCTCCGCCCTTCTTTTTTTCATTTCGTTCACCGTTGCCCCGGCGGCCGCCGCCGACGGAACGGCGGCGGGTCACGCCGCCGACAGTCCCATGGCCCGTGTGGCCGGAGAATTGGACCTGGGCGGCCCCGTTTTTCAACTGACGGACGGGACCTACCAATGGGAGGCGGTGTCCTGGATTTTTGAGATATTCCCCGGAATGATTTCCATGATGGCCGCCATGGACACCACCGGGGCGTTCCCGCCCAATTTGACGGAAGCCATGGACAACCTGCCGGCGTTTCTGGGGCTGAATCAAATTCTGGCCAACGGCGTCAGCACACGCGCGCTTCCCGGCGGCGGATATCTCACCCGGAACGTCCAGTTGTTGCAACCGGACGCGGGCGGACTGATTTGGAGCCTGCATGGCAAACCGTTCCAGCTTCAGGACGAAATCCGCAAACTGCCCCCAACCACCGCCGCGATGATGCGCATTGGATTCAACGCGCCCACAGCCGTGCGGCGCGGGCTTCAACTGAGCCGTGAGATGGGCGTCCCCCCCGAGGCGATGGCCGAAGTGACAACCCTCCTTTCCGAAAACCGGGAACTCGCCGGAGACATCATGACCGCACTGAATGAAGGGATCACCCTTGGCGTCACCCTGAATCCCGAAAACCAATGGCCGCTGCCGCTGCCGGGAATGGAGCCGGTTTCCGAACCGGGATTGATCGTGCGGATTCCCGACGCGGAGGCTCGTTTGTTTTCCCTGATCCTCGCCCGGATTCAAGAGGACGCGCCGTTCCCCGTGCAGACGATGGAGATTCAGGGTGCGGAGGTTCAGACACTCCCGCTTCCCGTCCCCGCCCCCACGCCACAGATCCTGACCCTGGCGCATATGGACGGTCATGTGGCGATCACCACCTCCCCTGAATTAATGGAGGCACTGATGACCAGCCTCGCCGGAGAGGGCGACCGTCCCCTGCTGGCCCGTTTGCCGGAAGGCACTCCCGATGAAGCGGTGGGCGCATGGATCAGCACCCGGGAGTTTCAGGATCTGCTGACCAACCTGATGAGCGCCTCCCTCCACATGTCCACCGCCATGGCCGGAGATATGCCGATGGGCATAAATCCCATGACCATGCTTCAGGGATGGACAACCTTTATCACCGACATGTACAACACCAACATCATCCTGGAAGCGCGCGGGGATTTCCGGCAAACGGTGTTGATGCACGCCCGGCCCATGCTGACCGGCGGGAACAACCAGGCGATGATGATGACAGCCCCCATGACCACCGGCATGCTTGCGGCCATCGCGCTTCCGAGCTTTTCCCGCGCGCGACAGTCCGCCCAACGCAACGCCTGCATCAATAATTTGCGGATCATTGACTCCGCCAAAGACCAGTGGGCCATTGAAACGAATCGGAGATCGGGTGATCCTGTGACCCGGGAGGACCTGTTGAAATATTTCCATGACAGACAGCTGCCCGTCTGTCCCGCTGGAGGCGCATACGAACTGGGCACCATCGGAGAATCGCCCCGCTGCAGTCTGGGGGAAACCCTGGATCACACAATGCCGGCCTGGTAAACGGATAGAATGCGGACTTGCAAAAGCGGGTTCGGCATGGTGTAGAAGACCCATTCTTTAAATTCAATTCGGAGACTTCCATGCCCAAACAAGCCCCCCTCAAAGGCAACATGCTCATCGCCCAAAGCGGCGGCCCCACCGCCGTGATCAATCAAACCCTGGTCGGTGCCGTGCTCGAGGCCCGCAAACACCCCGAAATCCAAAAGGTCTACGGAGCGATGCACGGAATTCAGGGAATTCTCGACGAAGTCTTCCTCGACCTGGGCAAAGAGACCCCCGCCAACCTCGAACGGGTCGCCGACACCCCCTCCTCCGCGCTGGGCTCGGTCCGCAAAAAACCCACCGCCGAAGACTGCGCCGCCATCTTCGAGGTCCTGCGCAAGCACAATATCCGCTATTTCTTCTACATCGGCGGCAACGACTCCGCCGAAACCACCCACATCATCCACGAGCACGCCCGCAAAGCCAATTACGACTTCCGCTGCTTCCATCTCTGTAAAACCATCGACAACGATCTGCGGCAGAACGACCACACCCCCGGTTTCGGCAGCGCCGCCAAATTCGTGGCCTCCGCCTTCATGGGCGACAACCAGGACAACCGCGCCCTCGGCGGCGTGAAAATCAACATCATCATGGGCCGCCACGCCGGCTTCCTCACCGCCGCCTCCGCCCTCGCCCGCGTCTACCCCGACGACGGCCCCCACCTCATCTATCTGCCCGAGCGCCCCTTCTCCATGGACCGCTTCTGCGCGGACGTGAAAGCGGTGATGGAAAAAACCGGCCGCTGCGTCATCGCCGTCAGCGAAGGCATCTGCGATAAAAACGGCACCCCCATTATCGCCGCCCACTCCAAAGAGGTCGACAGCCACGGCAACCTCCAGCTCTCCGGCAACGGCGCCCTCGGCGATCTCCTCGCCGAAGAACTCAAATCCCGCACCGGCATCAAACGCGTCCGCGCCGACACCTTCGGCTACCTCCAGCGCTCCTTTCCCGGCGTGGTTTCCGAAACCGACGCCAAAGAAGCGCGCAAAGTCGGTGAACACGGCGTCCGCTGCGCGGTCAAATCTTTTGAGAACGGCAGTATCGCCATTCAACGCAAGAAAACCAAAGCCTATGCGGTGAGCTTCGAACGCGTCCCCCTCAAATCGGTCGCCAAAGAAACCCGCCACATGCCCGCCTCCTATATCAACAAAGCCGGAAACGATGTCACCAAAGCCTTTATCGATTACGTCAAACCCGTTGTCGGGAAACTCCCGGCCATGGGGCGGCTCAAAGGCGCCTGACATGCTCCGGCTGATCCTGCTGACCGTGTTCACCCTCGCCGCCGCGCCGCTGGTCGCCGAAGAACTGACCGGCCAACAGCTCATGGAGGAGGTGCGCGCCCGCCTGCCGCCGGAGCCGGTCCGCCTCACCGGCTTTATCCGCACCCGCAACGGCCGCCGGGACGTGGACCGGGGCCTGATCAGCGAACTCCATTTCGGCTCCCCGGTTCCCCACATCCGCTATCAGGTGATGGACGCCTTCGGCAGCCTCGTCGCCACCGCCCGCATCGCCTGGCCGGACGGCACCGCGCACTTTACCCTCTATGATGAAAACGAGGAACCCGTCGAAAACGCCCGCCTCTCCGATGACATCGCCGAAACCGGACTGACCTGGAGCGATCTGAGCCTTGATTTTCTCTGGTGGCCCGAAGCCGAAGTCACAGGACGGGAACGGGTCCGCACCCGCGCCTCCCATGTGGTCCGCATCCCCGCCCCGCCCCATCATCCCGAACTCGGCGGCGTGCGCCTCTGGATCGACACCTCCGCGCTCCTCGTCGTCCGCGCCGAAATCCTCGGACCGGACGGCGAACGCCTCAAGCGCATCGATGTCGACAGCATCGTCGAGATCGAACCCGATGTCTGGATGGTCAAAGACCTCATCATCCGCGATTTCGCCAACAACCGCCGCATGGGCGTAAGGTTTGAGGATGTGGAGATTTTAAAAAAGTAACATTTCTATAAAAGTCTATGAGCTGGACTTTAGGAAGATTATGTCTGATATAATTTGTAATGAGAGCCAACATGAAAGAAACCATGATTGAAACCAAAGTGACATACACTTTGGAAATCAATGGCAGCTTATACGTCATTGAACATGTTCCTGCAAGGGTTTGCAAAGAAACCGGTGAGCAGTACTTTTCACCGGAAACGGTTGACCGGATTCAATCGATTGTTTTGGGAAATCAACCGCCTGACAAAATGATCCAGACCCCCGTCTACGAATACGCATAACCCCTTACTTAAAATCAATGTACGACATAGGAAAACGCGAACTTAAAGCCCTCAAACGGGCGGTCGACTCCGGTCACTTCTTCCGCTACGGCGGCAGAGAAGTCGTGGCGGCGGAAAAAGAATGGGCCGAAAAAATCGGCGCGGACACCGCCGTCATGGTCACCTCCGGCACCGCCTCGCTCATCGCCGGGCTCCAGGCGCTCGGGGTGGGGCCGGGTCAGTCCGTCCTGCTCCCCGGATACACCTTCATCTCCACCGCCCTGGCGGTCACCGCCGTGGGGGCGATTCCGCTCTACGTGGAGGTGGATGAGTCGCTCACCATGGATCCGGAGGATCTCCGCAAAAAAATCCGCAAACACACCGGCTGCGTCATGCCGGTGCACATGCAGGGCATGCCCTGTGATTTGGAACCCATCCTCGAAATCGCCGCCGAAAAGGGAATTCCCGTGTTTGAGGACTGCTGTCAGGCCGACGGCGGAAGCTACAAAGGCAAACGCCTCGGAAGCTGGGGCGCGGTCGGCGGATTCAGTTTCAATCAGTTCAAAATCATCTCCTGCGGCGAAGGTGGCTCCTGTGTCACCTCCGATCCCGGCATCGCCGAACGCCTGTACATGGCCCAGGACGGCAGTTGCAGCGTCTGGCCCGAAACCGGAACCATGAGCCAGGCCTTTTTCTGCGGCGGAAATTTCCGCTTCAACGAACTCAACGCCGCCATGCTCCGGGTGCAGATCAAAAAACTCGACAAAATCCTCAAACGCCTCCGTAAAAAGCGGGCCGAACTGCTGCAAACCCTTGAGATTCCCGACGACTGCGCGTTTATCCGCACCCACGACGAGGAGGGACAATGCGGAGTCTGCCTGCTCATTCAGGCCCCGACCCCCGGGCGCGCCGAAGCGGTCGAAAAAGACCTGGCCGCGGCCGGACACACCGTCCACCGCCCCATCAACAGCGGCCGCCATGTCTACAAAGCCTGGGATGTGGTGAACAGTCAGCGCGGCGGCACCCACCCGGAATGGGACGCCTTTCGGCATCCCAAAAATCAACGCATCGCCACCCACTACGACCGCCCCATGAAACGCACCGACGACCTGCTGGCCCGCACCGTCCTCCTGCATACGCCTTATGTTAAGAAAAAATAGTCTGTTTGTCATTTTCAGGCCTTTTTCCTTTTATTTCGGGTCATTTTCTGTACACATAAGTTTCAGTTATTCATTATTTCCAACTTCACATTAGTCTTACCACGGAGTTCCTTATGCGTTTCCACCGATTCTACTTTCTGACCCTGTTGACCGGGACCGTTCTCTCCGCGTCCGCGGCGGAAATCACTCATACCGTTCAGAACCCGCTGCGGCAAAGATGGCCCTGGGACTTAACCCACATTGAGGTGCCCGCGGCACAGGCGGAAGACCTGACCATCGCGGAACTCTCCGGTCATATCCGCCCCGTTCAAATCGAAACCCTCTCCCGGAACGGTGAATCCGTTTCGCGGGCCTGGTTCGTGGCGACAATTGATCAGCGGGAACAGTTCACCGATGACCGGGGAAGAAACACCGAGGGCGTGATCCGTGAAGCCCCCCTCACCCTTCGCTCCGGCAGCATTCGTCCGGGCATTCACCGCTCGGAATCCGGCCCGTTTCATGTCATCGACAACGGCACGTACGAAGTGCGCATCCGCCAATCGGAAACCTTCGATGAACCGATCCCGTTTCATAAAGCCCCCCACTGGTTCGGCGGCGGTCGCGTCAAAGGGCAATCCGAATGGGACGGACGCGCCTGGTTCGACGGCGACGCGCTGGTCAGCGGGATCCGCACCGAAATCCTTCAGGAGGGCCCCGTTTTCATCGATCTCTCCGTCACCTACGACTTTGTCGCCGAAACCGACGGCACCACCCCGGCCCTCCCACTTGACCTGGGCAAACAGACCCACACCTGGGAACCGAACACCCCGCCCCGCGAGGACATTCCCAAACTGGACCACGCCTATGAACTGCGGATCCGTCTGGTCATGGGCGCCCCCTGGATCGAAGTCAACGAACGCTATCATCTGCCCCGCAGTGAGGCGGCGGGCCCCTTTGGCGTGCACCAGCACTGGATCAACTGGGGCGAGCCCGCCGATGCCCCCGACGTTCCCGGATTCAGCCCGGAGGATCAAATGCCCGTCGACACTGTCACCTGGGTCCGCTGGTTTCTCTACGACCAGTTCGGAGGAAACGTTACGCAGCATTACGTTCCCGCCCGTCCCCGTGACGACCAGCGCGGCCGTCCCTTCGCCCTGCTGCGTCCCCGTTGGAATCAGGGCGGCGGCGGAGCCCAGGATTTCTTTCTGACCTCCGGCGGCCCCAACCCCGACTCGATCCAACACATGATCAACCGTCCGCTGCAGCGGGCGCTGCGCGATCTCAACCGCGACGCTGAGCGGGATGAGGAGAAAGCCGAACAAAAGGCACGAATCGACGCATGGCTCGAAATCGCCACCGACACCACCCGCGGGGATCGTGAACGCTTTGAGGCCATTGCCGAAGTGGGCCGGGAACTGGAGGTGGATCTCAACCTGCCTGAACCCGGCTACAGCGGCGACAACCCGGCCGTCGGCATCGTCGCCGCCTTCCCTTCCAAATGGGTCGGCCCCTTCCCGGCCACCATCGCCGCCTACGCCCACGACGAAAACCGCGGACGGGCCCGCTTCCCCCTGATCGACGGCGAACGCAGTCAAATGCATTACGGCCAGCGTGCCTTCGCCATCTGTATCGGCCCCCGCTCTGAATTCACCTGGCTCAACGACCTCGTCCGCCGTCACACCGACTGGACCCTGGTCGCGCTCATGAACAAATACATTCTGGAATGGGACCGGGATCCCGAACTGGCCGGCCCCAACCTGTTCATCACCCGCGAAAGACTTGAGGAACTCCGCAGCGCCTACCGGAGCGGCGCGGGAGCGGAAGCCGAAATTTTCGCGGAGGAACTGGACGCCTTCAAAGCGCTGCGGGATGAACGAGACGAACTCAGAGAGGTCGTCAGCGCCCTGAATGAAACCCGCAGCGACCGGTCTCTTCCCCAGGAGGAACGGGAACGGGCCAACAAGGAGCACCGGGAACGCAATCAGGAACTCCGCGGCCTCGAAAACCGGCTGGACAGCCCGGATATGCATATCCTGCAACTCATCACCGATCCCGATTTCAGCCGGACTGTGGAACCGCAGGACGCGGGACTCTGGCTGGAACGGCGCTATCAGGATGATTTCCTCAATCCCACCTCGCGCGCCACCCGCAACGTGAAGCTGTACGCCGAGGCCGACCTGTTCGCCGGCGGAAGCCCCGTCGGAGGTCCGCTGCACGCCGCCCTGGGCTATGTCAAAACCGATCTCGACGCCTGGCCGGGCTGGCATCAGGGCTGGTCGCCCGGCAACCCCAATTTCCACACCGATAAATACATGGGCGCCATATATATTGCCGCCGCCATGCGCGACCACCCCCACAGCGACGATTGGCTCCAATACGGCTGGGCCAATTTTCAGGAGGATCTCCAAAAAGTGCTTTTCGAACCCGACGGCGTCGGATACGAATGCCCCGGATACGCCGGATACGCCCTGAAACTTCAACTGGACCTCGCCCGGATCTTCACCAACGTCGGATTCACGAATCCCGTGACCGACAACCCGCTCTTCAAAGGCTCCGGCATTTGGCACCGCAAGCTGATCACCCCTTACAATGAGCGCCTCCAGCGCCGCCACACCGCCCCTATCGGCGACACCCACCGCTGGGATTCCGGTCTGGGACACGGCTTTGGCATGCTCGCCACCTTCTACAGTGACGAAGACCCCGAATTCGCCGAGGAAATGATGGGCGCCTGGCGCTTGCTGACCGACAACGGTCTCCAAATCCGCAATCCGCTGCGCACCCAACTCATCGACGCCGATCCGTCCATTCCCGCCATGGATCCCATGGACATGGACTGGAGCAGCGACACCTTCCACGGCTTCGGGGCAATCTTCCGAAACAATTTTGGCACCGGCCGCGAAAGCTTCCTCACCGTCAAGGCCGGCCCCACCCGCGGCCATTATCACAACGACGAGCTGACCTATCATTTCTACTCCCACGGCCAGCCGATCAGCCTGGACTACAACTGCAGCTACACCCCCCGGGGCGATCATGCCGCGCTGCACAACTCCATGACCTTCGGACGAGAAGGCACGGTCCTGCACAACGCCCGTGAAGAACGCGTGCCCGCCATGGAACAGATCTTCAGCACCGCCCATAAACTCGCCTTCGCCGGCGCCCCGGAAATGGACGTGTTTGTGGCGGAACGGAAATCCAGCACCGTTCATCTCACACCGATTTACCCTGAAGACCACGAATTTCAGCGGAATTACGGCGAACGTGAAGTCCACCCCATCACCCACCGCCGCTATATTTCCATGGTCAAACAACCGGAGGACAGCCCCGTCACAGACTACCTTGTCGTCCGGGACGAAACCGTGAACCGCGAGGGACAGGCTGTGAACATCCACCTCCTTTCCCGCGATCTCACCGTGGACGGAAACCTCATACTCGCCCGCGGCCAGGGCGAAATGGACATGGCCCTCTATGTCGCAGACGCCGCCGATCTGGAGATCGATGTCCGCCACTGGTGGTACTCCGACACCTGGATCATCGGCCCCGGCGACGAATACACCATCCGCCCCGGCGAAAGCATGGACGAATGGGCCGAACGCATGAAAGCGTTCAAAGCCGAACACAACGTCGACACCCTTCCCCTCCCCGGCTGGCGGGCGCAGTACCGACCCCGGGACTGGAACGAACCCGGTCTGGCCTGGCAGAAACTTCTTCAGGAAACCGACGGCAAAGCCATGATTCCGCCCGAAGGCTGGACCGGCCCCTGGATGTTCGGCGAATATCAGCAATGGGTCCGGCTCAACACCCGTCCCGGCACCCCCGTCCTCTGGGTCCTCTACCCCTACCCCCGCGGCACCGAACCGCCCGCGTTTGAAACCCTCGAGGACGGCAAAGGGGTCCGCGTCACCGTGAACGGACAAACCGAGGACATCTTCCTCAACACCGATCCCGGCGACACCGTGCCGGGCCAGGCAGTGATCCGCCGCAACGGACAGGAGCATATCCTGCTCGACACCGGCACGGTTCCCGCACTATAAGATGGGCATGATGCCTGCAAAAAAAGAAGACACCTCTCCCGAAACGCCTCCTCAACCGCCTCCCGCGTTTGAGGAGGCGCTCAAGCGCCTGGAAACCCTCGTCGCCGAGATGGAGGCCGGCAGCCTCAGCCTCGATCAAATGATCGCGCACTTCGAAGAAGGATCCAATCTGGTTGACATCTGTGGAAAACGGCTGAATGAAGTTGAACGCCGTATCGAAAAACTCGTCAAAAAAGACGGCGAAATCACCACAGAACCGTTTCAAACCGACGAATCATGATTCGAAAACTTCTTTTTTATCTGACCCTGTCGCTCCTGACCGCCTGCGGGCGGAACACCCCGGACCCCGAACCGGCTGAACCGCCCGCTCCGCCGCCTCCTCCCCCGCCGGCGATTGAAATCGGCGACGCCACGCCCCTGGATGTCGCCCGGGCCCTGAACCACGCCATGGCCGACACCGTCGAAAAGGTCCTGCCCTCCGTCGTGGTCATCCGCACCGAAGCCACCCAGTACTTTGTCGACTGGTACGGACGCCTTCTCCGCGAGGCTCAGCGCCCTGTCGGGCAGGGCTCCGGTGTCATCATCGATCCCGAAGGCTACGTCCTCACCAATTTCCATGTGCTCCACGGCGGACAGCGCATCGAAGTCATTCTCGAGGACGGCACCGCCTATCCCGCCACCCTCGTCGGCAAAAACGAACCCACCGATATTGCGGTGCTGAAAATTGAAACCGATGAGGACATAACGTTCCCCGCCATCGAACCCGGCGACTCCGATAAAATCCGCGTCGGCGAAATGGTCATGGCCATCGGCTCCCCCTTCAGCCTCAGCAGCACTGTCACCCACGGCGTGGTCAGCCACAAAGGCCGGTCCGAAACCTTCCTGCCCATCGTGGACTTCATCCAGACCAGCGCCGCCATCAATCCCGGCAACAGCGGCGGCCCGCTGATCGATATCGAAGGACGCCTCATCGGCCTCAACACCCTCATCCGCACCGCCGGCGGCATGAGCCAGGGCAACATCGGCATCGGCTTCGCCGTGCCCTCCAACACCGCCATGCGGGCCGCAGAACTCATCATCGGCGGCACCGAGGGGGTCGAATTCAGCTGGCTCGGCGTGGTCATGCGGGACACCCGTGAAGGCGTGTTGCTCACCCGTATCGTGAAAGACAGTCCGGCGGATGAGGCGGGCCTCCAGGCCGGTGATCTGGTCCGCAGAGTAAACCGGAAAGCCGTCCGGTCAGGTCAGGAAATCAGTAGTATTGTGCGCCTCGGCCGCCCCGGCGATATCCTCACCCTCGAAATCCTGCGCGACAATGAGCCCGTGACGGTGTCCGTCACCACCACCCTCATGCCCCAAACCGAAATCCACTTTCGATAATATTCCCGAACCGGGGGCGCATCCCGGAATGGGTGATCGCTCATTCCCAATGCTTCATACCGATTGAGCCGCACCTTCAGTGCTCTGCATTTCAACGGCAAACACGGAGAAAAAAGTCAACGTGTTTACAGACTCGTCGGCAATTCGGTATGAAGAAAAATATAAGCGGCGGGTAGTTTCAGAAGTATGATGTATATTCCGCTCTCAAGCCGACAGATGCTTTTCCCGTCCCCGTCCAACGCCCGCCCGTTTAAAAGGGCTTCATCTGTCTTTCTCTTCACCCTGGCCTGCCTGCTGTGTGCCCCCCGTCTCCTGGCGCAGGACTTCCTGGAGCCGGATCCCCGCTGGCTCTACCCTCATTTCCTAGGGTTTCGCCCCGCCGACGGCCGCGCGGCGGACGTGAATCCCCCCCGGTTCTCATGGCCGCACCGTCCCGGAATTCGCGGAAACACCGATGAGCCAATCCGCCTTTTCCACTTTCAAGTCGCGGACAACAGCCTCTTCAATGATCCGGTCGTGAAGGTTACCGTCGATTACAATTTCTATAATCGTCTCGCCCCCTTTCCTCCCGGCACCTGGTTCTGGCGGGTCGGATACGATCACAACGCGAACGGCACCGTGGACGAATGGAGCGATGTCCGGAGTTTCATTGTCGACGGCGCCGAACCGGCATGGGACCGTTCGGGCCATTCCAATGCCCACAGCGCGCTTTCGAACACCCCGCGGCCGCGTTTCGGTCCGGTCGATGGCGACTGGGCCGCGTTCAAAACCTTTCTGGAAAGCACCCCGCGCGGGCAGGACTGGCTCAATCAGCTTCGCACACACGCGAACCGCATTGTGGGAGCCGCGGGGTTTGCGGGACGCGATTGGTATGTGAACGCCGCAACCCATTTTCCGCCAACAGACGAGGACGGCGGGCCCCTGGATGCCGACGGCGCGGTGGACGGCAAGGTCTCGTTCAGCACCGGCTCCGGCACCGCGACCTGGCAAAGCAACGATTACGGCCGCATGGCCCAGCAGTTGGCGATGGTGGCCTTTGCCCATAAGGTCACCGGAGATCCAAATTACGCCGGGGCCAAAGACCTGTTATTGAACGTGGCCGCATTTCCGCATACCCCCGACCGGCATTCCCTGTCCTGGCCGGAATTTCACGGAGCCACCACCAAACAGACCACCGCCATCACCGAATATCTGGCCCTGATCTATGACTGGTATTACGACGATCTGACCCCCGAACAGCGCGGACTTCTGCGCGACCGGGTGGCGCTCCGGGTGCAACAGGTGTTTCTTCAAGGCCGTTCCTGGCGCAGTGCGGACGCGATCTATCACAACGGGGTGGGAATTCGAAGCGGCAGCCACCACTATCAGAATTTTTTCTGGGCCATGCCCGGTCTGCTCCTGCTCGCGGGCGATAATCCCGTCAGCGATGCGACCATGGCGGCGGAAACGCTGCTGCCGCTCACGATTGATTTCCTGACCGGCGTGACCGCCGGTGGTTTGTACGGCCCCGATGATGGAGCCATCAATGAAGGAGTCGGATACGGCGGTGAAAAACAGGGGACCCTGCTCCGAACCGCGCTCATGGCGGAAGTGCTGCTCGACTTGGATCAGGCCAAAAACCCTTTCCTGGCCGGGTACCAGAAGTGGTTCTCCCATGTGTTGTTCGACGGATACCAGCGTTCTCCATTCGGAGATCAATGGAGCTACAATGCCGCGGAGCAGGTGCTTCAAAATCAACAGGCGCTCACGTTGCTGACCGGAAACCCGCAAGCCAAAACGCGCTGGGCCGCCGAAGCCGCCGCGCAGGGCGACCGCCTGGAAGACCATGCCTTCAGCCGGCCGTGGACCCTGATGCTGGCGTACCAGCATAAACACGAGAACGCGTACGTCACTCCGGAACCGGAATCCAACAACGCCCTCTTTCCCGAAAGCGGCTGGGTGATGGCGGGTTCGGAGCCCCCCACCGACAAAACGCTGGCGGACACCGGACCGCGCATGATTTTCCAGAGTCGGCCCCGCGGAGGGCTCAGTCACAGCTACCTCGCTGAAAACGCCTTCTCCTGGCACGCGTTCGGCGAACCCCTGGCCGCCGGCGGCGGGTCACGGCGCTATCCCGATCCCTATTCACGCCACACCATGAGCCACAACAGCATGTTGATCGACGGACAGGGGCAAAACTGGATCAATCCGAACTGGCCCGCCAAACCCTTCATGGGGCGGATCCTCGCCTACACCGAAGGCGGCCTGCCCAACGGCGGCTCGTATGTGCACTGGGTCGGCGACGCCTCCAACGCCTACCGCACCCTGCCCGGCGCCGGCCTGCGGCGCTGGCACCGCCATGTGATCTTTGTCGATCAGTCGTACTTCATCATCTATGACGACCTGGAAATGAACGAGGGCGCGGCCCCGGCCCGCTTCTCATGGCTGCTTCACGCAGACCGCCCGCCGCCGGCAAATGTCAACGTGAGCGGAAATGAGTTCGGCTGGACCCAGAACGGAGTGCATGCGCGGGTGGCCTTCAGCCGCGACACCGCCGATCTGGAAATCATTCATCTGTCCGGAACCGGCGCGATCCCCGACCCCAATTACATCTCCGGCTCCGGCTGGGCGCCGGATATCGGCGGCGACAATGTCTTTTACAATCCGGTCACCGGTGAAAGTCTATTACCCTCTGTTATTGCCTTGTTTGACGGCACCGACGGCAGCGGCAGTTTTGCCGGTTCCAAACGCTACTACTTCAGTGAAGCCGAATACGCCGAGCACCAGCGCACCCAGAATACGCTCTGGGTGCAGAACGCGGAACCCGCCGCCCGCTGGCAGCTCATGACCGCACTGCTGGCCTGGCCCTCCGGAGACACCGCTCCGCAGGTGGACCGGATCAGCAACAACCGCATGCGCATCACTTATGGCGGCATCGAGCGCACCCTCTCCTTCGACCCCACCCAGCCGGGCGACTACACCGTCGATCTCAACGCCTACCGCGCGCACGCCGGCGAAACCATTCCGGAAAAACCCCTGATCACGGTTCGTCGATCAACCGCCTGCGTGCGGGAAAACAGCGGGGACATCCCTTATTTCAGGCTTGAACGCAGTGAAAACTACGGCTTGCCGGTCACGGTTTCGTTCACCCTAACCGGCACCGCGGTTCCCGGAGTAGACTACATCCCCTCCGTGACCGAATCGGTGACCCTGGCCGCCGAAGAGAGCGAAGCAGTGATCTATATGGAAATACTGGACAATCCGGTTCTGGAGGCGGACAGAACCGTTGTCCTCACCCTTCACCCCGATCCGGCCTATGACCTCGATCAGACGGGGGCCGTGATCACCATCCGGGATGACGAGGCCCTCTCCCCCGGCGCCGTCAACGAATCCATAGAACCCGGCCACACGCGGCAGGTTGAACTCAGACTCGCCAATCCCCACCCCGACGCGCGCACCTACACCCTCTCCGGACTGACCGCCGAAAGCGGCTACACCTGGAACAGCAGCAACAACCTCACCGGAGAATCCCTCGTGCCCGCCTTCAGTTGGTTCGACCTCTCCACCTCGCCCACTGCGACATCGCCCAATAGCTATAGTGGGTCTGCAGCCTATGGCGTCGCCATGCCCGTTCAAATCCCCATCGGCTTCGAGTTCCCCTTCCACGGAAAGACCAAAACACACGTAACCGCCCATATTAATGGTTTTCTCTACTTCGGGGATGGCTCCGAACTGATCGATGAATCAACCGGCACCGTCAACGAGCCGCTGCCCAGTCATAAAGTCCCCTACGACGCTATCTTTCCTCTCTGGTCCAACTTCCGAATTCAGGCCTCCCACGGCGGAGGCATGTTCTGGGAACAGACCGATGCGAACACGTTTATCGTCCAATGGAATCAAGTGGGGATCATGGGGCAGGGCGTTCAACACACCGCCACCTTTCAGGCCGTCCTGCGATGCGACGGCAGCATGACCTTCCGCTATAAAGACTTTGATTTCGGCGGCAACACCATCCTCTACACCGTCGGCATTCAGGACCACGAAAACAGTCAGGCCCTGCAAATGTCCCACAACGCGGAAAGCAGTGCAGGCACTTTTGTCCCCAAGGGGAAAGAGGTGGACTTCACGGTGCACACATGGGCCCCCGTACAATTCCTTACCCTGGATCAGCAGTCGGTGACCCTTCAGCCCGGTGAAAGCGTTTCCATCATGCTGACCCTCGACGCCACAAACATCCTGCCGGGGCAATTTTCCGACACCATCACGCTTACGGACACAAACGACGGATCCACTCGCCAAATCCCGGTGTTGCTGACCGTCGCGGGGGATCAGCCACCCGCCGCACCCGGCGCGCTCGCCGCCACCCGCATTTCACCAGACCGAATTAATCTCACCTGGACCGACCGTTCGCCCAACGAAACCGGGTTCCGGGTCGAGCGCAGTCTCGCACCCGACGGACCCTTTGCCCCGGTGGCTACCCTTGCCGCCGATTCAACAAGCCACTCAGATACCGGTGTCGTTTCGGCGGACACCACCCGCTACTATTACCGCGTATTCGCCTTCAATGATCACGGCGACTCCCCTTTCGGAACGGCTTCGGCGGGCAACGAGCCCGTCGCGCCCGTCGATGTGCAGGCCGTGATACATCCCTTTTACGAAATTGAACTTTCCTGGGCGTATACCGGCCCCAACACCGACCGTTTTTTCATCGAACGCCGCCTCTCGCCTATGGGAAATTGGTCCGTCATCGCCGTTGTGCCCTTCGGGGACCGATCGTATCGGGACCCTGTAGGAACTTTCGGCAGTTTTGACTACCGTGTGACCGCCTTCGACAGCGATTTGACAGGAGATCCCTCCGCCCCGCTTGCGATTGCCCTGGAAGATACGGTCTTCCCCCCCGAAGCCCCTGCAAGTGTGGGGGTGACCACCGTGTCCGCAAACGACCTGCGGATCAACTGGGAACCTCCCGACACCGCCGGTCACCAGTACATTGAACGCGGCATCAGCGAAAACGGACCATGGACCCCGTTGGTGTATCTGCCGTCAAGCGCCGCCTCGTACACCGACACCGGGTTGAGTCCGGATACCACCTATATCTACAGGGTCTGGGCCTCCAATGCCGGTGGGGATAGCCCGCGCGGTTCCGCTCAGGGCACAACAAACCCGGCGGGAGATCTTATGCTCAATGTGCCGAACACAGTTGATGAAACGGCTGGCCATTTTATCGCGACCCTTCACCGCACCGGTAACAATGGCGATCAGGTCATCCGCCTCATCGCGAGCAACAAACGCCTGAGCGTGCCGCGGTATATCATCATACCCGATGGCCAATCCTCCGTTGATGTCACCGTGAACGTGAACGATGATGATACCGTCAATTCCGACGACAGCACCACCCTAAAGGCCTTTGCGCCCGCCGCTCTTGTCGGTGAATCCTTCAGCGGCGACGCCGATACAGAACTCGCCGGACAGAACACCGGCTGGGGATGGGGCGGGGCGTGGTATCATGTCAATGCCAGTCCAAGGCTAAGGGAACCAGCCCTTCATTACACTCAAAACGGAACCATCGGCACGCAGGACAGCCGCTTTGCCGGATTGGCCGCCTCAGACATTCTGGGAGAAGGACGCCGCATTTTTTCCGAAAAATTGTCCCAGGGCAGCATATGGGTCTCCACACTGATTTATCGCCAGCACAATGATTTTGGCGTTCAGATGATTTTGCGCGAAACGTTCGGGGGGGGGGATTGGGCAAGGGTACGGTATAGTAACGAATGGCTCTTGGAATCATCAGGTGGAAATTCTGTCACCTTGCTCAATGACAACCCGGCACCGGATACGCTCTTTCTTGTCATGCAGTTTGATTTCGACGCACGCAAAATTCACGCCTGGCTCAACCCGGATGTGGACACCGTTGCACCTTCGAATTGGCTTGGCCGCGCCACATTGGATATGCGGGAAGAATTATCCGGCATCAGTCGTCTGGATATTGCCGGGCGCAGCACAACCGATGGGTTCGATGAAATCCGCGTCGCCGCCGAGTTCGCCGACCTTTACGGAGGCAAAACGGCGACCCGCGCGATTCGCATTCTGGATGATGAAGCCCCGCCTCTCTTCCCACCGTCAACATCGTGGCGGTTCAATCATTTCGGAACCACGACTCCAGAGGGAGACGCCGCCTGGGAAGCCGATCCTGACGGGGACGGCGTGCCGAACATTCTCGAATACGCCTTGGGAGGCGATCCGCTTCAGCCCTATACCGCGCCCCGGGCTCTGACCGGATTCATCGAGATCGGAAACGAGACCTACTGGACCCTGCGAATCGACCGCAACCCGGACGCCCGTGACATCAAATTCCACGTACAGACCAGCGTAGATCTTCTCGAATGGCTGGGCGGCCCGGATCATATCAAGATTATGGACGATGAACCGGACTCTCTCCGAATCCGCAGTATGGTGCCGCTGTCCGCCGAAACCATCCGCTTTTTGCGCTTCGGAGTTAAACTGACGCATCCTTAATCCATAGCATCAGGATCCTTGTCCTCATTCCGACCGCATGTGGCATCCTCAATTAATCTGCTTTTGATTTGCGTCCAACGGCCCCCTTTAAGGGAATCAGGAGCAAATGTTTCATGTTCAAATCCGCTATCTTTACCTCATCATGAGGGTTCCCCGCCTTGCCAGATGGCGGAAGATATCGTATGGACCCCCCATGCGTATTTGCCTGATTCTCATCCTGTTCACCTCCGTTGCGCTCCACGGAGACCTCACATCGCTTGAATCCCTGACCGGGGAATGGATCCGCCTGCGCACCGAACGCGCCCGCGAATCCGAAACCTGGCAGAAGGAACAGGCCCGGCTGCGCATGGAACTCCGCCTGCTCGAAGACGCGGAGGACCACCTGAACGAGGAGCTGGACTCCCTGCGCGCGGAGGAAAGCGAAACCGAAACCGAACAGGCGGATTTGATCGAAGACTTGGAGCTGCGCCAATCCCTCCGGGACACCCTCACGCCTCTCGTTCAGCGGGCCCTGTCCACCGCGCTGGAAACCACCGAAGCCCTCCCGCCGCCGCTTTTGCGCCGTCTCGAGGATGAACGCGCCTCAGCGGATGCGGCGGGCGAGGATCTGCTTCCCCGTGTCCGCGCCCTCCTCGGACTTCACAATCAGTGGCTCCAACTGCAAACGGCCCTGCACGCCGATTCGATGGTCATGGACCTGGCCGGCGCCCGCCGGGAAATGGAAGTGCTGTGGATTGGCGCCGCCAAAGCCTTCGCGGTCAACGGAGACGCCACCCTTGCCGCCGTCGGCACCCCCGGCCCGGACGGATGGGCATGGACCGAAGCCCTCACCATCGCCCCCCGCGTCCGCCAGGCCCTGCGCATCCACCGGCAGGACGCCCCGCCCGCTCTGATCCGGCTGCCGGTGCACATTCCCGAACACACGGATGCGGAGGGCGCGCAATGAAACGGCTTCTCATTCTTCTTTTACCTCTTGCCTGCCTGCACGCGGAAGTGTCTGTCGACCGGGCTCTCATCGGCGTGCAGCGTGACATTCAACAGGAAACCATGGCCCTGATCCGTGAACGCGAAGAAATCGGCGAAAAGCGCCGCGCCCTTCAGCAGGAACTCGCCGAACGCGAGGCCCGCGTCACCGCCCTCCGCCAACAGGTCGAACGCGCCCGCCGCGTCCAGCGTCAGGGCATCGACGAGGCCCGCCGTCAACGGCAGGAACTGCACACCCTCCGGCAGCAGGACGCGGATCTGCTCGCCATGGTTCGCGAAGCCCGCCGCAGCCTCGAGGCCATGCTCCCCGGTATCACCGCCGCCCGCTTCCAGGAGACCTTCGCAGCGGTCGACACCGACCTGCGGGAAAACCGCCCCGCCGCCGCCCTGGAGACATTGCTGACTCTCTACGCCGAACTTCACCCCCTCCTCGCGCAGCCGTACTTCGCTCCGGCCCGGGCGCTCAGTCCCGGAGGTCTCGAACTCGGCGGCCAGTCCCTGCATATCGGCCCCCTGAGCTGGTTTTTCGCCGATCAGATCCTGCTGAACGCCGGATTACTGGAGGACAGACCGAACCGCCCCCTTCCCCGCCTCCATCCGCTGGCCAACATGCCCGCGCCACAGACCCTGCAAAACGAATCCGCCGAACTGCCCTTCGATCTCACCGACGGCCGGGCGTTGGAAATGGACGGCGCCCGCCGTCCCTGGCACGACCGCCTGCGCGACGGCGGACTCACCATGATTCCCCTCGTCCTCACCGCCCTGGCCTCCATCCTCCTGGTGGTCTGGAAAACCATCGCGCTCTGGAACGTCCGCGGACTCGATCCGCAACGCGTCCGCAACGTGGCCGCGGCCCTCCGGCGGGACGACCCGCAAGCCGCCCGCGAATCCGTCACCGCCGCGCCCCGGCCCCTGCGCACCCTGCTGGAGGGAGCCCTCGCCCATCCCCGCGCCAACGCGGAGGAACTGGAGGAACTCCTTCACGAACGCATGCTCGGCCTCATGCCCCGCCTCGACCGCCACCTCGGCACCCTCGCGGTGCTCGGCGGGGTCGCCCCCCTGCTCGGCCTGCTCGGCACTGTCACCGGCATGATCCACACCTTCGAACTGGTCACCCTCTTCGGCTCCGGCAACGAACGCATTCTCTCCCAGGGCATTTCCGAAGCCCTCGTCACCACCATGTCCGGCCTCATTATCGCGGTGCCCGTGCTCCTCGCCCACGCCTTTCTCTCCCGCCGGGTCCGGGTAATCATCAGCGAACTCGAACAGAGCATTGCCATGTTCATTCAGGCCCGCCATCACGGGGAGGAGCCCGCGTGAACGCCGCCCGCGAAGCTGTCCAGGCCTACTGGATCGCCGGCGGTCCGCTGCTGGCGCTGCTGGCGGTCATCGCCTTCGGCATCTGGGCCTATTATTTCCGGACCCAGCACAGTCTGAGAAGCCTCCACCTGCACGCCGCCGGTCAGGCGCTCCCCGACCCCGAGGCCGAACGCTGGCAAACCCTCGCCCGGCGCGATCTGGGCATCCTCGCCGCCTTCACCGCCGCCGCCCCGCTGGTCGGGCTCCTCGGCACCGTGCTGGGCATGGTTGAAACCTTCGACGCCGTCTCGGAAATCGCCGGCGAACCCGGCCGACGCATGGCCGGCGGCATCCGCCAGGCCCTCGTCACCACCCAGTTCGGCCTCCTCATCGCCATTCCCGGCGTCTTCGGGCTCGCCCGCCTGCAGCGGCTCGCCCGCGATGTCGATGTCGCCCTCATCACCGCCCGCCACGAGGCCCGGTTGCCATGAAACGCCGCGGCTACGCTCTCCAGGAGGAACGCCCGGTCGACATCAATCTGTCGCCCCTCATCGATGTGGTCTTCCTGCTGCTGATTTTCTTTCTGGTCACCGCCGTCTTCGTGCAGGAGACCGGCGTGGACATCGAAACGCCACGCGCCCTCAGCGCCCGCGACGCGGACCGCCTCAGCCTCCAAATCGCCATCACCCGCGACGGACGCATCGTGCACGGCGGTCAGGACATCCCCCTCAACAGCGTCCGCGCCCTGGTACAGCAGCGCATGCGCGCCCGGCCCGTGCCGGTGCTCATCCAGGCCGACCGCGCCGCCCAAACCGGATGGCTGGTTGAAGTCTACGACGAAGCCAAACGCGGCGGCGCCGAACAAATTCTTATCTCCGCCGGCCGGGAGGGCCTCTGATGGCGGATTTGAATGCGTCCCGCTTCGCCCCCCCCGCCCCCCGCTGGACCTGGCGGGTGGTGCTCGCCTCCACCGCCTGCACCCTCGCGCTCTTTCTGGCGGTGCCCATGCTCGAAACCCTGCGCAACCTCAATCTCGCCCCTCAATTGCAGCCCCGGTCCCTCCCCATCGTCACCGAACCGCCGCCGCCGCCTCCCCCGCCGCTCACCCTGCCCGAAACCCCGCCCGCCCGGGCCCCGAGCGAACCGGTTCCCGCACCGGAACTCCAGCTCCCCGCTCCGCCGCCCCTGCTCCCGGCCACACCCTCCGTCTCCATGCCAACCCTCTTCACCCCGCCGACCTGGAGCACCGATCCGCTGACCGTCCAGTCCCTGTCCCCGGTCACTCCCGCGGTTTTTGAAGTCGGTCAGATCGACACCCCGCCCGCGCCCCGCTCCCAGCTCCGCCCCCTTTATCCGCCCCGTGCACGCCTCCACCGCATCGAGGGCTGGGTCGATCTCGAATTCACCGTCACGCCCGAAGGCGCCGTCGAAAACATCCGCGTCATCGACGCCTCCCCGGCGGACACCTTCGACCGCAGCGCCGTTCAGGCAGCCGCCCGCTGGAGCTTTAACCCCGGCCGACACCAAAACCGCCCCGTCGCGGTGCGGGTCCGCCAACGCATCACCTTCGAACTCCAATGAAATTTCTTCCCCTCCTTCTTCTCGTCTTTCCCCTGTGGGCGCAACAACTGCAGCCCGAACCCACCCGCGCCCAGCAGGAACGGCTCAACCGTATTCTCACCCGGGCCGAAAACGACCCGCGGGCCGCGCTCGAAGAGGCCCTGGACATCCCCATCCCCGACCGCGACCCGCAGCTCTGGCGCTGGATCGGCGACACCCGCGCCGCCAACGAAAACTGGAGTGCCGCCATCAACGCCTACGAAGCCGCGCTCAAGGAACTCCCCACCTACCGCGACGTGCTCATCAACCTCACCCAGGCCGCCCTCGCGGATGATCAGCCCGCCCGCGCCATGCCCTTCATTCAGGCCGCCCTCCAGCGCGACATCAAGGATCCCCGTCTCTACGAGGCCCTCGCGGTCATCGCCGAAGCCTCCGACGACCTGCTCCTCGCCGAAAACGCCTACCGGCAGGCAATTCTCCTGGATGCCGAAGCGCTTTCCCCCCGCGAAGGCCTCGCCCGCACCCTCATCGCCCAACAGCGCTTCGCCGAAGCCGATCCCCTGGTGCGCACCCTCCTGAAGCGCAATCCCTCCCGCGCCGGACTCTGGCGCCTCTACGCCGATCTCGCCCAGTCCCGCCAGGAATACGAGGTCGCCATTCAACGCCTCGAAACCGCCGTCCGCCTGAACCGCGCCGAAGAAACCGACCTCAAACGCCTCATCGAACTCTATATGGTCCTCGACCGTCCCCTGGAGGTTCTCCGGATTTACCGCGCCAATCCCGGCCTGAAAGACGATCCCCCCTTCCGCCTCCGGCTCGCCGAAGGCCTGCTCGGACTCGGCCACACCGACCCCGCCCGCGAACTGCTGACCGATCTGCCCGAACCGCTTCCGACATCGGCCGATCAGCTCCGCTTCACCCGCGTTCAGGCGCAGCTCCTGCTGTTGGAGGACAAGGCCTCCGAAGCCGCCGCCCTCCTGGAAACCGCGCTCCGCGAGGCCCCGCTCGACATCGATCTGCTTCGCCTCACCGGAGAAGCCTGGCTGCAGGCCGACCGGCCGCTCAACGCCGTGCCGCACTTTGAACGGCTCGCGCGCCAATCCGGCCAGGAGGCCCGCGGGCTCTGGTATCAGGGCATCGCCCTCGCCCGCGCCGGAGAAATCCCCCGGGCCATCGAACTGCTGGAGGGCGCCCGCCGCATCGAGGATCTCCCCGGTCTCCGGCAAACCCTCGAACAATTGCGCCGCATGAGTGAACGCTGATGCGCACACGCGGCGTTTCATCCGGAGTTCTGGCGCTGCTGCTCCTCCTTCCGGCGCGGGCGGACGATCCACTGTCCCCCGCCCCGCTGTCCCCCGATCCGCTGTCTCTTGAGGCCGCCATCGCCACCGCCTTGCGCCACAACCGCTCCCTGCTCAACGTCCAAACCTCCATTGCCGACGCTGAACTCGAACGCGAAGCCCGGATCGCCGATTTCCGGCTCACCCCCGGCCTCCGCACCGCCGCCGGACGAGGACCCGACTCCGAACAGGCAGAGGCCGGACTCGAAGTCCGTCAGGCCTTCACCACCGGCGGCGATGTGCGAGTCTTCGGCGGCATCGTCTACGACGGCAATCAGGAGCAAACCCGCCTCCGCGTCAACGCCCGCCAGCCCCTGCTGCGCCAGGCCGGGTCGCTGGTGACCCTGGAACCGCTCACCCGCGCCGAACGCGGCCTCACCGACGCCCGCCGCGCCGCCTTTGAACGCAAACAAACCCTCGTCCTCGAAGTCGCCGTCGCTTACGACGCCATTCTCCGCGCCGCCCGACAGGTCGATTCCGACGAAAGCAGTCTCGAGCGCCTCGCAGGCCTCGCCGCCCTCACCCGCGCCCGCGAAGAAACCGGACAGGTCTCCCGCGTGGATGTGCTGCGCCTGGAACTCCAGCGCGGCGAAGCCGAAACCCGCCTGCAAAACAGCCGCGATGTTCTCGAAAACCTCCGCGAGGAATTCGCCCTGCTCCTCGGACTCGATCCCCTGCAACGCTTCACCCTTTCCCCGCCGCCGCTGCTGGAACTCGATCCGCCCGATCCCGACGAGGCCTTCGTCCTCGCCCTCCGCAACCGCATTGATATCGCCCGGGCGCTCGACGCCCTCGATGACGCCGGACGGCAAATCCGCATCGCCCGCCGAAACCTCCTCCCCGATGTCCGCCTCATCGGCGACCTGGAGGCGGACGGCGATTTCCCGGACCTCCAAAACGAAACCTGGTTTATCGGCTTCACCATCGAACCCGATTTCAATCCCACTCAACGGCGCGCCGGCGCCGCCCGCTCCGAATTGCGCCGGGAACAGGTCGAGCGCCAGGTCGCGGAACTCCACCATTTCGTCCAGCGCGATGTGCGCCGACAACTCCGCGACTACCGCCGCAGTCAGTCCAACCTCGCCATCACCGCCCGCAACCGCGACCTCAGCGCCCGCAGACTCGAACTCTCCGAAGCCCTCTTCCGCATGGGACGCGGCGATGCGGTCACCCTCAGCGACGCCGAAGACGCCCACGCCCTCGCCATCCGCACCGAACTCACCGCCCGCTCCGACGCCTCCCTCGCCGCCTACCGCCTCCTCCTCGTCCTCGGCACCCTCCTGGAACGCCCGGAGGGGCTTTAAGAATCAATCCGCCTGGCAATCTCTGTAAGTTGACTCTCTCCTTATCGTATCGTTACTATGGAACAAACCACTCTCATCCTCGGCGCCGGCGTATCCGGCCTGGCCGCAGCCAGAACCCTCTCTGATTCAAACCATCCCGTCGTCCTCATCGACAAAGGCCGCGGGGTCGGAGGACGCGCCGCCACCCGCAAATTGGGCGACCGCAGCGCTCCCCGGGGCCGCTGGGATCACGGTGCCCAGTTCGCTACCTTCCGCAGTCCCGCCCTGCTCAGCACGCTGAAACGCTGGGGCGCGCTCGACGTCCTCACCCCCTGGCACGCCGGACCCGACGGACTTGATCGCCATATCTCTCCTGAAGGCTTCAATGCCTTTGCCAAGGCGCTTGCAAACGGGCTGGAGATTCACAACAGTCTCCGCATCACCTCCCTCACCTGCGCACCGGACGGATGGACTGTGCAGGCAGAATCCGGCGAAACCTTCTCAGCCACCCATATCATCAGCACGCTCCCCGCCCCCCAGCTCATCGACCTGCTTGAGGCCTCCCATTTTGAGCTTCCCGCCATCGAAGCCCTCAAACAAATCCACTATCACCGGAACCTCACCCTCATGGCCAAACTGGACGGTCCAAGCGGCCTCCAGGCACCCGGCTGTCTGCGCCCGGAATCCGGCATCCTTAAATTGATTGTCGATAACGTGCACAAAGGAATTTCCGAGGCCGACACCGTCACCGCACAGGCCACGCCCGATTTCAGTCTGGAATGGTACGACCGCGACCGCGCCACCGCCGCCAGTGTTCTTCGCGCGGCACTGCAGGAAATCGTCGAATCCCCGATCACCGCCGTGCAAATTCACGGCTGGAAATTCGCCGAAGCGGTGCGCCGCCATCCCGAACCGTTTATCGAACTCTCCACGAATTTCCGGGCCGCCGGAGACGGATTCATGGCCGGAGATGAACATGTCTCCCCCGAACAGCACGCCCGCATCGAAAGCGCGCTCCTCTCCGGCATCGCCGCCGCGAGCGGAATCCTCAGCGCCTGACACCACGCCGCAGCCGCCACACCAACCCGATCGCCTCGCCCACGATTCCGCGGTGCAGTTTGGATCGGCCCTCCCGCCGTTCCGTGAACACAATCGGCACCTCATCGATCCTGCATCCCAATTTCCAGAGCGTATATTTAATTTCGATCTGAAATGCATAGCCGTCCGAATCAATCCGGTCCAGCGGCAGCATCTCCAGCGCCCGGCGGGAATACACGTTGAAGCCGCCGGTCGGATCCCGCACAGGCAAACCCGTCACCAAACGGGTATAGACCGCCGCCCCGCGGCTCAGCAGCAAACGGTTCAGCGGCCAGTTCAGAATCCGTCCCCCGGAAATATAGCGGCTGCCCACGACCGCATCCGCGCCGTCCTGAAGACACTTCACAAGCTGAGGAACAACTTCGGGGTCATGCGAAAAATCCGCATCCATGCAGACCGTCACGTCAAAACCGTCCGCCAGACTCAGCCGAAATCCGTCCAGATAGGCCCGGCCAAGCCCGCGCACCCCTTCCCGACGCAGCACCCGCACCCTGGGACGCTCCGCCTCCAGTTCCTCCACCACATCCGCCGTCCCGTCCGGCGAGCCGTCATCCAGCACCAGAATCTCCGCCTCCGGAACCGCCCCCGCCAGTTCCCCAATCAGCGCCGCGATATTTTCGCGCTCATTATACGTGGGAATCAGAATCAGCATCTGCCGGGACTTCGACTGGACATTCATGAACAACTTCCTTATAAAACCACCTCCCTCCTGTAAATTCCCATCCTAACCTTAATCTTACTCTTAATCTTACTCTTAATCTTAATCTTAATCTTAATCCCCCGACCCCGATTACGATGTTCAACGTTCAAAGTTGGACGTTCGATTTCAAACGTATTCCTTTCACCTCTTCACTGAACTCTGACCTCCACCCTCTACCCTCTACCCTCTGACCTCTACCCTCTGACCTCTACCCTCTAAAAACAAACCCAACGCCGAATACGATTAAGATTAAGATTACGATTAAGATTAAGATTAAGCTCCCCACCCCTTCCTCTCGAACTCGAACTCCAAACTCGAACTCTCCACCTCCCACCTCTTCACTCCCCTTCACGCGTCACTCCCCACTCGTCACTCCCCACTCGTCACTCGTCATTCCCCATTCGTCACTCCCCACTCGTCACTCCCCATTCGTCACTCGTCATTCGTCACTCGTCACTCGTCACTCCCCATTCCCATGATCCTCCCCCTCTCCTACTACGGCCAGCCCGTCCTCCGCAAACCCGCAGAACCCGTCACCATTTTCGATGACAACCTGCGGAAACTTGCGGACGACATGATCGACACCATGCACGCCGAGAGCGGCATTGGACTCGCCGGACCCCAAATCGGCCAATCCCTGCGCATATTTGTCATGGAGATTCCCCCGGACATGGATCAGGACGATGAAGGCAACCGCGCCAATCCTTTTCTGAACGGACCGCTGGTGGTCATCAACCCCCAAATCCGGAATCTTGCGCCCAAGACCGAAGTGATGGAGGAGGGCTGCCTCAGCATTCCCGACATTCGCGGAAACGTGTCCCGCCCCCTGTCGCTGACCCTCGATTATCAGGACCTGGACGGCAAACCGCTCACCCTGAACCTTTCCTTCCTGGCCGCGCGCTGCGCCCTGCACGAAAACGACCACCTCGACGGCGTCCTCTTTCTTGATCACCTCAGCCAGGTCAAGCGCCTCGCCATCAAAGGCAAACTCCGCAAACTCAAGGAACAATACAGCGCATGAAAACCGCAGTCTACCCCGGCACCTTCGACCCCGTCACCCGTGGCCATATCGACATGGTCACCCGGGCCGCGCCTCTGTGCGACACCCTGATCGTCGCCGTGGCCCGCAGCACCCCCAAAAACGTCTGGTTCAGCATCGAAGAACGCATCGAACTCGTCGAGGACGCCTTCAAAGACATCCCCAACGTCCGGGTCCAGCCCTTTGAAGGCCTTCTGGTTGATTTTGCGAAAAAGGTCGGAGCCCCGGTCCTTGTCCGCGGGGTGCGCGCCTTCTCCGATTTTGAATATGAGATGCAAATGGCGCTCATCAACCGGAAACTCGCCCCCGACATCGAAACCCTTTTCCTCATGCCCGCCGAGGAATACAGCTATGTCTCCTCCTCCCGCGTCCGCGAAATCGCGGCCCTGGACGGCGACATCCGCCGCTATGTCACCCCAAAAACCCACGAGGCGCTGCTCGCGAAAATCCAGTCCCGCCAGGAAACCCGCGACACCCCCCGCCGTTCCGCAGCCGGCGGTTGAAAAGAGTTACGCCTCCTTCCCGGCCACCACCAGCAACTGATCACTCAGCAGCAGTGCCGGGTGCCGAAGCCACCGTCGGAGATCCATGCCCCCCTCCCGGTGATCCCGAACCACCCGGCGCGTGCTCAGCAGAGAAAAGAGGTGGATCAGAGGTGACAGCGGAAACAACAGCACCGAAACAGGATTTATTTTTGTAATCCGCAGGGCGTTTATACGCAAACGGTTGTGAAACAGCATGGCGTGCAGAATCGAAAAATCCACCGGATGATGGTGCGTCGAATATAAATCCTCCGGCGGGGTGTCCCACCCGAGCCGACCACCCAGCAGATCATGCCGCCCCGTCCAGAAAAAAGTCAGCCTGGACTTCAACCGGTGCACATTCGGTGTGCTGAGCACCAGCCGTCCACCGGGTTTTAAAATCCGGCCCGCCTCCCGCAGAAACACCGGATGATCCGCAAGATGCTCAATCACCTCCGTGGCCAGCACCGCGTCAAACGAAGCGTCTTCAAACGGCAAAGGACCGCCCAGATCCACACCTGTATGAATCCGGGCCGTCCGCAGCACCGGATTCGGATTCCGGAGAATATAATCATCCTCCTTAAAGTGCGTGCCCTCCGCCTCAAAGCCTTTTTCAATCAACGCCGCGATCACATCCCCCTCCCCGCAACTCAAATCGAGCACACGCTGTCCAGGACTTCCCCCGCCGACCACCGCATCCACCACCGCATTCACAATATAGATTTCTGGCATATAGCCTCCTTGACTTCTGAAAGCGGAATGGTCAAGCCGTGATCCTGCATGATCTTCCCCATTTTTCAGGTGAAAGAATTGCGGTTAGGATTGTGATGAAACGAATTCAGGGTCAAGATCCCGACTCTACACAGCCCGTTTCCATCACAACATCAAACCACGCCCCGTCATAATCCATCTCAGACAAGTCTTAGGCAAATCCTTCTTGACCACTGATACTTCATAGGACACATCTACACCACTATGATGAAAGATCTGATCCGAAAAGAATCCCACCAAGACAGCGCCTTCGCCTCCTTTCTGCATAGTCAGACCGCCGGCGGCGCAATCCTGCTGATCGTGTCCATTATCGCCTTTATTCTGGCCAACGGTCCAACCTGGGAGGCGTATGACCATTTCTCCCATCTTCATGCCAGCCTGCAAATCGGCCCCTGGGAACTGGACCTCGACTTCAGCCACTGGGTCAACGAGGGCCTCATGGTCCTGTTCTTCTTCCTCGTCGGACTTGAAATCAAACGCGAGGTCCTGGTCGGCGAACTCTCCGATCCCCGAAAAGCCTCGCTGGCGGTTTTCGCCGCCGCCGGCGGCATGATCGCCCCCGCGCTGATCTACACCCTGTTTAACATCATCTCACCCGACTCCGCCCGCGGCTGGGGCATCCCCATGGCCACGGACATCGCCTTCGTCATCGGCGTTCTAAGCGTGCTCGGCAACCGGGTGCCCACCGCGCTCAAAGTCTTTCTCACCGGCCTCGCGATTGTGGACGATCTCGGAGCCATCGTCGTGATCGCCCTCTTTTACACCGAAAACTTCCACTTCATGGCTCTGCTGATGTCACTGACCTTTGTCTTTGTCAGTTATATTTATGCCAAAAAGGGCGGCGTCAACGGATGGATTTTCACTGTGCTCGCGGTCGCCTGTTGGTATTTCATCCTCGAATCCGGCATTCATTCCACCATCGCCGGCGTCCTCATGGCGTTCACCATCCCCATCCGACAAACCTACGAACTCGACGAACTCAATCACCAGTTCCGCATGAGTTTTCTGGACGGGGATTTCGAAATCAAAGAGCACCACCTCGAGGCGCTCGAGCGCATCATCCGCAAAAGCGAAAGTCCGCTGCACCGCTTCGAACACAAACTTCACCCCTGGGTTGTTTTTCTGATCGTCCCCCTCTTCGCCTTTTTCAACGCCGGCGTCCACCTGCCGACCCACTTCGGGCCCGGCCTGTTCCTGAAACCGCATGTGATCGGAATCTTCTTCGGCCTCGTGCTCGGCAAACCGCTCGGCATCCTCTTCATCAGCACCTGGGCGGTCAAACGCGGCTGGGCCAGCCTGCCCGACGGCGTGAACTGGAAAAGCATGATCGGCGTCGGCTTCCTCGCCGGCCTCGGCTTCACCATGTCCCTCTTTATTTCCGTGCTCGCCTTCCCCGAAGGGTCCACCACCCTCCAGGAGGCCAAACTCGGCATCCTCACCGCCTCCATCACCGCCATGCTCATCGGTGCCCCCCTCACCTACCGCGCCCTCGCGCCCGCCGTTTCAGAGAATGAAGGCTAACCCCATGGAGGAGCGGCATTCCTGCCGCCCACCATGCTTCCATCCCCCCTCAAACGTCACCGCGACGTCCGCTGCACACGCCCGAACGCCGGAATCCGCTGACGCGGCTCGGTTTCTTCGGGATGAATCACCCACCACACCTCCGCGTCATCCCCCACATTGAGATACACCAGCGGACTGTCGGACGCGGACAACGGCGCGACCCGATGGATCAGCGTCTCCATGGGACGGACCTCCGCCTCAAACGCGCTGCCACGCCAAATCAACTGCGCCCATAAGGGCCGGGGAGTGGATTCGTTGAGCAGGCGGTCCGGCCCCCGGGCCTTGATTTTTCCCGGGGTGCCGCTAACCACCCGGTTCACGACCGGAAGAAAATGAAGCGTCGAGAGACCGCCCGGCACATCAAGCCGCTGCACGATGCGCCGGCTTTCCACATCAAAAATCACCAGGCCTCCCGGATCGGAGGCGTTCGCGACCGCCAGCAGTTCCCGGTTCATAAACTGAAACCGCCCCACCCGGTCCGGGAACGCCGTGCCCCAGGATTCGTCCGGCGCGGTCGAAAGCACCGTCCAGTTTTTCAGTTCCCCCTGCCGTGCCGCATCCAGATCCGCGAACCCGATCCCCCCGTACAAATCCAGCGTGACCCAAAGCAGGTTGTGTTCAGACGACACGTGCAGCACCTCCGGGGACGGACCCGCCTCGCGTCCCCGAACCTCCGGATCGTAATGCAGCTCCGGCCGGTCACGGGGCAACTGCAGATCCGAAATCACAGTATCCGTGTGCAAATCAATCCCCACAATCCGGCTGCCGCGGTGATTATGGCTGTCGCTGTCCTTCTGGAAACTCACCCAAAAAATATTGCCCTCCTCATCCAAAAAGAAATTTTCCGGCCGACGCCCGCTGGGATCCAGAATCTCACGAAAATCCCAGTGCGCCTCAAAGGTCCCGGCCTCTGGATTCAACCGGAACAGCCCCCCCGCCGTGGTGCCGATGTACAGGTTCTCTCCGAAAAACTGCACATGATCCACTTCGCGGCGGAAATCAAAAAAACGCACCTCACCGGTGTCCAGATCCATCACCGCCATATTGTTTTTGTGGCGGACCTCCTCCATATTCGCGGCCAAATACCGGCCGCTCCCGCTCACCGTCACTTTTTTAATCGCACCCGCGCGGGCGTCCACAAACAGCCGCTCATGCTCCAAAAGCTCCCCGCTGACGGGATCGGCGCGCAACCGCGCGATTCCGCCGCCGGCGTCGGTTTGAAACGCATAGTACAGAGTGGTGTCTGTATGCGCCAAAGACATCAACACGAAGAAACAAACGGTCGGAATTTTTTGAAACAGAGCATGCATGATCAGGAACTCATTTTGGGTTTTCGATGCCGGAATTGAAAAAATTGAAACAGCAGCAGAACCGCGGTGGTGAATCCGATCGTGACCGCGGCCATCGCCATCGCGGCGGCGATATCGCCCTGCTCGAACTGATTAAACACAAAGGTCGCGGTCGTGTCCACCCCCGGCGGCAGCAAAAGCAGCGAGGCCACCAGTTCTCTCATGCAGACAATGAACGTGGTCAACCAGGCCGCCGCCAGGGCGGGAGCCAGATGGGGCAGAACGATTTCGCAAAACACCCGGACCCGCCCCGCCCCGAGCTGTTCAGCGGCGGTTTCGAGATTGGCGTTGATCCGGGACATGGCGGACGCGCCGAAATTCAGTGCGTCAGTGATATAAATCACCACATACGCCAGGAGCAGCATCCAGACGGTCCCGTAAAGTTCCAGGCGAATCCAGGGCGCGTTCCACGCCAGAATCAGCCCCACCGCCATCACGATTTTGGGCAACACCCGGGGCAAAACCGCCAGGAGATCAATCACGGCCCGCACACTTCCCCGGGCGCGGGCGGCGGTGTAGGCGATCCCGCCACCCACCAGCGCGCACAGCGTCGCCGCCCCGAGACTGAGACGCAAACTGGTGAACAGCGCCGCTCGCCCCGGCGATCCCTCTGAAAAAATCGTGGCGTAGTGCGCCGCCGTCCATACCGGACTCCCCGCCTCCCAGCGCTCGATCAGGCTCATGCCGATCATCGCCGCGTAGGGAAGCAACGTGCTCACGCCGAACAGACCTCCGAGCCACAACCAGGCCAGACCGGCCTGCCAGGGACGCAGGGACGTCTCCCTCGCCAGGAACGCGCGCTGTCCTTTGCCGTGCGCGTGACGGGTCAGCCAGCGCGTGGTGAACACCGAAATCAGAGCGAAAACACACAGCAGACCCGACAACGCTGTGGCCAGCGGAAAATTCATCGGCCAACTGGTGATGAGGTGATAGATTTCCGCCGGGAGCAGCGGGAGATTCGAGCGGCTGCCCAGCACCGCCGGAACCCCGAAATTGGACAGCGCGTCCAGAAACACCAGCACCCCGGCGTTCAGCAGCGCCGGGAGCAGGAGCGGAAACAGCACCGCCGCGAACACCCGGACCCGCGAGGCGCCCAACTGGCGGGCCGCGTCCTCCAATCGGGGTGGAACCGCGCGCAGGCCGGTCTCCACCGCAAGGGCGACGTACCCGAACGACGACAGCGCCATCACCGCGGTCACGCCGTAAAACGAAAAAAAGAAACCCCGGATCTCTTCCGGCAACCCGAAAAGCCGGTCCGCAAATCCGCCCGGCTGAAAAATCAGGATATACGACAGCGCCGCGATATAGGGCGGGGTCATGATCGGCGCCAGCAGCGTCAGCCGCGCGAAACCTTTGGCGGGCAGTCGGGTACGGGCCAGTATAAACCCGCAGGGCAGTCCGAGCCCCCAGGCGGTCACCGTGGTTGCGCCCGCCCAGGCCAGAGAGTTCCGCAGCAGCGCCGGAAGGTCCTCCGCCTGTCCCATGGCGCGATACGGGCCAAAAGCATCAGACCAGTCGCCGCCAAGAAAACGGGGAAACACCGACTGCATCAGCAGCAACCCCAGCGGATAGCCGGCCGCCAACCCCAGGAAACAAATCGCAGCAAATGCCGCGGGGGACGCGCGAAGCCTTCTCACCGGCCCGCCTCCCGGGGGATCACCGCGCGCTCAATCCGGACCTGGAAATTGCGGAGGATGGAGGATTGCAGCCGCAGAGCCGTTTCAGGATCGGCCCGCAGGAGGTTCTCCGGTTCGGGATCGCGAACCGGGCTCGGAGCGATATCCGTCCGCCCCGGCAGCAGATGTGCGGCCGCGGCCGCACGCTGCGCGAAATCACCGAAATAATAGGTCACAAAACGCTCCGCGCCCTCCGGATTCGCCGCATCGCTCAAAATCGCGATCGGCCGGGTCACCAACACCGCCCCGTCCGCGGGAAACACCATGCGCAAGGGTTCCCCGTTCTCAATCTGACGGTAAATCAGATAATCCACCGCGCCCAGAATCCCGTGCGCCGCCCCCATGTTCAGACTGCTGATCGCCTGACTGTTGGCCGCCGCGAACTCCAGCCCCCGCGCGCGGGCCCGGTGAAACTGATCCATCGCCTCCGGAACATTCACCGTATACGCCACCAGGAAATCCCCCGCCGCACCCGAGCGCGAGGGCGAGGGCATTGTCAGCAGCAGCCCGTCGGGAACCGACAGCCATTCCGCCCAGGTTTCCGGCACCGTCTCCAGATCCCCCGGGACCGCCACGCCCACCAGCGCCGCCGCGCTCGCGTGGTAAAATCCATCCGGATCCGACCAGTCTTCCCGCAAAGGACCCGGGGAGTCCGGCACAAAACGCCGCAAGCGGTTTTCAGATTTCAGCGCGGCGGCGGCGACCTCGCTCGCAAACAGCACCACATCCGCGCGGGGCCGGTAGCGCTCCGCCTCCAGGCGCGCCATCAACTGACCCGTCGTGGCCTGAAACAAATCCACCTCAATGCCCGTTTCCGCCGTGAACGCGGCGCAAATTTTCTCCGCCAGTCCCCGCGGCCCGGCGGAATACACCACCAGCCGGTCCGACCGCTCCCGCCCGGAATCCGCGCAGCCCCACAGGACCACAACCAGCAAAAGATATCCGGCGCGCATCAGCCGAAAACCCCAAGGTCCGCCGCATCATACACCGCCCGCACCGCATCCCCCTCTTTCACATCCGCCGTGCCCAGGCCGTAGAGGATTTTCCCGTCCCCGGCCTCCACTTTCGCCAGATAGTGCGCGCCTAAAAACTGATTCACCCGGCAAATTCCCATCGACGCCCCCTCCGACGCCCCCTCCGACGCCCGGACAAACAAAAGCGCCTCCCGGCGGAGAAAACACGCCCCCGACTCCGGGAATCTTTCCCCCGACAGTTCACCCAGCCCCTCCACCATCCTGCGCCCCTCAAACGTGGAAAGGCCCAACACATTGGCCGCCCCCAGAAAATCCGCCGCATAAGGGGTGGCGGGCCGGTGATACATCTCCGCCGGAGAACCGCACTGCTCAATCCGCCCCTCCCGCAACAGCGCCACCTGATCCCCCAGCGCACAGGCCTCCGACTGATCATGGGTCACATACACCGCCGTCTGGCCGCTTTCATGCAGAAGCAGCTTGAGTTCCGCCTTCAGTTCCTCGCGCAACTTCGCATCCAGCGCGCTCAGCGGTTCGTCGAGCAACAGAACCTTGGGACTCACCGCCAGGGCCCGGGCGATCGCCACCCGTTGCTGCTGACCGCCGGAAAGCGACCCGGGTTTCCGGTCCGCCATCTCCAGCATCCTCGTTTTGCGCAGAGCGTCCCGCACCGCCGCGTCACGCTCGGCCCGGTTCAAGCCGCGCACCTTCAGACCAAAGGCCACATTCTCCCCCACCGTCATGTGCGGCCAAAGACTGAAATCCTGAAACACCATCGCGAAGCCCCGCTTCGCCATCGGCACAAATCGGCCGGATGCCGGATCATCCAATACCGAATCCCCCAGCCGGATCGTCCCCCGGTCCAGACGCAAAAGCCCTGAAATCAAATTCAACAACGTCGTTTTCCCGCAGCCCGACGCTCCCAGCAACACCAGACACTCCCCGGCCGGAAGTGAGACATCGATTCCGCGAAGTATCGGTTTTCCACCCAGCATAATTTCAGCGCCGACAATCGAAAGATCTGACATGCATTCTGAGTATCAAATGCCAATAAAAACAAAATCCACAAAGTGTTAGAAGTCTGTGAGCCTCACACGAATCGAAGCACCCTCGCCAGTTTACTTTCGGTGGAAGCGGGATAGCCCAGAGCGTTTTCGAGGGACAGCGCAAGGACGCGGAACGCCTCCGGGTCGCCCGAAAGCAGTTCCACTTCCAGTTCCGCAAACGTCGGCACTTCCGGATGTTCGCGCACCCGCACCCGGTCAAAGGTGATTTCAACTGTCAGGTCGTTTTCAAGACAAAGCGCCCAGGCGGTCTGCGTTTTTTCCAGGGTGATAAACGTTTCCAGGTTCTCCCCGGCCAAACGGTCACGCGCCTCCTCGAATCCCGGCAAATCGGGCAGCGGCGGAAACGGCAGATTTTTCGGGAGCTTCACCTGAGCCTCCTCACGGACGGCCAGATTCGTCTCCAATGTTTCCAGCGACTTCAGAGTCAGTTTGCGCCGTCCCCGTCCCTCCCGCAGGCGCAGACTCCATCCCGCCCGCCGCAGCGCGCCATTGCGGGTGTCCCAATACGCGTCCGCCAACACCGACCGCACCGGTTCGGGCATCGACCCGAAAACCGACGCCAACTCCGCAATCAGCTTGGCCTCCTGCACATCCGGGGGCAGATTCAGCTTCAATTCAAGTTCAAGCAGGCTCATGACAGGAAGAAAATCCTGTCGCATCAAAGGATTCAAGGTTTATTGTGTTAGAAATTATTGCAAAAACCATGGAGGGGCGGCTTTCCAGCCGCACATCTTCTACGCTTCAAAAAAATCGCAAATGTTACCGGGTGGGCCGCTGAAAAACGGCCCCTCCACAGACACGGCCCTAAAAAAAACAAACGCCCCGACCAGCGGGGCGTTTGCGGAATTTCCGATGAACGGGCCTTATTTCCGCCGGCGACGGACACCGCACAGTGCCGCCAGACCCGTCAACAAAACCAGCGCAATCGTGCTGGGCTCAGGGATGGCGGTGACAGTCACATCACTGAAACGCCAATTCCCACTGGCACCATCAAAGGCGCGCGTGTCGCCATCTGTAGCAAACCGGGCAACCATGTACGCTTCATTCGCGCCCCAGGTTTGAGCGTTATCCGTAAAAGCCACCGGACTGTACGCTGCAACAATCCGGAATCCGAAATTGGCGTTGTTATTGATGCTTACTACAGATGACAAGTCACGGGTAACGGTTGCGAACGTTTCAGCTCCATTGGTGAAATCCGTTGCATTTCCCGCAACAAATATATCACCGAAATCATTCCAATCCGTTCCATTGTCTGTGTATTGAAACTGACCATGTTTGATGGCGTTATTTGTGGTCCACCAATCAAAAGAGACAACGACATCCGACAACCCGGTGGTGGACGTGAAAAATTCCGCCCCCTGAGTCTTGTTGGGTGCATTTTGGTCCCATCCATTTCCACTCACATCTCCTGCACCGCGTAAACGCCATGTGTTTGTCCCGTCAGTGCCGGTAAAATCGGCATTGGGGCTATTCAGTCCAATAATGTTCGCCGATCCGCTTCCGGTGGAGGTAACAGGAGTGTTCGTGTTCGTGTTATAAAAAGCGCCATTCGAAAAGTCCCATTGAGTTACAATGGTTGCCTGCGCGACTGCGCCGGCCAGCCCGAAGGCTGCGATCATCATCATTTTTTTCATGTTCATGTTTTTCCTTTGTTTTTGGTACTGAGATTGTCCAAATTTACGGTTGCGTTCAGTTAAAATGTGTAGGGGTCGGATGTGAAAAAGAGTAAAAGCCGGCGGCGGTAATTTTCATTCCAGCCCCTCCCAAATCACAACATCATTCACAACATTCTGTCCGTTGAACAGGTCGTTGCTTTTGAAACGGCGGACCCCTCCGTCGAGAAAGAGAAGATTGACCCGTCCCCCGTACCGGAAACTGATATGCCGGCTGTGTCCGTAAGCCCGGGCCATCTGACTGTTCGCCGTTTCGGAAGAATGACCATCCTCGCGCCGGACACGGGACTCAAAAAACAGGACCGTGTTCGAGGGGGTTCGATACGAATCGATAAACAGTTGTTCTCCCCGAAGGTCCCCTCTTCCGGGTATCACATTGCCGTGCGTTCGCGAAACGTTGAGTTGCGAGTTGAAGGTATATGAAAACAGGGGCCGCCCTGTCAGCGCCTCGGTGTTGAAATTCGCAGCCGGATCCCGGTGCATACTCCGTCCCTGCAGAAAACGGACCCGCTCCGCCGCGGGCACCTCCATAATCGGCGTTTCATCCACATAGGGCGGCAGCACATTGTACCAGGCACCGGGATCCTGCGCCGCCTGCGCCCAGTTCGGCTGCTGATCCGGGCCACGGGAGGGCATCCGACCTCTTGAATCCACCAAATACGAAATATTCGCCACGCCCCATTGACGCAAATTGCTCATCGACGCCGCGTGCTGCGAGGACTGAATGCCCCGATTGACCGCGGGCATCATAATCGCCGAAATCAGGGCGATAATTGCAATCACAACCAGCATTTCAATCAGCGTAAAGCCGTTTTGCGTGCGGGAGGGTTCAGGACATGACGTATTGAATGGACGAATGGAAATCATCCGGACATCTTAGTAAAACCCTATGGGATTATGATGAACCCGGGATTAGATAACGATTAAAGATAAAAGGTTCTCAAGATTTTCACCCGCGTGTCCTCCCCCTTGGCGAAAAGTTCTATCGCAGTCCCGCATTGCAAATTTTATCATTTTATCTTACAACAAACACCGATTCCATCACGAAACCCTATCAACAGTCAGTCTTCCCCCCTCTCTCTCGAACTCGAACTCCCAAATCGAACTCTCCCTCCCTCTCTCTCCTCTTCCCTGACCTCTGACCTTTGACCTCTAATAAGGCTCTAAAACCGATTAAGATTACGATTACGATTACGATTACGATAAAGAAAAAGATTACTCATCTCTCAACTCTTCCCTGACCCCTACCCTCTGACCTAATTATGAATACCCCCTTCTGGAAAATGCACGGCGCCGGCAACGACTTTGTCCTCATCGACGATCGTGAGCAGACCTTCCCCGACGCCGACAACGACCTCATTCACAGCCTCGCCCGCCCCAAATACGGTGTCGGTTGCGAAGGCGTGATCCTGATTCAGCCCAGCGAAACCGCCGATTTTCGCATGCGCTTCTACAATCCCGACGGCGGGGAAGTCGAAATGTGCGGCAACGGCGCCCGCTGCGTCGCACGCCTCGCCCACGAAATCGACGCCGCGCCCCGCAAAATGGCCTTCGACACCGTCGCCGGACTCATTCACGCCGAGGTCCTCAAGCACGATCAGGTCCGGCTCACCATGACCGACCCCAAAGACTGGACCCTCAACGGCGAACTCGACATGGAGGAGCAAAAACTCCCCTACCACTTTGTCAACAGCGGCGTCCCCCACGTCGTCCTCGTGGTCGAAGACCTCTCCCACGCCGATGTCGCCACCATCGGGGCCGCCATCCGCTATCACAGCCGCTTCCAGCCCGCCGGCACCAACGTGAATCTCATCGAGATCACCGGACCCGACAGCCTCGCCATCCGCACCTATGAACGCGGCGTTGAAGCCGAAACCCTCGCCTGTGGCACCGGCATGGTCGCCGCCGGACTCGTCGCCGGCTCGCTCGGACTCGTCTCCATCCCCGTCAACATCACCTGCGCCTCCGGCGATGTCCTCCAAATCAACTACGAGGCCACAGACCACGGAGCCACCAACGTCACCCTCACCGGACCCGCCGTACATGTCTTCAAAGGCGAAATCGACCTCTAACCCCATGCAAGAAAACCCTGTTCTCAATCCGGAAGCCGTCACCGAAGCCGTTAAACGCCTCGCCAATGAGATCCACGCCGCCCACGGCGACGCCCCCATCGCGTTTGTCGGCATCCACACCCGCGGCGTCATCCTCGCCGACCGCCTGGTCGCCGAACTCCGCACCCGCCGCGGCAACATCGAACAGGGCACCCTCGACATCTCCCTCTACCGCGACGACCTCGACAACCTCGCCGCCCTCCCCTCCATCGAGGGCTCCGACATCCCCTTTGAGGTCGAAGGCGCCACCATCCTCCTCTGCGACGATGTCCTCTACACCGGACGCACCATCCGCGCCGCCATGAACGTGCTCCTCGACTACGGACGCCCCAAGTGCATCCAGCTCGCCGTCCTCGCCGACCGCGGCCACCGCGAACTCCCCATCGCCGCCACCTGGACCGGCATTCACATCCCCACCCGCCGCGACGACTACCTCCGCGTCCATTTCAAAGAAACCGACGGCGTCGACGATGTCATCCACTACTCCCGGGACCCCGCATGAAATCCGTCAGTCACCGCAAAGACCTCCTCAGTTTTGACAACATGACCCGCGAAGAGGCCCTCGCCATCCTCGACACCGCCAAACCCTTCAAAGACCTCTTCACCCGCTCCGTCAAAAAAGTCCCCACCCTCCGCGGCAAGACCGTTCTCAATCTCTTCTACGAACCCTCCACCCGCACCCGCACCAGCTTCGAGATCGCCGCCAAACGCCTCTCGGCCGATGTCACCAACTTCGCCGTCTCCACCTCCAGCGTCGTCAAAGGCGAATCCATTCTCGACACCATCGACACCCTTCAGGCCATGCAGGTCGACTACATGATCGTCCGCCACGGGGTCAGCGGCGTGCCCGAATACATCGCCCGCCACACCAAAGCCTCCGTCATCAACGCCGGCGACGGCCACCACGCCCACCCCACCCAGGCCCTGCTCGACGCCTTCACCTTCCGCGAAATTTATCCCGACCTCCAGGGCAAACGCATCGTCGTCGCCGGTGACATCCTCCACTCCCGCGTCGCCCGCTCCGTCTTCCAGCTCATGCACCTCCTCGGTGTCGAAGTCGGCACCTTCGGACCCGCCACCCTCATCCCCCCCACCATTCCCGACTACGTCAACGTCTTCACCCGCTTCGAAGAAGTCCTCGAATTCGATCCCCACGTTCTCTACCTCCTCCGCCTCCAGCTCGAACGCCAAACCGCCAATTTCTTCCCCTCCATGCGCGAATACCACCGCGTCTACGGCGTCACCGACGAACGTTTCCGCCAAATCCGCGAACGCGGCATGCACATCATGCACCCCGGCCCCGTCAACCGCGGCGTCGAACTCGTCGACGACGTCATGACCTACGAGCGCACCCTCATCAACACCCAGGTCGAAAACGGCATCGCCACCCGCATGGCCGTACTCTATCACCTCACCCCCGAAGTCAAATCCCGCTCCCACGACACGGAGGAAACCGCATGAGTGCCCGGCTGTTCCAAAACGCACACATCGTCGTTCCCGGCCAAAGCGATCCGCAGGCCCTCGACCTCCGCGTCGTCGACGGCGTCATTCAGGCCGTCGCCCCCGGCATCGCCCCCGAACCCGGCGACGAACGCATCGACTGCCGCGGCGGCATTCTCCTCCCCGCCCTCTGCGACGCCCACGTTCACATCCGCGAACCCGGCCAGGAGGACGCCGAAACCATCGAATCCGGCACCGAAGCCGCCGCCGCCGGAGGCTTCTCCCGCATCCTCGCCATGCCCAACACCGACCCGCCCATCGACACCGGCGGCATGGTCGGCTTCATCCAAAGCATGGCCGATCGCCGCGCCCGCATCCCCGTTTCCGTCGCCGGCTGCCTCACCAAAGGCCGCGAAGGCGCCAAACTTGCCGAAATCGCCGACATGGCCGAACAGGGCGCGGTCATGGTCACCGACTGCAACCACGCCCTCCAGGACGCCTACGTCCTCCGCCGCGCTCTCGAATACACCCGCCACTTCGACATGGTCGTCGGCGTCTATCCCGACACCCCCGCCCTCTCCAAAGGCGGCGTCATGCACGAAGGGGCCGAATCCTTCCGCCTCGGCCTCCCCGGCATCCCCGCCATGGCCGAGGAAATCGGCATCGAACGCGATCTCCGCGTCGCCGCCGCCGTCGGCGGACGCATCCACATTCAGAACGTCTCCACCGCCGAAGGCGTCGACTCCATCCGCCGCTGGAAAGCCCGGGGCGTGCAGGTCACCGCCGAAACCACCCCCCACCATCTGCTCCTCAACCACACGCAGCTCGGCAATTACAACACCCATTTCAAAATGATGCCGCCCCTGCGCACCGAGGCCGACCAGCAGGCCCTGCTCGAAGGCCTGCTCGACGGAACCCTTGACATGATCGCCACCGGGCACGCCCCCCACACCGACTTCGCCAAAAACCTTGATTTCAACCACGCCCCCTTCGGCATCATCGGCCTCGAGACCGCCCTCCCCGCCCTGCACACCCACCTCATCCAGACCGGCAAACTCACCTGGGCCCAACTCTGCCGACTCTTCTCCGACGCCCCGCGCCGCCTCCTCAACCTCGCGCCCATCGCCCTGGAGCCCGGACAGCCCTTCGAAGCGGCCCTCTTCGACCCCGCCGCCGAGAACACCATCACCCGCGCAGCCCTCAAATCCCGCAGCTTCAACACCCCCTGGCTCAACCGGACCCTCCACGGCCGCGTCACCGCCCTCTACCTCCCCCGGGATCAATAGAAACGTTTTCCGACTCCACATCTTAATCTTAATCTTAATCGTAATCGTAATCGTAATCGTAATCGTAATCGTAATCGTAATCGTAATCTAATCGATCCCGGTCCCGATCCCGATTACGATTACGATTACGATTACGAACACACCGTCAAACGGCTGAAAAAAACGGCGGAAATCTTCACGTCCCCGGAGGGGGCAAAGCGCACAGCCCAAGGCAAGGGAGGCACGACCGCAGCCTTGGGATAACGTCGAGAAACGTCAGGTGCCCCCGGACGGGGTGCAAGTGAATGTTTCATGGCAAATGCGGACACAACCGTTCGAAACTCATTCAAACCTGATTTCACTTGCCAACATCCTCCAAATCCCGCAAGATGAACAGAAAAATAAACCGTGAAATCATTAAAATTCTGAAATTCAAAAATATAAATTATGAAAAAAATCTATATATATATTATAATTTTATTTCTACTTCCAAGAGGGTTCGCGATAGAGTTTTCCGGCTCAGTTAGAAATAAATTCAACAACTTTATTGGGTTCACTTCTCTTGTCGCCACAAAAGCTGAGACGGGGGAGCAGACTTCGTTTTCCGCCGATCGCAGCGGAAATTTCTCAGTAACATTATCTGAAGGTACTTGGGCAATCACAGCAGACACGGATCAGATAAGTGAATGGGGGTATGCCCCTTTGGAAGATTATCTAATAATTCTTGAGGAGGGAATTCCTCTCGTTCAAAATATCATACTCCATGCCCGAACACCACTGGAGCCTCCTCATTTGAGTGTTGACTTCAACATTGAAGACAAAAGAATAACATATAGATTTAATGGTCAAGGAGGCACACGCATGACAATCCTTAGATCTACTGATTTGAATTCATGGACGCCTGTTTTCTCTATTCCCACTGCGAAGGGCCAACTCTCGTATGGAACATCCTATTCTTATAGTCCAGGTTCTGTGTTTTTCAAAATTGTAGCTTCAACTGAATGAGAAATCCGAACTATTCCCACCCCCGAACTAAACGGTGCGGATAAACGTTTTCCCATGAAAAAATTAGTGCTGATTTTCACTTTGTTTTACCTGAACGCATGTTCAAAAGCCCCCTCGCGGGTAGAGATCGTTATATCTGAAGAAAATTCGATTACTTTGAATGGAAGTATGGTGGACAATCTGAATTCATTCCGGGATGAAATTCGTAAAATTCGAAGGGAATTCGGGGATCTGCCAGTATGGATAACAACAAGCGGCGAAGTGACAGTCATTGATTTCCAAAATGTCGCCCTCGTCACTCGCGAAGAGAGGTTGGGTAACATCTATTCGGTCAGTCGGATTGGAGAGGATTCAGTTCTCTATCCGATTATGAGCCCTTGGACGAATGAATGGAAATGGCATTCTTTTTTTGACAACGAAAGTGAGCACATACGCATACACCCGGATGCGGGAACGAATGTTCGACTCCTTCCTGATGGAGTGCTGATCGAAACAGAGGTCCGTTCAATTAATGAGATCAATGAACATTTTAAAAGCCTGTCTGGAGGCGACAGGGCACGGGTTGTTCTTTCAGCGGATCCCAAAGCCAGACACGAAGACCTTATTTATATTTTAAAATTATGCCGTGAATATTCGATTGACCCAATCTATATTAAAGATTGGATTCAGTATATTATCAGATAAATTATAATCAATCGGATTGCCGGGAACGGACCAACCAGATTCTGAACCGTTTCGGGCCGAAGGTCCGAGCCGATACCAGCCCAGTCCGGACACAGGAGCCGCGCAAGCGGAACCTGCGTCCGGGCTGGGTTTGAGAAGAAACACAGGGGCGCGGGCTGTAGGTCCGCACAGATTCCCGGCACCTGTGTGCGGCCGTGATTTGCGCGGACTTTCAGCCCGCGTTCCATCGGATGAACCCGATTCCCAGCCCGCAAACGGA
>JAFIGD010000097.1 GCA_020831625.1 Verrucomicrobiota bacterium | reverse complement strand
TTCGTTCGATGAGATGTTTGCGCTCCACGGGGCAAGCCCGTAAAGCACCTCTGTTCATTCAGGAACGCGCCTCTGTTACGCCATTTGAATCTGCGACAAGATTTTGTGAAAACACTCTCCAAATTGAGGTCTGGGGTTCGCGTTCAAAACTCCTTCCTTCTCCCAACGGGCGGCTGGGGAGCCGCCCCTCCACATCCCTCCCCCCCCCCTTCAACGTTCGAAGTTGGACGTTCAATGTTCAACGTTCGCTTTCAAAACGCCTTCCTTCTCTTCCTTCCCTTCTGTTCAAACCGCCCCCTGCCCCAAAACCCTCCATCCCCTCCCAAATCCCAATCTTAATCTTAATCTTAATCGTAATCTTAATCCCCCCTGCCCCACAGCCCCCTGCCCCAAAGATCAGTGAAAATCAGTGTCATCCGTGGTTAAATTCCCCTCTGCCTCTCAGCCCCCCAACATCCGTGTTTATCCGTGTTCATCCGTGGTTAAATTCCCCCTCTGCCTCTCAGCCCCCTGCCCCAAAACCCTCCATCCCCTCCCAAATCCCAATCTTAATCTTAATCTTAATCGTAATCTTAATCCCCCCTGCCCCACAGCCCCCTGCCCCAAAGATCAGTGAAAATCAGTGTCATCCGTGGTTAAATTCCCCTCTGCCTCTCAGCCCCCCAACATCCGTGTTTATCCGTGTTCATCCGTGGTTAAATTCCCCCTCTGCCTCTCAGCCCCTCCAACATCCGTGTCCATCCGTGTTCATCCGTGGTTAAATTCCCCTCTGCCTCTCAGCCCCCTGCCCCAAAGATCAGTGAAAATCAGTGTCATCAGTGGTTAAATTCCCCCCTTTGCCTCTCAGCCTTCGCGCTCTCTGCGGCTTTGCGAGAGACGGATTCTTCTTTTCCGAACATCGGAAAACGACCGTCATCATTTTCCGAACATCGGAAAACCATCCCCTCCCTTTTCCGACACTCGAAACTCAAACTCCCAACTCGAACTCGAACTCTCAACTCGAACGGTTCGAAGAACCCCGGACTCGAACTCGAACTCAAAACTCGAACTGTCCGTCAGGACTCAAAAAAAGCCCCGTCGAAACGGGGCTTCTTCAATCAGGCATCGCGGCCGAATCAGGAACGGCGGCGACGGAATTTCATCGCAATCCCGCCGGCGGCCAACACGATAAGCGCGAGGGTGCCGGGCTCGGGGATGATTTGGATATTTACAGCAATAGCACCTGGATCATGTAAGTTGGTGGTACCTGCCGGATTTTCACTATCAAAAGCAACTAATGCCGTTGAAAAAGAAGAGCTTTGCCCCCAAAAATCTCCAAAAGTAGGATTCGATGTAGAAAAAACTCGTGTGTATACAAAACCAGGAACCAAGTCTTCATCATTAAATATTACGGGAAAAGGATCACCAAGTAGGAAACCTTCTGATCCAATCTCTTGATCATGCAACACTCTAAATCCTGAATCTACAGAAAGAGGGTCGAAGTTGTTAAACGAGGAAAATGAAGTGTCAAATTCTGACCAAATTAGTTGTGCAAAATAAGATGACGATGCATTATTATTTTGGTCATCAGTTATTGGGTCCATTACACTAATCCATTGAATATTTACTTGCTCAGCGAGAAGAACAAAGTTTAAGATTAGAGTGAAAAATAAAATCAATGCGTGCTTGGTTTTCATAATTTATTTCAATGTTTTTTTAGTTTGACTTAAGTTCAGTTATTCGGCCAACTGTAAGGAGCTTGAGCTGTATAAGTAGTTTCGTTAAGACGGTTACTCCTTAAAAATATTGCGGCCCCTACAGGAATCGTAACATTTTGAGGAAACCAGCCAAGTGAAGGGTGTCTAAATACATTTTTATATGAATTCGTTTCGTTATCCCAAATAAATACTTGGTCAGAGTTTTCAGCAATTTCGCTTAAAAGACTATCTTCAACAGTAATTTCAACTGGATATGGGAAACCAATGGCATTAAGGCCAGGCTTAATTGGAATTTCAGTAAATTCATGAGTTACAGAACCGGGTACTTCTCCCGAAAAAATAATCTCTGTCACTTCAGTACCTGCTGGTTTAACAAAAAAACCTGTACCTCTTGGTATAGTAACATTCTGAGGAAACCAACCAAGTGTAGGATGCTTAAATACATCGATATAGGTTTGATTTTGATTATTCCAAATAAATACCTGTGATTGTGCAGGTAGATCATTAAACAAATCGGCAACTAACGGATCTTCCTCACCATTAATTAAAGACAAAGTTAAAAATGCAAAATTTCCTGGTTGAATTTCAACCTTCACCATCCCCACAGCATTCACAGAGGTAACGGCATCGGCATGGGCGTTGAGCCCGGCAGCTCCGGAGAGGGCTAACATCAGCATTGGGATCAGTGATTTTTTCATGTGACTACCTTGAGGTTGTTTGGTCTTTAAAGATTTATAGAATCTTGTTACTGACATCATACGCACGCCTTTACCAATTGTTCAATCTATTTTTTGATAAAAATTTCACTGGGGATGTCTATATGAACTTTTTTACGTTAATTTTATCCGCCTACCTGCTTGGTTCTGTACCGTTCGGGCTGTTGATTTCGTCTTTGAAGGGGGTGGATCTACGGAATGCGGGCAGCGGCAACATCGGGGCGACGAATGTCTTCCGGGTGGTGGGCAAATCCTGGGGACTACTCTGCTTCGCCCTGGACTTCACCAAGGGCCTGCTCGCGGCGGCCCTCCTGCCCGCCCTGCTGCTGTCGGAACCGATCCCGAACGCGGGCCTGATCGCCGGCGCGGCCGCGATCGCGGGGCACAACTGGCCGGTGTGGCTGAAGTTCAAGGGCGGCAAGGGTATCGCCACCAGCGCCGGGGTCCTCACCGCCGTCGCCCCCTGGGCCCTCCTCTGCGGGCTGGGGGTCTGGATCCTCACCATGCTGCTCTCGCGCATGGTCTCGCTCAGCTCCATCCTCGCCGCCCTCGCCGTCGCCCTCGGCGGCTGGATCTTCTATCCGGACGAGCCCTGGACCCTCGCCATCCTCACCGCCCTCGCCCTCATCGCCGTCTGGCGCCACCGCACCAACATCCAGCGCATCCTCAAAGGCGAAGAACACCGGTTTGGGAAGTGAGGAGAGTGACGAATGACGAGTGACGAATGACGAGTGACGAGTGGGGGGAGTGACGAGTGGGGGGAGTGACGAGTGACGAGTGACGAGTGGGGGGAGTGACGAGTGGGGAGAGTGACGAGTGACGAATGCGGAGCATATGCGCGGCGAAGCCGCTTTGGAGTGCGTGTAGCGAGTGCAACGAAGCTACCGCTTTGGGGTCGGCGCGGCGAAGCCGCTTTGGAGTGCGCGTAGCGAGTACAACGAAGCTGCCGCTTTGGGGTCGGCGCGGCTTGCCGCGCGGGGTCTTCGGGGCCAAGGGGGACAGGAGCGCGACTCTCCGTTTCCCCCACAAAATCGGGATCGATTAGGATTACGATTAAGATTACGATTAAGATTACGATTAAGAGGAAGGCATTCGATCAAACCCATCAACACATGATCCGTGATTCCCCTCCCTTCCCCACAAACTTCTGCCTCAATGATCAGTGTTCATCCGTGTTCATCCGTGGTTTAATTCCGGCATTCGGCATTCGTCATTCGTCATTCGGCATTCGTCACTCGTCATTCGTCATTCGGCATTCGTCACTCGTCATTCGTCACTCGTCATTCGTCACTCGTCATTCGTCACTCG
>JAFIGD010000098.1 GCA_020831625.1 Verrucomicrobiota bacterium | reverse complement strand
GTGGCACTGGCCGTGTGTCCGGGCCCGGCGGCATAGTCTTTGCTTTCCGTTGCCCCGGCGTTATTCGCATTCCAGGTCGTCTTCGCGCCATTGTCCAGGGTCTCAAGCTCAAGGGTAACGCCGTTGTTGTCGATTTCCGTGTTGAAAGCCAGACTCGGCGCTCCGGGACGGGAGAATCCGGTGAGTTCACCTTTTAGATTTGTCTCGACCACAACGGTGCCCGCCTGCGTGTTTGCGGTCAGGGTTTGGTGGTTGTTGGTGTAATTGAAATTCGTGGTGTGCCCGTTTTTGACCGTGTTTTGGATGCGGCCGTCGGCTGAAAGCGTGGCGGAAAACGGCGCGCCGCCGAGGCTTCCATTTATATTTGTGAGGCGATTGTAAGCGTCCCGGAGCAGGGTCGCATCGGCGACAGGATGGTCGTCCGCGTCTTTTGTGAGCGAGCCGACAAGCGCCCAGTCATTTGAATAACTCTGAACCACGGAGCCTCCGGGTCCGCTGATGGTGACCGCCCGCCCGGCGATGTCCGGCGTGACGGAGGTGTTCAGCGCACTGTTGCCCCAGGGGGTTATGGTGCGGCTGTGCGTGGCGGGGTTTGTGACAACCTTGCGAATCTCCTGTCCTCCAAGCGAGGTGGTGACCACTTGGTTTCCGCCGGTGAAGCTGACCGCCGAACTCAGCGTTCGTCCGCCCCGGGTCACCGTCTCACGACGGCCGGTCACCGGATGATAGCCGAATACGGTTTCGTGTCCGTCGGCATCCACCACCTTTGCCTGTTGGCCCTTGTCGTTGTAATGATACACCGTGCGGGCCACGCCGTTGCCGGAGGCGGACGGCTGTTCGATCAAAGCCAAACGCCCTGCGGCATCATAAAAAGTCGTTTCGTACATGTCGCCGCCCGATGCGTCGATGCCGCGTTTCACAAAGCTCAGGTTGCCGCCGTGGGCCGGGACCGGCGAACTGATGACCCCATATTCGATCGTGAACGCTTCCACGCCGGTGCCGGAAAGAGCGGTCAAGCTTCCGTCCGGATACCGCGCCTCCACCACCGTGCCGGTGGTCTGTTGATTCGTGGTGGTGTATATGAAACCGTCCGCCGTCGTTACCGTGCCGGGCTCAAAGGTGCTGGACGAAGACAGAATCTCTCCGAAAGCGTTCGTGGTGCTGCTCACCGAATAGCCGCCGGTGTGTGTGGCGGTTGTGGTGAAGCCGTCATATTCAACATTCATATCGATATCACTCTCCACCGAGCGCAGACGGCCCAGAATATCATAGATATAGGTGGATTCGACGCCATTCCGGTCCGTGTAAGCACTCAGCAAACCGCGGGCGTCATCATAATATGTGAAGGTCTCAAAGGTGTTGTCCAGATAGGTGATTTTGGTTGGACGCCCCCAGGAATCATGCGTGTTCGCGGTCGCGCTTGACAGCGTAACGCCGTTTTCTTTCGAGACAGATGAAACCAGATGTCCCCGCCGATTGACCACGGTTGTTTCCTCGACAGGCCCGGTGGTGACCGTGGTCGTCAACTCCCCTGTGCCGCTGTTATGCTGATACGTGAAGTTCGAAACACGCCCGTCCGGGTATTGGATCGATTTCACCGCCCAGGGCAGATCCCCCTCGTTTCCGCCATAGAAGGTGGTGACCGTCGTGAGGTTGCCCGCATCAGCGTGGGAAGTCGCGGAAGACGACGTGGCCACCGCCTCGGTGACTTTCCGCATGCCCTCCTCGTACACCACCCAGGATTTTCCGACCGTCGTGCCGTCGCGGGTCATCACGGTTTCGACCACATTGCCGTTTGTCGTGACCGTCGTCTGGACATTGTCCCCCTGAAGCGTTTCATTGCGCTGGGTCACCCGCCCGTAACTGTCAAAGGTTTGCGAAAACGCATGCGGTCCGGTTGTCGAAGTGACATAAGAGAACGGCTGCATACTGTACGTCACAGTGCGGCCACCATTGTCGTCTGGATTCATCACAAGCGTCGGAGTGAATATCGGGTCTGTCGGACTTGATCTCGTCTGATAGAAATTGTTGCGGCTTGGGTATACAATCTCTGAAACCACTTCACCGTCCACCTTGCGGCTATAAGTCAACGCATCCTCATCGAAAGACTCCTCGACGAGAACCGATGGACCCGACACGTTTTCGGTTGTGATTTTTATGAAATTCTTGAATGAATATCTGGTAAGCTCCTCTTGTTTTTCCAGACTAAACCAATAATATCTGCCATGATCGAAATCCCAACCCACGAGGGCCGCATCGTATTCCACCGTAATCTTATGGTTTAACCCGGTCAGCGTAAACTGTGGAGATTGTAAAGAAGGTCCTTCGTCAACGACTTCAATCACATTAAAAGGATGTCCGGAAACAGAATATTTCCCTCCTGAAAAAGAACCTTTTTGTGATGAGTGGTAGATTTCCAATCGATATGACGTTTCACTAATGCCGGCTCCCTCACCAAATGGCACTACATTGACAACGACATCCTTTCCAACGATCTGCTTAATCCGGGGATGCACATACCATTCAATCTTCGGGTAGAGCAAGCGCCCACTTCCGGACGCATACCCGTACAATGAATTGAACCAAAGCGCCATGTTGTTGAGCACCTCTGTCCCGTTGTTTATAAATTGTGAGGCTAATATATACTCATTATTCATCGCTGTCTGCAGTGTACCGGGAAACTCATTCAAATTTGTTTCATAATAGACCTCAAAGTCGCCAGATTCGCTCATCAAATCAAGATCAATCATCCGACCGAATCCATAAAAATTATTTCTAGAACCTAGAGAGCCCATCCCTCTCATAAAATTTTTATTCGTAAGAGGACCGAACCCTACATAGCCTTGTCCAACACCATTTATGCCTCGACCTAAGTCAATGTATGCAATCTGACGCCTCAAATCCGCCATCGGCTGACCCAAGGTCTCGGATGGAGGCGTAAAGAATACGGCATCCTGAAAATCCACAATATGTTGAAATTCGGGTTTGAACAGCAATATGCCGGAAACCTGGTGGTAGGTGCTTGGCAAAAAATGTTTCGCGTTTGGTGAGAATTGATTTTCCGGGGCATAAATATTTGAATCAGGAAACGGACCTTCATCTATTCTAAAACGCTTTGATTCTGTCGTTTCATAGTGGTATATTTGTGTTTCGGTATTGTTTCCCGGGGTAACAAAGGCAATATTATCTTCCCAGGGAGTAAACGAAGGGGAATAGCCGTTCAGAAAAAAAATTGAATTTTCTTTTGTGTGGGCTTCGTGAAACATATAATACCCCCATACATTTGGTTCCGGCCACTCATTCTCAACATCAATCTGCGAATAAGTGGTGATAGAACCTTCGATACTTGTTTCTCTCCACTCACCCAGTAAATTTCCCCGAAAATCACCCGTGGTAAAATTATTTTCAGGTGGATTGTCCGAATAATCATGTATCACGTTATATTCTATTTTCTCATCTCCGGTTGTAAAATCCGCGATTAATTTATATCCTTTAAACTCTTCATAGCTATTTGGCCAAACTCCGGTGGTTACAGAAACAAACTGATTAATCCTGCCAGATGTCGGCCATTGCCTGCCCATTAATGTGAAAGAACCTTCAACCGAACGGTCATTTTCCAGGTTGCTTCCGGTGAAAAACACAAAGCCCAGATTCCTGGCCATTAAACTGCTGTGTCTAAGGTTAATTCTGTGAGGCTGCTCGTGATCTTCTGTATCCAATACTCTCAATCCATTGACCAATTTGGTGGAAAA
>JAFIGD010000051.1 GCA_020831625.1 Verrucomicrobiota bacterium | reverse complement strand
TCCAGGGCTCCCGCACCGGTGGTGCCGAGGCCGCCGGCGCCGGTCAGGGTGACCGGGCCATTGGAAATTACGTCGTCGTTCAGATCCCCTCCGTCCAGAATGCGGCCGGAGAGCGTCGTGAGGGTCACGCCGGTTTCGGCGGTGACACCGTGAAGACCTTCGATCGTGCCGAGGGTGAGGGCACCGGCATTGGTGAGATGCGCCAAGACGGTGTCGCTGCGCGCGGCAAGAATGTTGATATCGGCAGTCAGCGGACCGATGTCCGCTCCGGCAACGATGCGGACACGGTTGGCGGTGAGGTTGGTTACGGCACCCGGCGCGCTGCCGAGGCTGTCTTCAACATTCAGGATGATGTCATTGACGGCGGTGAGACTGTCCACCAGCAGGTCACCCGCCGCATCCAGATAGATACTGCCGGTGGCGCTTTGACCGCGGACGGTGCCGGCATCGATCCGAATCGGGTCGGCAAGGGTGCCGATGTGGCCTTCGGCGGTGAGCGTGAGGTCTTCTGCGGTGATGTTGAGCAGAGATCCGGTGACATTGAGGATTTCCCCGCCGCTGCTCAGGTCCACATGGATACCGCTGGCCGGGCCCATGGACAGATCACCGGTGACGCTGAGGACAATGTCCCCTGTGGCGATCAGCCCGTTGTCGCTGCCTTCGGTGTCGGTCACCACTCCGAGCAGCAGATTGCCCAGCGCGTGGATGTACATGTTTTCGGCGGTGGCGGCGAGGGTGCCGACTTCAATTTCCAGCGGTTCGGTTACGGATCCGATGTCCCCGGAGGCGACGACGCGGAGGCTGTCCGCGATCACGTTGGTGCCACTGCCGGGCAGGTGGACCACGTCACCGGTCACCAAGAGGGTCACGGTACCGCCCTCCACCAGGCCGAGGGAGACGGAATCCTCTGAAACCAGCACCACATCGCCGGCTTCCGCGGTCAGACCGGACTGGGCGGCATCAATGACGGTTACGAAACCGGCTGCGTCCGTGAATTCGCTCACAGAAACGGTGACGGTTCCCACCGTCAGTTCGGAGAGGTTATGGATAAAGAGATCGCCGGTCACCGCGCGGGCGCTGAGCAGATTCACATCCGTGAGGAGTTTTTCAGCGGATGTGGCCACCCCGCCCTGCACGTGAATGCGGAGCTGGTCGGCCTGCACATTGACCGGGCTGCCGACCGCGCGGGTCAGGTCGCCCCCGGCGATGAGGGAAACGGCATCGGCGTTTACCTGACCCAGGACCATGTTTTGTCCGGCGGAAAGACGGGCGGAGGAATCCACCGCCAGCACGGCGGCAGTGGCGGCCATGGCGATAGAGCCGAGAACGGCATCCAGGGAAATCGTGCCTGAGGTTTCGGTCGAAAGGGTGACACCCTCATCGATGAGAATACTCCGGGCGGCCTGGAGGGTGATGTGCCCTTCGGTGGAAGTGATGTTCTGGTTGATGAGAATATCCGCATCAACGCCCAGCGTTTCCAGAAGAATGCTGCCGGAGCCGTGAGCGGTCACCGGTCCATTGACGGTTAAATGACCGGCATCCACGGTCACGATGATATCCCCGTTTCCGCCCAGGGTCATCAGCCCCCCCGGAGTAATTTCAAGGGTATTGACTTCACGAAGAACGATCCGGCCACTGAGACTGTTAAGCCCCCGGACAGATCCCACATGAAGATTGATGTCATCGACACCGACATCGCCGATGCCGTTGACCGCCAGGAGCGTGGCGAGCCCCGTGGTGCGAAGATTTGGCTCTTCGAGAAAAGTGTTGTCACGAATCCTGTCTCCGGCATCCACATATAAGTCGCCGCCTGCAGTGCTTTCAAGAAGGGAGAGGAAAATGTCGCCGGATGCGGTATAAGAAATCATGCCGAATTCGGTCTGGCTGATGGTTCCGTCCACCATCGTGACATCCCCGCCCTTGGCTTCGACCGAAATCGTTCCGGAGCCGTTTGTGAGTATGTCCGCCGCTTGAAGAACAAATGTCGCGGCTTCGACAACAATGCTGCCGCCGGCGGATTGAATCCCGATCCCGTCCGCGTTCACTCCGTCGTTGATGGTGACCGAACCGGTTTCGGAGACGATGAGAATATCTCCATCACTGTCGGTGCGGATATCGCTGAGGCTTTGATCGCTGCCGGGGGTGCCAGCCAGCCGCGGCAGCAGCCCGTCCGTATATAACACTTCCGTGATGCCGATGGTCCCCACGGTATCAATGGTGACCGAACCCGAATTGGAGATTTGGATGGGCCCGCTGACCGTGTAGGCGGACAGGAAGGTTGTGTGCGTGCGTAAAGGATCCCCCACGGCACCAATCCCGGAGAAGGCGCGAAGGCGCAAAGACATCGCGGTGATGTCATCGGCACTGCCGCTTTGGATCGACCCGTTGAGTACCGCGATTTCCACTGCGGCGGTCCCGGCATCCACCCCCGCGACCTGTACGTTCAAACCGGCTTCAAGCAAGATGTTCTGGTTTGCGGTGATGAGGGCTCCAAAGGTGTCCACGCCGTTATTTTCAATGAAAATCTCACCCTGCCCATCCGGCGCATAAACAAAGAGGGTGCCAATGCCGGTCGCTTCCACCGGCGCGTAAATTTCAATGCGGTCATGAGCCCGCAGGGTGATGTGTCCGTTGGTCGCGGTGATGGCGGCGTTGACCACCAGTTCGGTGCCTGCGGCGATTCCCCGCAGGGCGATGTGACCGTAATCGGTGCCGGTATTTGCAGCGGACGTGCGCACTTCGCCGTCCACGGTAATCCGGTTGGCCAGGGTGAGGATGCGGATATCGCCGCCGGGGGCGTTGTTCACCACACCGCCGTCGGTCAGGTCGTCATCGCCGGTCAGCGTGAATCCGGTTTCCTCCTGAAGAATGATATCGCCGGAGGTGGTGTTCAGCGCGGTGAGTCCGGCCACCCGGGTGTTCAAATCCTGTTCGGGGGCGGCATTGGAGCCGATGCCGGCGGCGGCCTTGAGGTGCGCGGTTCCGCCGGTCACCAAATTCGCATCCTCCAGGGCGGTGTTGTCGCGAATCGCCCCGGTGTCGGCATGGAGGAAAAGATCACCGGCATCGCTTTGGATCCGCGAGACATCGATGTCCGTGTAGGCGAAGAGGGTGATGCCGCCATCCTCAGAAACGATCGTTGACCCGTCGGTCATGTAAATGAATCCGTTGGCGGCGGTCAGGAAAATCTCCGCGTCTCCGGCGGTGATCACATCAACTGTGCCCGCGTTCAGAACAATATTCCGGTTGGCGGTCAGGGTGATGTCCCCGGTCCCGCCAAGGATATCGGCGTCGTTTTCGGCGATGATATCCCGGTCCGCGCCGTTGGCGGTCAGGATCACGTCTCCGCCGCCGGCCGCGGTGACGGCGGACCCGCTGCCGTTGGCATCGGTCAGGGTGATGGTTCCATCAACGGTGCTCAGGACAATGTCACCCTCGTTTGCCGTGACCAGATCGGACTGACTGGTTTCGGTCACGCCGGAGGTGTTGGCATTGGTGAGAACTTCCTGGACGGTGACTTCGACATCGCGAACGGTGACGCTGGCCGCGTTGAGGATATAAAGGCCTTTATCGTCGGCCGAGGCACTGTCGGCGCGGGCCGTCAGGTGATCCACGGTGGTCAAAAGTGGCGAGGCCTCGGTCCCGATGGCATTCTTCGCTTCGAGACGCAAATTGGTCGCGGTGACATTCATCGCAGAGTCTGCGGCGCTGAAGATGGAGCCTTCAAAAGAGCGGACTGAAACACTGCTTCCAACCAGAAGGCCGAGGGTTGAAGTCCCTTCAGAGCGAACCAGTACCGAAGAATCGGTCGCGGTGGTGACAACCTCGCGGTCCATGGTGAAGCTTCCCGATTCGGCGAGGATCAACACCGTGCCCGGAGTGCCGGTGGTAATGTCGTCGTTCTGAACAATGTCACGCTCGGCCCGGAGCGTGATATGGCCCGTTTCCGAGAGAACCGCGCCGTTCACCGTGAGATCGGCGGTTTCACCAACGGCGCGGATGATAATGTTGCCGGATTGATCCGCAACCACCGAAGCGCCGTTGAAATTGCCGTCATTGAGGGTGACGGAACCGGTCGCCACCAGAACGATCGATCCGTGGTTGCCGGTGCGCACGTCTGCCAAAGCCCCGGCATCACCGCCGGAGGTCATCAGGTTATCGCTGTCGACGATCTGCACCTCGACGGGGGCAATTTGGCTGACGGTTACCTCACCGGTTTGTTGGAGAAAGATTCCGGTAAAGGACGGGTTTGCTCCTCCGGCGTAAGCGGCCAGACGGGTGGTTGCGGTGTAGATCGGGGTGGTGCCGGTTCCGATCGCCCGGGCGGCTTCCAGACGCAGATCGGTTGCGGTGACATTGGCGGAGGAGACCAGTGCGGTAAAGATGGAGAAATTAGCGGAGACAACCGAGACCCGGGCGGCAGTGATGGCCGCGAGGATAATATCCCCCTCGGTTAGACCGGTTGTGGTTAGGTAAACGGAGGAACCGGTGGCGGTAACCGAGGTCAATTGGCTCATCACGATCCTGCCGGCAGCGGAATGGATAAAGACCGTGCCCGGTTCGCCGGTGCTGACCGAGCCATTGGGCAGAAGGTTAATGGATTCCTCCGCGGTAATGCTGATATGGCCTTCGGTCGAACTGACCGAAGATCCGATGTTGGCGGCGCCCTGGAGGACCTCCAACAGGATGTTGCCCGAACCATTGGCGGCGACATTGTTGGCGACGTTCAGGTTGCCCTCCCGGACCGACAAAATAATAGGACCGTTGCCTGCGGTGGTGACCGGGCCGACAATCAGGAGGCCATCCCGTTCGTCGATATGGATGCCGCCGGAGACGGTGGTCTGCGCGGTCAGGCTGCCGATATTCGTGTCGATATCTTCATCACCCGGCCCGCCGATCCCGGTCTTTGCGGTCAAGTTCGCAATCCCGGTGGTGGTCAGATTGATGATTTCGTCACCGGCAAGGAAATCGGTGATCGCCCCGTCAGCGACGAGCCTGATTTCACCGCGGACAGCCCCCAGGGTGCCGAGTGCGAGGTTGCCGGCACTGTCGACCAGATTGTCGATGAAGATATCGCCGCCGTTGGTCTGGACGTTCACCAGGATCACACTGTCGGTTTCGGTCATGCGGAGATTGGCTGAGCCGATAAAATCGGGATCCCCGGTAATAATGATTCCGTTGATCGTGAACGGATTGCCATCCGCGTAGGTATCGCCGCTGATTGTTCCCCCGTCCACCCGGACGACCTCGGTCAGATCGAAGCGGATATTGCCGAGGGCGGTGGCGGCGAGGAGATGCCCGCGAATCAAGCCGTTGTTCTGGGTAACCGTTCCGGAGGAGGCGCGCAGGAGAATTTCACTGTCGGCTCCGGCAGCCCAAAGCGTGACGCCGCCGACATCATCGTTGAAGAGAATATTGCCGTTGTCCACGCCGGCGGAGACTTCAATCCGCCGGTTCGCCGTGGTGGTGCTGGTGGTCCAGAGCGTGCCGGTGTCGGGTCCGGCGGAGTTGACGGTCACATTGCCGATGCCGCCGTTGTAACCGCCGGTCAGGGAAATCCGGTCGTTGGCGTAGACCGCTTTATTGATGATAATATTCCGCTCGGCCTCAATCCGGACCCAGGCATTTCGCTGGAAGACGGTGTTAACCGCCGCGTCGATGCGCACATCAAGAACCAGCGATTTGAAGCGGATAAAGCCGGCGCTGTTGCTGACGTTGACCTGAGAGTTGAAAGTGAAGTCCTCAACACCGGGATCAAAGAAATCCGGACGGTTTGCATATCCCACCTGAACATCTCCCCCGACAATGGTCGTGGGATTGACAATGGAGGGCGGGCTCGCAAAAAGATTGTTGTTCGTGATCCCCAAATCGGAAACAAAGACCTTTCCGGTTCCGTTCTCGATGTCCCCGAAAATCACTTCGGCAAACTGCGTGCCCAGCGCGCGGATTTCGCGGTAGGTAATGTCGAGGCGGTCCCCCTCCAGACCAAAGAAGAGCGCAGGCTCTCCGACCGTCATGTTGCGGTTCACATCGAAGGGCTTGAGGGTCACCCTGGACATCAGCCCGGTGCCGGTCTGATTAAAGATACTTCCGGCTCCGCCGCGCAGTTCAATCCGGTTGGCCGTGAGCGATAAATCTCCGGTGCCCACGCGGATGGAGCTGTCCACACGCATCAGGTTTCCGGCGGTGGCGGTCATGTTCTGAACAATCACCTGCTGATTGAAGTACAGGTCCGCGCCTGATCCGGCGGCAATGTCCACGTCCACCGCGGTTAACCGGCCTTCAAAATTCACCTGGCCATTGGAAACCAGCACCACGGAATCCGGTTCATAAACCTGGCCGACATCGTTGCGGAAGTTGACCGCGCCGTTGCTGTAAATTTCGATATTCCCCTGCACATCCAAACGGGCGCCGGGGGTGAAGGTGACGCTGCCGATTTGCGTGAGATCGTCGGCGCTGCCGATGATCAGATTGCCGTCGATCCGCACATCGCGTTCAAAGGTGATTTGGGCGCCTTGTTCAATGATCAGATCACCGGACAGGGTGATGGTGTCGTTGAAGGTGATGTTCGCGCCCTTCAGAATCGTAAGGTTGTGAATCTTGGCGTTGTTGCCGATGGCGCCGACAATCTGGATATTGCCGGTGGCGTCCAGAATCACATTCTCCTGATTCGCCGGGTTGAGGGAGGAATTGGGCAGAGTACCGTTCAGGGTGCCGGGCAGTTGGAAAAGGATGCCGCCGGCGGTGGCGCGGAAGGTGTGGGTCTGCCCGGCATTGATGATCAGCGCGTCGTTGAAGCTGATCGAATCGGCCTCGGTGGTTCCGGTGTCAAAATAGGAGGTGTTGCCGGACCCGTAGACAATCAGGTCGCCGTCCACAAAGGTGTTCTCGAAGAAGTGGGCGTCCCCGCGCAGAATCGTGGTTTCCTGGAACTGCTGCGTGGCGGTCACCACCCGGTTGCGCCCGTCTTTGCGGCCGACTTCGAAGTTGTCGAATCCGGCCTGGAAGAAATCAATTTCGAACTGATCCAAGCCGAAGGTGAAGGGCTGTTCGATGGTGACCCGGGGCACAAAGCTGTAGTTGGAGCCGCCGCTGAGATCAAAGAACCCGACCACCCGTCCGTTCTGCACCTGGGCCCTGGCAGTGGCCTGATCGCCGGGGAGCGCGATGTTCACGCGGGGCGCGGCGGTGTAACCGCTGCCGGCGTTCAGGATTTCGATGCCGATGACCTGGCCGTTGCTGACAACAGCCTGCGCGGTGGCCTGCGTGCCGCCGGCCAGGTTGGGCGCGGAGAGGGTAATAACCGGCGCGCTGTCATAAAAACTTCCGCCGTAGGTGATCTCAATGCCGGAGACCGATCCGTTGAGCGCACTGGCCACCGCGAAGGCGCGGTCGCCCGGCGCGTTGAAGATCACCAGCGGTTCATCGGTGTAGCCGCGGCCCTGCCAGATCAGATTCAACCCGATCACGGTCCCGTCCGCATCCAGCACCGCCTCCGCGACCGCCCTGGAACCGGCCAGTCCGAGCGGCGCGGTCGGATTCGCGGGCCGCAGACTGAGCAGAATGGCTCCTGTGGAGGAAACGACCGCGTTCACATTGAAGTTGTCGGCCACCAGCACAATGTTCCCGGACTTGGCGTTCAGGTTCCCGCCGACATACACCAGATCCCCGGGCAGGAATTCCCGTCCGCCGATCACGGTCGCCTCCTGATACGTCTCATAAATCGGAATCGTCTTGTCCGGATCCTGCCACAGCAGATCTCCGGACGAGTTGGTCCGCTGCACCGGCATGCCCAGATTGATGTCCCCGCTGAAACTCACCAAATGAATGTCCGAGGATTCCGTGGTCACCCCGTTGATGCCGTCCACCGATCCGATATCAAATCCGTTGTTTTCGAGGATATACAGATTGCTGTCGCCCTCCAGCGCACCGCGGCCGACAAACACCCGCACGTCGGTCTGCACCGGACGGTGAATCGTTCCGATTCCCGAATCCGTGTCGATGACCAGAAATCCGTTCGCGGCTTTGATCTGTTTGGTTTGTCCCGCATCCGCGACTTTGGACAGGCCGTTGGCGGCAAGGGTCACCAGCGGCGGCACCGCGTATCCGTTGCCGGGGTTGGTGATGTTGAAACCGACCACCTGACCGTTTTCGACAATCGCCGTCGCCTCCGCCGCGCCCTGAATCCGGACCGTGGGCGCATAGTCGGAGGTGTAGCCGCTGCCGCCCTGGAGAATATTGAACCCGATCACGCGCCCGTCATCATCCAGCACCGCCACCGCCTCGGCGCCGGACCCGCCGGTGTGAATGTCATCCAGCGTCTGGTCACCCAGGAAACGGAAATCCCCGTTTTCCCAGGTGATCTGCGAGGTGGACGGGAAATTCACATCGGCACTGGTCAGCACACTGCCCTCCAGCGTGCGGAGTGTGATCGTGCCGCGGCCGTCCCCGTAACCCGCCGGGGATCCCAGCGCGGAGCTGCTGAGACTGGCGTTCAAATAAATGGAACTCGGCGAGGTCACGTACGCGTCCGGCACCGGAATCGAGGAATAGCCATAGCCCTGTTTCAGGACGGTGAAGCCGGTGACTTCACCGTTGCTGTTGACGACGCCTTCCGCGAACGCGCCAGAACCGGCCCCGGAGCTGCCGCCGCGCACCACCACCTGAGGCGTGAAGTTGTAATGACTGCCGCCGAAGTCCAGCGTGTACCCGCTGACCTGACTGCCGCTGATCACCGGTGTGGCCAGCGCCCGCTCGCCGCGGCCGAGGACTTCCAGCGAAATATTGCCGTGATTCATCGCCGCGATCGGATGATCCACCGCGAATCCCTGATCGGTCACAATCATCACCGTGTCGGCGGTGATCGGCCCGGTGTGAATGAAGCGCTCGGCCCGGAGCTGGAAACGCCCCTCGAGCCTCACGCCGCCTTGCCCGGCCGCAACCGTGGCACCCGGCGCTTCAATGGTGATGTTTTCCACGGAATCCGCCATCCGGATCTCGCGGTTTTCATACGTCAGAACCTGTTGCCCGCCGGTTCGCTCCAGCGTCATGTCCTGACTGTAGTCGCTTGTGTCCTCCAGAATAAACCGGACGGTGTCGTTAAAGCTGGTGCGGTTGACGAGTTCGATGGTCGGATTTGTGTATCCGCTGCCGCGGTTTGTGACCACGATGCCGGAGATCGTGCCGTCGGTGTTGAGTCCGGCGATCGCCCGGGCTCCGGTGCCGGTTGGATCCACGATCCGCACCTCCGGCGCGACCAGATATCCGGTGCCGGAATGGAAGAATGTCTGATTGCCGACCGTGTATGAGGCCAGCCCGATTTCAAAGATCCCGTCGCAGTCGTCCAGTACGACCGTGCCCAGGATGGCTTCAGAAGCCGGCAGGATATCATTGTCAATGGTGATGCCCGCGGCCGTGAATTGGCTGAAGTCCCCCAACACAAAGGTGAAGACATCATTCCCGAGTCCTCCGCGTAGCATCAGGCCGTTCTGGTGAGTTTGCGGATGGCTGAAGGTAAAGGTATCGCGGTTCTGTCCGCCTTTGATTTCCGTGATCGCGGCGAGGTGGAACATCATCCGGCTCCGCCCGCCGGCCTCGATGAAGCTGTTTGCACCGCTCATTTCACCGCTGAGCGGGAAGAAGGTGCGGCTGAAATCGAGCGTGGTTGCCTGACTGTTGTGCGCCATGCCGGATAGGTTGATATTTCCGAACGAGTTGGTGACGTTCACGGTGTTCACCGCTCCGTTTCCTCCGCTAGTGACATCATCTTCATCCCGGCCGGTCTGCACCACATTGACGGTGCTGCTTCCCTGACCCAGCGAAATGGCATTGCTTCCGGATACGCCGTTGAAGTAGGTGTATCCGCCGTTGATCACATTCAGCGTGTCATTTCCGGCGCCGCCGATCAGCCAGGAGGCGTTCGTCTCATGCGTCGACCCGACTGTGAACTGGTTGTTGCCGTCCGAGCCTTCAAAATAAACCGGCATCCCGTTCAGCCCGGTGGCGTCGATAATGTCATTGCCCTCTCCGGCGTAAGCGACCACCATGGAGACATTGTGGAACGTCATGCTGTGCACGACCGAGGTTCCGGTCCGGTTATACAGGGTGACCGTAACCGAGGAGCCGGAGTTGGTGATGACAAATTTTTCGTTGCCATCGATGATCGCGGAATCACTCCGGCTGTACCAGGGATCGTCATTGGTGATCCGGTTTGCGGAATTGGGCCCCATGTTGATGAGCAGCGCGTTTTCAACCAGATCGCCTTTGGGCGTCACAAAATTGATCTTCTCTCCCAGGATCGGCGGGCCTTTGCTGCCTTCCCACTGAATATCAAAGAGTGTCAAATGGGCGAACGTTTTGCCGCCTTCATAGAGTGTGACCCGCCTGATGCCAAAAAAGTACGGAACCGGAATCATCACCTTGTAATAATAGCGGGCGTACACCTCGCCGTATATGCGGATGTTAAACCAGTCCAGGGGATTTCCGGTCCATTCCACCACGGCCAGCAACTCGGAGGGGCGCACTTTTCCGTCGTCGTTGGGGTCGTTGAGGTCAATATCAATGCCCACGGTGAATCCGCCCTCGATGCCGCCGCGGGCCAGGTACACATCAATGCCGCCATACAGGGCGATGGTCGCCCGCAACGTCACTTCCGGAATGTCGCGCCCGGTGCCGTCCGCATTCTGACGGTCGCTGATATACAGCCCGTCGATCGCCCAGAGCGGATTGCCGGTGTCCATCGCTTTGCGAACGCCGTAGGTGTCGAACCCGAAGTGCAGTTGCGCGGTGATTTCGAAGCCGAAGCGCATCCCGGCCTGGAAGGGTCCCAACTTGATCAGCGGAATCCGCTTGTTGAAACTGAAGTCAATTTGCGGAAGACTGTACGTGATCAACACCGCGTCGCCACCCATCAGCAGACTGAATACTTGCGTCGGATCACTGAAAATCGGGAAGGCGAACCCGCCTTTTTTATTGTTGTTGGTGATGCCGTTGTTGGGCTGGTTCGCTTTGTTGGCATCGTTCAACAGGCCGAACGCCCCGGCCGCAGCCTCCACATTGTCACCGGTCAACGCCTGATTCTGCTGGGAGAACGAGGGCGGTGTCAGCTCGTTGTTGTCATAGAAGATCCCATCCTCCAAACCGTTTTTGCCGGAGGGAATCCAGAAATTGCCGATAGGCAGATACACATTCATGTCGTCGGGAAGCGCGGCGACCATCGCGCTTAAATCACTCACCAGACGCACCACGTCAATAAAGGTGGCAATGGCCTGGCCTTTGGGACCTCCGAACTGATACAGCAGGTTCGAAAGACTGATGTCGCGCCCGGCAATGTCGGAGATCACCGGAATCGGTTCGGTCAGCACCTCGATCACCGGACGGATCGGTGAAAGACCCTCGTCGATCTGTTCCAGCACCGGCCGCAGATACTGGGTCAGGAATGACCCCATATCCAGCCGGATGTTGTTCATGCCCACATGTGGATACCAGTTGACCTCGCCGAAGGGATTTTCGTCACGGAAATTGACGTCAATGCCCCAGTCCAGATTCAAATCGGCTCTGATTTTCGGGAAGGCGGCGTTGTCACTGACCGAAAGCTCCAGAGACAGATTCACAATGATATCCGCGCGGAGCACCAGTTGGATGATCTTGGCGGAGTCATTCCCGCGAAGCTCTTCCCAGGTGATCATGTTTTCACTGGCGTCGAATTTATGAGAAAGCACCGGCAACCAGTATCCCCAGCGCACCAGATTGGTGAAATCGCTGCCCACGCCCTGCGGCATGGTTCCGCCCTGGCCCGGGAACGTGTCGGTTTTGATATTCCCTTCGCTGACCAGCGTGTTCAGGCTGTAATCGGTGGACAACAGCATAAACAGCGGCACCAGCCAATCGTCCTCGATCTCGTCGAACAGGAAAATGGGATTCAGCAGGCCATTGACGGTGTCAAATTGCGCCCCTGCCGCGACACCGCTGTAGTCCGGATCGACAATGTACCAGCCGGTGCCGTTTTCAAGGATATCGTAATAGTCATCGCCGAGTTGGATGTATTTCACCCGGATCAAGTCGTACGTGCTCCCGCCGAATTCATCCGGAACGCGGATGAAAAAGGTCCAGTCCTCTTCAAACACCGGCTGCCATTCGTCATCGCTGTCCAGATAGGACCAGACCCCGTCCACAATCGAAATCCGCTCATAAGCGATCCCGCTGCTGCTGAAGCCCGGGCGGCGCTCCACCTCCAGCGTCCATCCCTTCGCTTCAAGTTGTTTGTTGAAGTAATCACGGATGTCATTCGCGTTGTCTTTATCCAACAGATGTACGATGAACCAAAGATCCCCGTTGTCGGTGTCAAACACATTGTTGAAACTGACCACCGGGAACCCGTTTTCACTTTTGCCGGTGAAGGGCAGCCCCAGCTCAGTGATAATCTCGCCGTTCCAATCCACCCCGACCCAGTTTGTGTTCACCGCTGTGGAGGCTTGAATATTATTTTTGCTCGACTGCGAGGATGGATCCCAAAGGTTGATCCCGATGCTGGCCCGGGCGCGGCTGGGCAGATGATTGTTCCGCCGCACGCCGTTGGACGCGTCGTTGCGGTCATTGGGGGATTTCTGATCTTTGTCGATTCCGAACGCGTAGTCCGCGTCACCGGGCGGATCCAGCCCGATGCGGATCTGATCGTTCGCCTCCAGATTCAGGAAGAAAAGCGATCCGAAGGCACTGAACGGCTGTGCGCGGTCATACAGAATCATCTGGCCGGGATCAAAACTCCCGTTTTCCTGGGCGCGGAATTGACCCAGAGTATCCAAATACGCCGGCACCCATTCCCCGGCGTCATCATCAAAGGCGGCCACCACCCAGAACAGCTCCGGTTCATCCAAATCAATCAATCCGCCGGAACAGCCGCAGGAGGAGCCGCCCAACAGATCGCTGCCGAAAATTAGATTCGACTGCCATTCCGAGGGGTCCACGATTTGCCCCTGCTTATTGACATTGATCACGTGGATCGGATCGCGGGAGCCGTCGCCCTTCGCCGGACCAAGCACCCATTCCTGATCGCGGCGGTTCCAAATCGCGTACCCGGTTCCGAAAACCCCGTTCGGGAAATTGGGCAGATCCGGATCGTTCACAGCGCGCACCTCAAAGTGATCCTGCGCGCCGCGCAGCGTGCCTTCCACGCGGACCTCCAGCTCATTCCGGTCCCCGTCCACCCGAATATAGAATCCGTCATCCACATTAAACCCGAAACCAATCTGCAAATCCCAGCCGACCGCGAAGCCGAACCCGCCGTCCATTCCCAGGTTGATCACCGGCGCGAGGGCGTCAAAATTCAGGTCGGAGGAGAAGCCGGTGTCAAACAGGAGCTGTCCCAGCCGGATTTGGAATTCCAGGCCGTGCGCGCCGAATCCGCCCATGTCGGTGAGGGAATTGCCGTGTTTATCCAGCCAGTCAAAAAGAATGTCGTCCGGATTTTCCGCCTGAACTTGGCCGTCCAGACCGGAAATCCCGTTTCGTTGCAGAAGAATTCCCGCGCCGCCCGGTCCCAGCAACTCGAAAATCGAGTCTTTCACGAGTTGACCAAAAGCCTCTCCCGCGCCACGCAGACGGTTCCGCATGTCCCGGAGCCAGCCGTCCCGGAAGGCGAACACGGTGTTTGCGGCTCCCTGGAAGGCGTCCCCGACGATGGGAATGGGTATACTGCCGATCGCGGAGAGTCCGGCCTGAATCACCCCGAAGAAGAAATCAATCCCGTCCAGAATCAGTGCCGGATCGCGGAGCAAATCCAACAACGTCGGGGTTTCAATCCCGGCATCCGCCACCGGATCGGGCACATAAAGCTCCACATTGCCGGCCGCCTGCACCGCGCCTTTCTCCGATCCGGTCAACGTCGGCCACGCCTGCGCGTCCTCGATATATTGGCCGAAATCATGGATCCGCAGTTCAAACACATTGCCGCCAACCGTGCCCGTGGCGTTGGTCTGCGCGGTCATCGTTGTTGGATTCACCAGCGTGATCCCCGACACCTGCCGGTTGCTGAACGGATTCAGCATTTCCGTCGGCGTGTAGATGGGCAGGATAACCTGTACGGATCCGGTGGCGGTGTGGGTGAAGTCCCCCGGCGTTAAATCGCGCTCCGAACCCTCCGCAGTGCCGCCAAGATAGAATTTTCCATCCGATCCGGCGTCCTGGGCATTCCCCAGCCGCAGGGTGATATTGGCGAAATCATTCACCAGCCCGTGCAGAAGATAGGGGGTCCGGTTCCGGTTTTCCCGCTGGATGAACACCGTCTCTCCATTGACCTGCTGCGCCGCGCCACCCAGGATCGCGATCCCGTCCCGGATAAAGAGTCCCAGTGCTTTTTTGCTGGAGGTGAAATCTATGCCGTCCGCGAAAATGTTGAAGTCCACGGAGATCGAGGTTCCGTTCTCCGGTTCAAGTTCCTCTCCGCCGTCGTGCTCATACAGGAAATACCGGGGCGCGGCGGGATCGCTCAGATCAATCCCGATGGCAATATTAAAGGTGACGATTCCCTGGAACGTGGCCGGGGAACGGTTTGCGCCGTCAATCAGACGGTCCAGTCCGTCGCCGGAACCGGGAACGAATTGCGCGAAAAAGGCGGGGTTGATATCCACAGGCCTTTGCACGGCGGTGCCGGTGAGGAAAGCGAATTCGATCCGGTAGGCCTGATTCAGTTCATCCCAGATAACCTGGACCTCATTGACGCTCAGGCCGAAAGCCTCCGCGATCCGGTTCGGCAGGGTGGCGGCGGAAGATGCCGGATTGTTCTGCAGGTTCATGACCCGCGCCGCGAAATCGCCGGGAAGTTGCCAAAGCTGATTCATCGGGGTGTTGATGATCGGAAGCGCCTGGGAAAATACGCCCGCCGGATCGGAAAACACCGCTTCAAAAGAATTCAGCGCCAACAGAAGCGCGTCCACCACCGCCTGAGTGGAAAATCCGGTTTGTGCTCCGATCGCGCCATATGCGCCCAAATCCGGAAGCACCTCCACCGTCATATAGTCGGGGTTGGATACCAACCGCAAAACCTGAGTCTGTAACAGACCGCCCTGAGCCCGGAAACGGAAGGCCTCGGAAATATCGAAGGTGGCCGCGGCAATGTCGTTGACGTCCGCTTCCGTCAACGCGCCATTAAATTGGGTGATCAGTTCCGCATAGGACGTGTTGCCCGTGGTTTCCGCCGCCGTCAGGGTGACACTGTATTTGTCTCCTTCATAATAGAAGACGACGGTGGTGTCTTCCGTGAGAACCCCCGTGGGCTCACCGTTTACCGTCTCAAGATTGAACAGCGGTATCGGCAAGGCGAAATCCTGGAAGCTCTCCACCCGCAGCGCCTGGAAATCCGCCACCGAGAATTCAATACTGGCCGACGAATGAATCGTCGACACCGCCGAACTCAGGTCCACCAGCGAAAGCTTGAAATCAGCCGGATACCCTTCAATGAAGATGTCCAGCGTCTCCACGGCGTCGGACAGCAGTTCATCCGTGGTGAAGCCGCCGGCGTTGCGGGCCCGGACCGAGGCGGTGAACGCACCTGAGGCCGCCAGGGCTCCGAAACTCAGTTCATTGAAGCCCAGCCGGAAGGTGCCTTCCACGTCGACGGGAAGGGTGTATTCCAGATCTCCGAACACCAGATCCGCTTCCGCATCCAAATCGATGCCGTCAAATCCGCGAATACGGGTTTCTACACCCTCCACGGTGGAGGTGAGCCGGATTTGACCGCCCTGCGGCGCACCGTCGAATTTCAGTTCTGTTTGAAAAACCCCGCCGTCCTCGGCAAAAAGGTTCGCGGTAAAGGTCCAATGCGGCTGTGGGGGGCCCGTGGTGAAAATGTGGAACGCCTCGTCCGAATTCGTGTAGGTGCTGGCGAACACACTGTCGGTCAGACTCACCACCACATCCCCGGTACTGATCTCTCCGTTCCCGTCCGTATCCAGAAAGGCGTTGGCAAGCTGACTGTTGAAATACTCGATCAGCTGCCCGAAGGTCGTGAAGCCGGCGGTGTCCGATGCCAGAAGCGAAACCAGATAATTCCGGCCCTGGACTTCAAAACCGATCAGCGCGTCCGCGTCGAGCACACCGTTGGTGTTCGACAGGCTGAACGGATCGTTGAACGCCGTCAGCCGGACGGCATTGGTCAACTGCAGCGCATTCAGATGGACCCGGGCCACAAAGGTGGTCTCGGTCAGGTCCGACGTGATGCCGGTGGCCGTGTTCACTGCGGCGCGGAGCGCGGTGTTGATGTCCCCGGCCAAATCCTGGAGCGAGGTGTTCCCCGCCGTGTCGGATTGGCTGACCACCACATCGTACTCGTTGCCGAGGACAAAATTCACCGTGAAGACCGCGTCGTCCGACAGCACGAAACTGTCTCCGCCGCTGAATTCACCGCTGTCGAAGGTAATCGGAGCGTTGGGGGTCAGCACAAAATCAATCACAAACCCGAACCCGAGCTGCGAATCCACCGTGAGACTGAGGTTCCCCGATGTGTTGATCTGGCTGACGGAGGCAAAAGAGAAATTGAGGTCCAACTCTGCGGGGAGACTCATTCCGGGCCGGGGTGCTTCGAAGTATCCAAGAGACACCGTGTTTGTGGCCGGATCGTATTTGAACAGATCCGGCACGCGGTTCAGGATGGCCGGGTTCACAAAATCCTGAAAGGTTCTCAACTCGGACGGCCGGGGAGTTGACGCATTGTCCCCGACAAAAAAGCCCAGGGCGGTCCCCCCCGCCGCAGCGGCGGCATTGACAAGATTCAACACGAGGGTGTCATCGGGATTGACCGCCTGCAGGCGGATCCGGAACGGCCCGGTCGGATGAGTCACCGCTTCCGGCTCCCCGGACAAATTTTTCTGCACCGCAAACAGCGCGATCTTGTCCGCGCCGAACGCGGCCTGAATCGCCGTCGCCAGACGCACCAGCATCGCGTTGGCGTTTTCCCCCGCGATCCGGCTGAGGGCGATGACTTCCGTCTGTCCGTTCAACGTGACCGCGATCGCCGCGTCCGCCACCAGCGGATTCGACGGATCCAGGGTGAAGGTTGAGGTCCAGGCCCCTCCCTGCGCCTGTTCCATGAACGCAGGTGCCTCATTCATCAGCGCGAATTTCTCCAGATCCCCGGGCGCATCCGGATGCGGCACCAAATGCAGGGACTCGATCCCTTTCGCCGCCGGCGCGAAGAACGCGAGCGATTCCGAAACGTTCAGGGCCCGGATTCCACCGCCCGCGATCCCGAACAGCCCCCCCAGCCCGTTAAAGATCCCGTTCAGCTCCGCGACCAGATCATCCAGCGTGCTCCGGGCGCTGCTCGCCGGAACCACAATCTCCGTGTAGGTGGCCAGATCCCCGTTCACAATAAACGCCAACTTCATTTCATTCCGCAGCAGCGCGTCGGTGCTGACCTCCGGAAACAATGAGGGAAAAAGCCATTCCGCTGTGAAGCCCGGATCCGTCCGGATATCCGCCATCGCGTCGCTTCCGGGGGTAATCAACAGGATTTCGTTCACATCAATGTGGTTCCCCACCTCATTGGAAAACAGCAGCGCCCAATTGAACACCTCGCCCAGCGTGAGATTTTCCAAAAAGGGCAGCGGAATGCCGAAAAGCTCCTCCCCGCCCCGTTGCAGCAGCGAGAACAAATCCTCGGCGTCCAAAATCGCCTGAATCACATCCTCCGGCTCCAAAAGCGCGAAGGCCTGCAGGCGCTCATAGCCCGCCGCCGTGTACACCGGAGGCGTGTTGGCGAAAATATCCTCCACAAACACCGAAAGTTTGGTGCCGGGTTCGGTCACCGTATGACCAAACAGTTCCGCCTGCAGCGGGATGTCCAGCTGGATCTCGCCGCCGTCGTTCACGAAATTTCCGAAATGACTCTTCTGCCAGCCGCCAATCGTCCGGGACTGAATGCCGCCCTGGAACTGCATCGGCAGCGACGCGAACAGACGGCCGCTCATGTCCACAGCGGTTCCGCGCAAAAGCCCCACTTCAACCGCGGCGGTTTCATCCGCGAATTGAAACCCGGCGGTCCCCCGCAGATCATCAAACACCAGTTGTGTTTTGCCGTCGGCGATGCTCGAACCGTCGAAATCGTGATCACTCAGATCCACGGTCAGACGATAATTCAGTTCCACCCCGCCCCCGGCGCCGAAGGCCAGATCGTCGATCAGCCGGATCCCCAGATCATCCTCTAAAAGACCCAGCTCCAGCGAAAACGTGTCCACATCCTTTGTGGCCGAGATGTTCACCTCCATGACAAACCCGGCGAAATCCTCCGTCGGCGAAAACGCCACCGAAACCTCATAGCTGTCCGCCTGAAGAACCGTCTGGACAATCTGGGTGAGGTGCGCGCTCAAGGCGGAACCCAAATCGGCCAGAGTGTCATAGGAAACCCCGTCCCCGGTATCCGGATTGAAAAGAAACAGATCCCCGAAATCGAACAAACGCCCCACATCCCAGGGCTGAAGGGTGATCCCGAAATTATTGCGCTGCTCGAAGTCCTCCGCATCCTCCTCGGCCACCTCATTGCCGTCCCCGTCCACCGGGACAAACCGCTGCGGAAACACCAGATCGCGCAGGGTGCTGTTGACATAGGGAATGAAATCGGTGTTTTCCCGTATCGCCGAAGAGACCAGGGTCGTGTTCGGCGCCTGGATCAGGCCGAGATCGGTGAAAAAATGCTCATACAATTCGCTGAAGAGCGCGTCGAGATTCTCGAACACCTCCTCAATACCGGCATCCAGATGCGCCAGATAAAGATCAAAATCATCCTCAAGCGTGGAGCTGTCCTCATAGGTCACCTCCACTAAAACAGACCTTGCCGCCAATTCCGCAGAGCCGGGCTGCTGATGAACATACTCCACAGTCCGCAACAGCGCCTCATACGCGGAGGCCTCCGCCGCGCCGCTCAACGTCAGGGTGCCCGCGTGATAGGCCCAACTGATACCGGATTCGGCATCCGTTCCCGAAATCTGCCCGCCAAGGCTCAATTGATCATGGCCGTCGGAAGGATTCGCCCCGTACTCCAAAGAAACCGTCAACTGACTGATCTCCTGCCCGAGAAGAACTGCGTCGGGCATTAACAGCACCGGTTCTTGACTCTCCCCGGGAAAAAGCGTTCCCATATACACCTGCCGCGGGACATGCAGGGACAGCTCATCGCCCCCCGTCGGGGACATCGCCTGCATCTCCGGATAGGTCTCCGAAAAAAGCGCCTCATACGATGCTGCATACAGAATATCCTCCCCGACATCCTCCATCTCCGAAACCTCATCCCCGCCACCGTCATGCGTCATGGTCTCCACCACAACAGCCGCGCCAGTGCCGAGGAGTTCCGCTCCTTCGGCACTTAACATGATTCGGGGCTCAAGCGCCTCCAAATCAAATGCATGATGTTGTTCCGGGGTTTTCATAGAAATTCATCCGTCAGGAACAGCGTTCTTCACGAATGTGGCTTCATAGTAGAATGAAATGGAAAACAGGGTCCACGGAATAGTGACGAAACAGCCCGATTTTGTGACGAACAAACCAAAAGAGCAGAAACCATGCAAAAAATTAAACCCCCGCGCGGGTTATACCGCGCTTTTTTCCAGCACCCTTTTCAAGTTCACAGCCCCGCTTCTTCCCACGGAAAAGCGGGTTTTACACCCGTTCAAGGTGAACTGCGCCCCATGCGCGCCCAGCTTCACGGTGCTGATCTCGCGGACATTAATGATCATTTTCCGGTTCAACCGAAGAAAGTGCGCCTCGTTCAACTGCTCCTCCCATTGGCGCATGCTTTGCCGGACAAACTCCTCTTTCTGATTTTTAAACAGGACATGAGTGTAATTTCCGTCCGCGAACACCGCCAGAACCTGTTCACAGTCCACAAAGGTGTTTCCAGAACCAATCTGAGACAACCAGGGTTCATCGGATTCCGCCGGCACGCCGTCGGGGGAGACCTTTTCATCATTCCGATGGAGCCCGGCGCGGGACGCCACCCGCGCCAGGGCCCGTCTGAGACGGTCGGGATCAATCGGTTTCAGCACATAATCCACCACATCCAGATCAAAGGCCTCGAGCGCATACGCCTCGTAGGCTGTGACCAGAATCACCCGGGGCCTGTGGGCCGTCTTGTCCAGCAAATCAATCCCCCTGCCGCCCGGCATTTCGATATCCAGAAGGATCAAATCGGGCCGAAGCGCGTCAATCAGCCTTTTGGCCTCCGAGAGACTGGAGGCCTCTCCCACCACCTCCACCGTGTCACAGGTCTCCAGAAGGTGTCGGCAGGCGCGGCGTGCCAAACGCTCATCATCAATAATTAAAGTCCGCAGTGCTTTCATTGGGTTTAAGAGAAAGAGGAATTTCGACTTCGGCGATCACCCAGCCGCTTCCTTCCCGCAACATAAAACCAGCCTTTTCCCCATAATGAAACCTTAATCGGGTCTGTAAATTGTTCAGGCCAATTCCGTTCCCGGATTCATTGGCTGCGGGATTCCGGATCAGGCGCCCCTTGTTCCACACCTGCAAACACAGCGTCCCGTCCCTCTCCGCCGTCACAATTCGGATTTTCATCTCCTCATTCATCATCATGCCGTATTTGACCGCGTTCTCGATCATCGGCTGCAAAATCATTTCCGGCACCGGAACCTCATGGTTTTCCGCGGAAAGTCTCCATTCAATCTCCAGACGCTCTTCAAAGCGTATTTTCTCAATGTCCAGATAGGCCCGCACCATGTGCAACTCCTCCTTCAACGAGTTCAACCCGCCCTTTGAAGGCTTCAGCCGCAGACGCAGCACCGTGGCCAGCCTCCTCACCAACAGCGGAATCTTTCCCGGATCCTCCAGGGCCAGCGCTTCAATCGAATTCAGCGCATTGAACAGAAAATGAGGATTCAGCTGATACCGCAATGCGTCCAGGTGCGCCCGGGTGCCCGCCTGCCTCGCTTTCAGCAGCTGTTCTTTTTCGTCGAGGAGGTTCCGTTGCCGCCGCAGGTTTGCCGCGAGAAAAAACAAATACATCATCGGAATCAGCATGCGGGTGATGTTCAGCGGATGCAGCGGACCCGAGACCGGAAAATGGATCTGCAGCGCGAACGCGACGATCGTCAAAGCAGTTAAAAACCAGGCCAGCGTGAAACAAAGATCACCCAACGTCCGATACCGATACAACATCCGGCCCGACAGGAGCAGTCCGAAACCGTAGGCCCAAAGGACCAGCAGCAGAGTCAAATGCGCCGCAGCCTGAAACGGAACCGCCGAAAGGATGACAACCAGGAGCAGACAGACCAGCGGGCTGCGGGTCAAAAGCCACCGGCTGACCCTGCCGACGTCTTTATCCGTGAAGTACTTCTGCGTGAACAGCAGCATAAACAGGGAAGACCCGGCGGCGCACACCAGCAGCAGATGCCGGTGAAACCAGGCCGGAAGCCCCGGGATCCACCAATCCAAATACCCGTGAAAGAGCAGATGATAGCCCAGAAAACAAAAGGTGATCCCCGCCAGACGAACAAACCCCCCGCCGGGATGGGCAAGACTGACCAAAATTGAGATGATCACCATGGCAAACCCGAACCCCAGAAACGCCTGCTCGAGAAAATTCCAGCGCATGTCCATTTCCAGCATCGCGCCCAGCGGCGCCCAGTGCAGCGGCAGCCAAATGGACGAGTCGGAGCGAACCCGCACATACAGCGTGACCGCGTCCCCGGCGGGCAGTTCCGCCAGAAAAGCCGGATACCGTCCCCGAAAGTCTTCGGGCGGCGGCCGGTCGATCCCCTCCGCGCGGTGCTGAATCAACCGCTGATCCTGAACCAGATACCAGTCCACCTCTCTTAAACGCGCCGTGCGCAGCGAAAACAGCCGCATCCGCTCCGCGTCCGCCTCCGCGCCAAGATCCAGCCGCAGCCAAACGCGGTCCCCGGTAAACCCGAACGAGGGAATCGAAGACGGCGCCGGCGAAAAATCTGCGGTGCCGGAGCCCTCCAACACATCATCAAGATTCAACGCCCCGGTAGAATCCAAATAATACAACATCGGACTCCCAAGGGCCGGGCCGGACTCGGCGCGCGCGCCGAAAACACATAAAAACAATATTATCCGAATCGCCCCCCCCGAAAAACAGATCGGCCGCTTCATGTCGGTCAGCTCCTGCCCGCATCTTCCGCGAACGAAAGCGACTCCTCCAGCCAGGTGTCTGTGCCCAGAACAGATTTCAACCCCCGGAAGGCATGGCGTTCCGCCGCCCGCTGCGCGGCGTCCAGCGCGGCGAGAAACGGTTTCCGCGCCACCCCGCCGGAAACCCCGGCCAGCGATTTCCGAACCGCCTCGGGCACAAACCGCTTGAAAAGTTCGTCCTCCAGAGACACAAACGACTGCGCGCTGCCCGGATCCCCCTGCCGCGCGGCCCGGCCGAACAACTGCCGGTCGATCCGCCGCGCCTCGTGCCGCTCGGTCATGATCACATGCAGCCCGCCCGCGTCCGCAACCTCCCGGCTCAGTTTAATGTCCGTGCCCCGCCCGGCCATATTGGTCGCAATCGTGATTTTCGCCTCCAGGCCCGCCTCGGCGATAATTCTCGCCTCCTCCGCGTGCCGCACCGCGTTCAACAAATTGTACGCAAGCCCTTTCGCATCCAGCCGAACCGCCAACTGCTCACTGGCCTCCACACTTCGGGTTCCCACCAGCACCGGACGCCCCTGCGCGTGCACCCGCGCAACCTCTGCCGCCACCGCCTCCCATTTTGCCTCCCGCGTCGCGAAAATCCGCTCCGGCAACACCTCCCGGACACACGGCTTGTTTGTCGGCACCCGCACCACCGGCAGTCCGTAAATCCGCCACAGCGGAAACCGGGCCTCCCACGCGGTGCCGGTCATGCCGCAAATCTTCGGAAACAGCCGGAAAAAACGCTGAAAACTCATCCGGGCCACGGTTTCATTCGGCTCGGTGATCTCCAGACCCTCTTTGCATTCAATCGCTTGATGCAGACCCTCACTCCAGGAGCGGTTCGGCATAATCCGGCCGGTGAACTCGTCGACAATCATGATCTTATCCTCCTGGACCACGTATTGCCGCCCTTTCAAAAACAGCTCCCGCGCCGTGATCGCCTGCTGAAGCAGCGCCTGACTCCTCCCCACACCCCGCCAGATCGGTGGCAATTCCTCCACCAGCTCCGAAATACGCTCCTTGCCCTCTTCCGTCAGTTTCACTTCCCGGTATCGGTGATCCACGGTGTAGTGCGTGCCGGGCTCCAGTTGATTCACCAGATCGCGGGCGGCGACACAGGCCTCCACCAGCATGGGATTCGCCCGGGGCTGCGCGATAATCAGCGGCGTCACCGCCTCGTCAATCAGAATACTGTCCGCCTCGTCCACAATCGCCGTGTGCAGTCCGCGCAACACCAGACTGTCTCTGCCGCTCCGGTTGGGCCGCGCCAACTGACGGATCAAACGCCGCTGCGGATCCGCCACCCGCTGCAACTGCAGCCTGTCCCTGAGAAAATCCGCCAAAACCTCTTTACTGGTGGTGTAACAAATGTGCGCCCCATAGGCCCGCCGGCGCTGATCCGCCTCCATCAATCCGGTCACAAAGTCGACTTTCAAGCCGCAAAACTGATACAGCGGACGATAATTCTCCGCGTCGCGTTGGGCTAGATAATCATTGACCGTTAAAATATGACAGGGGAGATGCGTCCACCCCGCCAGCACCGCCGCCAGCGCCGCGGTCAGGGTCTTGCCCTCCCCGGTCGCCATTTCCGCCAGCCGGCCCTCCTGCATCGCCAGCGCGCCCAGAATCTGCACCGGATACGCCCGCAACCCCACCGTCCGCGCCGCCGCCTCCCGCACCGCCGCCAGGGCCGGGGCCACCAACTCCGGCACTGCCGCCCGGTGACGCCGGAATTCATCCCGGTATCCCTCCAGCCGCTCCCGCAAATGGCGGTCCGACAAATTCATGAGCTCATCCGCATGCCCCTCAACAAGCCGGACCTGCTCCCAAAGCGCCGTCAACACCTTGCCCCGCCGCCCCGCGCCGCCCACACAGGTGTGCGCCAGCGCGTCCAGCCCCTTGGGCAGCGCTTTGGGCCGTTTGACCGTCAACGCGTGATATTCAACCGAAGGCACCGGAAACGACACGCTTATCTCTCCCTGCGCAGAATCTGACGAACCCGGCGGCTGGCCTGCGTCCACAGACTTTCCGGCGCCACCCGGAAGCGGACCCGTCCGGTGCGGCCGTGATGCAGCATCGCGTCCTCCGACTCCGGAAGCTGAATCCTCACTTCAAAAAAGGTTCTCGCCGCCTCGGTTCCCTCGCGGGCGTCCTGACGGACCGCCACATCCCCGCCGCCGTACCAGCCCAGAGCTGGAGAAGGGAGCATCCGCTGCTCCGCCGGAATCACCCGCCAGCCGGGTGCCTCCAGCGGTTCGTGCGCGGACCCGCGCAACCGGACCCGCGCCCGGCGAACGCCCGCCTCGTCAAACAGCCAGCGGGCCTCGTCCTGCGAAATCACCGCCACAAACAAACGGTTTTGCGGATGAATCACGTATCCCAAAATGCTGCCACGCTCCACCCACATGCCCTGCAGATTCTCCAGCGCCCCCGACACCCAGATTCCCGACAACGGCGCCTGAACATTCTGATTGCGGCGGTGCTCCTGCAAACGCTCCAAACGGTCCTCCATTACCCGGCGGTGCGCCGCAATCACATCCAAATCCGCGGTGGAACGGTGCAGAGCGCGCCGATACAGCGCGTCCGTGTGCGCCAGGGCCGCCTGTTCGCCCCGCAAAGAATAACCCCATTCCGGATCCTCAAGGCGAACCAGCGGCGTGCCGAACCCAACCGCCTCAGAGGACGGCATCGACACTTCCGCCAGACTTCCGGCGGTGCGGGCCGTCACCTCGCTGAACGGAAACGACACCACGGTGCCGGGAGCCGAAAACGAGGAGGGGAACGGAACCCAGCCCACCAGCGCCGCCACCGCCGCCGCGCCCGCGACAGACACCGCGATCGCGCGGCCCCGGTTCCGCTCCAGACTCGGATCCGTCAGCAAATAATGCACAAACTTGAACACCGGCATGATGATCCAGGTCGTCACACAAATCGCAGCCATAACGATGCCCGCCAACAGAAAGCGGCGGCTCACAAACAGGATAATGCCCCCGAACACAATCAACCGGTACAGCCCGCTCAACACCCCGTACACCGCCAGCGTCACCTGTTCGTTTCGGAACGGACTGGCCGGACGGAGATTTTTCTTCCCGAGCAGTTTGCCCTCAAACACATACCGCAGTTGCTGCGTGCTCCGCTGATACAGGTTGGGAATATCCAGCAAATCCGACAGCAGATAATATCCGTCGTACCGCAGCAGCGGGTTCGCATTGAACAGCACCGTCGAAACCGACGCGATAAACATCAGATTGTACGCCAGCGCGTTCAGCGTTCCCGGCTGGGTGTTCGCCCACACAAACGTGGCGATCGCCGCCGCGAACAGCTCGAAAATCATGCCTCCCGCACCCACCAGCATCCGCCGCCGCCGTTCCCGAAACGCCCAGCTCGCGGTCGCGTCCACATACGGAATCGGCGTGAAAATCATCAGCATGATCCCCATCGTGTGCACTTCCCCGCCGTACACCTTACAGGCCATGCCGTGACCGAACTCGTGCAACAGCTTGATAAACACCAGCCCCACATACAACAGGAACAGGTTCGAGGGGGCCAGAATCCCCTGACTTTGATCCATCAGCGCCCCGGCGTTGTCCAGCGCGGTTTTCAAAGCCGTCCCCACCACCACAAACCAGACCAGCACCCCGATTTTGCTGAACAGCATCTTCGCGTACGGCTTCAGTGTGTTCAGCAGATCATCCGGATCAAACAGCGGAAACCGCGCGAACATGATGTAGGACAGATACGACATCCGCTCTTTGGTTTTCCGCTTGCGGTACCGTTCAAAAAACTGCTGCGCGTCCGGCGGCAAATCCAGCTGCAGCAGATTCGCAAGATACAACTGGGCCAAAAGCTGGATCACCTCCCCCTGCCCGGGCGCCTCATCCGGCATCTGCTCCAGACATTCGTTCCATACCTCCTCCACCGTCCGCTTCGGACTCAGCCGGGCCACAAATTCATACGCCGCCGGGCGCAGCCGGAAAAACTGATGACTGAACGGATCGTACAACACCCGCCACACCTCTCCCCGGTAAATCTGCCGCCGGGTGCGGACCCCCGGACGAAGCGCAACCTTCTGATTCTGGACGCGGTACCAATGCTCACTGAACATCTGGGACGCCATTTACCACCCCCACCGAAGACGGAAATAATCCAGCGTGCGACGGGTGAGCAGCCAGATCGGCGCCCGCCTGCCGGCGTCCACCCGGGCGGTGCCGCTCATGCCGGGCCGCCACCAGGCGTCCCCCTCCGCCTCAATTTCACAATGCACCACAAACACATTGGCGCCGTCATCCGTAAACGACATCGGATCCACCCGCAACACCCGCGCCGGGGTGGGCTCGTTCGGACGGCTCGCGAAAATCAGGCGGACCTCCGCGCCGGGCGCGATATAATCAATATCCCGCTCGTCAATCGTCGCCTGCACCCGCATCGTGTCCCAGCGGGCCAGTCGAAAGAGCATTTCCCCCTGGCGCACCGGCGCGCCGGCCCGCTCCCGCAAATCGCCCTCCACAACCGCGCCGGAAAACGGAGCCCGGATTTCCGACCGGGCCAGCCGGTCCTCCATGCGGTCCAGACGCGCCCGAGCCTGCGCGGCCATCGCCTCCGCCATCCGCATTTCACCCAGCGAACCCTCCGCCCGGGATTTCTCCGCCTCGCGCAGCGACCGGTTCAAATCCCCCAGCGCCGACGCTTTTTCAATCAGCAGATCGCGGGTGTCCAGACGCAGAAGCACCGCTCCCGCCTCCACCAGATCACCCTTTTCCACCAGAATTTCATCCAAAAAGCCCTCAAACGGCGCCGGAAGCACCAGCGCCTGCGAGGCCTGCAGCTCAAACGTGCCGTTCACCCGGTGCGGCCAGCGCCCGAACAACAAAAACGCGACCAGCATCACCCCCACAATCGCCAAAAGCTTCGGGCCGGTGTGCTCCACGCCCACCAGTTTGGCCGCCCACGTTTTGAATTTCCGCCAGGCCCGCGCGCCGAACCAGACACTGTTCTCCTCCAGAATCACCAAACGCGGCCCAATCTGGTCCGCGCACAACCGAAGCCAGCGCAGCTCGTTCTCATCAAACGGAGACGATTTCCGCTCCAGGGTCAGCACCGCCGTCGGCTTGCCGTCCTTGCGCAGCGGAACCGAAACCACATGCCCGGAGGTCTGCTCCTCCACCAAACGCCCGTGATCCCGCGACACCACCACCGCATCCTCCGCCGCCGGCCATACCACCTCCGCGTCCTGCTCAAACGCCTCCTCCATCGCCGTTTCAAGACTCTGGACCCCGTCCATGTTCTTCTCAAATTTCTCCATGTGGCTGATCGCCTTGACCCGCACATACCCCTTGTGCTCCCAACCCAGACTCACCCGGTCCGCCCGCAGCCGGTTCGTCAGCTCGTTCACCAGCAACATCGACGCCGCCACAAATTTTTCCTGACCGTTCAGCAGCGCCAGCACGTCCAACACATTGGAAAACTGGCCCACATCCGTGCGCGCCTGTTTAAGGACATGCTGCACCTGATACACCGGTGCCGCCGAGGAAACCGCCGTTAACCGGTCCAGAAACGCCTCCGCCCGCTCCGTGTCAAAGGTGGAGCGCACCGATGCGACCACAATCCGGCCGTCCGACCCGGGCAGCGGTGTCATCACCGCCAAAAGCTGCATGGCCGGGTCCCCGGGGCTCGACTGGCTCAGCCGTCCCCCGGCCTTCTCACACACATCCGCCACCTGCACCGGACACAACTGCAGCGCCTGCTGCCGTTCCGCCAGCGGTTCATTCGGCGAAATGCCGATACACTGCCAGGGACTCCCCGCCGTGGTGCGCACAAACACCGCGCCCACCCGCCCGTTTACCGCGGCGGCGGCCGTTCCCGACAACTCCAGCCAAAACGAAGCCGGCGGTCCGGAGAATTTCTGCAGCGTCTCCAGCCGCTGTCCCAGCGGTTCCGAAATAAACTCACTCATGCTCACCCCCGGCCAGCCAGAATCCGGAAATCCCCGGCTCCACTTTCGGCTCGGCATTCTCAAACACCATTTTCACCCGGCGCAGGCCGCTGGCCGGATCCACCACCGGCGACAAAAAGGCCACTTCGCCGCGCCGGGACACGTTTTCGTCCATCAAAAACAACAACTGAACCTCCTCGCCCAGTGTCAGCCGCCGCGCGCGTTCCGCGGGCACATTCACCACCAGAAACGCCCGCTCATCCTCCACCAGACGCATCGCCGGCTGATTCGGCTGCACACTCTCCCCCTCGTCCAGCGGCAACTGCGCCACCACCCCGGAAAACGGGGCCATGATCCGCTTCTGCGCCAGCCGCTCCTGTGCAATCCGCAACTCAATCTGCTGCAGACTCTGCGTCTGCTCCAGCCGGTCAATCTCCAACTGCCCCAGAACCGTCTCCAATTGTTTGCGGTTCAATTCCTCACGGCTGACCGATCCCGTCCGCTCCGCCAGGGCGCGCGTCGCCTCCAGTTCGTCCCGCAGAAGCGCCAGCCGCTCCCGCGCCGCCATCAGTTCCGCCTGATTGTTGTACACCGCCTGACGCCGCTGCACCTCCAGTTCCTCCACCCGGTCCTCCAGACGCAGAATCAGATCCCCCTCCTCAACCCGGTCCCCTTCGCGAAAGGCGATCTCCGCGATCCGCCCCGCCACTTCGGAACTCAGCAACACATCCCGGTACGGCTCCACCAGGCCGCTGAAACGGACTTCTCCGAAACCCAGCCCGGCGGACAAAAAACCCGCGGACAAAACCCTCAACACGGTAATGCGCTTCATATTATTGACCTCCATCCAATTCAGCCAGCATCGGGTCCATATCCCGCGTGCGCAGCAAAGTGCCCGAAGAAAGATCCAGTTCCAACAGTCCCACCATAAACCGGGTGACACTGGTGGCCTCCGCCTCCAGCGCCTCCGTCAGCCGCTCTTCCGTGTCCAGCACCTTGCGGCTGTCGCTCTGCCCCGCCTCCAGCCGGGCCAGCTCCGTTTCCAGCAGCTGGGCGTTCAACGCCGCCACCCGCTGATAATTGCGGGCCTGCGCCAGATTGTTTTCCACCCGGCGCACACTGGTCGAAAGCTGGTTCATCAACGCGATTTCCGTGGCCCGCAGTCCGGTTTCCTCCTGCTGGAGGCGCAGACGGGACGCCTCATATTCTCCATGACCCCTCGCGTTGCCCCCCAGCGGCATCCGCACCTGAATTCCGACCGACCAGGAAACAAAATCCCCGCCCCAGGCCTCCGAAACCGCGTCCGACGAGGTTTCACCCAGACTGTTAAACCCGTAGCTGCCGGTCAAATTTACTTCCGGCAGCTGCTGATTCCGGGTGTATTCCGTCCGGATTTCCTGCTGGGCCCGCCGATGCTTCCGGATCAGAATATCCGGATGCAGCATCAGCGCCTCGTCAAACAGCGGCAGCGGATCCACGGTGATGTCGCGCAGTTCCGGGCTGTCCGAAGCCCGGATCAAAAGCCCGCGGTCCCGAATGGACTCCGAAAAGAAGGTGCGCAGGCGGTTCGACGATTCCACCAATGCCTGACGCGCCTCCAGCAACTGAGTCTGACGCACCGCCAAACCCGCCTCGGCCTGCTGCACCTCCACCTCCGCGCCGCGTCCCGCCTCCAAACGGGCCCGGTTGTCCTCCAGCACCTGCTCGGCCACCCGAACCGAAGCCTCGCGCAAAGCCACCCGCCGCTGCGCAATTTCCAAATCCCAGTACGCCGCCTCCGCCGAGCCAATCGCCTGCATCATCTGACGCCGCCATTCCTGAAAAGCCACCTCTGATTCCTCCCGCGCCATCCGGATCATCGCCCGGCTCATATTCATCCCCGCGTTCCGCAAAAGCGGCTGGGTCAACACCAGCCCCATAAACCCCTCGTATTCCCGCTCAATCCCCTCGAGATCCCGCTGTTCGCGCAGATTGTTCTGCAGGTTCCTGAGCACATACGAAAACCGAAGGTCCCCGCCCGTTCCGATCGGCTGCTCCACCGCCAGCTGATAGATCGAGTTGGTCTCCTCGAAATCCTCCACACCCTGACTGATAAACTGCTCGGTGTTGTTTTCCCGCTCATTCCGCTCCCGCTGCCCCGACAACACCAGCACCGGCTCCCAAAAGGCTCTTTTTTCACCCTCATACAAGGCCTGCGCGCCCTGTAACTGCAAACGTTGCGACGCGATTTCCAAATTCTGGCGTATCACCAGCTCCCGGCTGTCCGCCAGGCTTAATTCAAGAATCGACACTTCGGCTGAAGCATTGATAACAAAAAACGAGAGCACAACGTATAAGGAATGTTTATAGATCATGGCGCGAATCATTGGAGGTTAAAGCGTTAAAAAACAATCATAAAGTGACAAAACGAATTAAAATGAGGCCTTAAAAGCGCAAAATGCGTCATAGATCTTCTTTAAACGGATGCAAGCATCAAAGCGCGGTGTAATGCGGAAGGCATAAACGGCTTCGGAAGAATCGAATCCTCCCCGGGAGCTTTCCAGCCCTCGAATGGCGTCATCCACACCCGCGCAGCGGGAAGATTATCCATCAACAACAAACCGTCCACGCCCCCTCCCGGCAAAAGGGAATCCAGCGCCGCGACATCAAACGTCCCGTCCGTCTCCAACAAATTCCGCACCTGTATAACATCCGCCGCATCCGTCACCGCGAACCCTTCGGATTCCAACGTCCGCTTCAAGTGACGCCGTAAACAGGGCTCACCCTCCGCAAGCAACACCCTCAGCCCCGTGCCCGGAAGCGGAGGCTCGGGCACCGCCCCCCCGTCAAATTCACACGCCGGAAACCGAATCCGCCAACCCGAAACCTCCCGTTCCAGCCCCGCGCCAAAATATGCCAGCAGGGATTGAATTCGCTCTTCAACCTTCACCTCACCGCCCCCCGCCCCGAAAATCACCGCGCAATCCTCCTCTTCCGCCACCCGAAAACAAATCGCGCCGGCATGCAAGCTCCAACCCGCCAGTTCCACCAGCAACTGCTCCAGCGCGCCCTCATCGCCGTTCACATACACCGGCCGATCCGACAGCGCCACCGACACCCGACAGTTCGGCCCCGTCAGCCGCTGCAATAAATCGTGCAGCGTCCTGACGACCTCATTGACAGAAACCGGATGCGGCGGCAGCGGCTCCCGCTTGCTGAAGGTCTGCACCAGCCGAACCAGATTACAGGCCTGTTCCGCCGCGTACCGCATGTCCGTCAACGCCTCGTTCTCATCCGGATACAGACTCTCGAAGAGAAGCAAATTTCCCAGAATTGTGGTCAGACGGTTATTCAGATCATGCGCCAGCCCGGCATGAAACCGGGCCAGGGCGAGCGCCTTGGCCCCTTCATCCAAAAACGGGGGCACCGGATCCGAAGCCTCAGACATGTTCACCCCGGGAGTCAGCCCAATAGATTCAGAACCGCTTCATACGCCGGCTCCTGAGCGATTTCCGGAACCTGCTCCTTGTAGAGCACCTTACCGTCCGCGCCGATCAGCACCACCGCCCGGGAAAACAACCCCGCCAAAGGACCGTCTTCGATGACCACGCCGTATGTTTTCCCGAATTCCGGAGAGCGGAACGCCGAAAGATTGATCACATCATTCAGGTTTTCCGAACCGCAGAAACGCCCCTGGGCAAAAGGCAAATCCAGCGACACATTCAGGATTTTCACATCCTTCACCCGGCTGGCGATCTCATTGAAGCGCCGGGCCGAAGCCTGACAGACCCCGGTGTCCAAACTGGGAACAATATTTAGAATCACGGTTTTTCCCGCGAAATCACTCAGAGAGACATCCGAGAGATCACCGCCGCACAGCACAAAATCCGGAGCGGCGGAGCCTGTGGCAGGAAGCTCACCGCAGGTATGAATGGGACTGCCTTTAAACGTAATTTTCGCCATGAGAATTTCCTTGGAGTCGGGTTGATTTTAGAGAGAAGAGACTCACTATGCAGGTTCCGCCCGTAAAATCAAATTGAATTGATGTTGATTCCGTTTGAACTTTGGTGTTTCATTTGCAAATTACTGGAATCTTCGACTTTAACCCCAACCGGGAACCCAACATGCGTACCCTGTCCATCTCACTTCTCCTTCAACTCACCCTCGTCGCTTCCCTCCAGGCCCGCGCGCCCCGGGAAACCGACTTTTCCGTGCTTGTGATTCCCGCACAACACGGCGCGATCCAGATCGCGCGCGATTTTGAAACCTTTAATCCGGTTCTCCTCGTCAGCTACGACACCGCCGCCCCGGCGGAGACGCCCTTCCTGCACACCTGGAACGGAACCGCATGGATGCGCCTGCCGGCGGAATCCTATCAGTCCGGCAATTTTCTACGCCGCGATCCCCTGCGCGTCATTGTTGTCGGTCAGCCCACCCCCCGGGTCGAACGGCTTGTAGAACAGGCCACCCACTGGAGCCGCCGGGAGGTTCTTAACATCGAGACCAATGACCCCGTCGAAATCATCAACGCCCTCGGCCGGATCTTCGACATCCGCCCCCGCGACTGGCGCTGGCTCGCCAACCGCTATGTCCTCGAACTCGAGGACCTCAACCGCGACACCGAGCATCTGAGCTGGTACGACACCTACCGGGCCAGCGACCTGCCGCCGCCCACCAGTCCCTTCGGACGCCGCCGCGCCCCCACCGAGCCCGAACCCGGTCTCCGCCCCATTATCACCCTCGAACCCGTTGAACAGGTTTCCGGCAGGGACGGGGCTCAAACCGGAACCGATACCGATGAAGAAACCGGCGAATAAGCGATTATTCCTGGTCTTCATTTTCCTCCTCTCCGCCTGTGTCCGGGTGGAGGAAAACCGGAATCCGGCCCTTCAACCCAGCCGGTTGCTCGTCACCCGCGATCTTCAAGGCGTCCGCCTGACCCTCAACACCGAAAAAAATATCGGCTACCGGATCTACTATCGGGAAGAAGGCCAATCCTGGACGCTTCTGCCCGAAGGCAAACTCATCCGCGGCACCGGAGAACCGGTGGAAATCATCGATCCCGCGTCCTCCGCCCCGCGCCGCCGCTACCGCTCCGAAACCGTCGTCGCCCCCAGGTCGTGACCCCTCAACGGGCGGCGCGGCGCGGATTCTTTCCCGATTCCGCCGGCGACTCCACCAAAAAGCTCCGCACCCGCGCCCAGAAAGGCGACCGCACGCCCCGCCGCGTTTCCGGAATCGGACGCCCCCCCCGCAAGGCCTCAATCGCCTCATCGTACGACGCAAACCGGTCGTCCGGATTTTTTTCCATCATTTTATAAACGATCTTGCAAAACACCTTCGGCAAATCCTTGCGGAAATCCGACAGATACGGCGTGGGATCCCGCAGCGCCAACTCAATCACTTCATCCCCCGTTTTTCCCTCAAACGGCGCCCGGCCCGCCATGACATGGAAAATCGTGGCCCCCAGCGAATATAAATCCGACCGGAAATCCTCCTGCTCCTGCTTCGCTTTCTCCGGAGCCATGTAGTACGGGGTTCCCCACCGCTCGACCGACTGCTCCCGGTGGATAAACCGCGCCAAACCGAAATCCGCGATTTTCGCGTGATTGCGCTCATCCACCAGTATATTCGCCGGCTTCACATCTCCGTGCACCAGCCCTGTCGCCTCCGCCGCCCGCAAGCCCTCCATGCAATCCACCGCGATCCGGCGGATCGCGTCCAGCGAAATCGGCCCCGCCTTCATCAGCGTCTCCAGCGTCGGATGGTTCACCAACTCCATCACAATGTACGGACGATTGTCCGATTTTCCCAGACGATACACCTGCACCACCCGCGGATGCATCACCCGCCCCGCCGCCTTCGCCTCCTTCTCCAACTGACCCCACATCTTCGGACTCGAAAAATACGCCCGCCGCAACACCTTTACCGCCACCTCACGGTTTAAGGTCTGATCCACCGCCAGATACACCCGACCCATCGCCCCCTGCCCCAGAAACCGCGTCAGCCGGAACTGATCCAAATCCGTCGGCACCAGCACCCGCTCCCCGCAGTTCGGACACACCGCGAAATCCAGCGGATTCATCCCGCTCACCCGCACCTTCGTCCCGCACGCCCAGCACGGCTCCACCCCCGGCTTTGCGGAAGAAGAGCCCCGACTGGACGACGGCGCGGAGGAAATTGACATATTCATTCGGATCAGAATAGCACACCCCAAACAAAACCGACAAGACAAACATGACCGGCGGTTAAAAATATCACAGCTTTCATCACCACGCGTCCCGCGTGGCAAGCTCTCAACTCTCTTCCTGACCTCTTATGTGTGACCCGGTGTGATGGGGTCCTGTTTTGGTGTTCAGATGGAATTCCCATCAACCCATCCCCCAATACCCCACCGCCCCCGCCGCCAGGTCTCATCTCTTCAAATTCCGAGTCCCATCGGCGGCGGCGCTACCCTCTTGCCTTCCCGACACTCGTCACTCGTCTTTCGTCACTCGTCATTCGTCACTCGTCATTCGTCACTCGTCATTCGTCACTCGCACTCGTCTTTCGTCACTCCACACTCGTCATTCGTCACTCGTCACTCGTCACTCGTCACTCGTCACTCGTCACTCGTCACTCGTCATTCGTCACTCG
>JAFIGD010000050.1 GCA_020831625.1 Verrucomicrobiota bacterium | reverse complement strand
CGCCATTCCTGCCAGAAAAGCAAAAATCATGTTTTTATATTTCTTCATGGGGTAATGACGGCGCTCACCGCCGAAGGGAGGGATTGAAGCAAACTTGTTTGCGTAAAGCCAGACCGAAGTGCGGTGAAGTGGCTAGTTCTGGAGGGGGGAGCGAAGCGGACCCATCCAGAATAGCCGCTGAACGAAGTGAGCGCCGTCATTCAGGGGGAGCGCAGCGACCCCTGAACGCCCAGGCTGACCGACCGAAGAATGAGGTTCGGTCTAGCTGATTGTTGCGCGTTCCGACGTTCGGAGCGTGCTTGAACCAAGTATTCCGACAATCGGAAGCAAAGTAAAATAGGAGAAAATTATGAAAAAATTCATAAACTGGGTTAGGTGCCTGTCTGTAAAAAGGGGGTATGTCTTATTGGACACCAACCCGGAAATTCCCCGCGCTATTGGATATCCGGAAGAGGCTCGCAAAACAAGTTCGGGTACCCAAACAAGCACTGTTTCTCAGAGGTGATACCAAACACCACTCTTGCGACGACATATGTTTTGTCATCATAATGGAGGTGGTCCCCGACGCGTGGTAGGTGTTCGAATAGTGCACGCACCCTAGCATCTGTTTTGTCCAGTGATATGCTAACTTCTTGGATGTTGGTTCTTGGGCTCATGTTCAGGTTCCTTCGGGTTATAGGTGCAACGTCTCAGTCCACCGGACCGCGTACTCGCGGTTCGGTGCGACTGATGGTTATGATTATTGTCATCTTAAAATTAGTTTCAGTTACCAAGAGGCATCACGAAGAAGTTGTTCAAATAATGAGGGCGTTAAGTACCATTCCTCTTTGCTGTCAACCCTCAAGAACTGACTAAATTTTTCATTTACTTCTGAAAACTTGATATAACCTTGTATCGTAAGTTCAAAATTTGACCGACTACGTATCGATGCTGGAAAAGAAACTCTGGAACGATACATTGAGGGTGCATTCCACTGGCTCATGTCATCAAAGCCAAATTTGGCAATTTTTTCATAGCCGTCCTCTAGTATTGAGTATGAACCGCCAAGCCTTCCTTCGTGCGCAACTTCTAAATATGTTATAACAACTTTGTCAGCTGGCTGATCTTCAGGGACCGCGAAAACAAGATTTAGTTGGTACGGCAGTTGATCTCTTTCAAACAAAAATATCCATGGTATCCCATACGAATTTTTATCACCTTGCAGTAACGCAATAATGTGTATGGCACTTTTGCCAGATTCCACAGCATCCCATTCACGCTCTGGTGGATATGCGCTTTTTCCTACCTGAGTTGAACTTATATAGACGCAACCATTACACAGGATAATCAATACGCCCAGAGGTATCCATATGTTTGCTGTTGCACGCTTCATAATTTCTCTATTCATAACGTCTCAGTCCACCGGACCGCGTACTCGCGGTTCGGTGCGACTGGTTGTTGGCTTTTTCGTGTTATTGTTAAATTTTGACAACCATTTTAAGAATGGCGAGTCGTTTTTTCGGATAAGTTCTTTACGGATAGGATAGCTGATGATTTCTGGTTTCGCATCATCCTCCCATTCACCGACTTCCTGAACATCGTACTCAAGAATTCGGCGACTTTCCCATTCACCTTCTTCAAGAACAGATTTCCCAAGTGCTAGCGCATGATCTTGGTTTTCTGCACGAACCATGATTGAAACCTCTTCACAACGGTTTATCCGAGAAGCTGTAGCCTCGCGTTCGTCGGTAATCCAAATTTCTATCGTATATCGCCTCATTTTATCTCAGCCAACGTCTCAGTCCACCGGACCGAGTTTACGAGGTTCGGTGAGACTGTTGGTTGGCTGATGGTGATCAACCACTGATGGACACTGATGAACACTGATGCATGAACGTTGAAGTTCTTGATTTCCTTTCGCAATACGTTCATCGGCCCTACCAATTCTGTAAGCCACGTCACACGCAATATTAACGGTTAGTGCTACTCCAAAATAACCTAGGTAATGTATCGAGCGAATGCCCGTTTCATAACCCATCCATACGAATGTAGCCTGGACTATCCCGAAAAGAGAAAAGGGTATTGACAGAAGGAGGACTTTGTTTCGCTTTTTCATCTTAATAGTATCTGCTTTTAGATTGCTTAGCCAACGTTAAAACTGTGCGACGCGCGGGACGAGTGTTCGCACCAGTGCCTGGTATCATTTATTGCCAGGAACTACAACAGGTTCTTCATCAGGTTGAGAATCTTTGAATCTGTATTCGAACCAGTCGACTTCATCTGCTATATTTCTAGGAACCTCCAAATATTGATGATAACGTCCGCTAATTTCGTAAATATCATACTTCACTCCATTAAGCGTTGTCTCTCCGATTTTAGTGCAACGCTGAACATCCACCATGGGAGTTTTTAGGGTGTCATATTTCTTCCAATGGTCTTCCCAATGCGGAGTCACAAACAATATTTCATCACCAGATTCAATGATATAACGTTCGCTACCATGCGCAGACATGGGGCCAACAGAATATTCCTTTCTACCCTCATTTTCGGAACCAATATGAGCTAGAATATGCTCAACAAGCGCCATCTCATGTTTGCTGGATACATACCGCTCATTTCGGTCTATCAGTATTATTTCGGAGAAGCCACTTTCCGCACCTTTCTGGTTAAACAACTCTTTATTCACTGTGTTTAGCCTCAGAAACAGGACAGACGACCTGCTACCTAAATGATAGATTCGCACATCTTTATGCTCCCTTTCATTCGCTAAAGAGAGAAAGGGACTAATGAGGCAAACCACCGCGATTATTGTTTTAGTGATCATGATACGCCACCCCTGACCGGACGCGCGATCAAGCGCGTTCGGTCGAGGGGATTGTTGATGTTTTTGATTCTGACCCCTACCAGCCGCTGTTTAATTTCCTTTCGCGGGAGTTGGGGGCAACGGCTACGCAAACCGAAATGCAAGAGATCATACAGATTTGCGCAAACATCAACGCCGCCGCTCAGCGATCCTTCGCTGATGCGGATGGTTGTCGGGAGGATTCGGTATGAAAATGTCAGAGCTTTTTAAGATTGTCCCAAGCAAGCACTGCCCTCCAAATCAGGCGTTCATGTTTGCAGTTATCGACGGCGAGAAACAGGGGGAGAAGCGTATTTCCGCCGTTCGTCTGGACTTCGACAACGTCTCAGTCCACCGGACCGCGTACTCGCGGTTCGGTGCGACTGGTTGTTGGCTTTTTCGTGTTATTGTTAAATTTTGACAACCATTTTAAGAATGGCGAGTCGTTTTTTCGGATAAGTTCTTTACGGATAGGATAGCTGATGATTTCTGGTTTCGCATCATCCTCCCATTCACCGACTTCCTGAACATCGTACTCAAGAATTCGGCGACTTTCCCATTCACCTTCTTCAAGAACAGATTTCCCAAGTGCTAGCGCATGATCTTGGTTTTCTGCACGAACCATGATTGAAACCTCTTCACAACGGTTTATCCGAGAAGCTGTAGCCTCGCGTTCGTCGGTAATCCAAATTTCTATCGTATATCGCCTCATTTTATCTCAGCCAACGCCTATCCGCAATGACTCGTTCATTGACGGGGATTGTTATCATTTGGCACTCCAGCAGATTCTGATATTTCAGATACAGCTTGAGCCAAATATTGTTTAAGTTCATTGAATCTTTGCAAGGTCCGATTATCTTTTAATCCATGTGCTTGGCAACATCCCATAACTCCTTCAATAAAAGTTAAAGAAACGATACGTGACATCATTATCGAATATGACCATGCCTCTATTGCCAAAGATCTCCTTTGCTCATTTGACTGGTTCAGAAACATCATCCATGAAATTGTATCTTCCGCTGTAATATGGCTCGAGCCACTTAACCTGTGATAAATTGTATAGTAGGACTCTTCCAAACCCAGACTTTCAAACCTATTATATAACGATTTAGGCCAATATTTTGGAAGATTCATTACATCAACAGACAAGTTTTTAATAACAAAGTCTACATAATACTTATAATTCTCCAGTGCAGAAAGCCTATCATCAATCATTGATTGAATCTCCTGCATATAGGCTTTACCTTCGACTTTCAGTCTCCATTCCTCAAGTTTTCTTTTGTGCTCCACGATCCAACGGTTAAAAAATGATAAAATATGTCTTTCATCCCCCAATACTGACAAAAACATCAAATTTATTGAACCCTCAACTACAATTCTACCTAGGGCTTCTGAGCTTGTAGGGCATCTGTTCGCAATGCATGCAAGCATTCCTTCAGCTTGTTCGTGTACTCTTCCAAGTAAGTTTAGATGAGTGTGCATAATAAATCCATCTTTATTGGTTTTATTATCGATATTTGCGAGGTATTCATAAGCCAACTCATTTGCCTCTGATACACACTCTACAGAAACCTCTATATCCGTTAAGTCCGCTCCTGCGGTAATTTGATGGTTTTCGCGAAACGTTTCTAAATATTTCATGCTTATACTGTATTAAATCGTGATAACGTCTAGACGCAGCGGTCCGAGTACTCTCGGTTCGCTGCCGTCTTTGGTTGACTCTTATTTTTTAACATAATTTTATCGGTAGTCATAGATTATCTTTATCAGGTTCAGGCAATGCATAACCTAATTCAATCAACTCCGTTGTCTAAAACGATTAGGCGTACCTGCGCACTTCATCTGGAATGTTTCCAGGTCGAACAATGAAAAAAACAATGGGGCCGACAAAAGGAGTGTATAGGATAACAAAGGCCCAAATGGCTCTTGAAGTTTCGTCCATGGGGCGTCTTCGCAGTTTTAATAAAGCGATGATCGCGAGAAGTAACGTGATTAAACCCAAGACGAGTATAGGGAGGAGCGAAATGAACGAAGTTTCATTGAGTTGAAAGGTGAAATTTTTGAAGTCTATAGTTGTTTTCATTTTCTTTCTTGATTTTGAGCTGACTTATCTCTGTTTATTCGTGCGTTCCGTGGTTCAGATTCGTTTTCTTCCATAGTCAACGATTAGATGAGCGGACCGAGTACTCTCGGTTCGCTCGATGTTTTTGTTAGGTCAAAATTTTGCTTTTCCACATTTCAATGTATTTTTGGCGGTATTCAGGGTTATCAAGATTTTTGACAACCTGGTCGCTTCTATCGGAAAGGACCAAAGCAGACGCCAAGGGCATATCAATTTCGAGATCATGACGTTTTATGGCAGAAACAAGCTCGATCAGCTCATTCATTTCCTCATTAGAGGCAAGATAATGAGCGATCAAGTCTTTGGTTGCCACAGATAGCCCTTCTTCTTCTAGCCGTGTTTGTGTCTTGTAGATTTTAGAGGGCGAAACTTTCAACAGCCACATGTGAAGTATTTCGAATATATTCATTTCAGTGGGCCTAACAAGTTATTGAGCGTTTTTCGGGTATCTTGCACCGGAGCTTTATTTTGATCAAGCATTTTCTACATTTTGTGGTTGAAAAGGATTTTGACTAATCGTATAACTACTCAAACGAACATGTTATACGTTATTTATATAAGTCCATGAACGCTCCACCCGCTGATGTATTTTCGAGTTTTTCTGACGCTCTGAAGAAGATGGGCGTGTCAGGTCAGGGTCATGGGGAGGCGTTGAAGTGGCTTCGGTTTTACTGGGATTTTTGTGCGAAGTATCGTCATCCTCCTCAGGAGGAGGATAGTTTGATGCCGTTTTTACAGAAACTGGCTTCGAAAGGGCAATCCCCTGAGCAGCAGGCGGCGGCGACAGAGGCGGTTCGCTTGTGTCAGGAGATTCTGCGTTCGAAAATGAAGGGGCCTCAGGTGACAGAAGAGTCTGGGTGTGGGAAGGCAGGAGCTTGGGCGGAGTTGAGTCGCCGCATCAAAGAAGAGATTCGGATTCGTCAATACTCGGACATATTCGGACGATCCAGGAGATGCTGGGTCATTCCGATGTGCGGACGACGATGATCTACACACACACGGTTCCAAGCCGGACGCAAAAGGAGCGGAAGAGTCCGCTGGATTTCCCGAAATAAAGGGTTTTTGGGGTTCACAGTGGTGGCCGGGAGGTTTTCCGACCGCCGGAAACGGGACTTCGGGTTTTTCCGAGGTTCGGAAAATGTCGGGCCTTGTTTTCCGGGATTCGGAAACCTGGCCGGGACTCGGTTTTAGGCGGGTTAAGCTTGCTTCAAACGGTGATGATCGCTTATGGATGAATTCTAAACCGATGCCGAACGGGTTTCCAGGGTTTTTCTGGTTGTTCGGCTGTCATAACGTTATACATCTGCTCATTTCATGCATAAATCCCCTTCGAAAGCGATTGTCCTGGCCGCCGGTTTCGGGTCGCGGCTGGCTCCGCTGACGCGTGAGGTGCCCAAGCCGCTGATTCCGCTGCACGGCACGCCGATGGTGATTCACCTGTTGCGGCGGCTGAATTCGTGGGGGGTGAGGGAGGTGCTGATCAATCTGCATCATGGTGCGGATGTGCTGTTTCGGGAGATCCCGGCATTGGCGCCGGAGGGGCTTCGGCTTCAGTTTTCGTTTGAGCCGGAGATTCTGGGCACGGGCGGGGCGCTGCGGCGGGCGGCCTGGTTTTTCGGGGAGGAGCCGCTCTGGCTGGCGAACGCGGATGTGGTGATGGATGTGGATCCGGAGTCGTTGATCCGGGCGCATCGCCGGGAGAATCCGCTGGCGACGTTGTGGATGGTTCCGGACGCGGGGCCGAAAACGGTGCGGGTGGTGGACGGCCGGGTGGCGGATTTCCGGTCGGGGGGCATGACGTTCAGCGGACTGCATCTGCTTTCGCCGCGCATTCTGCGGTATCTGCCGGAGGCGGAGGTGTTTTCGTCGGTGGTGTCGGCGTATGAAAGGGGGATGGCGGCGGGGGAGGTGGTCCGGGCTGTGGCGATGCCGGGGAGCCAATGGGCGGATGTGGGCACGCCGGAGCAGTGGCTGGCGGCGGAGGGCGGGGATGTGGTGATGGCAGGGGCGCGGGTGGATGCCGGGGCGATGCTGGAGAAGGCGGTTGTGGGGCCGGGCGCGCGGATTCGGCGCGGTCGGCGGGTTTCGGGTCTGGTGGTGGCGCCGGTTGTTGGTCTGAATGCGGAGGAGCGGGGCTGGGTGCCGGACGCGGAGGCGGTGGAGGTGCTGGACGCGAGGGGGTCGGACCGGAATTTCAGCCGGATTCACGGCGCAAAGGGGACGTGGATTTTGATGCGCCGGGGGGAGGCGCGGGCGGAAAACGCGCGGTTTACTAAAAATACCCGCTTTCTGGCGGGGAAGGGGATCCGGGTGCCGGAGATTCTGCGGGAGAGCCGGGACGGGCGGGCCTGGCTGCTGGAGGATGCGGGGCGCATCCATCTGCTGGACGCGCCGACGCCGGCCAACACCCGCAAGGCGCTGGCGGCGGCGGCATGGCTGCACGGTCTGAAGGGCTGGGGGCGTTTGCAATTGGAGCCGGGCTTTGACGCGGCGCTTTACGCCTGGGAGCATGCGTTGTTTTTCACCGAATTTCTGGCGCGTCACGATCCCGGAGCGGACCGCGCGGCCTTGAAAAAAGCGCTTGCCAGGGCCGCGGCCCGCCTGCTGGAGGAGCCCCGGGTGCTGATCCACCGGGATTTGCAGAGCACGAATTTTCTGCTGCACCGGGGGGAGGCGGTGCTGATTGATTATCAGGGCATGCGTTCGGGCGCGGCGGCGTATGACGTGGCGTCGTTTTTGGCCGATCCGTATGTGGAGCGTTCCGCGCGGGAGCAGGAACGTCTGTTGGCGGTGTATAATCAGACGGCGTTGCGGCCGGTTTCGGCGGCGGCGTACCGCGCGGCGGCGGTGCAGCGGCTGGCGCAGGCGCTGGGCGCGTACGGCCGTCTGGGCGCGAATCCGGGGACGCGGCGGTTTCTGAAATCGATTCCGGCGGCGGTGCGGCAAATGACGTTGATATCCGAAGATCCGGTGATTCAGCGGTGGGCGGGGAATTTTTTGAACGACAAAGCGGGCGGAATGCAGTAGGGACGGATGTGTGAGCAAGGAAGACAAGACAACTGAACAAATGGAGCTGGACCGGGCTGAGGTCCGCTATGCGGTGGAGGGTCTGCCGTTCAAGCGGATTGATTTGCCGGAATTTGAGAATCCGGCGTATGAGCCGGACTCGGTGCGGCAGTCGCGGCGGTACGGGAATCCGGACAGCAGCACCCAGCCGATCACACGGTTTTTGGCGGAGCGGGGCATGGTGGAGATCCTGAAACCGGAGCAGATTCTGGAGCTGTTCAAGGAGATTCACTGGTGTTGCGCGCGGTTGCGGGAGTTGGCGGAGTCGGATTCGGAGGATCCGGCGTACTGGGCGGACGCGGTGATGCGGACGATCAAACTGGCGCATCGGATGGAGGCGGCGGAGGAGGAGTTGTTTATCGCCAACCGTCAGCTGGTGGTGGCCTGCGTGAAACCGTTTTACTGGATCGGGCAGATCTGGATTTCGGATTTTCTGCAGGAGGGATCGCGGGCGCTGGCGAACGCGATCCGGAATTTTGATTTCACGCGGGGCATTCCGTTTTACGCCTATTCCCAGCGGTCGATCCAGAACCGGTTGCGGAATTTTTTCCGGGATCATATCCGGACGGGGGCGCTGGGGATGAAGCCGAGTTACGATATGACGCGGATGCTGGAGGTGATTCAGAACTGGCGGGACCGTCACGGAGAGGATCCGTCGGAGGTGGTGATTTCGGAAATGACGCAGCTGCCGCCGGAGCGGGTGAAGCGGCTGATGCCGCTGGTGCGTCAATGGGAGCGGATGCCGAACGCGGCGCTGTCGCTGGACGCGGTGCTGGGGGATTCGCGGTCGAGTCTGCACGAGCTGGTGGCGGATTCGCATCATCCCGACGCGTCCATGCTGGCGGAGCGCAACGAGGTGTGGACGGCGGTGGCGCAGTTGCCGGAGCGGATGCAGTTGATTTTGAAGATGCGCTATGTCGAGGGGCACACGCTGGAGGATGTGGGCAAAGAGTTCGGATTGACCCGGGCGCGGATCAAGCAGCTTCAGGAGGAGGCTCTGCAGAAAGTCCGGGTGATTATGCGGGACACGCGTTTCGACGGCAAAGGCGAAAGGAAACGATAAAAAAGCGGAGTGATTCCGCTTTTCAGCCGCTCCCATCCTCTTTGTCTTTCAACAGGTGTTGGACGGCTTTCGGCATGTGTTGCAGACCGGTTTCGATCCACTCCCCCTCCAGATGACGCCGGGGAGAGATGGCGTCGGCACTTACGACCAAACAACGGGCCTCCGGATGAAGCGTTTTGAGATGACGGAAATTTTTACCCGCATCCTTGCGGCTTTTCCATTTGCACTCAATGGCAATGACGGGGTGTCCGCGGAGCACAAGGATGAAATCCACCTCGTGTTTTTGTTTGTCGCGCCAGTAAAAAACACTTTCCCGTCCGAACGTCGCGATCAGTTCGTCCAGAACGAGGTGCTCCCACAACAGACCCAGATCATCCGGCCTGACGTCGCGCCATCCTTTGGCGAAACAGACAAAGCCGGTGTCAAATCCATAAACTTTCGGCATGGCCACGATTTCGCGTTGTTTGTTCTTCGCAAACGGCCGTATCACATGCACGGCACCGGTTGCCTCAAGGACACCGAGGTAATTCTGCAGGGTGGCGCGACTGGCTCCGCAGGGAGCGGCCAGCGAATTGATTTCACAGAGCTGACCGCTTTGCAGCCAGAGCAATTCCATGAGTTTCAGGAATGCATCCCGCTTCTCCAGACGGAACAATTCCTGAATGTCCCGTGCCCAGAAGGCTTGTGTCCATTCTGCATAGTCTTTTTCGGGAAAGGTTTCAGCCAGCAGGTTTTCCGGAAGACCTCCATTGCGGAGACGGTGGATGAGGCTCTCCACGCCGAAGGTTTCCAGTTCTCTGAACAGGACAGGCAAGAGGTGCAATTCGCGTTTTCGACCCGCCAGTGTATCCCGAAACCGGGCACTGGCCCCCAGCGTGGAGGAGCCGGTGGCGAGGATCTGCAGTTCGGGAAAATGGTCCGCAGCGATCTTGAGAAGCTCGGAGGGATTGTCCAGCCGGTGTACTTCGTCGAACACCAGCCTTTTCGCCCCGCAATTCCGCAGAAAAAATTCAGGATCCTCCATTTCCCGGCGCACCCGCGGAAGTTCACAGTCATAGTATGCGATCGGTTCCAGGGATCGGGACAACGTGGTTTTCCCCACACGCCGCACGCCTGTCAGCCACAGGATCGGTCGCTCCGACCATGCGGTTTTCACCTTCTCCATCCACAGCGCTCTTTTTACCATATGCAATCAGAAATGGCATATAGTTATACTATATGCAATAACAAACATCTCGAAATCTCCGCATAAAAACGGACAGGGGACTAATCAAGCGAAACCTCCGTCTTTCCCTGCTTGTTCAAAGCGACTTTCCCGTCCGCCACGATTTCCCGCACGCCGGGGCCGTCCAGGGCGACAACTGGATTGCCGGCGGCCATGGCTTCAGCCAGAACAATGCCCTGGGTTTCCGTTTGAGAGGCGAACACAAAACAATCCATGGCCGCATAGGGAGTGGCGCCCCGGTCACGTCAAGAAGCTGTGCGGCCCCTCACCCCCACCCCGCATCCAGCGCGCTGCGCTGGATGCGGGGTGGGGAGGCGGAGAATGCATGTTGTTTCGACCGTCGCCCCACCGCCACGAGGGCGGTGGTGGCGTAACCAACCCTTTGCGTTAGGATGAAAGGGTATACTCTTCACCAATTGCGAGATGCGCCCCTAACGTCCTCCCCGCCAATCCACCGCGCATTCGATCATGCAAAATGTAAGATGGGCAGGGTGGGGTACTCGCTTTTGCAAGAATGAACTCAAAGGAAAAGAAAATCCGATATACGATCAGAGAGGTTTCCGAACAAACCGACCGTTTGCCGCTCACCCCTGCAGGAGGGACTGAGCGCCGTCCACGTAGATGTTGGCGCCGGTGATGTGTTTGGCCGCGGGGCTCCCGAGGAAATACACCACTTCGGCACAGTCTTCAGGATCTCCGGGACGGCCGTGTGTCAACGGAATTTGCCCTTCCGGAAACTCCACCGGGTACATGGCCTTGATGGTGTGAAAGGTGCCGTTGAGATTGATCTGAATGGTTTTATCGAATTCCTCCGGTGTCAGCTCATCCAGCGGCGCCCAGGTGCCGTTCACCCCCGCGTTGGCGAAGAGCAGGTCCAGTAAGCCGTATCCCGCCTCTATTTCGTCGCGCACCCGCTCCATATCCGGGTAGCGGGAGATGTCCGCGATCAAAGGAAAGGCTTTGCCGCCGTTTTCGCGGATGGCGTCCACGGTCTCCGCCGTGTTTTTCCGATGCCGAGAATGGAGGCCGCCTCTTCCTGGCTGTCGGTCTGCGCGAGCACTTTTTTGATGTGCATTCCCGAAACGCTGACTGATAAAAATGGCATGGATCCCGTGCTCCTCGTCCATCACCCGGTGCAGCTGCCGGAACGACACCACGGGCACCATGGTGTGACCGGCTTTTTCGATTTCCACTTTGGCCCGTTGCAGTTGCGTCTGGTCCTTGTCCGCCATGAGGATTTTCATATCCCCAAAATACAGGACTTTTACGCCGAAGGGAAGCGGAAACACTTTCAGGCGGTCGCGCATCCTGGAATTAGTGAATAGTATTAAATGCCCTGCAGGAAAAGAAGCCGAAGAGGATGCTCACCCGCGTGACAAGCACGCGGGACTCGTGTTTTTGGGTGGGGTTTTCCTCTAGCCGCAGGTGATGTTCACCCGCGTGACAAGCACGCGGGACTCGATTAAAAATGGTTTTGTGGTGAGCCCCATGCCCTCGCGGCATGGGTGAGCATCACCTAAGGCTAGTTGAATTCTCGTTAAGTTCACGAGTCCCATGCCCTCGCGGCATGGGTGAGCATCACCTGCGCTCCTGAGCCGCATCCTATAATTAGACAGGCTTTAATTGTATTTTTGATGTTTATCCTAAAGATGCATAGCCGTGAGTATCTTTTTATTCCCCTTTCCCACGCCCGGACTCTGAAAGTTCCCGCACCGCTTTGCGCAAGGCGTCCGCCACCGCCCGGGGTTCTTTGTCCGCGTCTTCCCCCCGGAGCGCGGAGGCGTCGAGGGGCTCGCCGAAGCGGACCCGCACCTTGGCGGATCGCCGTGCCCGGGTCACGCCACGGTGATGCTGTCCTCGAGGTAGACATCCTGGATGGTGTGCAGCATGTCGATGCCGGCGGCGCGGGGACGCTGAAACACCTTGCGCCCGGAAATGAGTCCGCAGCCTCCGGCCCGTTTGTTGATGATGGCGGTGCGCACCGCCTGCGCGTAGTCATTGTCGCCGGAGGCGCCCCCGGAGTTGATCAGGCCGATGCGTCCCATATAACAGTTCGCCACCTGCCAGCGGCAGAGGTCGACGGGATGATCGCCGGTCAGTTCCGTGTACATGCGCTCATCGGTCTTGCCGAAGTTTTCCAGCCGCGTGTAGCAGCCGTTGTGGGTGGCCTGCTTTTGTTTGATCAGGTCGGCCTGCAGGGTGACCCCCAGATGGTTGGCCTGTCCGGTGAGGTCTGCGGAGGTCTCGTCGTTGAGGCCGTCGTGCCGGAAGGTCGCGTTGCGGACATAACACCAGAGCACCGTGAACAACCCGAGGTCATGGGCATGGGAAAAGGCCTCCGCCACTTCCCCGATCTGCCGGTTGGATTCCTCCGATCCGAAGTAAACGCTGGCGCCCACGCCCGCCGCCCCCATGTCCGCGGCCCGGTCGACAGTGGTGAAGAAGATCTGGTATTCAATCAGCAATTGACATGCCACCGCGAATTCCGCATCAAACCAGCCCCGCCGGATTGCAATCCGCATGGCGTCCAGGCTCTGTTCATGCTTTCTGCATGATCCGAAACACCGAACCGTTGTGAAAGATCCGGGTTAGAACCGGCGCCCGAGGGCCAGCTCGATCTGATAGCCGGAGAGGTCGATCCGCACGCGGTCGGGGCCGACGTTCACGTGCGCGGCTTTCACCCAGTCGTATCCGCCGGAGCCGTTGAGGTACCAGTTTTCGGACACGTAGGCCTGGAGACCGAGTTGAATGCCGCCGCCCCAGCGCCAGGACTGCTCATCCGCCCGGTCGTTCCAGGAGCCGATCAGCCGTCCGTTGCTGTCCCGGAAATGCTCCTGCCGCCGCGCGGTGACATCGATCAGGTTCACGGTGGCGAGCGGCTGGAGGAAGAGGGAAACGCTGTCGTTGAGGCCCCACAACCAGCGGGGGCCGAATTGGAAGGTGAAGGCTTCGACATCCAGATCCAGATCGACAAGGCTCTGAGCCTGATAGGCGGTGCGGCCGGTTCCGCCCGTGGTTGTGTCGAAAGTGGAAAGGGGGGTAATGGTTTCCGGCGTGTCGGCAATCAGTGGACCGACGCCGCCCGGATTGGCCATGGTGTAGGGCGCGGACGGGAAGAATGGATTTCCCAGAGTGTCATAGCTGTACTGCCGGACATCCGCGCCGGTGAGCATGGAGGTTTCCCGGGTGGTGTTCACGTTCTGCCGCAAGGCGGACCGGCTGCGGAAATTCGCGCCCATGCCGTTCAACCAGCCAAAGCGGAAGAGCAGGCTCCATTCGTGATCATTTTTCTCTTCACCGCGCTCCGCGTCCTCCGGGTCTGTCCGTTCACACAGGAGATAGCCCAGCGTGGCGATGATGCCGACGCCATTGGTGCGGGTGGCGTCTCTCCATCCTGGCTGTCCGCTTTCGGTGACCCGGGTGGCGGTGCGGGTGGAGGCCTCTCCGGAGGCGGATACGGACCGTGTGAAGGTGAGGGTGTTCGCGGCGGCATCGTATTGATCCGCGGTTTCGTATGCGAAATACTGGGTGAGGCCCGCATCCTGTGCCCAACCCCAGCCGGAAGGACCCACGTATCCGTTGTCAAAGGCGCGGAAGACGGCGGCGGTGCCGTCATCATTCACCGGCAATCCGGGGCCGATGGTGGTGCCGCCCCGGGTGCCGGGCACCGCCGCCAGGGCTCCGGTGTCCCGGGCGCGGGAGCCGCCGTTCACGGAGAGTTTCATCTGTCCGCGATAAAACGGCCCGGCTTCCACAAACCACTCTGCGGAGAGGGGTGTTGTGAACGAGGCGAGCAGGAGGGTCAGAAGCGCCGCCCCCTGAAGGTGTGACGCGCGCGAAGTGTTTTTTGAAGTTTTCATGAGATTCCTTTAACGTTTGACGTTTGAATGTGAGGGGGTTCAGGGGGTGATGGACCGCACACGATAGACGCGGACACCGCTCATCGGCTCCGTCGCCGGGGCCCCCTGATCAATCCACTGGGTGAAGTTCCCGCCCGCAAGCAGTTCCAGGGCGACGGTGATCCAGGAGCCGTCGGGGAAATCGTTCATGTAATCGATTTGATAGTAGGTTCCGGCCACACTGCTGAACTCCAGAAAGGCCCGGCCGTCCTCCAGAATTTGAATTCGGCTGATCAGGATGGTGCTGCCTTCTTCGGGGGGCAGGGGGGTGTCCGCCATGATGAACTGGATTTCGATCACGGGCGGATGTTGGTCGGGCCGGAACGCACCTGTGGAGAGGTAAACGACCGACAAATCAATTTCAGCGCCTGATGCAAACAGGAAGTCCATGGAAATTGCCGCGCGGCCGTCCGGAGCCGGCGCGGTGCCGTTTTGGTTTTCCACCACGATGCCGTCTTTCATCTCTGAAAACAGAAGCCGGACTCCGATCGCGTCACAGGGCTGATCGTTCCGGATTCGGATTTCCTGGGTAAACCGGGGGTTCCAGGGCTCAAAGGGGAGAAAACCACTGCTGACGAGCGTGGGATGGCCGACGACGTCGATCTGCAGAACGAGTACCTGATCCGCAGTTTCCAATTGGCTGGCGGTGACCGTGATTTCCACCTGACCAAGGCTCAGGGCCTCGGTTCTGAGTCTGTTTCCGGTGTGATCACAGCGGTCATGATCAGGGGGTTGCTTGAGGAGGCGGTGTAAATCAGATTTTCTCCGGTAAAGCTTCCGGACAGATCGTTTTCGAGCAAGGCTCCCAGGGTGATCGGAATCCCGCAGGATACGGGATCGGCCACGAACTGAGCCTCCACCGTAATGTCCGCCATCACATTCAGATCCGTGCGGGGGTTTACTGTGGATCCGTCACTCCAGTCCACAAAAACAAATCCCGGATCGGCAAGCGCGGTAACGTCCGTTCCGTCTTCGCCTTCGGCAACGGTCTGAAGCGTGTCGCCGGAAACACTTCCGCCAAGACCTGCGGTGTAGGTCAGGGTATATTCCGGAACAAATTCGGCCTCTACAGTGATGTCGTCCATCACATTGAGGTCGGTGCGGGGGTTGAAGATGGAGCCGTCACTCCACTGCCGGAAAACGAAACCAAGATCCGCGACGGCCGTGACTTCCGTACCGTCCTCTCCTTCCAGCACGAACTGCGGGGAGTCGCCAAGGACGGCGCCGCCAATACTCGCGGTGTAGGTCAGGGTGTACTGGTTGATCAGCGATGAATCCACAATCACATTGGATTGCACATTCACATCCGTCTGCGCGAGGAGTTTGCCGTTGAACGAGGCTCCTGTGAGCAGGTTGATGGAGGTGGCGGTCAGCAGTACGCCTTCAAAATGTGCGGTGGTGCCAATGGTGGCTCCGGTGCCCCCGGCCACCTGCCAGAAGATGTTTCTGGCCTGCGCGCCGCCGGCGAGGATTACACGTTGACCGCTGGCCACGGTTAAATCGCCTTCAATCTGGAAGATGAAAACCGCATCCGGCCGGCCTTGGGCGTCGAGGGTCACGTTGGTGCTGACAAGCACCCCTGTGGTCCACTTATGAAGTCCCGGCGCGAAGGTGAGTCCGCCGATGTCTCTGTCGCTTGCGGCCGTGGCACCCTCATTATTGGTGTTCGGTATGGTTCGTCCCGCCGCAGTGGTGTACGCGGTCTCCATATCCGAAATCGCTGTGGTCATTTTGACGGGTGTGGGCGGCGCATAGTCCGGCGCATAAATATTTCCCGTGACCTGGGCGGAGGTGGAAAATTCTCCCGAACTGTCCATCGTCAACGCGAAACCGGTGATGGCGGTGGAGGTGATGGGACTCACCCCCATGTCGCCGGTGATGTCTGAAGGCGGCACGGTGCTGATGCCGGATTTTGCCAGAATGACAAAATCGCCGGCGGTGCCCAGTTCCAGCGGTAATTCGGGATCCGCCGCCTTGACGGGGTTCAGCAAAAGCGTCGCAGCGACAAGAAAGCCCAGATAAGAACGGGACAGGTTTTTCCCGGAGTCGGTGGTGTGAGTAAATTGAGTCTTCATGGCGGCGTACCTTTTGTAATGTTGAATAGATCTATAAATATCATTGGTAATACTTATCAGAGTTATCACACGGGGTAAGCCTTCGCCATGGGGTATAACCCTACCTTTTTCCGAAATGCTCTCCCGGTAGGGTTTTACCCCATGGCCTTTTCTTCACCGTTCATCTACTCTTTCGAACCGGAGCGGCCCCTTGCCGTCCGTCGCGCCAACTGCGCGTTTTACCATCCCCTTGTTGGAGGAAACGATTATGTTGTGGACTATCGCTGTTGTGTTAATTGTGCTTTGGTTGTTGGGACTGGTCAGCAGTCACACCATGGGAGGATTTGTGCATATCCTTCTCGTGATTGCGGTCATTCTGGTCCTGGTCAGGGTCATAAACGGTGTTTGACCTCCTCCAGGCCGTCCCCGAATTCCGCCGCCCGGGTGATGAAGGTTGCGGTCGGGCCGCGTCTGTGAGAGAATAGAAGGACCATGAAATCTGATTCCACGATTACCGTGTTGCTTGCCGAAGATCACATGATCGTTCGGGAGGGTCTGTTGAAGCTGCTGGAGTCGGAACCGCGCATCGCGGTGGTCGGCCAGGCTTCGGACGGGCGTGAGGCGCTGGAAATGACGCTGAAATTAAAGCCGGATGTGGTGATCATGGACATCGCCATGCCGCAACTGAACGGCATTGAAGCCACCCGGCAGATCCGGGAGACATCTCCGGAGACAAAAGTGCTGATTCTCTCCGCGCACAGCGACGATATGTATATCGAGCGGCTGATGGACCTCGGGGCCTCCGGCTATTTGATCAAACAAAGTTCTTCGCAACATCTCTGTAAAGCGATTCTTGAGGTCCACGGCGGGAACAGTTTTTTCAGTCCCTCGGTGAAAAAAACCGTCGACCGCCAGCAGCGGGAAGTCCTGGACCGGCAGGGGCGGTCACAGAAAAAGCCCGTCAGTCTGACCAAACGCGAAATGGAGGTGCTGCAACTGGTTGCCGAAGGCGGCGCGAACAAGCAAATCGCCGATATCCTCGGGATCAGCATCAAGACGGTTGAAAAGCACCGGGATCACCTCATGCAGAAACTGGACATCCACGAGACCGCAGGCCTGACCCGGTACGCGATTTCCGCCGGGATCATCGAAAGTTCTGTCCAACCGACCTGCTGAGAAAGACCGGGTAGGGGATCACCCTATTTTCGATTCCGGAGAAAACCCGTATGATGCCGGATGTGTCGGAATTCCCCGGTCGCGAACCAAAACAAAGATATCATGTACTTCTCAGCCAAATCAATTGCCGGATTTAAACTCAACAGCCTGGACGGAGAATTGGGCGGTGTCAAAGACCTCTTTTTTGATGATCAGGACTGGTCCGTGCGCTTCCTGGTCGCCCGAACCGGTCTTTGGCTCACCAGCCGCCAGGTGCTGATCTCGCCCCGCTCGGATCTGAAACTACGTCCCGGAGAGAATCAAATGCATGTGCATTTGACCCGGCCGGCGGTTCTGGACAGTCCGGCCCTCCGCAGCGATCTGCCCGTGAGCCTGCAGTTTCCCGGAGAGCCGAATCTGTGCTCCGCCAGAAAAGTCCGCGGATATGAAGTCCGGGCCGGTGACGGGACGGTCGGATTTCTGGATGATTATATTCTGGACGATTCAACCTGGCGGATTCGTTACCTGATCGTCGACCTCCGCCACCGGATTCCGGGCCGGAAAGTGTTGATTTCCCCCCAGTGGATTGAACGCATGAACCGGGACGAGAACGTTCTGTTCCTGGACCTCACGCCGGAGGCCGTTGATCACTCTCCCGAATACTGTGAGAAAGCCCTGTTGAACGGTGAACTTGAAACCGGCCCTCACACGCCCTACGACCGGGCCGCATGCCGGGCCCGGGAGCGGGGAGACAGCCGTGAACACTATCTGGAGGCGGTGGAGGATTGGGACAATGAAGGCGGTGGCGTCCCGACCGTCTGCGTTGAGGATGCTGCCGAAAATTTTCCGGAGTTCAACCGCGTTGAAACCTTTGCCGCCGGGAGCTGGACCCCATCCGCATAAGGCAGGGTATTACCCCATTGGGTTTGTCGCCGGAATCCTTTACACTGAAAATTGTCCCGAAGAACGTCTATAAAATCAACCCCAGAGGTATCCTATGAACACAAGCCAACCTGTCAGCTCATTTTCACGGCGCATCCGCGCGGTCGCCACCCTGATGACCCTCATTTTCGGTTTGCACGGCATGGTGCCGATCGCGGCGGCCGGCATGATCCCCTCATCGCTGATCACAGCCGGAGACGCCCGGACGGCGGACATCGCCACCCTTCAGAAGGCGCTGGAGACCAAGGTCGTTCAGCACCGCCTGACCGAACTGGGTTTCAGTCCGGAAGAAATCAATGACCGCATTGCGTATGCCGACGATGCGGAACTCCGCCAACTCGCCATGCATTCGGAAAACCTCATGGCCGGCGGCGGCGGCGGAATCCTCGTCACCGTCCTGGTCATTATCCTGCTGGTGCTCCTTATTCAGCGGATCGCGGCGGTTGAATCCGCTCCGTCAGATTTACTTATGGCCTGACCGTGACCGTTCCGTTTAAACCTGCCGCCGCCGCCGCGCTCATCTGCTTTTGGATGGGGGGCGGCGGCTGCGTGTCCGTAGGTCCCGACGGCCAGACACCCTCGCTGACGATGAATCCCCAGTCCAGTGTCCGCTATCAGTGCGGACCGACCACGCTGGCGTCTGTTTTCGCCTTCCACGGTGTGAAGGTCCCGGAGGCGGACATCACCGACGTCATTTACAGTCCCGGCGCGCGCGGGGTGCTTTTGACAGACCTGGCGCGCGTCGCGCGGGACCGGGGATTTGAGACGCATTCCGGCAGCGGAAATCTCGATACGCTGCGCGGGGCGGTTGCCGAAGGCCGGCCGCCGATTGTTCTGCTCGATCTGGGCGCCGCCGGCTTCCGGGTTCCCCACTTCACCGCCGTCACCGGCGTCACGGGGGAGGGGGTGTTCCTCCTCTCATCGACTTTGAAGAACGATTATCTCTCTCACAGGAAGTTTAAAAGACAATGGACACTTGCCGGAAATCAATTTTTAATTCTTTCGCCGCCCTCGCAATCCTCGCGCTGACCGCGGTGTTCTCAGGCGGCTGCGCCTCGCTGCGCGCCGCGCGCGGCGGAACCGATCCGCTGACCGCGGCGGAACGCCTGAATCTCGGGGTCACCTATGAACAGGAGGGGGAACTGAAATTGGCCCTGCGCGAATACCGGCGCGCCGAACGCGGCTCCATGAAAAGCGCGGCGCTCACCTATCAGGGCAATATTTTCGCGGCCGCGGGGGATACTCCCGAAGCGGAACGCCTCTATCGCGCCGCGCTGAAGAACGATCCCGACTATCCCGGGGCCCTGAACAATCTCGCCTGGCTGTTGGCTGACGGAAACGGATCTCTGGACGAGGCGGAAGCCCTGATCCGCCGCGCGCTCTCGTTGGAGCCCCTGCCACGCGAACCGTACGAAGACACCCTGCGAAGCATTCAGGCAAAACGGGCCGAGTAGGGAATCACCCCATTTCAGATTGCGCGGGAAAAGCGTAATGTAAGGGTCCAGTCGGAATTCTCCGACCCAACACATCTCAATCAAAGAAACAGGAAACTCATCATGGCTATTCAAACCGATACCATCAAAGGCCGGATCAAAGAAGCGTTCGGATCGCTGACCGGAAACAAAAAACTGAAAGCCAAAGGCAAGACCGACCAGGCTGTCGGCAAAGTGAAGCACGACGCCGAAAAGGCGACCGATAAAGTCACGGAGAAAATGCGGGAATAATTCCGCCTCCTTGTTGGACGGAAGCCGGGTTAGACCCCATGGCTGAACCGGTTCGAAACCCGTATGCTGTGTATGAAGATTCAATCCCTGAATTACAAAATCCAACAATCCTTAGAGGAATGATTATGAAAAATGACATCACGAAACAGAATGAACCGAAAGCAAACCGTTTGGCTTTCATGGCATCCGCGGCCGGCATTGGGGCTCTCTCTCTTTTGACGGCCGGATGCTGTGGAACCAAAGCCCGGACCGGATCCGCGGCTGCCGGGTCTCCTCAGGAGCAGCGCGCGTATGACAATTTAATGGGGCCCCGCGGAGCCACCGGCCCCGCCGGTCCCGCCGGAGCGCAGGGCGAGGCGGGGGCGACCGGCCGTCAGGGCGCGGGGATTGAGGGACCTGCAGGAACGCAGGGCGCGGCCGGTCCGACCGGCGAGCAGGGTGAAATCGGGGCCACCGGCGCCGCGGGAGCCGGCATTGCCGGTCCCGAAGGCCGGCAGGGTCCGATCGGCGCCGCCGGGGACCGGGGTGAAACCGGCGCGAGAGGCGAAGCCGGACGCGTCGTTGCGGGAAGCGCGGGTGAAACCGGCGCCGCAGGTCCCGCCGGACAGCGCGGGGCTGCGGGCGCGGCCGGAGCGGAGGGCGAAAGTGTGGCCGGATCCGCCGGGCCGTCGGGGCCTGTCGGCGCGGCGGGACTTCAGGGTGCCGTTGGCGCAACCGGAGCCCGGGGTGAGTCGCAAGTTGGACCGAGCGGTCCGGCGGGCCCCGCCGGTCCGACCGGCGCGCGCGGCGTGACCGGAGAAACCGGCGTGCAGGGTGAAACCCTGGTCGGACCGACCGGACCCGCAGGATATGCCGGTTCAGCCGGTGAACCGGGTGCTGTCGGGTCCATCGGCGAACGCGGTGAGACCGGAGCCGGCGCCGCCGGTCGTGCGGGCCGCGCCGGACAAACCGGTGAACGCGGGGTTGCCGGTCCCGCTGGCGATGCCGGGAGTGCAACGGTGGGCGCTGCCGGTGCCGCCGGGGACGCGGGTGATATCGGTGAACGCGGCGAGGTCGGTGCCGCCGGCGAACAGGGCGCGGTCGGCGTTGTGGACGGCTGGGTGTTGTACCGCGAAGTGCGGTTCGATCACCACGGCCGGGAACTCCGCAGCTCCGAAAACGCGAGCCTGAAAGAAGTCGCGCAGTATCTGAAAGCCAACCCCAGCCTGGCGGTGGGCATTGATGCCTCCGTGAATCCTGAGGGCAATGAGACCCACAATCAGGAGATGGTGGATCAGCGGCTTCAGGCGGTCCGGGAAAATCTGATTGATGCCGGCGTGCCCGCGGCCAGCATCCGCACCGGAGCCTTCCGAAACACCCGGGCCGAACGCAACGGCGAACTCGCCATTATGATCCGCACCAACCAATAACCCTCCTTAAAGGAACATTATGCCCTTACTCAATATCATTATAACCCTGGTCATTGTCGGCGTGGCGCTCTGGGCGATCAATTCGTACATCCCCATGGCCGCGTCCGTGAAGAAAATTCTGAACATCGTCGTTGTGGTCATCCTTTGTATTTGGCTGCTTCAGGTGTTCGGCATCCTCAGCGGAAACAGCATGCGCATCAATTAACACGGGAACAGTCCCGCGACACATACATCACCCACAAAAGACAGACTAAAACTATGACCGCACATAAAACAAGTTCATCGACCAGCATTCCCGAAGCCATCAAACTTTTGGAGGAGGCCGCCCGCGACAAAAAAGAGGAGGTGCAAACCATCCTGACCGGCAATTACAAAAACCTGAGGAGTCTGATTCAGGATAAAGAGCACAGTCTGAAGGACAGCCTGAGCGGGGCCAAAGACAGCGCGGTTGAAACCGTGACGGACTTAAAAGACGAAGGCGTCCGCAAAGCCGCCGAACTCGGCCGCGACGTGGACAAGAACGTGCATGAATTTCCCTGGCGCTACATTGGCGGCGGAGTGCTCGCGGGCCTTGTCCTGGGCCTCGCGCTTCACCGGAAGTCCGACGGGTAAACGAAATGTCCATGTTCACCGGCCTGTATAAAGCCCTCCTGGCCGTCGCGGCCGTGGAGCAACTGAACAGTTGCGGCCGCGCCTCGTTTCGATTGGCCAGGATTGAACTGGCCCGGATTTACCTGCGCTGTGTGATCGTCGCCCGCAATTCGGCGAGTTCCATGATCCGGATCAGTCTGATGGTGGGGATGATGGCCATGGGGCTGTTGCTGCTGCACACCGCGCTGTTCATGCTGCTTCCCTGGTCCATGCGGGTCAAAGCCTTCCTGATTCTTGGCCTGGGATCGCTTTACACGATTACCGCCTTCATTGTGATTGGTAACGAATCGAGTGATGAAAACTGGATCAAAAACTCCGGCGCCCACACCCTCCTGAAAGAGGCGCTGGAGTCGGAGAGCGACGGGTAAGGAAAAATCAAGACCCGCACCCGCCTGACAGACTGATATCCGGCGCTCAGCTGCAGCCACGGACCAAAAAGATCAGCAGGAGCACTGGAATCGGAATCCCCATCAGCCAGAGAAGCGCCCAGCCGATTTTTCCCGCTTTGCAGGGAGGTTTCACCTCGGAGGCGCGGCGCGGTTTGAGGAGCTCACTCCGGTCCGTCCCGGAGGCATTGGACAGGGTATTTTTATTCTGAAGTTCTGAGGCATTGTTGTGCATGGGAATTCCTTTCGGTTTTTGGTTCGGGTCGTGGAATGGGGTCGTGGAATGATTGTTTCGCATTCCGCACCATAATGGAGAAACCGCGTCACAATTACCATGGGGTTAAACCCGACCTGGAGAAGCGCGTGGCCGGTGCTGAAACCGGCTTTAGGGTTTTACCCCATTTAGGTATCGCCGTGAGGCGTGTATGCTTTTCCCAGACTAAGCAACACGACGTTCTTAGTGGAAAACGAAATACAACGTGACAAAAAAAGAACTGCAATCCTTATGAGAACTAAATTCAACACCCTCCTGTCAAACACGACATTCGCCCTGTGCGGCATGTTGCTGTCCGTTCCGTACGCCATGGCGAACGAGAGAAACGCCTTGAACAGAGCCGATGAGAAATTCATCTAAAACGCCGCATCCCGCGACATGGAAGACGTGAATCTCGCGCAACTCGGCGTTCAAAAAGCCGTTCATCCCGATGTCAAAGCATATGCTGAGATGATCGTGACGGACCACACCGCGTCCCGCGCAAATCTGATGATCCTGGCATCAACCCGGGGCCTGGACCTGTCGGATGATATGGAATACGAGCCCACCCGGACACACCGGAATCTGGAGAAAACCGACCGGGAGGATTTCGACCGGAAATTCCTCGACCGGATGGTGGACGATCACAAAAAGCAGATCGGCGACTACGAGGACGCGGCCGAAGACGCGAAGGACGCTCAGGTCAAGGCCTTCGCAGCCGAGCGGCTCCCGATGCTCCGGGCTCATCATGAAAAGGCCGAAGCCTTGCGCACACAGGAAATCGAACGGACGACCGATAAGGACAACACCGGCCGCAACGTGCGGGACCGCGACGACAAGGCGCTGACATCTTTTGACCAGGGCTCCGGCAAGCGCGACACGGAAATCACCGCGGACATCCGCAAGGCGATTCTGGATGTCGACGACATGTCCACCAACGGCAAGAACGTGAAGATCATCACAAAAGACGGCAAGGTCACCCTGCGTGGTCCCGTCAATTCTGCCGGGGAAAAGCGGATCATCGATGAAATCGCCGGACGGATCGCGCACGCCGGTCAAGTGGACAGTCAACTCGAAGTGAAGTGAAGTCCATTCGCACCCGAAACTGAAGAAAACAAGAAACCAAAAAGAAAGAAATCCTCATGTCAAATAAAGCCGTATTCTGTATTGCAAACTCGCGCGTTCAGGCCGATCAAATTGTTGATCAGCTCAAGAACGCGAACTTCTCAAACAGCGACATCTCCGTGTTGTTCGCTGATAAGAACACGAACCAGGAATTCGCGCACGAAAAAAACACCAAGGCCCCCGAGGGAGCGGTCACCGGCGTCGGCGCCGGCGGTATCCTTGGCGGCTCGCTGGGCTGGATCGCGGGCATTGGCGCACTGGCCATTCCCGGGATTGGCCCGTTCATTGCCGCCGGCCCGATCATGGCCGCACTCGGGGGAGCTGCCATTGGCGCAACCGTGGGCGGCATCACCGGCGGTTTGATCGGCCTCGGCATTCCCGAGATCGAAGCCAAACGCTATGAAAGCAGATTGAAAGAAGGCAATATCCTGATCTCCGTCCACACCGAATGCTCGGATGAAATCAAGCGCGCCAAGAAGATCTTCTCCGATGCGGAGGCCGAGGACATCTGCACCGCCGGCGAATCCTCCAAGGGAGATCAACACGATGTCAAGGAGCGCGGCGAAATCCGCACTCCCGGCACCGTGTATGACACGAATGACACCCGGCCCCTCAATCCGGGCACACCTCTGAACGATCCGGTGCGCGGAGGCGTTGTTCGAAATGAATAACCGCGGGATGCTGAACCGTCCCGATTGCTGAGAAAAGAAAGACGGAAACGCCGTCCACCCATAAAAAGCCCGATGGTCCGCCATCGGGCTTTTTTATGCGGAATCACGCCTTTTTACATTTCCCTGTAGGGTTTCGCCCCATTGTGTGTTTTTGCGAATTCAGGTAAAAAGGAAATTCAATTTGAAACCCCCATCTCCTGCCCCTGAAATAATCCACCAAAAGAAATGCCATGTTATTCTCCTCCAAATCGATTGCCGGATACAAACTCAACAGCCTCGACGGTGAGCTGGGCGGGGTCAAAGATCTCCTCTTTGATGACCAGTACTGGACCGTGCGATATCTTGTGGCCAAAACGGGCACATGGTTTTCCGGACGGGACGTGTTGATTTCACCCCATGCGCAAATCAGACTGAGCCATGAAAAAAAAAGGATGAATGTGAATTTAACCCGGGCGCGGATTCAGGACAGCCCGGCGCTGAGCAGCGACCAGCCCGTCTCGCGTCAATTTGAAACCGAATTTCATGAATTTTATGGATGGCCCGTTTACTGGGACGGACCCTACATGTGGGGAGCGGGGCCGATGATCGCCCGGGGGTCGCGGAATTTGGAATCGCCAAGTCCTCCAGAATCAACATCCGAGGACCCGCATTTGCGTTCCGCCGAAACCGTGCGCGGGTATGAAATCGAGGCCGATGACGGATCCATCGGCCGTGTGGCGGATTTCATCGTGGATGATTCGACCTGGAGCATCCGCTATCTGGTGGTTGACACCCACAAATGGCTGCCGGGCCGGAAGGTCCTGATTTCCCCGCAGTGGATTGAGCGGGTGAGTTGGGAAAGCGCCACCGTCTTTGTCCATCTCACCCGGGATGCCATCCGCAATTCCCCGGAGTACCGAGAAGAAGGGCTCCTCACCCGGGAATATGAATCCGGACTGCACACACATTATCAACGGGACGGATACTGGGCCTTGGAGCCGGAAGGCAGCAGGGAAAGGTATCAAGAGGCTGTGGACGACTGGGACAACGAAGGCGGCGGCGTATCCACCGTCTGCAATGACTGCGGGTTTGAGGGTGAAACGGATTCAAGTGCTGTCGAGGCCGTCGCAGTGAACAGAACGAAAAGCTGATAGGCGCGCGCATATCTTTTCTTAATTTATTTTTTCCGCTTTCGTTTCAACTGTCCGTTACTCACGGCGGCATTCGCCCAGCCGATGACCTGCCCGCGCCTGCGCCCAACGCTCAGGTGACCACTCGGAGCGCGCGCTCCGGGGATGCATCCGGCATTGCGTGGCCCGCGGCAGCACGCCGCAGTTCACGAAAAAAACTCCTGAATTTACAGCCTGGTTGGGTATTGTCGTATTCCGCTTTAAGAATGCCTTATTCTACGATGTCGTTCAGGACACCATTCTTCATGACGTGTTGTCTTAGCATCCCTACCTTGGTCATTTGAACGTGACACGGTTGGCCTGGTGGGTGGGGATCATGTGACGCGGTTAAAACGCTTCAGGGTAATGAGTTTCTCCAGAGTCAAGACCCCGGTCCATTCACGTTTGGCATCCTCCCATGCTTCTGGGAATTGATCTCCCCAGGACCAGGTGGGGGACCAGGTTCCGTTTTTCATCTGCTCCTCGATTTCGTACTCCAGGTTCAGGGCCACGGCATCTTCCAAGCCTTCCCCGAAAGGAGAGTCCGGGTGGTGAATGACTTGAAGCGGCCGGAGGCAATATCCCTTCCATTGATCCGGACGGATGGCAATGGAACCCGAAACCAGACGTTTCAACGCTTCCATGAGTCGCCCGCGAACGGTCGAAGGCAGATTTTTCGCCTCCAGCAACCGCAAACAGCACAGAAGATCGTGCATCTCGATTTTTTGAATGGAATCCAGTTGTTCGATCACCCGATCCATGAGTTGGGACGCGATACTCGGTTCGAAGTCTGCACCGCCACCATCGAGCACAATGCCCAGAATTTCGGCGGTTGGATTCAGCGAAAAGGCAGCCAATCCCGTCTCCCGCACTTCCTGATTCCACCAGGGGGCGTGTGGATACGCGTCGATGCCCTTCGGAATAATCCGCCAGTGGAGCGTATCCCGATCCAGCGTATCCGCAAGATACCGAATGGCCCGCCGCACGAAGGGCTCTCCTTCCGGGATTTGATGATAGCGCATAATCTGGAATGCGACCGATGTGCACAGCGCGGAACTCTCGGGCGCCCGTAAATCCGGCTCCAGCGCCTGGCCGAAACCTCCGTCGGCGTTCTGGAATTTCATCAATTCGATCCGGACATCCCCGACCGAACCCGAAGCAAAGATATGTTCAAACCGGGTCCTTTCCAGAGGACGCGCATTCGTTTTCAAAAACAATGCCGCTTTCTTGAAGGCGTCAGTGCGTAAATTCTTTTGTTCATTCTTCATTGCGGTGGTTTTTGATTGAGGAATCTCGGCATCCATTTTCTGCTGAAATGCCGCGTTTCGCTCCCTCCTCGAACAGGGCGTTCATTAAGCCTGAGCCGTACCCACCCCTTTGAAACGACGGGTCCACGGCGATATGGTGCAACATGAAAAAATGGGTGCCCGGCCGGATCCACGATTCCGCTTTCTTGACTTCCTTGGCGTACAGATATCCCACCACGTCACCGGAAACCTCCGCAACGACCACGAATGAATCCCGCTCTTGAAGAACGGGCGTGAACCAAGAGAGAAAATCATCCGTGCCCGATGGCTGCTTGAAATGCGCGGGGGCATTTTGCGCATGCATTTCATGCACGAGCCGATTGAGCCGGGCAATTGCTTTCAGGTCTGAAAATACTGGTGGTCTAATCATAATTCTCCCGGTTGGTTAAGCGGTGGAGCAACCATCATCTATCCTTCCTCCGCGATTGGAGCACTGAACGCTTTGCTATAGAACCCGGACGGATCAAAACAGCAAACCCGCTTTTTTCCGGAAGCAAGCATGTCACAGGCATCACGAATTCGCTTCTCCCGGGTTTTGGCCTGTTTGGCTGACGTCATCCAGTGGATCCAGTCCAGGCGGGCGATGGTCGTGGTGTCGTCCCAAACGGCTTTGGCTTCGGGGGCCGCCGCCAAGGCGGCTTGCAGGTCGGCGGGCACTTCAGGCTCAGGTTCTTGCCCCACGGCCATGATCTCAAACGAAACCGGGTCGCCGATCTTCGCACCCGCAGCACATTGGATGAACGCATCCTCCAAGCGCAGCCAATGACTCAATTGACCGTCCGGTTCGAGGGTGGCCCGGAACTCGTGACCGTTGAGGGTCCCCTCCACCGTCGTCCTCCCCCTCCTGGGAAGCTTTTCGCTTGATTCCTTCGGAAGGATCACAAAAGCCCACGGTGCTCCGTTTCCCATTCCGGCGGGGCGGAGGAGTTTTGCTTTGAAACGGGATTTTGTGTCGGTTGGCTTCATGAGTTCACGAAGTAAAGGGAATGGATGGAAGTGAAGGTTGGCAAGACAGAATGCTTCATTCGCGGGCCAAACCCTTTCGAGAAAGGGGGACGGCACAGGACATCCCCCATTTTCCAGGGTAAAATTGAGGATTCGCCTTTAAAGTTTCATCCCTTCAGGATGAAGGATTTTTGATGTGAATCCGCCCAGGGGCGTTGCCCTGACGAGTATACACATTTCAAATGAGTGTTCGCATGGGGCAAAAAACAATAAAGTGCGCATAGCGCATCCACAATAGCGATGGGTTTTACAGAAGGTACCAAAGAAAATAGAGCTAATCCACCGCCTTTCCCCTCTGCTCTCTCCGTTATCTCCTGTTAAAAAAATCAATGCTCCCTTGGCAAGCTTGGGCCTGTCTAAAAATGGGGAAGGTTCCGGGACGGCAATCTTGACACTCCACCCGGGGTATAGTACCTTACTGCCTTGGCAGGTGTTTGCAAAGGAGATCTGAAATGAGTTTGAAATTCGAAATTTCCGGAATGAGCTGTTCGTCTTGCGCGGCGACGGTCGAAAAAGCCGTGAAGAACATGGAGGGCGTGCGGAACGTCAGTGTCAACCTTCTCACCGGGCGCATGAGTCTGGAACCGGGAGACACCGACCCCTCCGAGGTCATCCGGGTCGTGGAGGCGGCGGGGTACAAAGCGGTCCCGCACGGCGGGGACGGTACCCGCGCCAAGACCAAAGAGGTCAACCCCGTGGAGGAGGAGCGCCTGCGCATGGCCTACAGGCTCAGAGTGTCGTTGGCCTTCCTGGCCCCTCTGTTTTACATTTCCATGGGACACATGGCGGGCCTGCCGATCCCCGCCTGGATGGAAGGCGCGAACAACGGGATTACTTTCGCCTTCGCTCAAATGATGCTGACCCTGCCCATCATGTATGTCAACCGCAAGTACTATGAAGTGGGCTTCAAGACCTTGAGGAACCGGTCCCCCAACATGGATTCACTGGTGGCCATCGGCACCTTTTCCGCCTTCCTCTACGGCGTGTTCGCTATTTTCATGATGAGCCACGGCCTCGGGAACGGCAATATGGACATCGTGCACGCTTACCTTCACGATCTGTATTTCGAGGTGGCCGCGGTGGTCTTGTCGCTCATCACGGTCGGCAAATATCTTGAGGCGAAGTCCAAGGGCAAGACCTCCGAAGCCATTGAAAAACTCATGGACCTTGCACCCAAAAAGGCGACGGTCCTGCGCGGCGGCCGGGAAACTGTGGTGCCTGTTGAGGAGGTTTTGGTGGGCGACACGCTGGTGGTGAAACCCGGACAGAGCATTCCCGTGGACGGCGTCATCGTGGAGGGATCCTCCTCCGTCGACCAGGCCGCCATCACCGGCGAATCCATTCCTGTGGCCAAGGGGGCGGGCGACAAGGTCATCGCCGCCACCATGAACAAGACCGGCTCCTTCAAGTTCAAAGCCGAAAAGGTGGGCGACGACACCACCCTGGCCCGGATCATCCAACTGGTGGAGGACGCCAACGCCACCAAGGCCCCCATTGCCAAGCTCGCGGACAAAATCAGCGGTATTTTCGTCCCCGCAGTCATCTCCATTGCCCTGGTGACCCTCGCCGTGTGGCTGCTTCTCGGCCAGCCCTTCCACTTCGCGCTCTCCCTCGGCATCACGGTCCTGGTCATTTCCTGCCCCTGCGCCCTGGGACTGGCCACACCGGTCTCCATCATGGTGGGCACGGGAAAAGGCGCGCAGAACGGCATCCTGATCAAGTCCGCGGAGGCGCTCGAACTTCTTCACTCCGTAGACACGGTGGTGCTGGACAAGACCGGCACCCTCACTGAAGGCAAGCCGGTGGTGACGGATATTCTGCCCGCAAACGGCATGGAAGAGGCGGCGTTTCTCCGCCTGGCGGCCACCCTGGAAAAACCGTCGGAGCACCCCCTGGCGGATGCTGTCGTCCGGCGCGCGGAAGAACAGGAGCTTGCACTTTTTCCATTGGATCACTTTGATTCGGTGTCCGGCATGGGTATTCTCGGGGCGATTGAAGGGACGCAATACATCGCGGGCAATCTCGCCCTCATGCGGGAGAAGGGGATTGACATCACCGAATTCGAGAAGCGGTCCGATCAGTTGGCCAGCGAAGGCAAAACGCCCCTGTACTTTGCGGACACAAAAAAAATCATTGGGCTCATCGCCGTGGCGGATGTGGTCAAGCCCACCTCCCTGCGGGCGATTGACGCCATTAAGGCCATGGGCATCGATGTGGTGATGCTCACCGGGGACAACAAGCGCACGGCGGAGGCCGTCCGAAAACAGCTCGGCATCGACCGCGTGGTGGCGGAGGTGCTGCCCCAGGACAAAGAGCGGGAAGTGCGGCTTCTTCAGGAAGCGGGCCGGCGGGTGGCCATGGTGGGGGACGGCATCAATGACGCGCCCGCCCTGGCCAGAGCCGACGTGGGGGTGGCCATCGGCGCCGGGACAGATATTGCCATCGACTCCGCGGATATCGTCCTCATGAAAAACGACCTGCTTGACGCGGCCACGGCCATCGAGCTTTCCAAAGCCACGATTCGAAACATCAAAGGCAACCTCTTCTGGGCCTTCTTTTACAATGTGGTGGGCATCCCCCTGGCCGCGGGCGTGTTTTACCCCGCGCTCGGCTGGCGGCTCACCCCCATGTACGGCGCGGCGGCCATGAGCCTCTCCTCTCTCTTTGTCGTCTTCAACGCCCTGCGGCTTCGCTTCTTCCAGCCCAAACATTCAAAACCCGACACCTCACACCCGAAGAAAGGAGACCGCCATGCAGGCTGATAAACCCAAAATTCTCCGGAAACTGAAAACCGCCCGCGGACAGCTCGACGGCCTCTTAAAGATGGTGGAGGAGGATCGATACTGCATCGACATCTCCAACCAGCTCATGGCCACCCGGGCCATCCTCAAGCGCGTGAACGCGGAAATCCTGCAGGAACATCTCGAACACTGCGTGCTCGAAGCCTTCGACAAAGCGGATCACAAAAACAAGATTCGGGAAATTATGGCGGTCATAGATAAGCTGAATCAATAAAGCCAAAGTGACAGCGGCGTCCCGCCGCTGGTTTGAGTTCCGAACGATTCGAGATATGCGATTGAATAATCATGGTTTGTATGTCGTCCTCGGTTTCGATCTCCTCCGTACTTGTCCAAGTAATTCCACTGACATTGGAAAGGCGGAGATGATCATGGATCAGCGTTTTGCTTGTTTGGATCGAAGCGCTGTTGACATTCTTAAATATGTATTTTACATTTATCTGTATGAAAACAATTATTTCTAGCACAAAACTGGTTCGACAGCTTGGAGACTGTCTGGCCCGGGTGAAATACCGGGGTGAAGCGTTTGTGATCACAAAAAATGATGAGGCTGTCGCTGAACTGCTTCCGGCAGGCATTTCACATAAGGGGAATTGGTCGGACATCGCCGCGTCACTCGCCGCCCTCCCTTTTGACGAGGAATTTGCTGATGATTTGCAACGGGTGAATCAACTGGACCGCCTTCCGGAGAATCCGTGGGACTGATCCTGGACACTTCGGCCTTGGTGGCTTTGGAGCGATGCCCCGATCTTTGGATGTCTGGAGGCATTCCCTCGGAGGAGCTTGTTGTCTTGCCGGCCATTGTTTGGGCGGAGGCGCTGGCGGGGGTTCGTCTTGCGGATTCCGTTCAGAGGGCGGCACGCAGACTTGCCCGTTTGGAGGCGATCCGAAAAATTACCCGGGTTCATCCGTTCACGGATGAAATCGCGGAACAGTACGCGGACATCTTTTCGGACCTGCACAAAAGGGGCGAAATGATTCCCCAGAACGACATCCAAGTGGCCGCCACGGCCCGTTTTCTGGGGTTCGCCGTGTTGGTCGGACAGCGGGACGAAGTGCATTTCCGTCGTGTCCAGGACTTAAACGTGCGGGTTTTGTAGAGGACCTCTTCTGATTTTTCATCTCCCGCTTTGGACGGCCACATGGTCGGAGAACGCTCCACGGCATTCACGCACCAGCCAGGCCCGCATCACCCCTCCAAAGCTAAACACGCCCAGCACCACCATTGGAGCCCACCACCGGAAAACCCGAACGTCCTGTCTCATCCAGAAGCATAGTGCAACCGTCGCCAGAAATATCCCTATCCATATCAGCATGCCGGAACAGGAAACCAGCTTCCGCCAAAATTTTCCTTTTGCCACGGTTACCCGGGTCTCGGTCAGAATCAGCACCGCCGCCAGACCCTGGTAGGCCGCCACAGTAACCCATAAACTCAGCGAAAGACAAAGACCGGAGAGTGGTGTGAAGAATGTCTTGCCGATCCCCACTCCCGCCAGCATCCAGAAGGGCAGGGCCAGCAAACAGCGAAGAATATTAATCCTCCAGGCGGTGTCCGCAAGCGATTTAAACTCCACCGGATAGAGCGCCCAGAGCGCAATCGGCTGATACCCCCCCTGCTCCGCGGAGCGTCTCAGCCATCCGCCCCCGAGGATCGGCGTGTTGAAGAGCAGCACCACAACGAGGAGAATGAGTCCGGGGAATTGCAGCAAAGGATGGGGAATCCATGTCAGCAGAAACCCGGCAACGGAGGCTCGGAACGCCCATGACCACACGGCGTCCCCCGCACTTAAATCCCCATCGAAAAAATCCAGAAAAGGACGCAGTTCCTCTGGCACAAATTTCAGCAGCCGGATGCCGACACGTCCCCGCTGATCCGGGTCTATGTCCGTCACCCGTTCCTCATCCGGATCCTCCAGCCCAACCAGTGCAAGCGTCCACTCTTCCTCAAGACACGTCTTGAGCAAGACCTTGTTTTGCCGCCGAATCCATACGGCAACCGGAAATCCGCAGGGGATTGGCAATGAAGCCCAAAGACCGGCCTGTAAAAAATTTCCGGTCAGAAATGCGTTATGCGCCTGTTGAATCCATTCATTGGGTAAAAGAAGGGAAATGCCGTCAATCAGATCCGCCAAAACGGTTTCCTTCACCACCGCGCTGATTCGAACCAGCCCCAGACAAAGGCTGGTGATGGCCAGTAGAAAAGCGTGCTGCCCTTTTCGTATCCCGGCAAATAAGAGGAGCGTCATCACAAACGCCAGTGCATGCAACAGGGCAAACAGATAGAGTCCTGCCGGTTTCGGTCCGATATGCATGTGTGCAACATTGCTCCCAAAAACGATCAGACTCACGGCTATAGAAAATGTAAGCAGCCGCCGCCATGCGGCGTTCAGCACAACGGTGGCCGCCAGCGGCAGCGTCATCGAAAAATAGATCTCCATATCATGGCGGAAGATTGTCCGTGCAAACAGAGAAAGGAACCAGGCGATCGCAAACAACGCAAAGCTCCCGGTTGCGGGGGCTGCGAACCCGGCTGTTTCCTGAAGGAGCCACAAAAGAAAGAGTCCCGGAAGCAGGAGCGCAAAAACGACAATGCTGAAAATTTTTTTGGTGTATGTGAAGAAAAGGGAATCCACCTTCTTTGCCCGGCGGGACTTCTTCCGCAGGGTGTCCTGCTGCTTGAGCAGTCGTTCATGCAGACTTCGGCGCAGGGAACGTTCGTCCGCGGCCCGCCAGAATCTCATTTCGTTTCTCCGCCGCTGCGGAGCCTGCCCAGGAGACGCACCACTTCACCGCTCACTTTTTGCTGTCCCAAGTGATGTGAAAGCTCCTCGACTTTAAGGATTTCCACCAGCCGACCTTCGTGCAGCACATAAATCAGATCCGCGAAATCCTCTGCAATTTCCAGAATCTGGGTGGTGAATATCACCGTGCTTCCCTTCGCCGCCGCCGCCCTGGCTTTTTCACGGAACAGCATCATGCCCTCCGGATCCATTCCGGCGGCGAAAGGCTCGTCGATCAACCAGAGTTCCGGAGCGATCAACAGCAGCGGCGCCAGTATGGCTTTGTAAATTTGCCCCCGTGAAAGCGAATAGATCGGGGAGTTCAGACAGGGAAGCAGATCAAAACGCTCGTAGAGATCCATCAGGTTTTCTTTTTCCGCCTCCACATCCAGTCCCCAGAGCGGCAGCACCATCGCCGCGTGCCGGAGAGGGGAATACTCTCCGAGGGTGGGCAGTTCCTCCGGAAGAAAAAAAAGCCGCCGGCGGAACGCAAGGTCCCGTCGGTCAAAGGGACGCCCGTCAAAATGCAGCCGCCCTCCGCTTGGAACCAGCACTCCGCCCAACAGACGAAGCAGGGTGGTTTTTCCCGCTCCGTTCAGACCGATCACCGCCACGGTTTGTCCCGGATGCACATGGCAACTCACCTGATCCAACGCGGGCGTTTTCCCGAAAGATTTCGAGACCTGGTCTAACGTGATTTTCATTCGGGTGACATATGGATCTTTTTAAAAAATCCAAGGACTGAGTGACGGATCCCGGGGGCGGCGGGGGGCGAGGAGGTCGTCTTCGGTGTAGGGCGTTTGGTCGGGGCCCATGGAGCGGATTTCGAGGTGGTCGCGGGAGAGCTTGTGGAAGATGAAGGGGTTGCCCCAGGCGTCGAGGAGCTGTCCGTGGGTGTCGAGTCGGGGATGTTCCAGGGGAAAAATGCCGAGTCGGGCGGGGTTGTTGCCCCGCAGGGCGTTCATAAACTGGGCGTTGTCTTCACCGGCGGGATAGGCGCCGAACCGTTCCCGGTAGGCTTCGAAAAAGGTGAGAAGCAAAACGGGCTCCCGTTCGGGGGGGATGTCGGGGGTTCCGAACGCGAGGGCATCGGGATGCGGGGGGACGGGAGACAGGTCGGCGGGGTCGGGTGGCGTCAGCGCGGGGAAGGCGGGCGCGGGAGGTCTGGTTTC
>JAFIGD010000093.1 GCA_020831625.1 Verrucomicrobiota bacterium | reverse complement strand
CGCCCCGCCCCCCCCCCCCCCCCCCCCCCTCCAGAGCTTTCACGACGGGAAAGCCGCCCCTCCAGAGTGTTTGCGCCCCTCCAAAGGCTTCGCACTCCTCCAGAGTGTTTGCCGCCCATAGATAATTCAACGGTTTAAATTTAACACCCTTATCCCCAACCTCTTTTTTTGGGTAATCATGTGAGAATGCATGTTTACCCCTCGCTCCGATATGTCCTTGCCGTCCTTCTCGCATCCTTCACATTATGGGCCGCGGCGGATGTGCCGAATATTCTGCTTTTTTACATCGACGACCTGGGCTTTGGCGATCTGGGGGTCTATTACCAGAATTTCCGCCGATCCCAGGGACTGCCGGGCTTTCACACCCCGCATCTCGATCAACTGGCCGAGTCCGGTGTCCGCATGGACCGGCACTATGTCCCCTCCCCCATTTGCGCACCCGCCCGCGCGACACTGCTGACCGGAAGGCACCAGGGACTTTCAGAGGTGCGCGACAACGAATCGCTGAGCAACCGCCCCATTGAAGACAACCACACCCTCGCCACTCTGCTGCGCTCGGCGGGCTATGCCACCGCCGCCATCGGCAAATGGGGTGTCGGCGGAAACGCGTCCGACAACTTTCCGGGACATCCGCTGCACCGCGGGTTCGATTACTTCTTCGGTCCGCTGGAACACGGTCCCGCCCACTATCATTATCCCACCGCCTTCAACCAGCCCTTCTATGACGATTTCACCGTAGTCACCCCCGACCTGGACAAGGCCTACTCCACCGACCTCTTCACCGCCCGGGCCAAAAAGTGGATCATCGATCACCGCGCCGCCTCTCCGGAGCAGCCGTTTTTCATGTATCTGGCCTACACCGCCCCGCACCCGCGGCTGGAAATCCCCACCCAGGCGTATCCCGCCGGCGGGGGGCTGACCGGCGGGGTGCAGTGGACCGGCACCCCCGGCACAATCATCAACACCGCCTCCGGCACCATCAACTCCTGGCTGCATCCCGACTACGCCAACCAGAACTGGCCGAACTTCGCCAAATTCCACGCCACCATGGTCCGCCGTCTGGACGACGCCATGGGCGACATTCTTCAGTTGCTGGAGGATCTGGAGATCGCCGACAACACGCTCATTATTTTCACCTCCGACAACGGACCACACCACGAGTCCGGCCGCGAGGGAGGTAATTTCAGGCATGACCCCAGCTTTCTCCGGGTCTATGGCCCCCTCGACGGCACCAAACGGGATGTGTTCGAGGGCGGCGTCCGCGTGCCGGCCCTGGTGAGCTGGCCGGGTGTCCTGCCCGCCGGACGCGTGAGCACCCTACCCACCCAGCAGCACGACTGGCTGCCCACCCTCGCCGAAATCGCGGGCCTGCCTCCGCCCTTCCGCGCCGACGGCGTGTCCCTCTGGAATGAACTCACCGGCGAGGGCCCGCTTCCCGGCCATGAGGTCTATTTCGAATACACCACCAAATTTCATCCCCGGGTGAATGATTACGTCGACTTCATGCCCGAACGGCGGAACCGGGAACGGGGTCACATGCAGGCGGTGTACCTGAACGGCTTCAAAGCCGTCCGGTACAACGTTCAGGGCGCTTCGGATCTGTTCGAGGTGTACGACACGCTGAACGATCCCGGCGAACGCGTGAATGTGGCGGGACAGCCGGGCGTCCCCACCCAGGCGCAATTTGAAGCAAAAGTGTTCCGTATGCGCCGTCCGCACACCGGCGCCGATCCGGAAGAATCGCCGCCGCGTCCCTACGACGATGAACCGGTGCCCGCTTTCCATCTCCCCTCGACCCGCCAGGGGCTTCGGGCAAAGGTTTACGAGGCGGAGCTGCCGCATGTGACCGAATTCCGGGGACTCGAGCCGGTTGTCGATCAGGAGGTCGCGGCGTTGGATCTGTCGGTCATGACCCGTCAGCAGGACATCGGACTGGCCTTCGAGGGTTTTCTGAACATCCCCGCCACCGGCGAATATGAATTTTTCCTCAGCACCGACACTGGCGCGGGCATGCGGATTCACGGCATTCTGCTCCTGGACGCGGACGCGGGCTACCTTTCCGGAACGGAACGGAGTTCAGGCCCCATCCGCCTGCAGGCGGGTCAGCATCCCTTCCGCCTGCACACCCGCCACGGCGGTGAGGCGGCGGCGCAGCTCACGCTGGCCTGGAGCGGACCCGGCATTGCCAAACAGGCGGTTCCGGCGGACGCCTTTGTGCTGCCCGGCGATCCCGGCGCACCGGTTGCGCCCTCGCTGAGCCGGATCACCGACAGTCCAAATGCCGTTCAGGCGGAAATCTATCCCTTCACCTTTCCGGACAGCTGGGAGGTGTCCCTGACCCGTCCCCCCCACGGCGGCGAGGCCGAGTTCCAGGAAAACCGCTGGATCTACACCCCGCGCGCCGGGGTGTACGGCATGGACACTTTTGACTATACGGTCAGTGACGGCGTCCAGACCGCAGGCGGCCGCATCACGGTCGATGTACGCTTTGTGGACACGGCGCAGCTCTGGTTGCCCCTGGATGAAGGCGGGGGCACCGTCGCGCATGACGCGGGCGGGCGGCCCGCCGCGCAGATCAACGGAAGCCCCCAATGGGTGGAGGGCGTTTCGCACCGGGCCCTGCAACTGAACGGCAGCAGTGATTTTCTGTTGGTGGATCCGGGATTCACCATTCCCTCCGGCAGTGCGCCGCGCAGTGTGAGCGCGTGGATCCGTCCGCAGGGTCCCGGTTCCATCACCGGCTGGGGGGTGAACGAACCCGGCCAAAGGTGGAATGTCCGTCTGGATAACAACCCCGGATTCGTGAATCACCTGCGGGTGGAGGTTCAGGGCGGTTTCCGCCGGGGGGCCTCCGCCCTTGAAAACGGCGAATGGGTGCATGTCGCCGCCGTGCTGCCGGAGAACGCGGACAATGTGAACCAGGTGCTGCTCTATCTCAACGGCGAAGAGGATACCCCCTACGACACTCAGGCCCAGAGCATCAACACCATCCCAACCCCCATCGAGATCGGCACCGACAACCATCCCGACCGCCGTTTTTTCCCGGGCGCGATGGACGAGGTCCGCATCCTCAACCGGGCCATGAGTCCGGCGGAAATCGCGGCGCTGGCCTCCGCCCGCAACCAGACGCCTCTCGTGTGGCACCGGCGTCACTTCGGCGACGCGCCGGTCGACTGGTCTGCGGACGATGCCGGCGACGGCTCCACCCGCCTGGAGCGGCTGGCCATGGGCTGGAGCGCTTTGGCCCCGGAACGCGACGGCCCCCTGCGCCTCACACCCGGTCCCGCCCTCCACTATACCCGCAGCGGACAAAGTGCCCTCCCCATTGCCTACGAAATCGAAGGCTCCGGTGATTTAATCGACTGGGAGCCACTTGTCCCCTTGCTCGTTACGGAGGAAAACGCCGACGGCCGCATCGCCGTGGAAGCGCAACTCCCCCCCGCACCGCCCCTGCAATTTTACCGCCTGCGGTTCCGGATTGGCGAATAAGGTTCAACGGATTGATTAACCTCTAAGCGTTTTCATCTGGCGGCGGGGTGCAGGAATACCCGATAATGTCGTACCCCCATCCGGTTCACTGCGGAAAACCCTAAAGAATTTGCGGTATAGCCCAAATACGATTCAGCCGCATCCGGGTAGGATTAAAGATCGAGACTTGGAGACCGTTTATATGAAAAAGATTATTTTACCCGTCCTGTTCCTGTCCGCGGTTATGGCTCAGACCGCCCTGAGCCAGGTGCTGACCTTTCATCCGGATACGCCCCCCGCCTCGGCCACCCCGCCGACGCAGCGCTATCACCACTACACCGGCGCGGATGCCCATCAGAAGGGTCCGAAAACGCTCCTGTTTGTGTACATTCGCCCGGTGGATGGTCAGACACCCAACGTGAAATCCATGGCGCAGTTCAATGCGGAAA
>JAFIGD010000049.1 GCA_020831625.1 Verrucomicrobiota bacterium | reverse complement strand
TCAGTCCGTCTGCGGACCGGGCTGGTATCGGCTCGGACCGTTGGCCCGAACACAGAGGATCGACACTTCCTGCTCCTTTCATACCTCCCTTTCCAATCCGCCGAGTTATTTACAGAAGGTAAGGAAGGAAACGAAGGCTTTGGGGCAGATTGCCACGCGGAACGCGTGGGGAAATGCGGAGGAGAGGCTTTGTTTTCTTTGTTCCCTTCTGTAAAATCTCGCTATAGAATTGCCATTTCCTCCGGATTCCTTTATCAATCAATCCGCTCGGGTCCACGACAACCAACCCGTTCCCTACTTTTCTTAATCGTAATCTTAATCGTAATCTTAATCCCCCCGAACCCGAACTCGAACACGAACACGATTACGATTACGATTACGATTACGATTACGATTACGAGTTTAAGCCCCTCCCTACCAATTTCTACCCTCTGACCTCTATGACTACCCCCCAAGCACTCCAAGGCATGTCCGACATTTTCTCCCCCGAAGTGGAGATTTGGCAGACCCTCGAATCCCGCGCCCGGGAGGTGCTGGCCCGCTATGATTTCCGGGAGGTCCGCACCCCCATTCTTGAAGAGGTCGGCGTGTATCTGCACTCGCTCGGAGACACCAGCGAGATCGTCACCAAGCAGATGTACGCCTTCGAAACCCGCGGCGGCAAACAGGTCTGCATGCGGCCCGAAGGCACCGCCGGGGTGATGCGCCACCTTGCCGGACGGGGTCAGGAGGCGCAGGACGCCCGCCTTTACTATCTCGGCCCGATGTTCCGCGCCGAACGGCCACAGGCCGGCCGCCGCCGTCAGTTTCATCAGCTCGGTGTCGAAGGCATGGGCCCGGCCTCGCCGGAACAGGACGCGGAAATCATCGCCATGCAGGCCGCGCTCTTCGAAGCCTGGGAACTCGGTCCGGTCAGCTTCCAGCTCAACACCCGCGGCGCGCCGGAGGATTTCCCGAGGATTCTGGACGGACTCCGAAACGAACTCCTGCCGCATCAGGACAGCCTCTGCGGGGACTGTCAGCGCCGCCTCGACAACAATGTGCTGCGCGTTCTGGACTGCAAAGTGCCCGGCTGCAAAGAAATCGTTCAATCCCTCCCGCCCATCACCACCTGGATGGCCCCGGAATCCATCGCCTACTTCGACCGCGTCCGCGCCGCGCTGGATGCGCTCAAAGTCCCGTACGAAGTCAATCCCCTGCTTGTCCGCGGGCTCGATTACTATCAGCACACCATCTGGGAGGTCACCTCCACCGCCCTCGGCGCCCAGGACGCCCTCTCCGGCGGCGGACGCTACCGCATGGCCATGGGAAAAACCGAACTCGACGGCGTCGGCTTCGGCATCGGCATGGAGCGCGTTCTCCTCGCCCTCTCCGAAGACACCAAAACCGCTTTCGCCAAAGATGCGAAGGATCTGGTCATGCTCGTCGCCCAAAACGACGAGGCGCGCGGGGCCAACTTCGTTCTCGCCGCCGACCTCCGCGCCGCCGGCTTCCGGGTCCGCATGGACCTCACCGGCAAAAGCATGAAAGCGCAAATGAAAGCCGCCGGACGTCAAAACGCCCGCTGGGTGATACTCCGCGGCGAAAACGAACTCGCCCAAAACACGGCCACCGTCCGCGACATGTCCGTCGGCGAGCAAAGCGAAGTTCCTCTCGGTCAAGTTAAAGACGTTTTAAAGTAAATCGGAATTTATCCGTTGTCCGGCGCAAGCCATCCGTTGGTTCACTATCCGTGGTCCGGCAGGGCTGTCCATGGTTCCTGCATCCACTTTTTTGAAGTTTTCTCGACGAGGGATTGCACTTTTCCTGAAAATGGCGTTAAGTGATCCCAAGAAACGTTATGAGTGATTCCGACACCCCGCCCCCTTCCAATCCCCCCCCGCAATCCGAGCGTCTGCCCCGGATTCCTCTGGCGCGTCTGCGTCCGGGCCCCAACGCCCCGGAAAGTCTGACCCCTTCCCCGGCGCTGGTGGAATCGGTGCGCACGTATGGAGTGTTGCAGCCGCTGCTGGCGCGTCAAACCACCGAGGGCCTCGAAGTCCTCGCCGGGTTCAAACGGATGGCCGCGGCCCGCGAGGCCGGGCTGGAGGAGGTTCCCGTGCGGCTGTGCCGCGTGGATGACTCCGCGATCGCCGCGTTTTACGCCGCCAGCAATCTGATGGGCGAGCGGCGGAAACTGCAGGCGCCGACTCCGCCCTCCGCCGCCAAACCCGCAGGCGAATACAAACCCAGCGGACGTCTGAACGGTCTCCTGGAGGAGGAACTCAACCGACCCGCCCACCAGACGCCTTATAAATCCATTCTCACCCTGGCGGTGGCGGTGATCCTGATCCTCTGGGCGGGGCTGCACCTTTCCCGCTGCCGCGGTCCGAGACCGGAACCAGTTCCGGCGGATCCGGCCGAAGTGAACGGCTCCGCGGACGCCCCGACGGAACCCCGCCCGCCGCAAAGACGGCCTGACACCCCGTCCACCGCCTCCGGACGCAAGAGCGTCAGTGATTGGCGGGCCGCGCTTTCCGAAATCGACGGCATTGAAGTCCGCGATCTCAACAACACCCCCCGCATCGTGTTCCAGTCGCCGGTGTTCAGCCGCCTGACCACCATCGACCCGGCACAACAGCGTCGCCTGAACCGGATTGCCGAGGCCATCACCGCCGCGTGCGCCGACTGCCTGATCGTGGTCATCGGCCATACCGACAATGACCCCGTCCGTCCCGGCGGCGCGTTCCAGAGCAACGATCACCTCGGTGAACTCCGGGCGCAGGAGGTGGTTCAATATCTCACCACCCGCGCCGGCATTCCGGCGTCCCGTCTGCGTCCCATCAGTTCCGGGGACCGCGATCCCCCCTTCCCCAACACGCCGGCCTCCAACAAAGCGAAAAACCGGACCGTCTCAATTGAAATTCAACCCGCGCGGCTCTAATCAGCGCCGCCCGCGGAGTAAACCCCCAACCCCATCCTGAACGTCTATGAAAAAAGCAACCATCGAAACCGATAAAGGCACCATTGTTATCCAACTGCACGACGACAAGGTGCCCAAAACCGTCGAAAATTTTGAAACCCTGGCCAAAAAAGGCTTTTACGACGGACTGGTGTTCCACCGCGTCATTGCCGATTTCATGATTCAGACCGGCTGTCCCCAGGGACGGGGAACCGGCGGTCCCGGCTACACCTTCAAGGATGAGTTCCATCCCGAACTCCGCCACACCGGTCCCGGCATCCTCTCCATGGCCAACGCCGGCCCCAACACCAACGGCTCGCAGTTCTTCATCACCCATGTCGCCTGTCCCTGGCTGGACAACAAACATGCCGTCTTCGGAAAGGTGACCGAAGGCCAGGACGTCGTCGACGCCATCCGCCAGGGCGACAAAATGATCAAAGTCACTGTCAGCGAAGCATGAAAAAAACCTTCCCCCTCGCGCCGCCCGGAAAACATCCCGACCGCCATCTTGAAGCCGTAAAACACGAACTGCGGAAATACCTCCGCCGGGAGAACAACCGGGAGCTGCCGGAGGGGACAGACTATTGGGACTTCGACTGCCGCTTCGGCCCCTCCAGCGGGGAGGCCGCGGCCGTCAAACCGGGGGAGATCATCGCCTGTGTCGACAAGGCGGCCAAGGAAACCTGGCCGGAAATGTATGTCGAGATTCTGCGGAGAGCCGTCACCCGGCCTGTGAGAGAAAAGCCTTCCCGGCCGCCGTCCCCGGCATCAACCACTGATTCCGATCATCCGAAGGGATAAAACCGGCGGCCCAATCCGGGCAAAAACAGTCTAAACCACGGGTCTACGGATATACACGAACCCGTTTATTCTTCTTGTTCATCCGTGGTTAAATCACAAATCCGCCCCCCTTTCCGCACCGGAATCCGCTTTTTTCGATAAACGTCCGAATTGTCATTGACCGAAGGCGTGTTCCTTTTCATTCTAATCTCATGCAATTCAACTTACAAGGTCAGGCCTACCATGCTCAACTCGAGTCCGTGGAGGATCTGCTTGAGGCGTGCGCATTGGACGAAGGTCTATGGGTGGCGACCAGCGCACCGATTGAGGCCTTTCGGATGGACCCCGTTTTTCTGCGCGGTCTGGATACCGAACAGGACAAACGAATTAAAGCCGGAGAACTCAAGGCGGCTGTGGCCTGGGCTCGGGAACGCTTCCGGTCACTTGACGGCTTCTCATCCGGCTCCACAGAACTGAAACCGGAGAGCCTGAACGACACGCATCCGGACTGTCAAAAGGTCATTCCGCTTCTGAACCGTTTCCGGGGGGATGCGGCATCGGTTTCCCTCTCGAAAATTCGAAAAGCCCGGGAGCGGCTGGAAGCCAGTCCGGTCAGTGAGGCGGGCGTGGTGCTGCCGGCGGCGGCCGACAGTGAGAATGTGCGGTCCTGGATGGAAAAACTGCTCACCGCAATGCCGGGAACGCCACACCCCTCTGGCAAACCCGGGATCGATGAACCCACGCTGGCAACCTTTCTTCACGACGGGAAAAGACGCCTCGACTGGCTTGCCGAAACCGGCGACACGAACCGCTCCGATGTCTTGCCGCTGGGAGAGCACACCGCCAAAGCGTTCGAGATCTACATGGAGTTGCGCGACCGGCTTGACCGCTTTTTCGCGCTCTGTGACTGGGTGGCGGTCAACCCCGAGGCCGTCCAGACCCTCTGGCCGCCTCATCCCGACAGCGAACACATCTCCAGCGCGCATTCCTCCGAATCCGCGCTGAAACAGGCTCCGCCCGCAAAACCCAACCCCGAGGGGATTTTGCGCATGGACAACCGGATGAACCCCGCATACGCGCGCTCTCTCCATGCGCTTCGATCCGAAATTCTCATTCCCCTGTTCGATAAAACCGATGAAGTGCTGACCCGCGCCGACTGGCAGCACATTAAAGAGGCGTTCGAACGTTACGCCACATGGAGACAGGCCGAACCCGCGCCTTATCTGAAGGGCCTAACAACCGACGACCTCGCCTCCATGCTGAACAGCCCGCATATCGCCGACATCCGCAAACTTCTTCAGTCTCAGACGCACGCGGCATTGGATCTTACCCAAGTGCGCCTGGCCGAAAAAATGATTCTTTTTCAGGCCTGTCTGCTCGATTTCGCCAATAATTTCATCAGTTTTCCCAAGCTCTATGCCCCCGATCAGCGGGCCGCGTTTGAGGAGGGCTCCCTGATTATGGACGGCCGGCGCTTTAATCTCGCCGTCCGGGTTCCGGACCGCGCCCACTATTTGAAAGGGATTGAGGGCGGGACCATGTTTATCATGATTGTGAAACTGGAGCACCCCCGTCAACCCGAAAGCCGGGAGATCGCGGTTCCCGCCACCTCGGGAAGAAAAGGAAACCTGCGTGTTGGAAAGCACGGCCTTTTTCAGCATGTCGACGGCACCGAATGGTTCGCGACCCTGACCCATATTTCCGACAATCCCGTCAGTCTCGCGGAGGCCATGGCCGCTCCCTTTCAGCGAATCGGCGCCACATTGACCCGGAAAGTCGAAGGCATTACCCAAAACGCTGAAAAAAATCTGGATCAATCCACGGAACAGGTGATGACCGCGCCTCCCCCTCCTCCCAATACCCCGAATCCCGCCCCCGGACAAATGCTCGCCGGCGGCGGTATCGCCATCGCCGCCATGGGCTCCTCGCTGGCCTTCATGACCAAAACCTTTGCCGAACTCACCCTCCCCCAGATCCTCGGCGGGCTCATGGTGGCGATTCTCGCGGTGCTCATTCCCAGTGCCGTCATCGCCGCCATCCGACTTGGCCGCCGGGATCTCAGCGTGCTTCTGGAGGGCACCGGATGGGCCATCAATTCCCGCATGAGACTCAGCCGCGCCCAGCGTCTGACCTTCACCGCCAAACCGCCCTTCCCCGAAAACAGCACCTTCACCCGTCAGCGCCTCTGGTGGCTCATGCGAATCTTCTGGGTTGTCTTCGCCATGTTTCTCCTTTCCCGCGTTCTTTAATTCAATTGACATCAAATCACAATGATGGCATTATGCCATCATGATTAAAACACAGGTTCAAATTCCGGATGAGCTTTACCGAGCCGCAAAACGGGTGGCCCGGGAACGGGAAATGTCCCTTGCGGAGGTCATGCGCAGAGGACTTGAATATATTGTGAGTGTTTATCCCGCTTTGGAGGCGGCCCCGTGGGAGTTGCCAAAAGTGAATGTGATCCACAACACAACCGTCAGCCTGGAGGATATCCAGCGTGAGCGCGAAGCGGATATGGATACTCTCCGATGAAATCCCTCGACACAAATCTATTATTTCTAGCCTGCAACGCCGGGGCGAAGGATCATGAGCCATGCCGGGAATTCCTTCTGAAGTGGTCAAACGAACATGATATTGTTATTTGTGAACTTGTATTAACAGAGTTATACAATCTTCTTCGTAATCCAACGGTTATGTCCGGGAATCCTTTACGTGCCGGAGAGGCCGTGGAGGTAATCCAGCGATTCCGCCGACACCCCCGCTGGCGCTGCATCGAAAACGCGCCAATCATGGATCAAGTTTGGCAATTTGCAGGAGATCAGGATTTTCCGCGCCGAAGGATCTTTGATGCCAAAATAGCCCTGACCCTTCTACATCACGGGGTCACTGAGTTCGCCACGGTAAACCTGAAAGATTTCCGCTCCTTCGGCTTCCAAAAAATTTGGAATCCATTGACAGCGGAGTCCTGAAGCCTTTTCAATACTGCGGCATGGCTTTCAGCACGTCTTCGGGCACCACCGCGAAGGCGGAGGGCTCCATCGACTGGCTGGCGCGGCCCTTGGTGAGCGATCGCAGGGTTGTCGTGTAGCCGAACAGTTCCGCCAGCGGCACATCGGCACTGATTTTCTGTCCGTCCTCCACCGCCTCCAAATCCCGGATTTTTCCGCGGCGGCTGTTTAAATCCGCCATCACGTCGCCCATGTTTTCTTCTGGGGTCAGCACCTCGACATTCATAATCGGCTCCAGCAAAAGCGGATCAGCATCCAGCAGGACCTGCCGCATGCCGATGTGCGCGCAACTCCGGAAAGCGGTTTCCGTGGATTCGGTGGGATGCACTTCAGCCTTCTCAACCGTCACCTTGACATCCACCATCGGAAAATTGCGCAGCATCCCCGTCACCAGCGCGTCCTGAATGCCCTCGGTGGCCGCCTCCCGGTACTCCGCGGGAAAGTCCCTTTTGGAGGGCAGGATCTCGATCTTGTTCCCGCTTCCGCGTTCCAGCGGTTCCACCCGCATCGTAATGCCGGCCAATTGCCGCTTGCCCCCGATTTCCCGGTCGAAGACCTGAGTGTGCGTCGCGGGCTTCCCGACGGTCTCACGATAGGTCACCATCGGTTTCCCGGCACGCGCGGGAACCTTGTATTCTCGCAGCAACCGGTCCCGTAAAATTTCCAGATGCAACTCGCCCATGCCATGCATCAGCGTCTGTCCGGAATCCTTGTCCAGCGTGAAGCGGAAGGTGGGATCTTCATCCGCCAAAATCCGCAACGCGTTCATCAGGGAATCTTTGTCCGAGGAGGATTTGGGCTCCACCGACATGGCGATCACCGATTCAGGGAATTCGATGCGCTCCAGTATCAGCGGTTGGGCTTCAGCGCAGAGGGTGTCTCCGGTGGTCAGTTCCTTGGAACCCACCACGCCCCCGATCTCTCCGGCATAGATGACATCCAGCTCTTCCCGGCTGTTGGCGTGCAGACGGACCAGCCGCTGCAGACGCTCCCGTTTCCCCGTGCGGGGATTGTAAAAATTCTGGCCTTTCTGAAGCATCCCCGCATACACGCGGACAAAGGCGATTTTGCCCACATAGGCATCGTTGGCAATTTTAAACGCCAGCGCGCACACAGGTTCATGATCCGAAGCCTCCCGGTTCACCGGCTCACCGGTTTTGGGATGAATGCCGTGAGGAACCGGCACATCAAGCGGAGACGGCAAATAATCCACCACCGCATCCAACAAAGGTTGTACCCCTTTGTTTTTCAGAGAGCTGCCCACCAATACCGGCACAAAGTGCTGCGAGCAGGTCAGCCGCCGGATTCCCGCTTTGAGTTCGCTTTCCTCCAGCGTTCCCGTCTCCATGAATCGCTCCAGCGATTCCTCATCCCGTTCAGCCACCGCCTCAATCAGTTCCATGCGCGCCATCTCGGCAGCGTCCTGCAAATCCCCGGGAATCTCTTCCACGGAAAATTCGGCCCCAAGACTCTCATCATTGAAAATCAAAGCCTTCTGTGTCACCAAATCCACCATCCCCTTGAAATGTTCCTCCAAACCGATCGGGATCTGAATCGGATAGGCCGGCAGCAGCAGTTTTGACCGGATCTGCTCCACACAGCGGGTGAAATTGGCTCCCATTCGGTCAGCTTTATTCACAAACGCCAGTCCGGGCACTTTGTATTTCCGGGCCTGACGCCAAACGGTTTCCGACTGCGGCTGCACCCCCGCCACCGCGCAAAACACCCCCACCGCGCCGTCAAGCACCCGCAGAGACCGCTCAACCTCCACGGTAAAGTCCACATGACCCGGGGTGTCAATCAGGTTCACCTGAATCCCCTTCCAAAAAGTCGTGGTGGCGGCACTGGTAATGGTGATTCCCCGCTCGCGCTCCTGATCCATCCAGTCCATGGTCGCGGTTCCGTGATGCACCTCGCCCAGCCGGTGCAGGCGGCCGCTGTAAAAAAGGATGCGTTCGCTGGTGGTCGTTTTCCCGGCGTCAATATGCGCCACAACACCGATGTTGCGGATATTCGCCAAAGAATGCTCCCGATCCGGGGAATTAGATTGTGTCGATTTGTCAGTCATAATAGTGTGGGGGTGTTATCAGAAATTTGAAGAAATGAAAAAGGAATTCCGCCATGCGCTTCTCTCCGCTCTTTCCCATACTCAGTGCGCTTTTTATCTTCACCGGTTGCTTCCAGCGCGAGGTCCGGATTTTTCCGGAGCCGGACGGATCGGGGACGCTGGAGATCCTGACCACGCTGAGCGATGCGTTCCTCCGTTATGCGGAGGCCCACGCGGGTCTGCCGCCGGACCGGATTTGGTTTCACGAACAGGCGCTGAGCCACGCGGCCTCCCAATACGGCGGCGGCGTTCGCTACCAGGAACATGATATCGAAGCGCAGGACGGGTCGAAATTATTCCGGGTTCGCTACCACTTTGACCAACTGTCCGACCTGAGCCTTGACATCAACCTGAACGCGCCGTTTCTGTTCCGGCCGCAGACACCCTCCGCGGAGAGCCTCCCCCGTTTCAGGTTTGATCACGAACCGGGGCTGATAAAAGTTACCCCCCCCACGCTCGCCAAACCCGCCGGCGCCTCCACCCATGTCCGCATTGAATCCGCCAATGTCCGACGGCAGCGGAGAGAACAGTTTGACCGGGAGCGTCAAAACCTGATGTCCCGAGGCAATGCTTTTCAAATTCCGCCCCGGGCGGGCCCGGAGGAAATCCTGAAACGTCTCGCCCGGGACATGATGATCCGCCTGGAAATTATCCTTCCGGGAGAACTCATCTCAAGCAACGCCCGGTTTATTCAAGAGGATACCCATGCCGCGGAGACAACTATTTTGCTTTTCTCGTTTTCAGGCGATGAATTTATCCAATCCCGCGAACATCTGAAGCGCCTGGCCGAGGAAGGCCCGGGCGCGTTTGAATGGCATGACCTTCGCGATTTCCCCGGCGTGAGCATCGAAACCGGAGAGACAATTCTAATCCGGTTTTAATCCGCAGAAAGCAGCGTGACCTGTTGCAGACCGGCTTTCTGGAGAAGATCCAAAACCCGCACCAGATACTTGTGCTGGCTGTTTCCGGTGGCGATGACAATCATGTTTTGATTGGGATCCAGGTTCGCGAGACGGTTGAAGGTGCGCGTCAGGCTGTCCTCGGTCACCCGGGTATCATTCAGGGTGAAAAACCCGTCATAGACACCGATACGCATACTGCGAATTTCCTGCTGTGGAGGCTGTCCACGGGTGTCCGGCGCAGGCCGGAAAACGGGCATCTGAGACATGCGGTCGGGGATTTCGAACGTGAACACAAAATAAATCAGCAACTGGAAGACCACGTCGATCATCGGCGTCATGGGAATATCTTCCATTTTCTGGTCCCGCTTCGGGGCCCGGCGGTGTTTGGATTTTCGACGCATAAATGACTCCAGTAACTTATTGATTCCGTTCGATAATACCGATGAGGCTGATCCGGTACAGCCCCTCTTCGGAGCAGATATCCATCACCCGGCGCACATCCCGGTGCCGGGCGTTCTCATGCGCATAGACCATCACCGGAATTTCCTGGCCATAGCGCCGGACCGCACTCCGGATCAAATTCCGGAACGTGGCGTGATCCACAGCGGCGGATCCGATCCGCACCGCACCGCTGGCCAGAATCTGAGGGTAGATCGTGGCGGGCTCGAACTCCATAATCTCCCGGGCGTGCGGCGCATCCGGAGCACGAATTTCCTCGGTATCGAATTTTTCCCGCTCCAGGTCGATTGTAAACACAAAGAAGATGATCATCTGGAAAACGATGTCAATCATCGGTGTCAGATTCACCGCGTCAGGGGTACGTTTTTTCATGAGACCCTCTCTGAGTTACAGGTTGGGATATGAAGGGCGGAATCAGGCATCCACCACTTCCACGTTCCGGAGAATTTTGATCTCGTCCATGGTAAGCCGCTCCATATTCAAAATGATGGTCGAGGCCCGGTTACGGAAATAATAGAAGAAGGCCAGCGCGGGAATCGCAATGAACAAACCGAACGCGGTGGTGTACAGCGCCTGTGAGATACTGAGCGCCAGCGCACCGCCGGCCGCCGCACCGGCACCGGCCAGGTTTGCAAACGCCGCGATCATCCCCTGCACCGTGCCAAGCAGCCCCAGCATCGGCGCAAGGTTGCCGACCACGTTCAAATAATTCACGCGCTGCATGAGCCGCTCCTCCTCCATCGCCGCCGCGACCGACACCGCGTCCTGGATGGTGTCGAACCCCTCCTCGACGTTGGAGAATCCCGCAGACAGCACACTGGCCACCGGACAGGGCTCCTCTTCACAATGCTGAAGCGCCTTCATCACATCCCCCTGCTCCATCGCCGCCTGAACATCTTTCACCAGCGTCGGCGGCATAATTTTAACTCCCCGCACGGTGATAAACGCGTCAACGATGAGCGCGATCCCCGCGACCGAGGTCACGAAAATGGCAATCCAGAGGATAATGCCCAAAAATCCGCCGCCCTGCACCACATCCACAAAGGTGGCTGAGCCCGGGGCAGACCCACCGCCGGCGGGAGCGGCCAACTGTCCGGCTTCATTCGCGGCAGCGTCCTGAGCGAGGGAAATGCCGGTTGAAAACGTCAAAACACCCATTAAAACAATCAGTCCAAGTTTCTTCATCATAAGGTTCTCCAGTCTCTTTATATCATCAAGGTTATCAAAAAATTATGTGCAGTTCAGGTTTATCACTGTGGAGCCCGGGCGGCGTATGTGCTGTCGGGATACCGGGTGCGAAGCTCCGTCAAAAATCGCCGGGCGTTTGCCGTCTCTCCCAGCTGCGTAAAGACTTGCCCCGCTTTCAACAGCGCCTGAGCATGCACGTCCTCCTGGCCCCGGTAAAAATGCGCGGCGCGCAAATAATCCAAAACCGCCGGACGAAGCTGTGTGCGGGCCAATTTTAAATCGCCGCGGGCAATCAACGCTCTGCCAACCAATGCCCGGTTGTCCGAGTCACGGATCACATCGGTCAGTTCGTCTTCCAAACCTGAAATCTGTCCGCCCGCGATTCGAATCGACCAGTCTTTCGCCTGCAAATCAGGAAAGAGACTGAAGGTGCGGTCGCCATAGCGGCGTTTCAATTGGTCCAGGGTTTGACGGGCAGAAACCACATTGTTATCGGCAAGATGCACCCGGATCAAAAGCAGTCCCGCGCTGACATCCCAGGTTTGATAAGACGAGGCGCGGAAGATTTCATTCAGGATGGAGACCGCCTGCGCACCTTCGCCCTGATCCACCAGCCGCGTGGCTTCCTCCATCCGTTCAGGCTGCACACCGACCGCGCGGATGTATTGATCCCGGGCAATATCGGTGGACTGTCCGTCGCGGAAGACAGCCAGCGTGCCGTCCGGCCTGGACAGGATTCGGTCCACAGGCACCCGCTGACCATCGACCAGTTCAACAAAGGCCCGCGCGTGCGCAAGGGAGGGGACAAGACTCATCAGGAGCAGTCCGCGAAACAGGTTGGATAGAAGTTGTGTTTTCATATGTTTTTCACCTTTAATCAATCTTGGGCCAATCCAATCGCACGAATATTCAGGGTGCGCATTTGCTCCGCACGGCGATCCAATGGAAAATTATCCAGAAATTGCTGTGTCAGATCCACGATCAGCGACCATTTGTCCACGTCGCCGCCGCGGGCCATCGGTTCCGCCTGCGCCAAACCCAGCTCAATCGCGCGTTTGACCTGCTCTCCGTGTTCCGGGGATTCGGGACGACTCACCCCGACCCGGTAAAAATCCGCAAGCGCCGCGCCCACGTTTCCTTCCGCCAGGGCAATACGACCGAGGGCGATATCCAACCGGGCCTGATCTGCAGGGTTTCGGCGGCTCCGGAGAATCCGCCCAACGTGCTGAAGCGCCGACCGGGCTTCGCGTGTATCCGGCGGGTCACGATCCAGATATTCGTTCGCAAGGATGATCCCGGCATCCACCACCATCGCGTTGGTGGGAAACTCCTCGATAAACCCGCCAAGGACTTCCAATCCACGCTCCGTATTTCCGGACGCGAGAGCGGCTTGTCCCAGCCCCAGCATCGCCCGCTGCCGGAAGGTCACGTTTTCTGTCGCCCGCGGACGGCTCAAAGCCAGCTCAAATCCGCGCATCGCCTCCTCGTTCAACTCATTTCTGAACATCAGCTGCGACACCTGGAATATCTGTTCGTCCGTGTAGGAATCGGGCTGTTGCACCATGCGGCTCACCGCGTCCCGCGCCACCTCCAACTGATCCTCTTCAATCGAGGCCTGCACCAGCGCGAACAGCGCGTCACGGCCTTCATCGGATTCCGGAAAGCGGCGCGACAGCTCGTTAAACATCTCCGTGGCGGCGGTGAACCGGCCCTGTTGAAGGTAGATTCGTCCCAGACTGGACATCACGCCGGGCATATTCTCCGATTCAGGATAATCCTCGCGGAAGCGGGCCAACACCTGCGCCGCTTCATTGCGGTATTCCTCGTTCCCCTCTTCGCGCGCCATACGGATCAGAGCGAGCGCGATATTAAATCGAACCGACTCCAAAAGATTGGCGCTCCGTTCTGCATCCGCGCCCCGATAGTAAATGCTGTCGTCCGAGGGCTGCAAACGCTGTTTGAGCGCTTTCAGTTCCGCCAAACCTTCCCGTTGACGCTCTCGATCATCACTTCTGAGTTTGGCGTCCGCCAGTCCGCGAACCGCCTGAGCCCGCTGAAATCCGGGCACCGCCAGATCGCGGACCTGGGTGAAAATTTCCACCGCCTGATCAAAATTCTGCTCCCTCAGAGCTTCCGCTCCCCGCTGGGTCAGCACCCGGGTGGCCATCTGGCTGCCGGGATGGTATTCCACCACCTCGTTGAAAAACCGGTTCGCCGCCGACGAGTCACCGCGATCCCGGGCCCGGGTTCCTAAAGAGAACAGCATGACCGGCGCGTTCGGATGCCCGGGAAAATTACGGCCGAAAGCCCCAAGCACAATTTCAATCCCGAATTCATGTTCCTCATCCAGCATCAATCGGCCGAAACGGAGGAGCATATTGGCCACGGTGTTGTCGTCCGGATATTCATCGGCAAGATGCTCGGCCAGCATCATCAGCTGCCAAAGGTTTTTTTGATCGATCCAAATCCGCCCCAGGGTGTTCAACGCGCCCTGGGTGTAACGTGTGACCGGGTATTGAGTCAGGGCCCGCAGAATAATCCGCTCGGCCTCCCCGGCGTTGCCCGCTCTCAACAGTTCTTCCGCCCGGTCCAGTTCACGGCGGAAAATTCGCTCCGTGGCCTCCGCGCTTTGCTCACCAATGTTGATCTCGCGTTCATAGTTTTCACGCAGCCAGGTCCGGATCTCCTCAAACCGCAGTCCGGCGCGGCGGGCATACTCATTTCCCTCATACTGAAGGAACGCGTTATAAAACTGGTTTGCCGCCTGAGCGGCACGTTGCTGGGCGGCGTCATCCTGTCCGGCGTCCTTTGCGGTTTTCGCGGCGTCAAACAGGATCGTGCCCTGCACATAGCGGATAATCCCCCGGGGAAATTCACTCCGGGGTACCCCGGCTTTTTCCAGTTCCTCTTCCATCGTCCGGGCATTGGGAACAATCGTGTTCAACGTTTGCAACGCCTCGTTGCTGTCACCCCGCAGATGCTGAATCCAGGCCCGTTGCGCCATCGCCATAAACCAATAATTATCATTGGCCCCCCACAATATCTCATTGACTTCTTTTTCCGCCTCCGCAATCCGCTGGTTCCGCGCCGAACCTTGAACGGACAGCGCGTGATCAATCGAATTCTGAATCACCATGATGCGGAATTTACGCTGCAAAACCCCGTCCTCCCCGGACATCACCCGGCGTAAAACCCCGCCGGCATCTTCATACCGTCCCTCAGCCTGAAGCAGGGCCGCCAAACGCATTCCCGCGCCGGCAAAAAACCGCAACACATCCGGATCCTCGATTTCTTTGCCTTCATTCACCTGAATGAACTGCATATACCGCTCACGGGCCGCATCGGCGTTCCCCTGGGCATCGTACGTCATCGCCAACTGAAGCAGAATCGCCTGCGCTTTGGTGTCGGTGGCCAGATTGCGCCCGCGAAGCATTTGCTCCACCGGCTCAGTACGCCCCTGTCGCAATAAAATGGAGGCTTCAGCCACAGGCAACCGATCCTGATCGTCCGGGAAGGCCGCCCGAAGTTCCTCCAGCGCCAAATTAGCATAACTGAAAAGCGCCTGATCCAGCAGATTGTTGATGAAATCCACTTCCCGGTCAAACAGATCCCGGGGTTGCCCCTCCCGCGACCAGGAGGTCTGCATTGCCCCGGCAAAAAGAATTACCAGAAGGCATTTTTTCAACAGGTGTTGAGCCAACGAAACTGGGCGGAAAGACGGACCGGATTTTCGAAACGGGATATGCATAGGTGTTTTGAAGTTGTAAGGGATTTCAGTCGCGTGCGTCAACAGTGATTATCTGAAAAACACTAAAAAAGTTTAAAAAACGGCTCCTTTTAAGTGATTTCAGGGCATCTGAGCCCAATCCAGTCATCGGGCTTGAACAAATTTCTCGCCGACCGCATTCCAATTGACCACCTTCCACCAATTGGAGATATAATCCCCACGGCGGTTTTGGTAGTGCAAATAGTAGGCGTGCTCCCAAACATCCAACCCCAGAACCGGCGTGCCGAGTTCCTCATCGGGAACCAGCCCCCGCATCAGCGGATTGTCCTGATTAGGGGTCGAGGTCACCGCGAGCCGTCCCTGACGGTTCAAAATCAGCCACGCCCACCCGCTGCCGAACACCCCGGCTGCGGCCTGACTGAACCGTTCCGTAAACGCCTTGAACGATCCGAAATCGGACTGAATGCGCGCCGCCAGCGGACCGCCGGGCTGTCCGCCCCCCCCCTGCCCCGGAGGCGCCATAATCGTCCAAAACAAATCATGATTCCAATGACCACCCCCGTTGTTCCGGACCGTCGTTTGCAAGGATTCAGGCAATAAAGGGATGTCCCTTAACAACCCCTCCATGGAAGTTGCCCCGGGAATCTCCTCCAAGGCGGTCTTCAGGTTGTTGACATAGCCGGCGTGGTGCCTTCCATGATGAATCCGCATCGTTTCCGCGTCAATCGCCGGCTCCAGCGCGTCATAGTCATAGGGTAAATCCTTCAGGCCGACCCGCAGACCGCCAGCGGGATGCTGCGCGAAAAGGGAAGGTCGGAGGGCGGCGGCGGCCCCCAGAATCGCGGTGGATTTCAACGCGTCTCGTCGGGTCATGTTTTTCATCTCGTGGTTCTCCAAATAATAAGTGTCAAAGTGCAGGGACGCAGGATTAATCCTAAGGGCAAAGCATCACTTGTCAAAGAATGTCCACTCCGCCCATATACGGACGCAGGGCTTCCGGAATCATCACCCGCCCGTCGGCGCGCTGGTTTTGCTCCAGAATCGCCACGATCAATCGCGGCAGAGCCACGCCGGACCCGTTCAGGGTGTGGACCAGTTCCGGCTTCCCGGCCTCGTTCCGATAGCGGATCTTCGCGCGGCGGGCCTGGTAGTCCTCAAAGTTACTGCAGCTGGACACCTCCAGCCAGGCGTTCTGCCCCGGGGCCCACAGCTCAATGTCATAGGTCTTTGCCGAGGAAAATCCAAGATCCCCTGTGCACAGGGTGATCACCCGGTAATGGAGCCCGAGCGCCTGCAGCACCGCCTCCGCGTGTCCGGTCAGCGTTTCCAACTCCGCGTACGAATCCTCCGGCCGGGCGAATTTGACCATCTCCACTTTGTCAAACTGATGCAGGCGGTTCATGCCCCGGGTCATTTTCCCGGCCGCACCCGCCTCCCGGCGGAAACACGGCGTGTACCCGGTCAGATTCACGGGCAGCGCCTCCTCGAAAATATGATCCCGGTAGAGATTTGTGAGCGGCACCTCGGCGGTGGGGATCAGCCATAAATCGTCTGCGGGCAGTTTGTACAGATCCTCGGCGAACTTCGGCAGCTGGCCGGTGCCCAGCAACGCCGCGTCATTCACCAGAAACGGGGCCTGAACCTCCGTATATCCGTGCTTCGTGGTATGCAGATCAAGCATAAACGAAATCAGCGCCCGGCTCAGCCGCGCCCCGGAACCGGTCAGACAGGCGAAGCCCGCGCCGCTGAGGGCCGCCGCGCGCTGGAATTCGAAAATACCCAGCGTTTCCGCGACCTCCCAGTGCGCCAAGGGCTCGAAATCATAGACTTTCGGCGCGCCCCATTCACGGATCACCGGATTGGCGGCGGCATCCGCGCCCACCGGCACCGAATCATGGGGAAAATTCGGCAGACGCATCAACTGATCGTTCAGCGCGGCGTCGGCCTCACTCCGCTCCTGATCCAAAGCGGTAATCCGTTCGCCGATCTCCCGCACCGCGCGCATCGCGTCCTCGGCGTCTTCTCCGGCTTTTTTCAACTGACCGATCCGCTTGCTTTCCGAATTCCGTTCCCGCTGAAGTCCCTCCACCTCGGCAATCAGCGCCCGGCGGCGGTCGTCCAAAGCGATTAGGGCGGACACATCCACATCCAGTCCGCGCGAGGCCCACTTGGCGCGGGCGGTTTCGGGGTCTTGGCGAAGGGTACGAATATCTAGCATCAGTCTGTTTCCTCAGGGTTAAATCGTGGTTCAGGCAAAGCGGGCGGGTTCACCCGGACATTCGGCAACAGCCGCTCCGCGTCCGGGCTCAGCGGGATCTCCAGGTCAACAAGGCGGGAGCGGTACTGCGCCATCGCCGGCGGCGAAAAGCCCCGGCCCATCCGGTCCAGTTCTTCGAGGGTCCGGTACGGCGCCAGGGCGCAAAACGGCATCGGCTGGGGCGGCACCCCCAGGCTGAACCCCGCGATCCGCATCGCCTGACGCTCCAGGCGGCGAAAATCCCGCTCCTCCTCCGACTCGAAAAGCGCCGGCACGTGAATAAACCCCAGCATCCGCTCAGGCAAAATCACCGCGTGACGCCCCTCGTCCAGCCGTTCCGCCATCACCACGGTCACGAGAATATGCTCCTCCGGCAATCCGGAAAGCGCCTCCATCTGCTCCTCTGCGGTTTCACCCGCCCAGGCCGGAAGCCGCAACACCTCCACCGCATAATGCAGGTTGCTTTGCATCCAGTCGCGCACCCGCTCCACCGGCGCGTCCGCCATGGCTTCCGGAGCCACCAGCAAAAACCGGTGCGGAACCTGTTCCTCCCCGGCGCCGAAAACCAGCGAACAGACCGTCAAAAAGATCGCAAAACATTTCATAGCCCCAGTACTTAGGCGGACACGCCCGTTTTTGCAATGCGAAATCCTGTCCGGCCCCGTCGAAAAACCAGAAAGAGAATTTGCCAGGTCCCGCCTGAAACGCTACGAAGACCGGAATGAAACCCGCGCCTTCCCCCCTCGACCACATCCGCATCGTCTGTGTGAACACCCTGTATGGCGGGAACATCGGCTCCATTTGCCGGGCCATGAAAAACTGCGGACTGAATCACCTCACCCTGGTCAACCCCGATCCGGATCTGGATCAGATCGAACTCCGCAAAATGGCCCTCAAGGCCCTGCCCGTATACCAAAACCGAACGGAAACCGCCACCCTCGACGAGGCCGTGGCGGACTGCGGGGCCGTGGCCGTCACCAGCGGTATCGACGGCTTCCACCGCGAACAGGCCCGAACCCCGCGGGACTGGGCGCCCGAACTGCTCGGGATCGCCGCCACCGGCTCGCCCGTCGCCCTCGTGTTCGGCGCGGAGGACAAAGGCCTGTGCAACGACGACCTGAAACGCGGCACCCACTGGATCCGGATCCCCTCCGACCCCGAATACAGCAGCCTCAATCTCTCCCAGGCCGTTCTCATCTGCGCCCACGAACTCTACGTCGCCAACGGAAGCTTCACCCTTCAGGACGAGCGCTCCCCGCCCGCCGCCCACGCGTTTCGCGAACGCATGTTCGACACCTGGGCCGAAACCTGCCTCTCCACCGGATTCTGCGACGAAGACAAACTTAATCACATGATGATGGGCCTGAGACGGATTTTCTCCCGCGGCGCGGTCACCGAAAACGATGTCAAAATCATGTTGGGGCTGGCGCGGCAGTGCGACTGGGCCGCGAAAAACACACCCGCCCCGCCGTCTACACCTCCCGGGTCGTGAACCCCCGCTCCTCAAAATAGCGGCAGACTGCGCCCCGCTGACCATGCATGGCCCAGACCTCCTTCGGCCGGCAATCCGCAACCGTCTGCACCAGCTCCGGCCAGTCCACGTGATCCGAAATCACAAACCCTTTGTCATAACCCGCCCGCCGGCGCTGCCCCCGGGTGAGCATCCAGCCGGAGGCCATGGCTGTCCGCACCGGCTCCAGCTTCCGCATCCACGGCGTGTTGACCACCGAAGGCGGAGCCACAATCATCGCCCGCCCCCGCGTTTCCCGCAGCCGCTCCGCGTTCACATGATGCGCGTCCGGCAGATCAACACCCGCCTGACGATAAAACTTCTGAAACGGAAGCACCGCCCCGTGCAGCAGAATCGGCCCCCGCTCCCGGTTCAGCATCGCCAGCAGGCGCTGCGCTTTTCCCAGACTGTACCCGAGTAAAAGGCTGTTAAATCCCTCCGTTTGGTTTTCCGCCCACCATACGTCAATTTTTTCCGCCTCCCCCGCCGGATCCGGCCAGCGATAGATGGGCAACCCGAAGGTGGTCTCCGTCACCAGCAGATCACAGGAAACCGCCTCAAACGGCTCGCAGGTGGGATCCCGCCCCCGCTTGTAATCCCCCGTCACCACCGCGACCCTCCCTCCAATTTCCAGGCGAATCTGCGCGCTGCCGAGAATATGACCCGCCGGATGAAAAGACACGCGGGCCTTCCCGATCTCAAACGTCTCCCCAAATGGCACCCCGGTCACCGGCGTTTTCGGACCCACCCGATGCTGCACAATCGGCTGACCCGGGGCCGAAGTGATCACCTCCCCGTGCCCCCGGCGGGCATGATCCGCATGACCGTGAGTGATCAACGCACGCTTCACGCGTTTGTGCGGATCAATGTGGATATCCGCCGCCGGACAGTAGAGTCCTTTGTCCGTGGGAGTCAAAAGGTCGGATAGCATGACCTAAAAAACAACATTTTCGGTTTTTTTCAACATTTTCTATTGGCAAGATGAAAAAGTTCTGCCTATGCTGGACACCTACCCATTCTATCTGAACCTGCTGGAGATAATTTGTATGAAGCATTCTAAATGGCTTGTCGCGTCCCTTTCAACCCTCATGGTGTCATCCATGATCACCGCTGAAACCCAGCGCACAGTTTTCACTCAGGAAAACCGTCTGCCGGATTGGGAGCAGTTCGAAGCCGGAGTCGCCATCCGCTACCGCGAGTATGCCGATGTGTTTGACGGTGCCGAAGTCACGGAAACCGTTCCCTACGTCCGCTACGGCCTGTCCCGGGATATTTCCGTCCAGGTCGGCATTCCCTTTGTGAATGTCGAGCCCGATCTCGGCAGCAGCGAAACCGGTCTGGGTGATATCGAAGTCACTTTTCTGCTCCGCGCCCATCAGGAGCTCTTTGGATACCCCTACTTCATCCCCCATTTTACGGTCACCCTCCCCTCCGGGGATGACGACAAAGGCCTGGGCGCCGGAGATCCCGTCTTCACCGGCGGTATCAGCTACGGCGATAAAATGTACGACTTTGTCTCCTGGGTCTGGGATGCCAGTTACCGGGTCAACCCCAATTCCGACAATCAGTTCATCATCTCGGCCTCCGTTCTCTGGCACGTCTCGGAACAGCTTGTTTTCCTCGCCGAGGCGCGCTTCACCGACAAAGCCGACCTCGACCCGGATGACAACTCGATTCTGGGGCTGGGCGGCATGGTTTACAACTTTACCGACGCGCTGCAGATGGGCGTGCACCTGGGCGCTGGATTCACCGACGACACCGACGCGCTCGGCCAATTCCGCTTAAGCTACAGTTTCTAATCATCACGTATTGATTCCAACCCGGAGACACATCATGGGCAAACTTCTTAAAACCTTTATCATCCTCAATCTCGCGCTGAGTATCGTCGTGGCGATTTTCGGATTTCAACTCTTCCGTGACCGGGAAATTGTCAAAGCCCGCACCATTCTTCTTGAAACCAACGCCCAGCGCGTTGCCGCCAACCTCAGCTGGGGACAGGAAGTGGATTGGGAATCTTCGGAAGACCGCCGCTCCGGAACCTTCACCGTTCCCCAGCCCGCGTCACCCGGGGAACTCGCCTCGATGGAAAACACCCTCGGGGAATTGGGCCGCTTCGCCACCCAGCGTCTGGCTCAGTTGAACCAACGCCACAATGAACTGGTGCAAACCCGCCGCCAGGCGGATGAGGCCCGTGAAACCCTCGCCACCCGTGAACGCGAACTGGCCTCGACCCGCCAGGAACTCGCCACCGCGCAGGAGCGGGTTAGCTCCATGGAGACCGACCTCCGTCAGAGCCGTTTGGAAGTGAACACCATCCGTGTGGAACGTGAAGGCCTTGAACGTCAGGTTCAGCAGCTGAATACACAAGTGTCGGAACGGGATGACCAAATCGCCTCCCTCGAGGTCGATATTGCCAGACTCCGGGAAGACCTGTCTAATTTGACCCAGCGCACACAGGCCCGCACACCCGGCGGTGCCGGTACCGAAGCCTGGGTGGGTCGCCCGGCCACCATCCTCGCGGTGAATGAAACGTATCAGTTCGTGATCCTCGACAAAGGTTCAATTGATGTGCTTCCTGTCGGAATTGAAGCCATTATTCATCGCGGTGATGAGTTCATCGGCACCGTGACCGTCCGCCAGGTCGAAGAACTGGTCGCAATCGCGGAGATCAACCCCGCGACCTTGACCCCGGGCGAGCGCATCCAGCCCAACGACACCGTCTTTTTCTAAAGCCGGATATCCCCGACAGCCAAAAGCCATTCGTGACCGCGAATGGCTTTTTCTTTTGCATTTTTCTCCGGTTCACCGCAAGATCGTCTGATCATGCGGGCGCTTTCAGAACGAATGTTAAACAGCGGTTGGCTTCTCCATAAAAACGGGGATGCCTCCTGGTCGTTTCAATCCCCGCTCGGCTTCCGGACCACATGGACCCCCGCTCCGGATACCCCCGCCTCCCCGCCCGATGAACTCCTCCGGGAAATTGAAACCGTGGAGCAGGCGGTCCACGACGGGCGCATCAGCCGATTTTTGGGCCCCGCCCAACGCATTCAGCCCCCTGTCCCCCCGGAGGGAACCCCGGCGGCGCTGCGCCTGGCCCGGGAACATTTGGCCAGAGGACACGCGGTGTTACGGTTTCGAACCCTCCCCGACCCCGCCGGCGACCAGGCCCTGCTCGACAGCGGCGCCTGGCGGGTGGAAACGCTGCCCCCCCCCTGGACCCTTCCGAAATCCTACCGCACATCCGGCTTTACCGTCTTCACCTGTGAACATCTGCTGGATTCCCTGCCCCGGCTGGACCGGCGGCATCTGTTCGACACCTTGAAAAGCCTCACACCCGCGCCGGACGGCGTCGTTTATTTCACCGCCGTCCAAATGAGCGCCCTCCCCCGGGAGTGGCTGAAGACCCCCTTTGAGGACGGCTATCAGGTCCAATACGGCCACAACCTCTGCTTTATAAAACCCTACAACGAATCCATGCTCCGGCGGGAACTCTCCGACGCCCTCCCCGGCCATGTCAGCCGCGCCTGGATTCATCATCACGAACTGGCGTTCATCTGGAGACCCCATGCTTAAATCCGTCTGTTTCACCCTTCTTTGTCTGCTGCCCGGCGGCATCCTCCCCGCGCAAATCTGGCAGTTCCCCGGCGAGGCCGTCGAGGATCTCACCCGCCTCACGCTGGAAGAGCTTTTCGAACGCTGGGATCCCGCTCCCCTCTCCGAAACCGAGCCCGCCGAACCGGGAGAATATGTGGAATACCGCCACGAAACCCTTGTATATTTTTTCGGGCCCTATCCAGACGAGGAAACCGCCCGTCAGGCGCAGGAGACCCTGGATGGTATCCGGGAGATCCTCATTCAGCGCGACGCCAAATTCCAGACCAGCCGGATTCAACGCCATCACCGTCCGGGTGCTCCCGGATCCGCCGCCCGTGAAAGCACCCCGGAACCCTCCCCGCCCCCCCCCATCCCCTCCGACCCGGATGAGATCCCCCCCGCCCCCGCGGAATCCCCCGGACCGGCCTCCAGCCCCGCCGCCTTCTGGATCAGCGCTCTGAGTATCCTCGCGGTCAGCGGATGGCTGCTGTGGAAAACGTAACCAAAAAAAACCCGCCATAAAGGCGGGTTTTTTTAACAGACAGGAACCGACAATTACTTGTTGGAAATCCCGTGTGACTTGAACGTCCGGGTCTGAGCGAACTCGCCCAGCTTGTGACCGACCATGTTTTCGGTCACAAACACGTTGATGAAGACCTTGCCGTTGTGCACGGCAAAGGTGTGACCAACAAAATCCGGAAGAATCATGGAGCGGCGCGACCAGGTTTTCAACACCTGCTTGCGGCCGCCGTCGTTCATCTTCGAAACTTTGGTGTACAGTTTCTCTTCGACGTAGGGTCCTTTTTTGATGGAACGTGCCATAACTTACTTTCTCCGTTTCACGATGAACTTGTTCGTGGTCTTGCTGCGCTTGCGCGTCTTCTTACCACGGGTGATCTTGCCCCAGGGCGACACGGGATGACCGCCGCCGGAGGTGCGGCCTTCACCGCCGCCCATCGGGTGGTCCACCGGGTTCATGGCCACACCGCGGACCGTCGGACGGATACCCATCCACCGTTTGCGGCCGGCTTTGCCCAGAGAGCGGGACTCATGCTCGCTGTTTCCGACACGGCCGACCGTGGCGTTGCAGGTCACGTGAATCAGACGAATCTCACCGGAAGGCAGTTTGACCTGCGCGTATTCCTGGTCGCGGGACATCAGCTGGGCGGCGCCGCCGGCGCTGCGGACAATCTGACCGCCGCGGCCGGGCTTCAATTCCACGTTGTGGATGAAGGTCGCCAGCGGAATTTCCTTCAGCGGCAGGCTGTTGCCCACATTCGCGGGGGAACCGGAACCGGAAAGGATGGTATCGCCCTTTTTCAAGCCGTTGGGGGCAAGAATGTAACGCTTCTCGCCGTCCACGTAGTGGATCAGCGCGATGTTCGCGGAACGGTTGGGATCGTACTCCAGAGTCGCGACGTTGCCGGGGATGCCGGATTTATCACGCTTGAAGTCGATTTTGCGGTAGAGACGCTTGTGGCCGCCCCCGCGGTGACGCACGGTAATGCGTCCGGCGGAGTTGCGGCCGGCGTTGGATTTCTTGGATTCCGTCAAACTGCGCTCGGGGCGCACTTTGTCCAGACCCTCGAAATCGGACAGCACCGTGAACCGGTTGCTGGGTGTCGTGGGTTTTCTTGATTTTAAAGCCATGATGGGATTCTTTCTCAGGTAAGGTCGATGGTGTCGCCGTCTTTCAGAGTCACCACCGCTTTTTTCCAGGCGGAAGTGGTTCCGTAATTCGGGCGGCGCTCGCGCTTTTTCTTGCCGATGCGGTTCATGGTGCGCACGTCGGTGACGTGAACCTTGAACAGCGATTCAACCGCCTGTTTGATTTCATTTTTATTGGCGGACGGATACACCTTGAAGGTGTACTGATTCAGCTTTTCGGTCAGGACCGTGCCCTTTTCCGTTAACAGAATCGTGTCGATAATTTGATGTGCGGGCTTCATGCCTTGCCTCCTTTGGCTTTCAGGAGCCGCTCTTCCAGACCGGCCATGGCCGCGCGGGTCACCACAATCGTGGGATAGCGCAGCACCTGGTAGGTGTGCAGAGAATCGGCGGTGATCACTTCAACCCGCGGAATGTTGCGGGCCGCGCGGACGATGTCGCTCCGCACCGCCTCGGTCACAAACAGCGCCGGAGCGGAAACGCCGAGTCCCTGCATCAAGGCCGCGAACTCGCGGGTCTTGGGCGCGGAAATCGTCAGATCCTCCACCACAACCACCTGACCGGCGGCGATTTTCTCGCTCACCGCGCGGCGGAAGGCCAGACGGGCCTCGCGTTTGTTCTGCGTGCGGCCGTAGTCGCGGGGTTTCGGTCCGAAGACCACACCGCCGCCGCGCCAGATCGGCGACTGACGCAGACCGGTCCGGGCGCGCCCGGTGCCTTTCTGCTTCCACAGCTTGCGGTTGCTGCCGGCCACCTCGCCTTTGCCCAGCGTCGAAGCCGAGCCCTGGCGCAGATTCGCACGGTGGGCCACCACCGCGTCCTGAACCGCCTGCAGACCTTTGTCATAAATCAGCAAATCGTCGGCGATATCGTATTCGCCCGCCGCTTTGCCCTGTAAATCTTTAATGGGTAATTTACTCATGGGTCCTTAACCTTTCTTGATGGCTTTGCGCACCAGGACCACGCCGCCATTCGGACCGGGAACAGAGCCCCGCACCAGAATCACGTTGTCTTCCTCACGCACCTGCACAACTTTAATGTTTTGCGTGGTGACATTCACATTGCCCATCTGTCCGGGCATCTTCTTGTTTTTGAAGACGCGGCCCGGCCATTCGCGCATGCCGATGGAACCGCCCGAACGGAGCTTCGATTTGCCCCCGTGCGAAGCGCGGCCGCCTCCGAAGTTGTGGCGCTTGACCACCCCCTGGAACCCGCGGCCCTTGGTGACACCGGAAATGTCCACGTAGGTCACATCTTTAAATGTGTCGGCTTTGACTTCATCGCCCGCCTTCACCCCGTCACCGCTGTCACAGCGGAATTCGCGGAGAATCCGGCGCGGAGTCACACCCGCTTTTTCAAAACGTCCCAACGACGCCTTGCTCAACCGCTGGGGCTTCTGCTCCAGAAAGCCAAGCTGCACCGCGTCATACCCGTCGGCGTCGACGGTTTTGCGCTGCACCACGACACACGGACCCGCTTCGATCACGGTCACAGGAATCTGCACCCCGTTTTCATCAAAGACCTGAGTCATGCCGACTTTACGACCAATAATTGCGTTCATGAACATCCTCCTCAGATTTTAATGCTGATGTCCACGCCCGCCGGAAGATTGAGCTTCTTCAGCTCATCCACGGTTTTGGCGGTCGGCTCGATAATGTCCAACATCCGCTTGTGTGTGCGGATCTCAAACTGCTCCATGGACTTCTTGTCCACGTGGGGGCTGCGGTTCACGGTGAACCGCTCGATGCGCGTGGGCATCGGAATCGGTCCCGCGACGCGGGCTCCGGTACGTTTCGCGGTCTCGACAATGTCACTGGCGGACTGATCGAGAACACGGTGATCGTACGCTTTTAATTTAATGCGTATTTTTTGACCGTTCATTCGGTTTCCTTTCGGTTTCCTGGATCATGCTTGGCTCTTACAACGGCGGATCTCTCCGCCGCAGAGCTTCATGACTGTCATTTTCCACGCCGCGAGTCGGCATAAAAAGGGAGAAAGCTTATATCCAATTCCCCCGGCGGGGCAAGCTCTTTCTGTAAAAAGATCCTAAACCGTCCCAAACGCTCATTGACACCCGCCCTCCGATCCATTATACCCCGCCGCCACAGTCCGGGCGCTTAGCTCAGTTGGTTAGAGCATCTCGTTTACACCGAGAGGGTCGGGGGTTCGAGTCCCTCAGCGCCCACCATGTTTTTCTGCGGACCAAACCACAGGCACAGGCGGGATGAATGCAACTCTCGAATGCAACTCTCTTAGCCTGGGCATCGCTCATGTCAGAATCCATTGCGCATGATTTCCCTTTCGATCCGCATTACGGCTTTCTGGATCAGAGGTAATCCGATTTTCCGCCTCCTGAATTAATACAATATTGACTTATAATTCCCATATTGTATATCCAAACCTATGTTGAGCGGGATGTACGCCAACTGCTTCAAGTGCGGGATCTCGGCCAATTCGAACAATTCATATTTTACCTTGCCGGACGAACCGGGCAACTGCTCAATTATGAATCCATGGCCAATGATCTTGGTCTGACCGGAAAAACCTTAAAACAATGGGTTTCCGTACTGGAAGCTTCGTTTGTCGTCTTCCGTTTATTGCCTTTTCACCGAAATTTCGGGAAGCGGCTGGTTAAGTCAGCCAAACTCTACTTTACCGACACCGGATTCCTCTGTCATTTGCTTGGAATCGATCGACCTGAAAAAGTTTCATGGGATCCTCTATTGGGAGCCCTCTTCGAAAACCTGGTGGTTTCAGAAGCCATGAAAGCAAGACTCAACCGGGGTTTGCGCCCCCATCTTTTGTTTTTTCGCGACAATAACGGGAATGAAGTCGATCTCCTCTTTCAGGACGGCGCGGAACTGGTGCCCATTGAAATCAAAGCTTCACGAACATGGAACAACGGTTTTTTGAAAGGCATTCGTTATCTGGGTCGAAGCACCGCGAATGTTGGCAAAGGAGCGGTCATTTACAGCGGAGAAATGACTCCCGCCTTCGACGAGGCCCGGGTGCTCCACTTTGAAAACACGGCTTCTGTTTTTGAGAGATCATGACGTATACCACATAACAGGAAAAGTCCTGAAAGACGTTAAGCCTTCATTTTCCCGATCACATGCGATAATAGATCCTGTCAAATGAACGCCGCCTCCCCAGCCCCCAACTCCGCGCGCACCCGCACCCATGAAATCATCTTCGGATCAGACACCCGCGCCGGCAAAGCCTTTGATCTGGTCTTGATTCTCTCCATCCTCATCAGCACCCTGCTCAATGCGCTGGACACCGTGGAGAGTCTCAACCTGAGCTACGGCCCGTATTTCCGGACGCTGGAATGGGTCTTCACCGTCCTGTTTTTCATCGAATACGCTCTGCGCGTCTGGAGCTGTCCGAAACGGGGAGCGTATGTGTTCAGCTTTTTCGGACTCGTCGACCTCATCGGCTGGCTGCCGTCCCTCATCGGGCTCCTCCTGCCCGGACCGGCCTTTCTCATCACCCTGCGCACCGTCCGCATCATCCGGGTGCTGCGGATCTTCCGCATCCTGAAAATGATGGCCTACATTCAGGAAGCCGAAGTCCTCGCCCGCGCCCTGCGGGCCGGCAGCCGGAAAATCGCGGTGTTTCTCTTCGCGGTCGTCACCCTCGTCATCCTGCTCGGAAGCCTCATGTACCTCATCGAAGGCCCCGAGAACGGCTTCACCAGCATCCCCGTCAGCGTCTACTGGGCCGTCGTCACCCTCACCACCGTCGGCTACGGCGACATCAGTCCCCAGACCCCCCCGGGGCAGTTTCTGGCCTCCGCCATCATGATCCTCGGATATGCCATCATCGCCGTGCCCACCGGCATCGTCTCCGCAGAGTTCATTCGGGATGACCAAAACAATTAAGGTGCCCCCTCCTGCCGCCATGACCGATTTATCCACATTGCCCGAACAGGAAATCCGTAGAGGCCTGCGCCTGAACATGCTCGCCGGCGCCATGGGGGTCTGCTGGATGGCCATGACCGTCAGCCTTCCCCTGACCATGCTCCTGGAGGCGCTGGGCGCGGGCGGAACCCTCATGGGCCTTTCCGTCACCGTCCAGCAACTGGCCATGGCGGTGCAAATTCCGGCGGCCCTCTGGGTGGAGCGCCTGTCCCGCCGCAAGCCCTTCTGGGCGGCTGTGGCGGTTCCCCACCGCCTGATCTGGCTGCTGCCGGCCCTGTTTCTGTTTTCCCCCGCGCTGTCTGCCCAAACCGTCATTCTCCTCACCCTCGCGGTCGTCACCCTCAGCAGTGCGCTGGCCCACGCCTCGGTTCCGGCCTGGTTCTCCTGGATGGCCGATCTGGTGCCGCCCGAAACCAGCGGCCGATTCTGGGGCCTGCGGCAGTCCGTCACCACCGCCGCCTTTGTTCTGGGCATGGGCTCCACCGGATGGATCCTGGACAATTTCGACGGACTTCAGGGGTTCAGAACCGTATTCATTCTCGGCGCGCTCCTGGGTACCGCCGATATTCTGGTGCATTTAGCCGTGCCCGAACCGCCCCCGCATCAGCCCCCCCGCCGCCGCCCCCTCCGCGAACGGCTGTGCTCGCCCTGGCGCAATCCGGATTTCGTCTGGCTGACCCTGGCCCTGGGCGCCTGGGCCTTCTCCGCCAGCCTGCACGCCTCCTTCACCCCCGTGTACCTCAAACGCGGCTTCGGCATCGAATACCGCCACCTGGTCATGCTCCCGGTGGCCGGAGCGCTCAGCACCATCCTCTCAGGCATCCCCCTCGGAAAAGGAATCGACCGTCTCGGCGCCCGCGGACTGGGCGTTCTGCTCATGGTGCTCGGCCCCGGCCTGGCCTTCTTCTGGTTTTTGCTCTATCCGGGAACCGTCACCCTCGGCCCCCTGAGCCTGCCGCGGCCCGTCGCGGTGCTGCTGGTGTCCCACGTCCTCGCCGGCGGGCTATACGCGGGCATCGGCCTCTGCCAAATCCACCTCGTCAACACCGTCACCGCCCGCGACGGCCGCACCCTGGCCATGGCCATGCACTGGTCCACCGTCGGAGCCATGGCCGCCCTCGGCCCCCTCTGCGGCGGAGCGTTCATGGACCTCTGGACCCGGAACGACTGGGACCGCGTCACCCCCTGGGGAACCGCCTTCACCTTTTTCCAGGCGCTCGTCATACTCCACGTCCTGATCGCCTGGGGCCTGGCGGTCCCCCTGCTCCGCCGCGTCAAAACCCGCGCCGGCGAATGCTCCGCCCGCATGATTCTCGCCGGACTCCGCATCGGCAACCCTTTCCGGCCCCTCTTCCCCATCACCGGCGGCTACCTCAACACCGTCCGTTCGGAAAAACCCCGAAGCGACGAACCTCCCCGCCCCCCCGAACCTGCCGCCGAAAAACCGTAGAGGAACCCCGACATCAAAACCCATTCCGTTCTCCACACCTGCTTCGAAGCCTTCAAGCGCAACCGCGTGCCCGCGTTTGTGCTTCAGGCCTTTGCGGGACTCATCCTCGCCCTCTATTTCCTCGTCCCCGCCGCCCGGCCCGCGTTTGAAGTGATCGGAGACCTCCGCGCCCGCAACGGCTACGTTTTTTCCGCGGTCTCCGCCGCCGTCTCCGGCGGCATGGTCTCCTGGATTGTGCTTTGGAACCGCGGACGCATCCCCCCCGGACGCCTCGTCTCCCACGGCGTATTCTTTATCCTCTACTGGGCCGCGCAGGGACTGATGGTCGACACCCTCTACCGCCTGCAGAGCCAATGGTTCGGCGACGGAAACGATCCGCTGACCCTCTTTAAAAAGGTTCTCGTGGATCAGGGCCCCTACAACCTGCTCTACGCCACCCCGGTCTCCCTGTTTTTCTACACCTGGAAAGACCATAATTTCTCCGGATCAAAGGCCTGGACCGCCTACAAAACCGATTTTTCGAACCGATACTGGTCCGTGATGATCAGTGCATGGATGGTCTGGATCCCGGCCGTCACCATGATCTACAGCCTCCCGCCCGACCTGCAGATCCCCCTCTTCAACCTCGTCATCTGCTTCTTCACCCTCGTCCTCGCCTTCATCAGCCGCGAAACCGAACCCGCCGACCCCAGCGCACCATGAACGATCCCTCCACCCTCACCTGGTCCTTCCCCCTTCCCCGCCCCCACACCGGCATCCCCCTCTCCAACGGCGTCCAGGGCCTGCTCGCCTGGGGCGGACAACACACCCTCCGCCTCACCGTCAGCCGCCTCGGATTCTGGGACCGCCGCGGCGGCAACGCCTTTCTCAGCAAAACCGACTTCCCCGAAATCCGCGCCCTCCTCGAAGCCGGGGATGAAGACGGACTCCTGCGCGTCTTCGGCAAAAACGCCTCCCATCAGGACCCCGCCCGCCCCCACCAGCTCGGCGGCGGACGGCTGGAGATTGAATTCGATCCCGCCTGGACCCTCACCACCGGAACCCTTTACCGGAAAACCGGCACAATCGTCATCACCCTCCAAAACGGAACCGAAACCCGCGACCTCACCCTCCGCATGGCCAGCCACCGCGAAACCGGCTGGCTGATCTGGCCCGCGGACCTCGCCCCCGCCTCTCTCCGCCTGCGTCCAAGCTGGGACTGGACCGGCCCCGAACTCGCCCGCGTCCACTGCGCCCCCCCGAAAACCTGGACCACCCCCGCCGAGCAGGGCTTCATCCAAACCCTGCCCGAAGACCCTCCCCTCGCCCTCGTCGTCAATATCGCCTCAAACCAATGTCAATGGGGGACTTACGTCGGAACCGATCCCGAAACCGCCGCCCGCGCCGCCGCGTGCGCACCTGTTGCACCGCTGGCATCCGAGACCGATGCGTGGTGGGCCGACTACTGGAACTCGGTTCCGGAAATCCGCCTGCCGGACCCGGTTCTGCAGGAAATCGTCGACTACGGCCTGTACCTCCAGGCCTGCTGCACCCCGCCGCAGGGCATCGCCTGCACCCTGCAGGGCGCGCTCATGGAAGAGACCAAACTCCCCCCCTGGAGCAATGATTATCACTTCAACATCAATCTCCAGATGATCTACACCCCCGCGCTCGCCACCAACCGGACGGAACACTTCGAACCTCTCTGGAAGTTGCTCAGATCCTGGTTTTCCGACCTTCGGAAAAGCGGCACCGCCTTTTTCCGAGACTCGGAAGCCCTCATGCTGCCCCATGCCGTCGATGATCAGTGCCATGTCGTCGGTTCGTTTTGGACCGGAAGCATCGATCACGCCTGCACCGCCTGGATGGCGCTGCTGTGCTGGGATTATTACCGCTATAGCGGCAACACCGAAACCCTTCAGGATCTGGCCTGGCCGCTGTTGCGCGGCGCGTTCGCCGGATACTGGGCCATGGCCGACGAAGCGGCGGACGGCACCTTTCATTTCCCCGTTTCCGTCAGCCCCGAGTACAAAGGATCCCGAATGGACGCCTGGGGCCGCAACGCGTCCTTTCAGCTGGCCGCCTGTCACGCCACTCTTCGCGCTCTCATTCAGGCGGCAGAGGTTCTCGGAGAGGCACCCGATCCGCGCTGGACCCGGCTGCAAAACGGACTGCCCCCCTATACCGCCATGCGCCTGCCGGTCAGCGCGGAAGTCCCCGAAAAATCAGCCGACCGCATTGTGCTGTGGGAAGGGCAGGATCTGGAGGCCTCCCACCGACACCATTCCCACCTCGCCGGCATTTATCCCTTCAAAACCCTCGACCCGCAGGCGGAAACCGATCCGCCGATCCTGAAAGAGAGCCTGCGCGCCTGGCAGTACCGCGGCGCCGGGGCCTGGAGCGGCTGGTGCGTGCCCTGGGCCGCCAGCCTGCACGCCCATGCGGGCGAACCCGAAGCCGCCGTCTTCTGGCTCCACGATTGGAACCGCCTGTTCACCAACGAGGGCCGCGCCTCCCTGCACGACGCCGCCTTCCCCGGGGTCTCCAATCTCGACGGCGCCAGCGGCTATACCGACCCGCTCGCGGAAGTCATGCAGCTCGACGGCCGCTTCGGCGCCCTCTCCGCCGTTCTCGACCTGCTGGTTCAGGAACGCGGCGGGTTGCTCCACATCCTGCCCAAAATCCCCCGCAGCTGGCGCGATCTCTCTTTCAAAGGCATCCTCGCCCCCGGCGGATTTCTCATCGACGCCGGGGTGCAAAACGGCGCGGTGCAACAGGTGCGCATCACCCCCACCCGCGGCGGCCCCCTCCGCGCCCGCCTCCCCGACGGACAAATGCTTGATCTCCACACCGAAGCGGGTAAAGTTCTCCTCTTCAACTGAAACACCCCTACCCTTCACCCCCTCAAACGAGCCTCCATGTTCAAACACAATCAATACTTCGACGGCAGCGTCAGCTCCCTCGGCTTCGAAACCCCCGAAGGCCCCGCCACCGTCGGCGTCATGGCCCCCGGCGCTTACACCTTCGGCACCTCCACCCGCGAGGTCATGACCGTCATCACCGGAACCCTGACCATCCAGCAGCCCGGCGAAACCGAATGGACCGCCTACGGCCCCGGCGAAAGCTTCGAAGTCCCCGGCGGCATCACCTTCGGCGTCCGCGTCGAAACCAACACCGCCTACCTCTGCCGGTATGACGCCTGAGCGGCGGTCTTCCCCGCCTTCCCGCGCATTCCGGGAATGAAATCCCTTCATGACACCCAGCCCTCTCCCGGGAATATGACGTAAATCCGGCTCTCTTCCTCCGAAGTTGGACGTTCAACGTTCGATGTTCAACGTTCGCTTTCCTCATTATTCCTTCTCCCTTCTCCAGCGGGCTCGCCCCGCGCCTCTCCCATGCCGGACGCGGGGCATCCTGCCCCGGCCTCTTGATGCCAAGGGCATCAAACTCACCAGCAAGGGGCAACACCCCTTGAACCGCCCCCACCCCCGCCGCGCATCCTGAAGGGATGCCACTCCCTCCCCAAGATCAAAATACCAGATCTCTTTATCTTCTTAACGATCAGGAAGTCTCCTGCATAAAACCGAATACTTCGATGTTTTCCTGGCAGGCCCGCGGATTGGCATTCATCGATCTCGCCGACGGATGATGGCAGCTCAGGATGCGGGCCGTTGTGATTAAGGATTCGGAGAACCCGGTCGGCGTCTGGGCTTCGGTGAGAATCCCCGGGGCCTTTCGTTTTTCGTAGCACTGCAAGAATAGAGGGCAGACTTTAAAGAAGGTTAAGAGAAAGCTGTCCTTGGAAACCCGTGGTTATCCGTGGCCATAAGTAGCAGAAAAATGGAGTTGTGGCCACTTATAGAAGATCATTTGAAAAGGCATTCGATGGTGATTGATGCATCAGCAAGCTCCTTGGCGTAGGCGTTTTGCGTGAGGCCATGCGTGGTGAGAAACGTGAGAAACACATTCTTTTTTGTTGCCGTTACATCTTTAAAAACCTGGACTTTCCGCCGCAACTCGTCCGCGTAGGGTTTGGTGACTGTAAAGGGACCTACGGAGAATTTGATTTCAATGAGATTGATGCTTCTGTCCGCCCGATCAATCAGCAGATCCACCTGGGCCCCATCCGGAAAGGTTCGATTCGGGCGGTGCACCCAGCTGCAATGCACCGTTTCGATCTGTGCGATCCCCAACTCGGTTTTGATCTGCGGAAGATGTTTCAATGCAAGCGACTCCAGGGCGTATCCGCTCCAAGCCCGCCATGCGGGTGTGTTGAACTTCGTTGCGAAACTTCCTGTTCCAGGTTTTCCTTCAATCCACTTGAGGTAAAACAGCGAGTATTCATCCTCCAGGCGGTAGATCGCGTCCCGCTGGGTTTTCCCGAAAGGACGTTCGATGCGGATGAATCCAGCTTCATCCAACTCCTCCAGTGTATCTGTCAGTCGGCCACCTGTTTTGTAGATTTTCGTAAGATCACGGCGGGTGAGCCCATGTGGATGTTTGGCAAGTTCGCGGACGATCTGAACATGACGGTCGTGATGATCAAAAAGAGAACGATAGAGCCGCTTGAATTCATCCCGCAACAATCCGTCCCTGCGAAAACAGCAATGATCAATGGCCAGGACGGCCGACTGCCCCGGCTGCACCTCTTTCAAATAGTGCGGAACCCCTCCCATCACCATGGCCAGCATGAGTTGATCGTATGGCGTTAAGCGGACCTTTTGAGCCTGGAGAAACCGCGCGCTCTCCGCCAGCGTGAACGGATTCAGCCTCATCCGTGCCGTGACCCGATTGTGCAGCCCCCCCTTCTGATCAATCACTTTCGCGATCATCCAGGAAGCGGCCGAGCCGCAGATCACAAGTATAAAGCGAGGCTCCTTACTCAGGAAGCGGTTCCAGAAGTGATCGAGTGCCTGTAGAAAACGGGAACGCGGGCTGGCCAGCCAGGGGAGTTCGTCCAGAAAAACGACCCGTTTACTTTTCCCCGGCAGTACGCTCAGATAATCCTCAAGCTGCTGAAACGCCTCCTGCCAGGAACCGGGACAACGATGTTGCTTGCCACTCCATTTCCCCAGCGCCTGTTGAAAATTGCCGAGCTGTTCATGAAGCCTGCCGTCTTGCAGCCCAACCAGTTGGAAACACAACTGTTTGCGGAAATGCTGTTCAATGAGGAAGGTTTTGCCGATGCGTCGACGGCCATAGAGCGCAAGAAACTCCGCTCTGTCGCTTGTCAGCAAACGATTCAGCTCAAGGATTTCCGAGTCTCTCCCAATTAGTTTCATGTTATAAGTGGCCATAAGTCGCAGAAAAATAGAGTTATGGCCACTTTAAACTGCAATTTTTTATGTGCCGAATCCCCGTGATCACGGATTTGGAGGTCCCCCCCCCACCCGTTTCGCAGCTTATTTTGAGATGCTGGGTGATCGCGGGGACACCAACTTCCACAAGATGCGGAACCTACGGCATCCCCCCCCTGGGACGCGGGGCATCCTGCCTCGGCCTCTTCCTTCAGCGTTCGTAATCCTAATCGATCCCGATCCCGATGTCTCTGGTTTTAAGTTGGATGTTCGAAGTTGAACGTTCGATTTCTTCCTTCTTTTTACCCTCTGAATCCCGTTCATCCTGTCTAAAAATCTCCCTCTGCCCCACAGCACCCTGCCCAAAAGCCTTCGCTTCCTTCGCGTCCTTCTGTTCAAAACCCGCTCTGCCCCACAGCACCCTGCCCAAAAGCCCCTGCCTCTCCGTATCTGTGTCCACCTGTGTCCATCCGTGGTTCATTCTTCTGCTCTGCCTCTCCGCCGAAAAAGCGGTACCTGAAGGTACGCGCACTCCAAAAGCGAACTGCGTTCGCGTCCTATCCGCCGCAACTCGAACTCCAACTCCAACTCGAACCTCAACTCGAACTCGAACTTCTCACCTCTCACCTCTTCCCTACCCTCTACCCTCTCCCCCTCCCCCCCATTCTTTCCCAACTTCCCCTCGTTTTCTCCCAAAAATTCCGCATACTGATCCCCATGCCGGACCCGAAAACCCTTGCCTACTACCAGAACCACGCGGGCACCCTCGCCCAGTGCTACCGCCGCGGGGGGGGGGGCGGGGGGGGGGGGGGGGGGGGGGGGGGGGGGGGGGGGGGGGGGG
>JAFIGD010000048.1 GCA_020831625.1 Verrucomicrobiota bacterium | reverse complement strand
TCTCAGTCGTCGCGACACCCCCGTGGCAAGCACAGGGGCGGCGATTCGGGCTTATGGTGACGCTTCGTGCACAGAGTCATTGCTCCCCTCCGACAAGCGGAGGGGTGGCAAACACAGCGGGAAACCCGACTTCATGTCTGCGGAAATTCCTTAGCTTGACGCGTATGCCTGCCGGGGTCTGCGGGACGGGTTAAATATAATTCCATTTCATTCCGGCGGTGGAGTGTTCCAGACCGGCTTTATAGAGATGCGGAAGTTGCGACATCGCGAGAATCCTCGGGGTCGCTTTTCCCTCGACCCGCTCCTCAAACAACACCGTGGTAACCGAGGAGGTTTGCAGAAAAAAGGAGGACCATAGAACCTCTGTGGGAATGGCCAGAAGGTGGGCCAGCCAGGCGAGGCCGAAGCCTCCATGGCAAAACAGCGCCACCTAGATTTGTTTAGGCACCCCGCGCTCCGGCATGTGCACGTATGAGATTCCGTCCCGCCGCCATCCCAGCGACTCGACCCACGCATCACTTTCGCCTGCCAGTTGGTTCAACGCGGGCATCCATGACGGAGGCTCCTGGAATTCCGGCCGTCTCAAATTCTCCGGACTCATCTCCCAGGCCGGAAAATCCGTTCCATCACAGGCACGAAGCCGGAGTTCCGCGGTCCAGTCCAGCACCACGGGCGGAATGCCGGTTTTCGCGGAGGTGAACGACGCGGTTTCCCGCGCCCGGCCCATTGGCGAGGTGTAGATGCGGTCCAGGTTCAATGTGCTGAGATATTCGGACAACGCCTGCGCCTCACCTTTCCCCCGGGGGGTGAGTGAGTCTGTGGAATAGTCCGGGTGTCCATGACGAATTAAATAGAGTCTCAAAATCAGTTCTCCTGTAAAGGGTGAGATGGGATTAGGGTATTTCAGAGTTACGTCATCAACCGGTAGGCTTGGGGGGAGAGGCCGGTGGCCTGCTTGAATGCGCGGGAGAAAACATAGACAGAGGTGTATTCCAGATACTCGGCGATGGCGGTCACGCTGAGCGTGGACTGCAAAAGCAGTGAGCGAGCCTCGTCGATGCGCATGCGGTTGAGGTACGTCGCCGGCGACTCGCCCGTGTGGGCTTTGAACAGCCTGCGGAACACATCATAATCGAGACCGGCGCCCGTTGCGATGTCCGGCATGCTGCGCCCCCAGTGCAGCCCCTGGGCCATCTCCCGGCAAAGCCTCTGCATCGTGGTGCCAAAATGGCCGGAGGCGGCCGCGCGGGCCAGTTCGATCCCCTCCAGTAAAAAGGACTGCAGGGCCAGCAGCAGGTGGACGGGCGACGTGTGCTCCTCCAGTGAAAACTTCCGGCGGATCTCCTCGATACGCAGCATAAGCCTGCCGTCCAGTCCCGCGGACCAGACCGGCTTTGTGGACACGTCAATCCCTGTCTGGGCAAGCAAATCGACTGTGGCCGGCGGCAGATCAATATAAAATTCCAGCCAGGGAGAGTCCTTTGCCGTCAGAGTCTGATGGGGGCGGTTCGGAATGCGGAACACCAGGTCCCCGGCCTTGAGCGCTATGCGCCCCGTGTGCTCATCGCTGTACACCCCCTCCCCTTCGAGAAGATAAACCACGGAGAGGCGGTCGGAGAAACAGAAGTCGGCCTGGTTCTGCCCGGTCTTGGGGTAGAACCCATAGCCAAGAAGAGTCGCCCCCGACGGACCGCCCACACTGCGCGTGCGCCCTTCCCGCCGGCGCCATCGGGATAATCGATCTTTCTGGTTTTCAAAATCGCTAAACATTAATTTCAGTTATGTTATTTCATGTAAATAATAATAAGTTATACTGTATGGAATATTATTCAGTATTGTCAAATCTTATCAAAGTGGAAACAAACATGATCAAAATACCCTCAATCCTCAAAGGAATCGCTTACGCCTTTCTCGTATTTCCCGCAGTCGTCCCGGCCCAGCAGGTGCCGGTGCGGCCTCCCGATGTGATGAATGCGGGGGGGTATTTCGCCCGGACCTCCTATTTTGATCACATCGGCTACAAAGGGATGGAATTTGACACGTCCCGGATGGACCCGAGGTATGAAGCGCAGATGCTGAAGTGGCAAACCGCCGGGGTTCAGGGCGGCATCCCGAGGCTGGAGGAGCTGGTTTCCCCGGAAAATGTGCTCGCAGAGCTGGAGCCGACCGACAGTGCGGGCCTCAATGCCGCGATCAGCGCCCACGCGGCGGCGGCCCAAAATATGGGCGGGGGCACGATTTTGCTGCGAAACGGCACCTACACCATCGATGCCACGGTCAATATGCAGAATCATGTCCGGCTTGTCGGCGAAAGCCGGGAGGGTGTTGTGCTCTTGATTACGATCGAGACGGACATCGGCAGCTCGGCCGCAGCCATTCGCTTTAACAACAACATCCACAATGCCGGGCTCGTCAACCTGACCCTCCGCGGCAGCCACGGGACCCCGGATCCGTACAATTTGGAGAACCTCAAGCCGGAGTTTTATGTCACGTCCGTGAACTTTAATTATGCCGTGAACTGCTGGCTGGACGGTGTGAACATCATCGACAGCGGCAACCATCCCATCAATGCCTGGCGCGCCAGCCACATCACCATCCGCGACTGCTATGTGGATGGCGCCTGGAACAAAGGCGGGGGGGGGAGCGGATACGTTCAAATCATGGCGGACCACTTTCTGATCACACGGAATCATATGCGGCAGTTGCGGCATTTTGCCATACAGAAGGTCCACGCTGAACACAACGTCGTGATCGGAAACTATTTGGAGCAGGACATCAACTTTCACGACAGCGACAGCGGCAACACGCTGGTCGAAGCCAACCGCATCGTTTTGCCCACCACGCTGCGCCCAGGCTGGCATCCGCTGATGGGGCCCTGGTCGGTCATCCACTATGTTTCCCACAACGATAATTTTGTTTTCAACAACCGTTGTATCGAGTTGAACAACGATGGCCTGATATCATTCTCGGACCCCAATGTCGTCTACCTCGGGGCCAGAAACCACGAGAACAGACCGAACCCAACTTTTGCCACGACGACGGAGGTCCCGCTCCACGGCACGTTTTATCCGGTTGTCATCCCGCAAATACCGCCGGTTTCAACCGGGAACACCTATTCAATGAACGCCGGAGAAACGCTGAACGCGGATGCGCCCGGCGTGCTGGCGAACGATTTCGACGCCAACGACGACGTGTTGACCGCACAGCTCCAGTCGGATGTCTCTCACGGCAGCCTGACGCTTCATCCGGACGGATCGTTTCACTACACCCCGAACGCGGGTTTTGCCGGCGAGGACAGTTTCACCTACGCGGCCCATGACGGCACGGATACCGGCAACACGGTGACGGTGACCATCAGGGTGAACACGCCGCCGGTCGTCAACGCCGGTGCGGACCAGTCGGCCGCAATGATTCAGGGCCTGGGTCCCTGGACCCCGGCGGAGATCCCCACCGCCGCCTGGTATGACGCGGGGGACGCCTCCACCCTCACCGCCAGCGGCGGCGCGGTCAGCCAGTGGGCCGATAAAAGCGGCAATGGCAACCACGCCACGCAGGCCACCGACACCAAACGGCCGACGACCGGGTTGAACACGATTGGCGGCGTGAATGTCATCAACTTTCAAAAAGCAAATCTGGAGCACCTGAAAGCCCCGGACAGTCCTTCCCTCCGGGCAAACAGCGGGGGGGGCTACGGGCTGTACGCGGTGTATAACAAAGGCGCTCATGTGACGGTGGGCAGCGGGATCAACGCGCTGCTTGGCAAAGGACCCGTTCAGAATGATGCGCATGAATATGGTATCTACAACAACGTCAAGCTCACCCAGGACGGACATGTGAGTCTGGGCATTCCCAACGACACGAACGCCTTGGTGAGCGCTGTGTTTGACGACGCCACGAGCACAACCTCCGCCTGGAGGGATGGAAACAGCCGAGGATCTAAAACGGGTCTTGCCTATGTCGATTCGACTCACCCCTTTGTGTTGGGTGGAGATGTAACGGAAAGCCCGACCTGGAACCGGTATTCAAACTGCAATATTGGTGAAGTCCTGATCGTAAGCGGAATCCAGTCCGTCGAACTCCGTCAAAAAATCGAAGGCTATTTGGCGCATAAATGGGGATTGGCTGACACCCTGCCCGGAGATCATCCCTACAGGGTCAGCGTGCCCGACACATCTGAAGTGGCCGTCACCCTTTCCGCCACAGCGACGGATGCGGACGGCGATCCCCTCACGAACACCTGGAGCAAACTGTCCGGTCCCGGCAACGTTGTCTTTGCCGATGCGTCCGCTCTTGAGACCACCGCCACCTTCTTCATTCCCGGCACCTACGTGCTTCGCCTGACCTCCGACGATGGCATTTCCCAAACCATGGATGACGTTACGATCACGATTTCAGAACCGGTCACCCCGGAGTACGCGGCCTGGCTCGAGGAGCATTACGGCACAACGGCGGTAGACGACTCGGTGCCGTCCGCCAATGGCGTCAACACCATCCGCGAGGCCTACATTGCCGGACTCGATCCCACGGATCCGGCGTCCACCTTCCGGCTCGTCACCGCCACTCCGGTTAGTGGAGGCGCTGTCGCCTTCGAATCCCAAACAGCCCCTGGCAAGCATTACCGGGTGTATTACCGGGACTCGCTGGTCACGGGGGACTGGCTGATCCTGCCGGGGTACGAAGACCGGAACGGCGATGACAACCCGCTTCGGATTGAGGACAACCCTGCCGGAACACGCTTCTATATGATCGCGGTTCGGGCCGAAGCCTGGTGACATTCTTTTCGTGATCGTGATGATAATGAAAACACCTCTCTATTCGCACAAAAGAAAACCCTTATTGACATATCTCATCGAAATGGAAAAACATGCTCAAAACACGCTCCATCCTCAAAATAACCGCCCTCGTTTTTCTCACATCCGGAACCGTGCGCGCGGGTGAGGCGTCGGAACAGATTCTGTTGAATTTGCAGCAGCGTTTCGGAATTCCGGAATCCGTGAACGACGGGGAGATCGGGAGGCTGATCGACTTGATGGACGATGAGGGCAGGTTCCGTGATGTCAATTACCCCCGCAAGGGCGGGAATGGAAACAGCCAGTCCTTGCGGTTACATCCCGAGCGCCTTCGGACGATCTCCGGCGCCTATGCCAGCCCCGCTTCCAGATTCCACCGCAACGCGTCACTGCGGGAGAAGATCATCACCTCCATGGTCTTTTGGGCGGAACTGGATGCGCGCGACTCGAACTGGTGGTGGCGGGCCATCGGGTACCCGAACCGGTTTCAAGGCTCGATTGCCATGATGTACCCGGACATCAAAGACACGTTGGAGGTGCGCCTCAAGCTGGGCCGCTATTTCGAAGACATCGCCACGATCAAGCCTTCCGTATTCGGTCCGGAAGCAAACAGTGCCGAAATGTACGCGAACAGGCTGATCGGCGCGGCGCTGAGCCGCAATGAATCCAGAGTCCTGGCGATTGCCGAAGCCGCCCGGGACAATCTGTTCGGAATTGTGGACTCCTTGCGGGAGGGCAGGAATTCCCTGAAAGAAGGGATTACCCCTGATTACGGTTTCAATCAACATGCCGGGCATGGCAACCAGATCTACTGGGGCAACTACGGGAACGTCTATCTCGGAGTGATCAACTGGTGGATTCATATCTTCAGGGGGTCGGAATACGAATTCGGCGGGGACCAGCTGCAGATCATCTCGGACGCCTATCTGGAGGGAACCCGGTATTTTGTCTATAATCAACGCCTCGACCCCTTCACCAACGGCCGCTTTATTGTGCAGGAAAGAGGCGTCAGAAGTAATCTCGAGAATTTCCTCACCTTCGACCCGCCCCGGAAGCAGGAGCTGCAGAACTATCTGGACCGCTATACCGACGGCAAGAGCGACGGGAATTATTTTGCCGGAACCAAGCCGTTCTATTTTTACGACATGCTGATCCACCGGCGGAAGGACTACTACGTTTCTCTGCGCATGACCTCGTTCCGCACGGTCTGCAACTCGTCCGGCCACGGGAACGGCGACATGAATTACTACACCGGCGCCGGGGCCATGTGGATCATGGTGGACGGAACGGAATATCCCCGCTCCTTCCTCGAGGCGTGGAACTGGCGGAGGCTGCCCGGCACCACGGTGGCCCAGGAAAGCGGAAGGCTGCCCCTCGTGAACTGGGGCCAACGGGGAACCAACGGCACCAATTTCGCGGGTTCCGCGTCCGACGGCACGGTCGCGGTCTCGGGCTTCCATCTCAAGCGGGGCGGCGTGGAGGGCAAAAAGAGCTGGTTCTTCTTTGAGGACGGCTTTGTCGCTCTGGGTGCCGGTATCCACAGCGAAAAAACGGCCAGGGTTCAGACCACGGTCAACCAGTTCGCACCCGCGGGGACGCTGCCGGCAAGCGCGGAACGCATCCACCACAACCAAATCGGCTACGTGGCCCTGCAGGACCGCTTCACCGTCAGCCACTCGGCAAAGAGCACCGACATCGCGCTGGATCACGGAAGCAAACCCGGGGATGCCAGCTATGCGTATGCGGTGCTGCCGGCGATGGCGGAGCAGGATTTCAACGCATGGCAACCCGACTTTCTCCTTGTGGCCAACACCGGGACCGTGCAGGCGGTCCGGCTGGCCGACGGAACCCTCCTCGCGGTCTTTTACGAGCCCGGAACCCTGCGCTACAATGAAACGGATCTTCTGACGGTGTCGGAGCCGGTCGTTCTGATGTACAAACCCGGAGAGGGCGTCTATGCGGCCGCCCCCTACGGCTACAACGGGGAACATCCGGAAACCCGCATCGAGGTCCATTACGGCGATGCGCCACGGACCTACACCCTGAAACACGGCGAAAAGCTCTTTCGCGGCAGGACGACCGCACTCAATGAATAAGGGAGTGTCATAACCAGCTCCATTGAATACAGATGGTTATATAGAAAACGTGCTGTCAATTCTTGACAAGACCCTTCAGAACTAAAGAGTAAACCGCATGACAAAAAGACACAAAATCGGACTGATGCTGCTGATGGCTGCGGCCGGCCTTCCCACTTTGGGAACTGAATTACAAAACAAGGAATTGAACATGGTACACTATGAAGATTTCGGCGCCGCGGGCGACGGTAAAACGGATGACATCGAGGCCATCGTCAAGGCTCACGCGCACGCCAATGCCCACAAGCTTCCGGTGAGAGCCAAAGACGGCGCGACGTATTATATTGGCGGGACAGACAGAACTGCGGTCATCCAGACCGACACCGACTTCGGCAGCGCCCGGTTCATCCTTGATGACACCGATGTCGAAAACCGGGGTTCGCATGTTTTTGTCGTGCGGTCAGACCACGGGGCCGTTGATCTGGAGGGCATTTCATCCCTCCGCAAAGGCCAGGAGAACCTGGGCATCCCCCTGCCGGAGCGGAGCATGGTGCAGGTATGGAATTCCGACGTCAGACACTACATTCGGAAGGGCCTCAATGTGGATGCCGGGGCAGATCAAACCGATATCATCCTCGTCGAACCGGACGGAAGTATCGACCCGGACACGCCGGTCCTTTGGGATTTCGAACAGGTCACCCGGGCAACGGCCAGGCCGGTAAATGACAAACCCCTGACCATCACGGGAGGGCATTTCACCACGATCGCCAACCGCGCGCCGTCACAGTACACCTACTACAGCCGGGGATTTTCCGTGCAGAGGTCCAACGTGGTGGTGGACGGCCTCGAACATCACGTCACCGGCGAGGGCGAAACCGGCGCGCCGTATATCGGCTTTCTGCACATCAGTGCCTGCAACAACGTGCGGATTCAAAACGCCAGACTGTCCGGACGCAAAACCTACACCACCACCGGGAGAGCCGGGAAACCGGTCTCCATGGGGTCTTATGGTATCAACGTCAATAGGGCCAACAATGTGACCTTTCTGAACTGCACCCAGGTCAACGATATCCATGACCGCTCCCGCTGGGGCATTATGGCCTCCAACTACTGCAAGAACCTGGTCTACGACAGCTGCACACTCTCCCGCTTCGATGCGCACAAAGGTGTCTACAACGCCACGATCCGCAACGCCACCATCGGCCACGCCGGCATCAACGCGATTGGAGCGGGAACCCTGCTGATTGAGAACACGACCGTCCGCGCCGGACGTCTGGTGGCTTTGCGGAACGACTACGGCAGCACCTGGGAAGGCGACTTCATTATCCGGAACAGTGTTTTCGAACCCACCGGGCCTGTGAACAGGGTTGTCACACTGATTATCGGGAATAACGACGGCACCCACGATTTCGGCTATGACTGCCAAATGCCCCACACGGTCACTCTGGACGGGCTGAAAATCCGGGACAAAGCCCAAGCATCCAACCCAAACAGTCCGACCCTCTTCGCCTCCAGCCTGATACCCTCGCCCCCGGACGCAGACTATCCCTACACCGTGACCAGCAAGGTCATTCTCAAGGGGATCGAAACCGACAGCGGAAACTCCCTGCGGGTAAGTGAACACGCGGACATGGTGAAGTCTGTTCAGGTGGTGAAATAATTCAGCCTGAAATATTTCTGGCAAACCGCTGAGTCTAAGGCTCAAATGTGGTTTCCGGGAAAATCCGCCGCATCTTATTATCGAAGGTGGCGAGGGAGTCACAACCCGCCGACAGGCATATTTCATGAATCAACGCGTCCGCAAAATCGGCTCCGTTCTCATAGGCCATCACGGCACGGGAAAAGCCAGCCCGGTTTTGAAATTCCGTGTTTGTCCTGGTAATCAACTGCCGCAGTGCTGCAACAATTCTATCCCGTGGCCATTCATAACTCCCCGCAAGCACCCAGACCATTTCCACCGCCGCAATGTCGGGTATAAAAAAAGATTCGTCCTCTTTGGAAACCAGCGCGCGCACCTTGGCAAACTGCTCCGGATCATCCCGGGTGAAAAACCGAACCAGAACATTGGTGTCCAATGCGATCATGTTCGGTTCTTGCCGTAACCGGCGGCGGACTCGGCCACACAGGCGTTCATCTCTTCCAGGGTCACCGGAGAGGCGGGCGGCGGAACCAGAGAATCATCCTCCAGCAAATCGCCCAACGTTCCCGTTCTTGCATAGAGATGTATGCCTTCTTTGCCCATTTCATAAACCAGGCGGGACCCCGCTTGAAGATTCAAGGCCTCCACCACCACCTTGGGGAGCGTGGTTTGATTTTTGCTTGTGACCTTTGATGTGGCGATCATACAAGGAAGATAATTTAATTCCTTGTTTTATGCAATTTGAAATGAAAGAAGATTTTCGCAGCCGTTTCCGATGATCGGAAAAGCGCCCGGGAGATTTTCCGACGATCGGAAAACGGTCAGAATCCCGAAGGAACGTCGGTTAGCCCCAGGCGGAACACCTGGAAATATTCGGCGGACATGCCTTCGGGCAGCGTGATCCGCAGGGCGTCCGGCGTCTGTTCCCAGCTCAGGGTCGCCTCCGTGCCCAACGCTTCGCAGGCGCGGATGCTGACCGTATGGCTGCCGAAATCCACCAAACGCATTTCCGCCTCCAACTCGTCCGCAGGAACGAAGACGTAAACGGAGTCGCCATTGCGGGTGTAGCGGAGATTTCCGCGTCCGAAGTGTGTCCAGGGGCTGGAGCCGCGGATGGCCCCGCCGTTGACCGCCATCCAGTCGCCAATCTCCCGGAGGGTCTCGACCGCGAGCGGATCGTGCCGGCCCCGGGGGGACATGGGCACGTTCATCAGAAAAACGCCGTTCTTGGACACCACGTCGATCAGGAGGGTCAGGGCTTCACGGGTGCGCTTTTCCCTGTACTGGCCGGGAGCATAGTGCCAGCCTCCCAGACCATAGCCGCGCTCCCACACATGGGGCAAAATGCTGTCGGGCGTGTGGTGTTCGTAGTCCTCCACCAGTGCGCCGCGGTATGCCTCGGGAACACTCTTGAGCGTGGTCACCGCCTCCAGAGTTCCTCCGTGTCGTTTCATGCTGAGGTTGTAGAGGTGGGCGATCACCGTCTTCGCCATCGCCCGGTACGGGGTCTCCCGCAGCGACCGCTTCGCATCGGCGGGCAGCGTGTCCTCAAAGCGCAGAAACTGACGCCACCGCGCGCCCTCGTAATGACAGTCCCAGTACAGATAGTCGATATCGTAGCGCGCAATCAGATCCAGGGTTCGGTGATAGAACTTGAGCATGAACGCCCGGCTGGGGGGATCGCCGTCCTCACCCGTCGCATGGGGAGGTCCGTACAGTTCGTGCGGATCGAAACCTTCCCATCCTTTCCCCGCTCCGTCAGCCTTGGTGGCGGCGTCCACGTCGTAGGGCACACCCTTGAGAGGGCCTGTGGTGTCCGCCGTCCGTCCCGGATCAAACCAGCCCCAGGAGTTAATGGCATGTACGGAGGTGCCGAAACGCAGGCCGTGTTTGTCGGCCGCCGCCTTCCAGTCGCCCAGCACATCGCGTTTGGGACCGATGTTCACGCTGTTCCATTCCTGGTGGCGGCTGTCCCACATGTCGAAATTGCAGTGGTGATTGGCCATGGCGACAAAGAACGCGGCCCCGGCATGTTTGTAGAGCGCCATCATGGCGTCGGGGTCCCACTCATTCAGCGTCCATTCATTGCAGAGATCCTTGTAGCCAAACACGCTGGGATGGCCGAAGTGCTCAAGGTGGTGGGCGTACATCTTCGTGCCCTCCTCATAGAGCCCCCGGGCATACCAGTCCCCCTTCATCCCCGCGTCCTGCGGTCCGGCATGAACCCAAATCCCAAAGCGCGCCTCCCGAAACCAGTCCGGAACCCGGTAATGCTCCCGGAAACTGTCCCAGTCCGGCGTAAAAAGACCCGGCTGGTACGCCAGCGTTTCATCACCGCCCGTCATTGGCACATGTCCCGATCTTGTTGAAGCACCGCGAACTCCCTGGAGGCCTCCGGAATAAAGGAATAAAAACACATTGTTTGCGCCTTCTTTTTGCTCTTTAACCTTGGAGTCAATTAGCCAGGCACGTTAACTCGTTAAAATGAAATATCCGTGTGAATCCGTGGTTCAAAACGTTTCGTTTCCAATATTGCCTGCTCCGGCCACATAATTTTTGAAACCGCTTTACCCCAGCACCTTTTCCAGCCAGAACTCCGCCATCCGCTCATGGCCCGCCAGACTGGGGTGCACGCCGTCATGTGCCCAGTACTCCGGAGGAGCCTCCTGCACCAGCCCGTCAAACAGCTCCTGAAACGGCACCCACACATCGGCGTACTCGTCTGCCACCTTCCGGGCCAGTTCACGCCGCCGGTCAATATCCGGATGAAAATTCATCCGAAGCACCGCCCCGCATTCCACCACAAACGGCTCACACAGCACCAGCTTGATCTTCGGAAAGGTTTCTTTCAGTTTCTCCAGCAACTCACGGTAGACCCGGTCATACTCCTCCAGCCCCACGCCATTTTCCGGCGTCCCCTTGGCAACCCCGTGCCAGGTGTCATTCACGCCGATCAGAATGGACACCACGTCCGGACGGATCAGGTTGAAGCCGGTTTCCCACCGGTCCCGGAGCTGGATGATGCGGTTCCCGGAGATCCCGCGGTTAAAGATGCTGTAGTTCTGATCCGGGAAACGGGCCAGCAGCTTGGCCGCGGCCCGCCCCGCATAGCCATGCCCCAGCGCCGGGGGCTGATTGGCGGGCGGCATTTGATCCGGAAATTGCCGTTCACGGTTGCAATCGGTGATCGAATCACCCTGAAAAAGAATGGTGGCGTTGGGTGGAATGTTCATGTATTTTCAATATCCAAGACATAACAATAGTCAATTCCCTTGCGCGGGATTCTCCGCCAGAATGGGTGCAGGATCAGATCGCTGCGCTTGGAGGATAGCCCGCGCAACGGCCTACCGGCTTTCCAGTGAGATCTGTCCGCTCCGCAACCCGTCTGCGGACACGGTGACCCGGATGTCCCCGGGACGGCCGTCCACCGAACCCAGATACAGGACACACTTGCCATTGAATGCCCGCATCCGGGACCCCTTGAACGACTCGAGCGAGGTGGGGTCGCCGTTGCAAAGTCCTTCAAGGGTTCCGGGGCCCTCGATCTCGACGCTCAGCCCGTGATCGGCTCGCGGACAGGGGTTGCCGTCCTTGTCGACAATCTGCGCGGTGATGAAAATCATCCCGTCCCCGTCTGCGGCCATCGCCTGCCGGTCCGGGAGGAGTTCGACCGCCGCCGCCTCCCCGGCGGTGCGGATCACAGTCTCCGCCGCGACCGCACCGTCCCGGTCATACGCCACAACCTTCAGTTCCCCGGGTTGGTAGCGCACGCCCGGCCAGACCAGGCGGTACGCGCCCGTGACCATCTTCACAGACTTCCGCCGACGGCCCTGTGAAACCCCGTTCACAAACAATTCCGCCGATGAAAAGTTCGTATAGCAGTGGACCGGAGTGGTCTCCCCCTCCCGCCCGGGCCAGGTCCAGTGGGGCAGCAGGTGCAGCACCGGGGTTTGACTCCATGTGCTTTGATAGAGGAAGTAGCGGTCCTTGGGAAGACCCGCCAGGTCGATGATGCCGAAATACGAACTGCGGCTTGGCCAGGCTTCGGAAAAAGGAGTGGGCTCTCCCAGATAGTCGAAACCGGTCCAGACAAAAGCGCCCAAACTGAACGGACACTCATCCTGTGCACGGAATTCCACGTCGGGGCTGTAGCCCCAGTTGGGGAATTCATTGTCATAACTGCTGACGTGATGGGGGACGCGAAAGGGACCGATTTCCTCATTCGCCGGAAAAAAATACTCGCCGCGGGAGCTGTAGGTTGACTCCGTCTCGCTGCCATAGGTGGGTTTGTCGGGGAAAAGCGTGTGAAATTCCACGTAGCAGTTGGCCTTGTAGTTCCAGCCCGGAACATCGACCGCGGCGGCGAGACCGTTCCGGATGGCTCCGTCGGCCTGGTTGAAACCGGCGGTGGTCAACCGGGTGGGATCCTCGTCCTTACAGATGTCGCAGAGGAATTGCGCCACATCCGCGCCCTGCGGAGAATTCTGCTCGGGAATCTCATTGCCGATGCTCCAGAGAATCAGGCAGGGGTGATTCCGGTCCCGCTTGATCATGGCGCGCAGATCTTTCTCGGCCCAGTCCTGAAACAACAGGTTGTACCCGTTTGTCATTTTCGGGAGCGCCCACTCATCAAAGGCCTCGTCAATGACCAGCAGCCCCATCCGGTCACACAGATCCAGCAGCTCCGGCGTGGGCGGATTGTGGCTGGTTCGGATGGCGTTGCAGCCCATGTCCTGCAGCATGTGGAGCTGACGCCGGAGCGCCGCAACGTTGACCGCGGCACCCAGGGGACCCAGGTCATGATGCATACACACGCCCTTCAGTTTCAAGGACCGGCCGTTGATGAAAAACCCTTTATCCGGGTCGAAATCCAAGCTGCGGAACCCGAAGGGGGTTTCATAGCGGTCCACGGTTTCACCCGCCACCCGCACGGTGCTGACCGCTGTGTAAAGGTTCGGTGCCTCCGGATCCCAGCGTTGCGGATCGGGGACTATGAAGTCCTGCCGGATCGTCTCCACACCGGACAGGCTCCGGGTGGTTTCCTCCATGCAGACCATCGTGCCGTTGCGGTCGTGAATCGCGGTTCTGAGTGTGACCGCCGTCTCGGGTCCCGCATTCCGGATCGTGGTTTCGAGAGAGACCGTGCCCTCTTTGTCCGTGAGCGTTGGTGTCGTCAAATAGGTGCCCCAATGGGCCACGTGAACCGGGTGCAAAACAACCAGGCGGACATTCCGGTACAGCCCGGCGCCCGGATACCAGCGGGAGGACTCCGGCAGATTCTCCAGCCGGACAGCCAGCACGTTCTCCCGGCCGAGCTGAACAACAGAAGTAAGATCCAGCGCAAAGGAGGTATACCCGCAGGGCCACCCGCCCACGTGTGTTCCGTTGCAGTAAACGGTGCAGTTGCTCATGGAGCCGTCCACTTCGAGACGGAACTGTTTGCCCGCGGCCTCCGCCGGGACATTGAACCTCAGCCGGTACCAGCCAACCCCCACATGCGGAAGACCCCCTGTGCGTCCGGTGATTTCCTGGACGCCGGCCTCGACATCGGCCTGCTTCCTGGCCTGGGTCATCCGGTCATGCTCCCGGTCGAACGGACCGGCGATGGCCCAGTCGTGGGGCACACGCACGGATGTCCACGCGGAATCATCAAAATCCGGGTTCGGATGGGCGGGATTGTCCGTCCGGGTGAATTTCCAGCCGTCACGAAGTCGGGTCACGGTTCTGCTCATTGTTTTTCCTGATTTAAGGGGGTTGAAAATTTTCTCAATTGAGTTCAGCAGGGGCTTTTTGCGTGATCGTGATCGATCCCCAGACTCGGTTTTTCGATCACGATACCGATCAGGATTACGATTACGATCAAGATGAACGCCTTTTATATCATCTTCCTTTGGAATACCCTAATTTTCACTTAAACTGTACACCGTACATGTAAATACTGAAAAAGATTGCAGAGTCACCCGCCGCTTTGCTACAGTGCGCAGCCAACCCGCTTGACAAGAGGAAGCATATGAAATTTGGCGTACAGTATTATCCCGAGCATTGGCCCCGTGACCGCTGGGCGGTTGACGCCAAAATGATGCAGCGTGCTGGTGTGAATGTGGTGAGGATGGGCGAATTCGCCTGGAGCGCGTACGAGCCGAAGGAGGGCGCACTGGATTTCACCTGGATGGAAGAGGCCATCGCGCTGCTGAGCAGCCATGGCATCCGCACCATCCTCTGCACCTGCTCGCGCACCCCTCCCCCCTGGCTGTATCAAAAACACCCGGGCATCGTGAACTGTGCGCTGAATGGCAACACTCAACCCACCGATGAGCGGTATCGGGTGGGTCTTGCGCACGGGGAATTCATCGCGGAAGCCCAGCGGATCGACGGGGCCGTGATCCGCCACTTCGCCGGCAACAAGCATATCGTCGGGTGGCAAGTCGACAACGAGATCGGGGCCTCGAATGATTGTTTTTGCCCGCGTTGCCGTGAAAAATTTCAGGAGCACCTGCGTCAGAAGTACAGCACACCCGGGGCGCTGAACGAGGCGTGGGGATCCCACTTCTGGTCTTACAACATTGAGGATTTCAGTGAAGTTCCCACGCCCCACAAGCGCGCTCAGCCCCTGGTGGAGTACCGGCGTTTCATGTCCGGCCTGAATGTGGAGTTTTCCCGCTGGCGTGCCGATCTGATCCGCGAACTGGATCCCGGAAAGCTTGTCACGACGAATTATCAAAACATCCATGCCCAGCATACCGATTGCCATGCGTTGGGCAGGACTGTCGATGTCAACGGCATGAACCATTATCCGGCCCGCACGCCGGAACTTGCGATTGACTACTATCGGGGTGCGCGGGGGGAAGTGTGGTGTCTTGAGCAGCACACCCGCCTCCAGCACCACGACACCCCGGCGGGGCGCATGCGTCTCTGGGCCTGGATGGCAATCGCGCACGGGGCCACCGGAATCGTTTACTTCCGCTGGCGTCAATGCCGCTGGGGCCAGGAGCAGTTCGGCGACGGGCTCCTGCCTCATTCCGGGGAGGAGAACCGATTCTACGGGGACCTCTCGCGCATCGGCGCTGAAATCAAGCATCTGGGGGACATGCTTGCGCCGACGCGCCCCCGGGCCAAGGCCGCGATTGTCTTCAGTTACGAGTCGCGCTGGAGTTTTGAGGCCTCGGGTTTTGACCGAGGCTTGGGCCCAGTGACGGAAGCCGTGGATTTCCACAAGGCGCTTTCCCGCCGTCTCACCGCCATCGACGCCATGGATCCGCGCGAGAATCTTTCCGCATATCGACTGGTCATTGCCCCCCGTTTATGGATGGTGGATCAACGTATTGCCGACAACCTGCGTTCGTTTGTCGGGCAGGGAGGCACCCTCTGCCTCACCACGGCCTCGGGGGTGGTGGATGAATACAGCAAAAGCTTCGATACGCCGCGCCCGGGACGCCTTCAGGATCTCGCCGGTGTCACCGTAAGTGATCTCGCCTTCGATAAAGCGCTGCGCCTGCCGTTGGCCAGCGACGTCATCCCGGATTTGGACGGGGAAGAGGGGTCCCTGCTTGCCGACGAGGTGCATCCGACGGGAGCAACGGTGATTGCCACCCATGCGGCGGGATGGCGAAAGGGAAGCCCTGCGATCACCATGCACACCGTCGGAAAAGGCCGCGTCGTGTACGTGGGAGTCCGCCTGAGTCCCGAAGCCGTCCAGACCCTGACAAACTGGCTCTGCGAAACCACGGGCTTTCCCAAACCCTTTGAACTTCCGAACGGGGTCAGTGCCTGCGAGCGCGCATGTGACGACTACACCCTTCTGTTTTTCATCAATTACCGCGACGATCCGCAGAACGTGCAGGTCGGAGAGGGCTGGATCGACGCGTTCACCGGAGAATCGGTTGCGGTTGCTGAAGTTCCCGCGAACGATCTCCGCATCCTGCGGTCCGGGAAGTAACGTGGAGTCTAATCCGCCGGCATCGCAACCCGCTGCTCCTCCTCGCGCTTCCACCAGTCCGGGCCTTCGGCGATGACTTCGCGGTCGTAGTCGATCAGGGCCTGCTTCATCGCTTCAAACCGCTCCGGTTCGTGTGCGGAGAGATCCGTGGTCTCCCTCGGGTCGAGGTGAAGATTGTAGAGGCTGAATTCCGTCCGTTTTGAATTGCCGATGATCTTGTATTCGTCGATCCGCAGCGCGATGCGCAGGTCGTAGATGTAGTTTCGCCAGTACAGGGGCCGTTCGCGCTTCAAAGGCTCCTTGCGGAAGAGCGGCACAATTGAGGTGCTGTCGAGAGTGACGCCTTCCGGAGGCGGCACCCCGGCAAGCTCCAGCAGGGTCGGGAACACATCGCTTCCAATGATGGGTTCTCCGCAGAGCGCGCCGGGTTTGACCCCGAACTCCTTGAATCCGTTCGGCCAGCTGATGATGCCGGGAACGCGGATGCCACCGTCATGGGTGTGGCGCTTCCGGCCCCGCAGACCGCCGGTACTGCCGCGGGAACGGCTCCTGCCCGGGCCGTCGCTGGTGTTGAAGGTGCCGTATTCGTGAGGCCCTTCCGGTCCGTTGTCGCTGGTGTACCACAACAGGGTGTCGTCGTACAGCCCCGCCTTCTTCAGCGCCTCCACGATCGTTCCCACGGCCGCGTCCAACTGGGTGACGTTGGCCATGTACTGACAAAGACTCGGGTCCTTGATTCCCTCATACTGCTGAATGAAGCGGGGATCGCTTTCGATGGGCCCGTGCGGTTCGTGCAGCCAAAAGGTAATGAAGAAAGGCTCATCCTTGTTTCGATGCTCGCGCATCCATTTTACGAACTCATCGGCGACAATCTGGGCGGAATACCCCTCCATTTTTCCCATCAGCTTGCCGTTGAGAAAAAAGTTCACCGGATCCTTATGGCTGGGTCTGGCCACGTTGGCCGACGCAAACCAGTAGTCATACCCATAGTCCTCCATGGTCGGATCATCCGGGTTTTGACAGAAGGTGAAGTTTTCGTAATCGAATTCCCCATCCTCCCTGCGGGGTTCCGTGAAGTGGCTGAGATGCCACTTTCCGAAATGAGCCGTCTGATAGCCGTTCTGGCGCAAGAGTTGAGGCAACGTGATCTCGTTCGCCGGCAGGTGCAGGAAATGCTCGGGCGGAAACCAGCGGTACACCCCGTTCCGGTACGGCGTCCGGCCGGTCAGGATGGCTGCCCGCGCCGGAGAACAGACCGAGTCCGCCGCGTAGCAGTGGGTGAATTTGATCCCCTCCCCCGCGAGGCGGTCGAGGTTTGGCGATTGAATAAACGGATGGCCAAAGGAGGCGAGATCGCCCCAGCCCTGGTCATCGGTCAGGATCTGAATAACGTTCGGTTTCTTGGTGTTCATGTCAGGGGTTCCTTCAGTTCTCCACCCGAAAAAAACTCAGCCGGCGCCGGGTAAGGAAATTGTGAACCGGGATGGATTCCCCTGTAAGATGAAATGTATATCCGGGTTTCCCCTCCGTCAGCATAACTGCGGTATTGAGGATCAGCAGGGCCTCCCACGGATCTTCGCACGCCGCCAGCGCCGCGTGGATGAGCGGCACCGGGTCGGCCGCCCCGGTCAGCCCCAGGAATTCGGCAGCGCGGCCCCGGTTCAGGGGGGACGGATCACTCTCCGCCATCTCCTTCGCCCGGTCGTAAAAGCCGGCAGCCTCTTCGCCGAAGGCGCTGCACACAATCAGGCCCCAATAGCGCTCCACCGGATGGTCGGAAACCAGAGCCTGCTCCAGGGCTTCTTTGGCGGCATCGAAGGGAAGGAGCTGAAGATCTGCGATCTCCACAAGTTTCGCGATGTGTTCCCTGCGCATGAGGCCAAAGCCGACCGGATCGTCAAACGCATCATGGGCGACAAGGTAACTTTCCGGATAGAACAAGAGATCCGGCATCCCTTTCACCCATTCGGTCAGCCGGTTGCGCAGGACGTTGAGGGTTTCAGCGTGTTGCGGATCCGCAGCGAGGTTCACGGTTTCATCGGGATCGTTCTCGAGATCGTAGAGCGCCTCCGGCGCGCGGGGCTCGAAAAACTGGCGCTGCACCCCGTTCAGTTTACCCTGGTCAAAAAGTTCCCGCCATTCCCGGTAGGCAGTCAAGCGGTACCGGAATGAATTATTAAGACCGTCGAAATTGAACGGCTGGTAACTGCGCATGTACTTCCAATTGCCCCTGCGCAGGGTGCGGACCAAGTCGTACTTCTGGTCAAAGCGGTCGGCCATGCCGAAGGTTTCGTCGCGCGCCTCCACCTCCTTCACATCGATGCCGGGGCCGAGAAACGGCTTGCCGTCCATTAGCGCCGGAACCTCGAGTCCGGCCAGGGCCAGCATCGTCGGTGCAAAGTCGATAAAGCTGACAAATCCGTCCGCGCGTGTGCCCGGCCGGTATCCGACAAGATGCTTGAAGTTTTCCGGAATCCGCACGACCAGCGGGACCTGCAGCCCCTTCTCGTAGAGATAGCCCTTGCTGCGCGGGAGCACGCCGCCATGATCGCCGAAGTAGAAGATAAAGGTGTCCTCCAGCACGCCCTCGGCCTCCAGTTGCGCCATGACTTCCCCCAGCTCCCGGTCCATCTCCCGGTGCATGTCGCGATAGGCGTTGATGGTTCTTCGAAACGTTTCTGTATTCGGAAAGTAGGACGGCAGCGGGGTGTCTTGATCGTCGGAGCCCTCCTGCCAGCGTCTGTGCAGCTCTGATTCATGGGTCACCATGAACAGATGCTGATGAAAGAAGGGCTGCCCCTCCCTCCGCCCGCTCCAGTCCGTGTCGGAATCCCACGAAACCTCCCACCCGTGGAAATTGAAGTCCGATTTTGTGAGGTAGGAGGTGTAATACCCGGCGTTTTGCAAAGAGGCCGACAGGGGTTCCAACCCCTCGGGCAGACGGGCGCGTCCTCTGCCGCGGTGATAATTCGTACCGATCCGCGCCCCGTAACTCCCGGTAATCAGGGTCGACCGGGCGGCCGAACAGACCGGGGAATTGGAAAAAGCATGGTTAAACACCACCCCCTTCTTGGCCAGTGCGCGGATGTTCGGCGTCTCCGCGCCGCCGGGGTGATAGAGGTCCATGTAATGGGGGGAATTGTCCTCAGAGACCAGCCAGACGATGTTCGGACGTTTATCCGCGCCGGCCGCATCCCCCGCGGCGAAGACCGCCGGGGGGCACAGACCCGCGGTTATCCCCAGCCCGGCAACTTTCAAAAAATTCCGGCGTCCAACTGAGCGGCTCATCTTTTCAGGGTTCATATCATTCCTTTCTGGTTATTCATTCAGGCTCCCGGTCTTTGCCAACGCGGCATGTCCGGGAACGCATCCTCCGGACCGCGGCCGGCAAGCAGCTCGTCCACCCGCACCGCCTTGTGATTCTCCCAGGTCCCGTGATACAGGTTGCCGTCACAGGCCTTGAGGAGTTTCGTGGCCATTTCCCTGAGTTTTTCCGGCTGGGTGTCTTTGAGGTTCTTCTCCTCGCGGGTATCGTCGGGAAGGTAAAACAACTCAAAGCGGCGAAGGGGGGTGAGGTACCGCACCTTCCAGCCGTCCGGCGTCACCAGAGCCGGACCGCGACTGCCGGCAAAGGTGACAGAATCATGGCACGGCTGGTCCCCGCCGGTGACCGAGGGCAGGAAGGACAGACCGTCTTTCCATTCCGGCAGTTCGACGTCGAGCAGATCGGCCACGGTGGCCATGGTGTCGTAGTTTGCCAGCAGGTGATCACTGGTCACGCCGGACCGGCCGCCGGGGAGTCGGACGATGAACGGAATCCGCACCCCGCCCTCCTGGCTGTAAAGCTTTTTGCCGGTGAACCCGTCGTTGCCGTTGAAGACGTCATTGCACAGCTCGCTGGTATAGCTGACATCCATGCCGTCAATGGTGCGGCCATCCACGGTCACCCGGCCTCCGGTACAGCGGCCTGCCTCCTCGTAGTATCCGCACTCATGGCCGTTGTCCGAGGCAAACACAATCATTGTCCGGTCCAGTATCCCCAGCTCTTCCAGCACGTCGTAAATCATGCCCACGGTATCATCCAGCCGCAGGATCATGGAGGCGTATTCCTTCTCCCAGAGGCTGAGGCCCTCCGCGTTTTTCACGCCCGGATGGACTTCCGGAACCGCCGTCGGTCCGTGCGGCAACTGGGAGGGGTGATAGAGAAAGAAGGGCTTGTCCTTGTTCGCACGGATAAACGCTTCGATTTTTTCGTTGAACAGGTCCTGGGAGTAGACGGCCTTGCCACCCTTTTCCTGTTCCCGTTTGCGGTTCCCGGGGGTTTCCACCTTGTAGGTTTTGCCGCAGTCTGCATGGGCATTGCCCGGAATCTTCACCATCCCGCCGTTCTCAAAGAGGAACGGAGGGTAAAATCCGTGACAGCGGCCATGATCGTAATACCCGTAGTGGTAGTCCCAGCCATGTTTAGCCAAACGCTCGGGTGTGGTCGCAAAGCCCCATTCCAACTTGCCGATCTGGCCGGTCACCAAACCGGCGCGCTTCGCGATGTCCGCGAGGAACACCTCGTCGGAGCGTTCGTTGAAACTGGTGTTGTTGATCAGCTCGCGAATGTCCGCGTAGGAGAGTCCGTCCTCTTTGGAGAGTTCTTTGTAAATCCCCGCCGCGGTATAGCTCCAGGTGCCGGCGTGACAATCGTGACAGCCGGTCAGCAGGCTGGCACGCGCCGGCGCGCAGACCGCACAGCCATAGGCGTTCGTATACCGAACCCCCTCGGCGGCCAGCCGGTCAATGTTGGGGGTCTGGAAATGTGGCTGCCCGTAGCAGCTCAACATGCCGCGGCCCAGGTCGTCGGCGTAGATGTAGATGATGTTCGGTTTCACAGGAGCGGTTTGAACATTAACGGCGCGGCAAGGCGCGGCTCCAGTTTATCCGATCATGGGGCGTATGCGCCTCCTCAAAAATTTCCCGGGCCCGCTGGACCAGATCGGGACGCTCCCCGGCAATGTCCGTCGTCTCGGCGGGATCCCGCTTGAGGTCATAGATTTCGACCGGTCCGTCCGGTGTGACAGCCACATTCAACTGAACCGCCTTGATGTCGTCGCCAAAGAGGGCGGCGCGTTTGCCCCCCTGTTCATAGAATTCCCAGTAGAGATATTCATGCTCCTTCTGGCGTTCGGGCTCGCCCAGAAGCGTCGGCGCAAAGCTGATCCCGTCGATGCCGTCGGGCAGGCCGGATGCCCCGGCCAGTTCAGCCGCCGTGGGAAGAAAGTCCCAGAAGGCGCTGATGTGATCACTGCGGGTTCCCGGCGCAATCCTGCCCGGCCAGCGGGCGACGGTTGGCACGCGGATCCCGCCCTCGTAGAGATCCCGCTTCTCCCCGCGCAGACCGCCGGACGAATTGAAATTCGTTGACTTGTGTCCCCCCGCGCTGTGGGCCCCGTTGTCACTGGTGAAAATAACCAGCGTATTCCCGTCCAGTCCAAGGGACTCCAGCTCGGCCATGATCTGCCCCACCTCCCAGTCCAGGCGGGTAACCATTCCCGCAAAGATGGCCATCGGTATATCCGTGGAGGCATAGCGCCCGACATACGGATTTGGCGGCTCGTCGAATTTTCCGAGGAACGGCTCAATCCACTCTTCCGGCACCTCCAGGCTGGCGTGCGGAATCTGTGCGGAATAGAGCAGGAAAAAGGGCTGGTCTTTGTTCTCCCGCAGGAAGGACACGGCCTCCTCGAGGAACAGGTCATGGCTGTAGTGGTCGCCGCTGTGCCGGGTGTTGTTGGGGAAATGGATTTCCTCGCTGTTCCGGTGCAGCATCGGCGGATAATAAAAGTGGGCGGGGGAATGTCTGAGGAAGCCGTAGAAAGTATCGAAGCCCTTCTCCTCGTGATGGCCGGGAGGCACACTGCTGCCGGTGACGACTTTTCCGATCACGCCGGTGCGGTATCCGGCGGACTGGAGCACCTGGGCCACGGTCACATCCTCCCCCTCTCCGGTGCGCAGCGGGGGCGCACCGTTGGCGCGCACATAGGTGTTCCCCGTATGCTGACCGGTCATCAGACAGGAGCGCGACGGCGCGCAGACCGTTGAACCGGAATAGTGCCGCGACAAGTACATGCCCTGGGCGGCCAGACGGTCAATGTTGGGCGTCTCGAACTTTTTCTGCCCGAGAAAACTGAGATCTCCCTGCCCCAGGTCGTCGGCAAGAATGAAGACGATATTGGGTTTGCGTGCCTCTGGCGCCTCCATTCCCAAAGCAGTCGGAAGGATGGCGCTTGCGGCAAGGGCCGCGCCCGCCTGCAGGAATTTACGTCTTTGTATGTTTTTCATCGTTTATACTCATTGGTGATATGAAATCTCTTTTATCTGAAGGGCAATACCCGTTTCATGTTCGCGGAAGCCCCGGCCTCAATCCGTGTAGACCTCGTTGGGCGCCGTACCCGCGTTCACCCACCCGGCGACGCGCGTGACCTGGGCCAGGGACGCTTCCGGCATGGTGCCGTCGAGATAGATCCCGATATTCAGGGTGGTGCCTCCGCCGTTCCCGTGAATCCGGTGGACGTAGGAATGCAGTTCGCGGTCTGTAAACCGCGGCGGCGGGATTTCCTCGCCGCGCGTCTTGTGCATCCACTTGCAGTCAATCGGCACCAGGCTGTGCCATTGCTTGTCACCGATCAGCGGCCGTCCCGGCGTGACCGCAAGCTCCCGCGCCTCTCCGGCGAGATACCCCTCGGCCTCCGAGACGTACTGAAACGTGTTGGCGCCGGGATTGAGACAATACACACTGTCCGGATTGCCCGCGCGCACCGCCTCTCCCCACTCCGGAATCTCAAAGCGGTCGTTGCCGTGGGTGTAGCCGGTCCGCTGGCACTCATAGGCGCCGTCGAACCACCAGGCGGAGATCAGCGTCCCCATGCTTTCCGACCAGCTCCGGACCATGCGGGCATACTTCCGCTGGAAGTCCCTCTTGTCAATGGGGTCCGCATCCCAGCCGAAGAAGGAGCGGACCTCCTCCTTTTGATTCGGAACGGCGCCGGGCAGGTAGGCGATCATCTTCAACCCGCGCTTCGTGATCCCTTCGGCAATTTCACGGAAGAGATCCCGTTTGGAGCAGTGACCCGGAAGGTGTTCATCCAGAAAAGTGTTGGGAGAACAATAGAAGCCGGTGTTTTGACCAAACGGAAAAATCAGCCAGCCGGCCCCGGTGGCCGCGATTTGATCGCAGAACTGTTCCACCGGGAAGGCATCCACCGCCTCATTGAAATCCTTGAACCCCGGATGCCCCGGCGGGGGGGCGATATCCGAAAGCCAATGTACCATCAGTCCAAACGGGCCTTTTTGCATCCAGTCAATTGCGGGCATATTCTTTTCTCCTTTAAATTTAAAACATTAACTGCTTTTCGCGCGACTCCACTGTATGGTCTCATTGGGGGTGTGCGCTTCCTCGAAAATTTCGCGCGCCCGCTGGACAAGATCGGGATGGTCCCCGCCAATGTCGGTCTCCTCGGCGGGGTCCCGCTTGAGGTCATAAATTTCGACCGGTCCGTCCTGCGCGGTGGCCACGTCCAGCTGGACGGCCTTGATGTCGTCCCCAAACAGGGCGGCGCGCTTGCCCCCCTGTTCATAGAATTCCCAATAAAGATAGTCGTGTTTCTTCTGCTCTTCCGGTTTGCCAAGCAGGGTCGGCAGGTAGCTGATCCCGTCGATGTCGTCGGGCAGGCCGGACACTCCGGCAAGTTCTCCCGCCGTCGGCAGAAAGTCCCAAAAGGCGCTCACATGATCGCTGCGGCTTCCGGGCGCAATCCGGCCCGGCCAGCGGGCAATCATCGGCACGCGGATGCCGCCTTCGTAGAGGTCCCGTTTCTCCCCGCGCAGACCGCCGGAAGAATTGAAATCCGTTTGCAGGTGTCCCCCGGCACTGTGGGGACCGTGGTCACTGGTGAACATGACGAGGGTGTTCTCATCCAGTCCCAGGGCCTTCAGCTGGTCCATGATCTGTCCGACCTCCCAGTCCAGGCGGGTGACCATTCCCGCGAAGATGGCCATGGGTTCGTCCGTGGGGGCATAGCTCCCAATATTTGTGGTCGTCCGCTCCTCGAATTTTCCGCGAAAAGGCGCAATCCATTCCTCCGGCACCACCAGACTGGCGTGCGGAAGCAGTGCGGTGTAGTGAAGAAAAAAAGGTTCGTCTTTGTTCCCGCGGATGAAGGACAGGACCTCCTCAAGAAACAGGTCGTGGCTGTAGGTGTCGCCGGTGTGTTTGTGATTGTTGGGAAAGAGGATTTCCTCGCTGTTTCGGTACATTTTAGGCGGATAGTAATGGTGGGCGGCCCCGTGGCTGTTGAATCCGTAGAAGAAATCGAATCCCTTTTCTTTCGGTTGGCCCGGATCCACACTGCAGCCCGTGCTCGCCTTGCCGACCATCCCGGTGCGGTATCCGGCGGACTGGAGCACCTGCGCCACGGTGACGTCCTGATCTCCGGTCCGCAGTTGGCAGGGGCCGTTGGCGCGCACATGGGTGTGCCCCGTATGCTGTCCGGTCATCAGGGTCGAGCGGGACGGCGCGCATACAGCGGAACCAGCGTAGTGCCGCGCCAAAACCATTCCCTCTGCGGCCAGGCGGTCGATATTGGGCGTGTTGAACCCCGTCTGCCCGAGAAAGCTGAGATCTCCCGGCCCCAGATCATCGGTAAGAATGAAAACGATGTTTGGCCGCACCGGATCCGCCGCTCCGGCGCCCCGCGGTCTCGTCAACCCCGGGGCTTCCCCGGTCTTGAATCCGGACCCTGCCGCAGTTCGCAGAGGTGGACCTGTTTTACTCCACTTCTGTTGCATCATCCGTATCGTCTTCTTTTCCGGCATCAACGGTAATCGTCAGTCTTTCAAACTCAACCGCATGGGGTTCGATCCCCCGGTGGTAGGCCCCGGTTTTGAAGTAAGCTCTGGAGGCCGCGTACCGGGACACATCATCCTCAACCTTTAATTGATTATCAATGTATATTCTTAAAACACCTTCCTCGAGACGGATGTCCAGGTCAAAGTATCCACGGGGACGGCGGCCAAGATCATGCGTCGTACTGCCCCGCACATAAGCCTGAAGGCGGTCTCTGTTTCTGTCGCCCGACCAACTGACCAACACCATGGGCCCTCTGGTCTGACCCGTGCTGAAAATCTGCACGACGTGAAGACGCGATCTTCCCTCAAGAGCGGAGGGCCTGTCGAACCGCAATCGTGCCGAAAGTCGTTTTTCCTCACCCATGACCGACCAGTTGGAATTATGCCGGAGTTCCGTCCGGTCACGTCCCCGGTTGGTTGTCCCCATCACCAACGTCGTCCCGTCCTCCCCCAAGTGAAAACGATTTGGAAGTTCGTAGCCGCTGAACCGCCCTCTTCTGACCGCAATATCCCCACTGGTCCGGGGACTGTGCAGCCTGGACTGCGACAGCACCGGCTGAAATGTCTCCAGATCAAAGGGAACCCTGGCACGACGGGCCTGGCGGTCTATAACCTGGTTGTCTGCGACCTGGTTGTCTGCGACCTGGTTGTCTGTGGCCTGGTTGTCCCTGGTTGGCAGGGCCCCTAAATGCGCAATGGATCGCAGATCATTCGCAATGTCCTCAACAGATGGCGGGGCCGCAGCAAAATCGGCAGGGAGATGCATGTCATCCAGAAGGCTCTCCAGCGTTGGCAGGGCCGGGGCAGAATCCTCAGCGGAGGCCCGTTCATCCGAAACGCTGTCGTCCGGCAGCTCAGCCGGGAGGTGCTGCTCATCGGACTGGCGTTCAACCGAATCGATGTCTTCGGACGGGGCGGCCGGAAGATGCTCCTCAGCGGATTCGAAATCATGCAGGAAATCGTCCCTTGCCGGCAGGCATCCGCCGCAGATCAGCGCAAGGACCATCGAAACCATTCCGGCACATTTTTCAGCGGATGTGAATACGGAATGGCGATGGATACACTTCATGCAGAAAACCGGCGTGCCTTCCTATGGGGTGACGATCGTCAGCCTTTCAAACTCAACGGTCTGGGGGTGTGCGATGCCCCGGCTGTAGTTGCCGACTTTGAAAAATGCGTTTGCGCTTCCAAGAGAGGACACATCATCCTCGGCTTTCAGCTGATTATTTACGTAAAAGCGGACTTTCCCGTCATTGATTTTCACGTCCAGGTCGAAGAAACCCTCCGGACGGCGGCCGAGGTTGTGCGACTTGCCACCCCGCACGTAGGCCGTAAGATTGTCTTCCCTGCCGCCAGCCTCCCGGCTGCCCGCCCAGGAGACCAGAACCATTGGCCCCTTGTCATCCCCCACGCCATAGACCTGCACAAGGTGAAGACGCGATCTTCCCTCAAGAGCGGTCGGCTTGTCGAACTGCAACCGCGCGGAAAGGTGTTTCTCTCCGGCCCCCACGGACCAGCTGACGTTGTGGCGAAGCTCCGTCCGCTCACGCCCGTTGGGTGTGACATTCAGCGTCCCCAGCACCATCGTCGTCCCGCCTTCCCCCAGGTAAAACCGTCCGGGAAGCTCATAGCCCCTGAATTGCCCTCTCCTTACCGCAATCGGGTTGCTGGTGCGGGGACTGTGCAGCCGGGATTCGGAAAGCACCGGCTGGAACTGCGGCAAGTCAAACGGGACATTCGCGCGGTTGGACTGCCCGTACACGCTGCAGGTCAGCGCAAGAACCATGGATGCCATTGCGGCACACTTTACCGCGGGTGTGAACAAGGGATGTGTTTTCATAAGTTTATGAGGGTTTAGGGTCCTCCCTTACGGCGTGGTAATTGTCAGTCGTTCAAACTCAACCACATGGGGTTCGATGCCCCTGTGATAGGCGCCGGTCTTAAAAAAGGCTCGTCTCCCTTCAAACGAAGACAGGTTATCCTCAGCCTTCAACTCGTTATTCATGTATACCCGCAGGACCCCATCCTTTACACGGACATCCAAATCGAAGAAGCCATCCGGCCGGGGCCCAAGATCGTACTCCCCGCCTCTTTGCACCGAGACCCAAAGATGGTCTTCTTTGTCATCCCACAGGACCCTCCCGCTAATCAACACCACCGGCCCCAGCGGAATACCCGGAACATAGATCTGCACGAAGTTAAGACGTCTTCTTTTCCATCCCTCTCCTTCCGGGACGAGCGCGTCGAGCCGCAACCGTGCGGAGTAGTGTATTTCCCCTTCGGTCACCGGCCAGGTTCTATGACGAAGTTCACTCCGGTCACGGTCACTGCGGGTTGTCGCCAGCACCATCGTCGTCCCGTTTTCCCCCAGGTAGAACCGCCCGGGAAGTTCATAGCCGTCGAACTGCCCTGTTCTTACCGCAATAGGATTTCGGGTCCGGGGGCTGTGCAGCCGGGATTCCGAAAGCACGGATTGGAACTTCTCCAGATCAAAGGGAACTTTTGGCTCGGATTGTCCGTACGCGCCACAGGCAAGCGCAATCATCATGGTTGTCGCCGCGGCAACTTTTCCGGAGTGTCTAAATGCGGAGATATATTTTAGTGGATTCATAGCTTAATGGGGGGGTAGGATTTCAGGGTTTTCAAAATGTCGGGAAGATTTCTTTCCGATCACAATTCAGAGAGTTGTCGTATTTCAAATGTTTGTGTAATTTACATGAGTTTACCACGTCTTTTCAAGTAACATCAAGAGCTAAATTCAAAAATCATCCTCCGAATCGTCATCGAAATCCTCATCGGCAACCGGAGCTGCCCCTGCCCTCCCCGCCCCCGGAGACGGACGGTGCACCGCGCGGGCTTCAAGTGACCCGCCGAATCCCAGATCCAGGACGTTTTGAAGACCCGTCCGGTCAACGAGCTGCTGGACAAACAGACTCCGGGATTCCACCGGATCGCCGGAGGTCCCAATAAACCCGTTGCCGCTCACATTCGATGTCAGGCTGCCAATGGCAAAATTCTGCTCGGGGGTGGGTGGGTTCTGAACCCGGATATACGGCGCGTAGGAATTCCAGATCACCCCGTTGGCCCCGCTCCATCCGTGACCGCTGCCCGAACCGCCGCGGTTGACAACCTGCAGCCCCCCGGTGCCGTTCTCCATGGTGATCGTGTCAAACAGAACCCCGGTCGACCAGCGGTGATGCGTCTCGCTGGGACCCAGCGCCCCCTCGGTCCGCCCGTTGACAAACGCGATCGGTCCGCTCTCGCGGGCGCCGGTGACAAAGTCGTGCCGCCCCCGCTCGGCAAAGCAGTTGTAGTAAAGCACCATCTGGGAATTGTTGTTTCGGAAGGAATACCGCATCGTGCCCGTAATCGGCGAGACCGGGTTGATCGACTCCGCGTCGCGGACCGTAATGTAGCGGCTCCAGCTTAACATCACGGAAGAACTGGAGGTGTGCATCACCGTGACCCGCCGCACCCAGCTGTCCTCACACCAGTTCAAGCTAATCCCGTGCGAGAGGTTGTCCCACATATCGCTTTCGTAAATCATGCCGGGCTCCATGCGAATGATGCCGGGCACCAGGGTGTTGTAGTTGGACACCACGCTGAGATCCTCGACGCCGATCTGCCGGGCGCGCGCCCAGGTCTCCCCCCCGAGGACGCTTCCGCCCCCGTGCTCCGCCACGATCGACTGCGGCAGCGGAACACGGAAATGGATTCGGTTGCCCTCGATCTGGGTGATTTCCCGAAAATGCATCAACTGCCGGGCATACGCCGCAGCCCGCCACCCGAACCGTCTCATGTCGAGGGTGTCGATCCACGTGTCGTTGACCCGCTTCATGACCCGGATTTCGTCGCCGACCGCGAACCCGCTGACATCCTCCAGGGTCAGCTCCGTGCTGCCCGCCGGGACGTAGGCATCTGCGATCCGGGATTCAAAGGCCTCGCCCTCCTCCGTCTGATTGCCGCTGTCACCGGCGGGACGTCCCTGAATCCCGGCCCCCCTCGGATTGTTGAAGATCAGGACCGTGCCATCCTCCCCCTGCCCCTCCCCGCGCAGGACCACGCCGTCGTGGAGGGTGAGCGTGCCGTTCACATAGTAGGTGCCCCGCTTCAGCAGCAGTGCACCGCGGATCCCGTCGGCATCCGGCTCCATCGCCGCAATCGCATCGAGGGCCGCCTGGATGCGCGCATGGCTGTCGGGGCCTTCCGGATAGGCCATTTCCCTGCCTTCCACCGGGGATCCCCCCCGGATCCAGTGTGGATTATCGTATTCTTCGCGGCTCTCTGCCGGACATTGATCGCAATACACCCAGGTGCGCACCGCCATCCGCCGGGTCATTTTGACGACCGGCCGCCCCTCACGCTCCGCCTCGAGGATCACCGGGCAGTCCAGGGCGTGGGCTCTTCTCCCGCCCGGAGTCGCGAGAATCGGCGATCCGTCGTCGAGGTCGAGACCCTCCGGATCCATAAAGACCTGTTCCCTGCGCAGTGCGGGGGTGGGCGAATCCGGAAGCGGCTCCAGGGTCTTCACCACCGGAACATCGGGAATCGGCTGCTCATTGGCTTTGTAGCCCGCATAAGAGAAGTCGATGATTTTGTCACCCCGGTTGGTGAAGGGGCGGTACACCAGTTTCCCGTCCGGCCCCCGGGTGATCAGCGGACCGGTCATGATATCCTCATGGACCGCATGGGCAGCGGGGAGGATCAGCAGCGAAAGGAGGCAACAAAAGAGGATGGGGAGACGTCGGGTATTTTTAATCATAGTCATTATAGAGGGAAGGGAAATCGCGTTTTGCACTGAGAGGCGGAAGGCGGTTTCGGGGTTGTGAGGATTGAGAGGATTGAAAGGGGGCAGAGCCGGGGTGCAGGATCAGGGAAGCGTGGTGAAGCGCTGCGCCTCAAAGTTCAGCCCCCGGTTACGAGAGCCAAAACCATGAAAATCACCCGAAAGCGAGGAGATCGGGATGGTTCGGGCGACTGTGTCCGAAAAGGGAGCCTCGGCATGATCGGTCAGCGTAAACGTCACAAACACGTCGTCTGCGGTGAAACGCACCGTACCCTCCAGAGTAAAAACGGCCCCGGATGCAAAAGGTGCCCCACCCCACGTTTTTGTCGCTCCCGGAGTCGATTCAGAACTGAAGTTATTGAGCCCAAGATCGATTTGAAAGCTGTTCCGCGCTTCATGCAGCTTAAGCGAAATGCCGTTTGTCCCGACTTGATCGCCAAACAGAACCATGGAAACGTTTCGACTGGCGCCGCTACCCGTTGTGCTGTTGAACTGTATCACCGAAACGAAGGTGTGGCTGCTGCCCTCGGCCCGACTCAATGCGTTCTCTCCCGTCAGCGCGCCCGTCATAAGCGTTGAGTTTCGGTTGCGGTTACTGCCGGGACCCTGGTAGAGGATTGAATCGGTTTCCTCCGTAAACGATCCCCATCCCAACGGGGTAAAACCGCCGAAACCATCGCGGTTCGACCCGAAATTCACCTCGATGCTGGACGCGTGTGCCGTGCCGCCCGCTCCCAGTATACATCCCGCACTCAAAAGGATTCCAATTTTTTTCAGTATAGTCTGCATATCCTTATTCTCTTTGTTCATACGATCCGCGCCCTGGAGGACTCTGAAATATTACAGTACATTCTATGAAGAAATCATCATCACGGCTATGTATTTTTCATTTTCTTTTTTATACTTTTGTGTTTTGTGACTGACCGTTATGTCACCGAAGCGGTCCAGACTGTATTCACAGACTTCAGGTAGAGTAGATGAAGAAAATGAGCACCATTCTCAATATTGAAAAACCTCTGAAAATCGACACGGATACCCGCCGCCGGGATGCCGCGTACTCCCGGATACAGCATTTTATCCAGGCCAATCAGCTCCAACCCGGCGGGAAGCTCCCTCCCGTCCGCAAGCTCTCCGATCATTTCGGACTGAGCCGGGACTCGGTCTGGCGCGCCTTGCGGCAGCTGAACGAAGACGACTGGCTCGAAGCGCTCCCGAATAAACTTTTGTCACGGACGGTCGGCTGGCCACAAATTTTGTTGAGGTGCTGGCGTATTTGGGCGTCCAAGTCCCGGAAACCGTCAGATTGATCGGCTATGACGGTGCGCAGCGCGGCGAACATACCGACCCGCCGATGACTACAATCCAGCAGGACATGGACCGGATTGCCCAGCATGCCGTTTCCCGCATACGGAGGATCGCTTCCGGAGACAAAGAAACAGGATTGCTGGAACGGGTCCCGCCAATAGTGGTGCGCCGGGGCTCTTTCTAAGGCGGAAGCCATCCACAGCCGAACCTGGGGAGGAAACAACGTACGGCCCGGTCAGGAAAACGAGAACCTGCTTTCGTTTATCAATCTCCGCGCATCCGTCCGGACCGACTGAACCGATGCTTCGGAATAACCTTGCGGTCGTATGCCGATTTATCGACGACGACGGCGGTAAAACACATACCCCAGCGCAATGCCCAGCAGAGCCAGGGTGGAGGGCTCGGGGATCGCCGCGGTAAAGGTGATGACATCGAAATTCGCGTTCCCCCCCGCATTTCGGGTACCGATACCATGATAATTGCCACCGGACCAATCCCCTTTTGCCAGCGTTCGACTCACGGTGTCTGAATAGCCGTTTTCATCTGTCAACCTGAACAAAACATCCACGTTGTCTTCTGTGAAATCCAGCATGCCCTCCAGCGTAAACAAGGCCCCGGATCCAAAGGCTTCACCCTCCCACGTTTTTATAGCATCGCCAACAGCATTAAATTGATTGAGCCCGGTATCAATCTGAAAGGTGTTATCCGCTCCAAACATTTTCAGCGTAATCCCAAATGCCGCATTTGTTTGGCCGCTAAACAGGGACATGGAAACGTTTGCACTGCCACCGCTGCCGACATTGTTGTATTGCACCATGGACGTGAAGACATATCTGCTGCCGGCTTCCTGACTTAAGGCATCATCACCGGACAGTTGGGTCAAAAGAGCTCCATTTGAATTGCTGCCACTGGCTCTGAGGAAATTGATTCCCCCGGCAAGTTCAGTCCAATCTCCATTCCCTCCAGGGGAAAACCCGCCAAATCCGTCAAAGTTCGAACCAAATCTCACGTCGATGAAAGACGCATGCGCCATGGCACCTGCTCCCAGGATAAACCCGGCAGTCATGAGGGTTCCGATTTTATTCGTTAGTGTCTTCATGTCTTTCGTCTCCATGCAGGGTTTATGTATACTTTTGTTTTAGAGATTCCGTGGGATGGCAAAGGAATCTTTTTGATTTATTTACTAAATCATACAGCAATACCAGCTTCACCGCAATGTACTTTTTGTTTCTTTTATTACACTTTTGAGGCTAAAGTTTGTAGCGAAGCCGTCCGGACCGTTTTCATCAACCCGTTTCATCAACCCGGGAGATTCCCCATATTCTGACCCGGATCGCAGGATCATCCGAAGGATAGACGTGCATTTCGCTTCCTTCTGTAAAACACAGGTGCAAACACAACTGAAATATCGCATCCTGAAGGGAGCCCTCCCCCATCCACAAACCGGTGAACAACCCCTTCAGGGTTGGCGGAGCGGTTTGATTTGGTTCCGTGGGCGGCGGGGTGTGAGACACCCCATTGCCCTCGGCTACGGTGAGTCTCCCCGTTGGGGATGCCGTCGCACAAATACCGCGTCGCCCCAAGGGACCGCCTGATTTTGGATGCGATATGAGCCCACAAATCGTAATCGGGATCGGGATCGATTAGGATGAGGATTAGGATTACGATTAAGATTAAGATTAAGATTAAGATTAAGATTAAGATTATGAGGGATTCGCGGGTCAGACCCGGCGGCGGAGGCAACAGGGCAATGGCGGATGCGTTGATGGGAATTTCATCACCCCATCACACGCTCCTCCCAAGTCTCCTAAAAGCGAATCCCGTCCATCCGGTTATCCTGTCCAAAAGCCTTCGTTCCCTTCCTTTCCTTCTGTAAAAACACGGTGGAGCAGAACAAGAACAGAAAAACCCCGTTTCCGATGAACGGAAACGGGGGCTTTGAGTTTTCCGAATCTCGGAAAAACGCTGTCTTGCGGTCTTTAGCCGATTTATCGGCGGCGGCGGAAGAGAACCACTGATCCCAGCGCAATGCCCAGCAGAGCCAGGGTGGAGGGCTCGGGGATGACGGCGAACGTGTCCAAATGCGTATCTGAATTACCACTCCAACGGCCGCCAAACCCGAAGAACTCATTATCAATGTAGTCGGCAGCAAGGACAGTTTGAGAAAGGGTCACGCTTCTCAAAAGTTCCTCGCTGGTACGGTCAAACGTTCCGCCAATGCGGGAAAGCGTTGCGTCGATGTTCATATCAGCTCCGATAAAGCTGACATCAACCGTCATCTGAAACACGTCACCGGATCGCACTAATGTATTACTATCGCCAGTCGAATCCCAAAGCGTTCCAGGAGCATCACCTTCTGTAATGGATTGACCTGTAGAAATCCTAAGTGAATCTTCTAGGCCAGTAGTATTATTCTGCGCAAAGAAGTGAATCCCTATACCGCTGCTGCCAGATGTGATGCCTCTAAGCTCGTCTACAGTTTGACCAGAGGCAAACAAAATGAGACTGCTGGGCACGTTTTGCCGGTTTCGATTCAATGTAGCATAGGTAAATTGCGTGGTGATGGTGAAATTATTTGTGGCCCCATTGCCAAGCCCGTCAAAGGTTTGGGTCATGCCGCCACGAACATTATTACCGCCCCCAGTTCTGCGCAGGGAGACGTGGTCTGATTCATTGGAGATCGTTAGACCCGTATCTCCGCTCCAGGTAAATCCAGCATCCTGGTAGGTCGTTTGGCCCGTACCGGACCCGAAGTCATAGCTTACAGGTAAAACGGCCGCATGTGCCGCGGCACCTGCTGCCAGGATAAACCCTGCGGTCATCAGGGTTGCGAGTTTATTGGTTCGTATCTTCATGTCTTTGTTCTCCATGTTATGTTTCTGTCTCAGTATCATTTTAAATCCTTGATTTGGAACTGTAACAATCATCCTACACTCTAAACTGTACAGCATAATCACCTTTAGTTCTATGTATTTTTTGATTCGTTTTTTATACTTTTGAGGCTAATTTTTACTGGAAATCCGTACGGACTGTCATTAATTGCCTGCCTCCCCTTCCTGTAAGCAGGGACACTTCTCGGCAAGAAAAACCCTATTTTACTGATGTTTTTGGCAAAATAAAGCTTACCAAATCGACGTTTAATTTACACCGCAGGCAGGGAGAGAACTTTACTGAAAAAAAAGTTTTACATATGATGTAAATAACGGTATGTTGTTAAGGGTACAATCAAAGTACGCAACACAATGACGTTACAACCCAAGGAGCCACATGAAAAAAATAATCACCACCACCACAGCCTTTACCGCCCTTTTTCTTGCGATGTATGTGCCCTTGAACGCCGGCATCATCGTCACGACCACGAAATCACCTGAAGCAGAACCTCCCACCATCCTCAATGACGATCTGGGTCAAACAGCATTCGGGAGTACAACCTCCACTGGAACTATTTCAAACAGCGCCGATGATTTATTTACTGGAATTCTCAATTCAGGTTCATGGAATGACACTGGCGCCACGAGAATCAGTGGAGGCGCCAGCTTCACCCTCAACTTTGATCTTACCGATAACCCCGATGGCTTTGACATCGCAAGCATCACCTCCATCGCCGGCTGGAATACTCAACAGGGTGGTCGTTCGAATCAAGGGTACGGAATTGAGTTGTTCTTTGTCGGAGGCGGCAGCGGAATTTTGCAGGAGAAGACGAGCTGGGAACCCAACGACCCGGCAGAATTCTGGACGACGGTAACCCATTCCATGGGAGATGGAAGCGCACTCAGCAATGGTACGGTTACTGCAACCGGTGTGAGTGCCATTCGATTCTTTGACTTCGACTCCCCACGCGCTGATCCAAATGGTGGAAGAGCCTTCTATCGTGAATTCGATATCGTCGCGGTCCCCGAGCCTTCCACGATCGTGCTCTTCGGCATCGCCCTTGGCAGCCTGGTGTTCCTGCGCCGCCGCAAGTAACCCGAGCGTTTTCCAAACCCGCCCGGATCGGGCAGGCTTCGGAAAAATCGAGAACCCCGCTTTCGTTGCCCGGAAGCGGGGTTTTGTTTGGTGGGGTGGTGGGGTGATGGGTGGTGGGGTGATGGGGTGGTGGGGTCGCGGATTTATGTGTTCTGGCCGAAGGTCCGAGCCGAAAACACCCCCGTGGGGGGGTCTCCTCTACCAAAGCAATTCAGCAGGCGGCCCCCGCATTCATAGGTGTCCACCCCCACCACACCGACC
>JAFIGD010000103.1 GCA_020831625.1 Verrucomicrobiota bacterium | reverse complement strand
AGCAACAGCACTCGCGTGGAGGACTTTGCGGGCTGAGTCCCCCTTGAAACCGTCCTAGACTGGGTAACCCTCGAAATCCCGCCCCACCAAAAATGTTAAAATTCACGGGCTGACCCCTTCGCCGCCCCCTTCGCCCTTCCTTCCCGTTCAACGCTCGATGTTCGACGTTCGATTCAAAAACTTCTCCCTTCTTCCTTCCCCATTTCAACGTTCGAAGTTCGACGTTCGACGTTCGATGTTCAGCGTTCGATTTAAAAACGTCTCGAACTCGAACTCTCAACTCGAACGGTTCGAAGAACCCCCAACTCGAACTTCTTCCTCTTTCTCGAACTCGAACTCCCAACTCGAACGGTTCGAAGAACCCCCAACTCGAACTGTCCGAAGGACTCAACTCGAACTGTCCGCCAGGACACCTCTCGAACTGTCCGATCACCAGCTCGCAGTCGAGCCTTGACGATTCAGAGCCATCGGCGTATTCTTTCATCATGACGGCAACACAAGAACTAAAAAAACAAGTGGAAAACCTTACCGAGCCTCTTGCCCGGGAAGTACTTGATTTTTTGTTGCAGGTTGCGAATCGACATCAAAAGGCTGCGGTTCTTCCCGGAGAACGTTCTATGCGGGGCCGTCTGGCAAAATGGGCAGACGTTAACAAATTTGAACAAGAAGCAAACGCTTGGGAAAAGGTCGGTTTAGCAAAACATGCTTCGGATTGATGCCAATATCGCTCTCCGCTATCTGCTGGACGACCATCCGGAACTATCGCTCCGGGCAGCCCAAATTATCGATTCGGAAGTGGTTGTGCTTTCGATGGAGGTGCTATGCGAAATCGTCTACGTTTTGTCAGGAGTATATGAGGTTCCCAGGAAAGAGATAAGAGACACGTTGCAACGATTTTCCCGGCTTCCAACCGTTATTGTCCTTGAGCACCAGATCGCTCTCCATGCTCTTGAAACATTCGCCCAAAAGAAAATTGATTTCGTGGACGCTGTCTTGCTCGCCCATCACGTGCTTGCCGGTGACCAGATTAAAACCTTTGATAAACGCTTAAACACCTTGTTGCAAAATACAACGCAGTGAAAAAGCTACGTTAACCTTAATCTCCCTTATTTCCATGCCACACAGTCGCCGGTGGCTATCTCACGAACTCGAACTCCAAACTCGAACTGCTCCTCCTCTCGAACTCGAACTCTCAACTCGAACTTCTCCCCCCCCCCATCTCCACGGCCGAAGGCGCAATCTCCGCGGCCACAGGCCGTAATCAAACATCCCTGCTCATCCCGTAATCCTGTCTAATACTGCCCCACAGCATCCATCCCTGCTCATCCCGTAATCCTGTCTAATACTGCCCCACAGCATCCGTGTTCATCCGTGTCCATCCGTGGTTAAAATTCCCCCACCAAAAACACAAAACATCGCGGCCTGACCCCTTCCCCGCGTATCCGCGGCGAAGCCGCCCAGGACTTTCCCCGTTTTTTGACAGGCCCAGGCTTGCGAATTGGGCATTTATTTTGTGACAGGATAACAGGATCGACGTGATCTTATCCTGTTCATCACAAAACACAGCCATCACAGCCTGAAGGAGGCAACATGCAAAACAAGTTGGTTACGGAAAAAATTATTGGATGTGCATACAAAGTCTACAACACCATGGGCTTTGGATTTCTTGAGTCTGTTTATGAGAAATGCCTACTGATTGAACTAAAGAAATCCGGTCTGGAAGCTGTTGCACAAAAGACGATTACGGTAAAATACGAAGGAGAAACCGTAGGTGATTTTGTTGCGGACATTTTAGTGGAGAACTCAATCATTTTGGAGCTGAAATCTGTAAGACGTCTTATCCGTGCTCATGAAGTCCAGCTTGTGAATTATCTGGTTGCCACAGGAAAAGATGTAGGACTGCTGCTTAATTTCACGGAAGACAAGGTCGAAGTGAAAAGAAAAGTCCGCACTTTAAAAAAAACAGATCAACAGGATCCATGACGTGATCCTGCCAATCCTGTTATCCGGTCCAAAATTCCCGCTCTTCACATAAGATATTCGGATATCCCCTGTCTTTAAAGGCTAATCTCTCATCTTGCCCGAAAAAATGGGGAAAGTCCTGGAAGCCGCCTCCTTGACATTTCACCTCTCGAACTTTAGAATATAATTATGGATGCCATACTCTTGGAAACAGAAGCACTTTCGCTGAACCCGCTGGAACGCGCCCGGCTTGCGGATAAGCTCTTGAACAGCCTGTCAAACCCTGAACAGGAACAAGCCCTCACCTCCTGGGTACAACTTTCAGAACAAAGACTGTTGGCGCATGAACGAGGGGAAATGTCAGATCTGGATGGACCAGCCTACCTGGCTCACCTCCGAAACCGCATCTCGAAATGAGCTATCGTCTCCTTTCCGATTCCTCACGGGATCTTGAGACCGCCATTGCGTATTATGAAAAGATTCACCCCGATTTGGCGCTCGATTTCCTGAAGGATTTTGAGCATACGATGCAACATGTTGTCGCCTTCCCTGAAGCGTGGACTCAGGTAACACCTCAGATCAGAAGATGCCTCTTCCATCGATTTCCCTATGCTGTTCTGTACTCAAGTCAAAACGGCATCATTCTTGTCACCGCGGTGATGCATCTCCACCGGGATACCGAATCTTTTTTTAACGGCCGCATTTAAGCCCTGATCTCGCCCCCCCTGCCCCACAGCATCCGTGTCCACCTGCCCGCAGTGTTACGCACAGCGTTGCAGGCGGGTCCATGGCTTTCTCTTCCCCCTGCCTCACAGCCCTCTGCTCCCTCCTGTTCAAAATCCTCCCTGCCTCACAGCACAGCGCCCCTCAGATCCGTGTTCATCCGTGTCCATCCGTGGTTTTCTCTTCCACCTTGCCCCACAGCATCCGTGTTCATCCGTGTCCATCCGTGGTTAAAATTCACCCACCAAAAACACAAAATATCGAGGGCTGACCCCTTCGCCCGACACATTAATCATACAGGATAAACGCGGCTGCGCCGCTGGATAAGCGCACCTTCGGTGCTGGATAAGCGCGGCTGCGCCGCTGGATAAGATATGAATTCAATCAACACCTTTCAGTACCAACGACTCGTCATTGCCTATCACGGGTGTGATGTTTCCACACGTGAACACGTTGTCCTGGGAGAGGAGCATCTTCAGAAAAGTGACAGACCGCATGACTGGCTTGGCCATGGCATCTATTTTTGGGAACACGGCTATGATCGTGCGCTCAAATGGGCGCAAAAGAAGAAACGAATGGGTCAAATCCAAAACGCGTGCGTGGTTGGAGCTTTAATCCATCTTGGGAATTGCTACGATTTGCTGGATACACAATACACGGAGGTTTTGGAATTCATGTGGCCTCGTTTCGAAGAAGCCTTGAAGAAAAAGGGGCATCCGCTGCCTGAAAACAAACCTGGCTTTGTGGGCGATAAAGATCATGTCAAACGCATTCGAGATTGTGCATATCTTAATTGGGTCATCGAAAGTACAGAGAGAGCCGAAAACACGCAGTTTGACACTGTTCGCGGACTGTTTCCTGAAGGTGTGGCCGCTTTCCCAGGCGGCTCCATCCTGAAAGAATCCCATATCCAGATTTCCGTGCGGAATCCCGGTTGCATTCTTGGCTATTTCATGCCAAAGTTGTCTTAACGAAAGGAAAACCAATGAAATACTCCAACAACCCTATGGTGGTGGCCCTGACGAAACATCTTGCCACCCTGACAGATGATGATTTCACCCGAACCCTTATAAAAATAAAGGTCTTGGATGAAGACGGTCAAGTGACTCCCGAGTACAAGCCAATGTTCGATGCGGGTAAACTTGAAGCGGAACGGCGCTCATTGCGCGAAAAAGCTTCCGCACCTTATGCTCAATAAATGAACCCCCAAGGGCAACCTAAGAAAAGTCTATAAGCCTATCCTTCAGGTAATACACCAAGGGTAGGCCTTCCCTCAAACTCGAACTCCCCCCTATCCAGCCCGCGCAGCGGGCGCATATCCCATATCCCATATCCGCGGCAAAGCCGCCCGATTCCCATATCCGCGCCGAAGGCGCATATCCCTTATCCAGCGAGCTTGCCTCGCGATTATCCCTTATCCAGCTCACGAAGTGAGCGCTTATCCAGCTCACGAAGTGAGCGCTTATCCAGCTCACGAAGTGAGCGCTTATCC
>JAFIGD010000099.1 GCA_020831625.1 Verrucomicrobiota bacterium | reverse complement strand
AGACCCCGGCGGCGCGGTCAAAGGTGACGTAGGTGGTGAGGAAGGTGTCCTCGGTGCGGATCATTTGCGGTCCGGGCCGATAATGGATGGCGGCGAGTTCGCCGAGGGGGATCTGGGCGCCCGTCATGGTGGGCACGAGCACGCGTTCCAGGTCTTCCGGGGTTTGACGCAACTCGCGGGGATACCGCACGCGGATGGGATACCGTTCGCGGCCCTCGGTGGTCTGCCCCAGCGGCTGACCGCCGATTGCGGTTTCGATCACCATCTGCACATCGCGCACGGAGAGTCCGTGACGGGCGATGGCGGGGCGGTCGATTTCGATTTCCAAATACGGCTTGCCGATGGCGGGTTCGTAGGCGACGGTGTCGGTGTTGATGGCGGGCACGCGGCGTAGCAGCCCCTCCAGCTCCCGCGCGGCCCGGTCCATGGTGGCCAGATCGCTGCCCTGAATGCGCACCGCGAAGTTGGCGCGGATCCCGGTCTGCAACATCACCAGCCGGGTTTCGATGGGCTGGAGAATGGAGGCAGGGGTCACGCCCGGCACCCGGGAGCCGCGTTCGAGCGCGTTCCAGATGTCCTGCGGCGTGCGGATCCCCGCCCAGGCTTCTCGGTCCTCGTTGAGGTCGGGGTCAAGCGCCGGACGCCAAAGGCGGAACGGTTTGCCGCGCCGGTCGGGAATGAGTTGGCCATCGTCGTCGCGCACATACCGTCCGCTCACCGTGTAGGGTTCGCCGTCGGGGGCGGGCAACGGATTGCCCTCCACATCGCGGAAGAGATCGGGCTCCCATCTGTCAAAGCGGAATCGCTGCACGCGGCCGCGTTCGTCGCGGAGAAACTCGGGATGATAATGGATCACGCTTTCATACATGGAGATGGGCGCGGGATCGAGGGGAGAGTCCACCCGACCGAGTTTGCCGATGACCTCGCGCACCTCCGGCACCGCGTCGATGAGACGGTCCTGCAACTGCATCAGTTCCATGGCCTCGCCGATGGAGGCGTGGTCGCTGGTGACCGGCATGAACAGAAAGCTGCCCTCGTCCAGGCGCGGCATGAATTCGCGGCCCAGTCCGGGAAAGGCGTGGAACACGGCGGAGACCGGCCGCCAGGACCGCACTCCGCTGGGCACCCAGCCCAGCAACTTCGGCGCGCCCAGCCAGATGAACAGCGCGAACACCATCAGCAGCGCCGGAAACGGCAGAAAAATGCGCCGGTGATTGAGCGCACATCCCAGAAGCTTGGGGTAGAGCTTTTGGAAGAGGGCGATGAGCCCAATGCTGCCGAACACCAGCACGCCCACCAGCAACAGCTGCGGGAAGATGTGCACGCCCATGCCCAGCGGCCGCCAGTCGGCGGCCAGCCAGATCCAGACCCCCAGCAGGATGGTCCAATAGAGAATCCGCCGCGGCCATTTGCCCAAACGGAGCGGTGTACCGAGGAGCGCCTTGGTCGAAAGCGCGGGCAGCACCGTGAGGGCCAGGAAGATGGCGGCCACCAGCGCGAAGACCTTGGTGAAGGCCAGCGGCTGGAAGAGTTTGCCTTCGGCGCCGGTCATGAAAAACACGGGCAGGAAACTGATCACGGTGGTGGTGGCGGCGGTGAGCACCGCCCCGCCCACTTCCAGCGCGGCGCGGCGGGCGAGGTCGATGCGGCCCGCGTCCGGTTCCTGCTCGCGCAGGCGCAGGGTGTTTTCGCACAGCACAATGCCCATGTCCACCATCACCCCGATGGCAATGGCGATACCGGAGAGGGCGACGATATTGGCATCCACTCCGAATTGTTTCATGGCGATAAAGGCAATCAGCACCGCCATGGGCAGCATGGCGGAGATCAGGCCGCTGGCTCCGAAATGTTTCACCATCAGCAGAACCACCAGAATGGTGATGAGAATCTGGTGACGCAGGGCCTCGCCGAGGGTGTCGAGGGTTTCGTGAATCAGTTCGGTGCGGTCATAAAACGGCACGATTTCCACCTGGGCGCGCGTGAGCCAAGCCGGCCAGTCCGCGCGGCCGTTGCGGTCCATCCAGTCCAGTAGACCGTCATCGGGAATTCCTTGTTGTTCCTTAAAGTCTGACACTTCGTTCGGGGTGGTTTGTTCCCAGTCGATCAGTGCGCGGGCGGGAAGGCCTGAGGCGATTTCGCTGACGCGCTCGCGCACTCGGTCGATGACCTGCAGCGGATTTTCCCCATAGCGCACCACCACCACGCCGCCCACGGCGTCGAGTCCGCCCCGGTCCAGCGCTCCCAGGCGCTGCGCGGGACCAAACTGAATCGTGGCCACATCGCCGAGGGTGACGGGCACGTTGTCGCGCACCGCCACCACTGCGGATTCGAGGTCGGAAAGATTCTTCAACAGCCCCAGTCCGCGCACATAATATTCCACCCGGTTGATTTCCAGGTTGCGGGCACCCACGTCCAGGTTGGATCCGCGCACCGCGTTGACCACCTGCATGAGATTCACCCCGTGGGCGCGCATGGCGTCCGGATCCACGTCCACCTGCCACTCGCGGGTGAAACCGCCGATGGAGGCCACTTCCGAAACGCCCTCGACGGACATGAGACTGAAGCGCACAAACCAGTCCTGCACCGAGCGCAGTTCGTCGGGGTCCCAGCCGCCGGCGGGATGGCCGTCCGGGTCGCGGCTTTCCAAGGTGTACCAATAGACCTGTCCCAGGCCGGTGGCGTCCGGACCCAGTTGCGGCGACACGCCGCCCGGCAACAGACCGGCGGGCAGGGAGGAGAGTTTCTCCAGCAGCCGCGAGCGGGACCAGTAGAACTCCACGTCGTCACTGAAGATCACGGTGATAAAGCTCATGCCGAACATGGAGTTGGCGCGGATCGACGTCACCCCCGGCACCCCCAGCAGGGCGGTGCTGAGCGGATAGGTCACCTGATCCTCCACATCCTGGGGGGAGCGTCCCATCCATTCGGTGAAGACCACCTGCTGGTTTTCGCCGTAGTCGGGGATCGCGTCCACGGGTACCGGATCGTTGCGCATCGTCTCCGGCAGAAAGGTGAACGGCGCCACCGACGCGCCCCAGCCCAGGACCACAAGCAGGAGCAGAAAGACGATCAGCCGGTTAGATAAACAGAAACGGATGATGCGGTCGAGGAGGGATTGGGGCGGTTCAGTGAACGTGGCCATCAGCAGCCTCCTTTCGCGGAGCGGGCAGATTTAACGGGCGTTCCTCCCCACACTCCAGCATTTGCGAGCCGAAGTAGGGGTTGCGGAGCGGACCGGGCTTTTGCAGCCAGTCGGCTCCTTTCCAGTCGAAGGCCATGGGGCAGTGGGCCTTGATGAGTTCCACGCCCTCCGGCAGTCCGTTGGCTTCCACCACCGCGATGAGGAAATTGGAGATGGGTTCGAAGGCCTTGCGGGCCGTGTCGATATCCTTCGCCTCCACCAGCGCGTCCCAGCCTTCGATGGGCATGGCATGGAGATGTTCCGGCGGCCACTCGTCGTCGGCGAGGGTTTGTTGGACATTGATCGCCTCCTCAAGCCAATGCGAAAGTGTCGCGGCGTCCACCCGGGGCACCTCCGCTTCCGGCTGGATCAGGGTCATCATGGAGGGCTGACCGCGGATCTGGAGTTCGCTGTCGATGCGGAAGGCACCGCGGCTGACCACGATGTCGCCTTCGTCGAGACCTTCAAGCACGATGCGGCCTTCCTGCGCGCGGGGGCCGATGCGCACCACGCGGGGCGCGTAGACATCCCCGTCCCCGGCGGACTGCACATAGACCACGGCCCGGTCACCCGTGAAGAGCGGGGCGGACTCGGGTACGACCAGCGCCTCTCCCGCATCCGCGTGCAACCTCGCGCGCACAAACATGCCCGCCACCACATGGCCGTCGGGATTGTCGAGGGACAGCCGCACCCGCGCCACCCGGGTGCGGGGATTCACGGACGGGTCCACCCGCACCACCTCGGCCTCATGGGTTTTGCCGGGACGGCCTCCCAGTTCCAATTCCACCTTGTCGCCCGCGCGAATCCAGGCCAGATCCGCTTCGTAGGCATCGAGATATACCCAAACCTTGGACAAATCCGCGAGGGTGAACAAGGGCGCGCCCGTGGCCACGGTTTGGCCGGCGCGCACATGGCGCTCGGTGACCACGCCGTCGAAGGGGGAGAGAATTTCCAATTGATCGGGCACGGTTCCGCTTTCCTGGAGGTCCTCCAACTGCGCCT
>JAFIGD010000047.1 GCA_020831625.1 Verrucomicrobiota bacterium | reverse complement strand
TTTTAGGTCTTGCATGCAGATTTTATTGGGGTATTCTATTCGTTATGAAAAGAAGGTATGAAGCCTATTTATCAACCTGGTTTGAGAAGACCCGGCGAAAACCCCTGGTGATTCGCGGGGCGCGGCAGGTGGGGAAATCCACTTTGGTTCGGCGGTTCGCGGAAATGCGCGGGTTGAAACTTTTCGAAGTGAATCTGGAGCGGCATCCCGTTCTTCGGGAGGTCTCGGAAACACTGGATCCCGGAAAAATTTTGCGGGAGGTCGAGTTTATTTGCAATCAGGGGCGGATTGACCCGTCCGACTCGCTTCTTTTCCTGGATGAAGTGCAGGAGGTTCCGAAGCTGTTGCAGTGCCTGCGGTATTTTTACGAGGAAATGCCGGAGCTTCCGGTGATTGCGGCCGGATCGCTGCTTGAATTCGCGCTGGCGGAACATTCGTTTCCCATGCCGGTGGGGCGGGTCGAATATTTTTATGTGGGGCCGGTCTCCTGGGAGGAGTTTCTGGAGGCAAATGAGGAGGCCCTGCTGTTGGAGTGGTTGCGGAACTATGCCACAGGAGATACGTTTCCGCTGAGTGCTCACGAGCATCTGATTTCGCTGTTGCGGGATTACCTGCTGGTCGGCGGCATGCCGGAGGCGGTTCAGTTGTATGTGGAGGGTCGGGGGTTTGATGAAATTTTTGACGCGCAGGAGGCGGTGTATCAAACCTATCGGGATGATTTTTCAAAATACGCGCAGGGCCGGGCGCTGGTGCGTTTGCAGAAAATTTTGGATTATCTTGGGCAGGGCGCGGGAGCCAAGGTGAAGTATTCGAATGTGGACCGTGAATCCCAGTCGCGCGAAATCAGACAGGCGCTGGAGTTGATCCAAAAAGCCGGCGTGGTGTTGAGCGTGCCGCACAGCCATGCGAACGGGGTGCCCCTGGCGTCCGAGGCGGATGACAAAGTCTTTAAACTGTATTGCCTGGACATCGGGCTCTACAATCGCATCTGCCGTTTGGAGGGCCTGAGTGAACGGTCGCTGCGGGACGCGCGATTCGTGAATGAGGGTGTCCTCGCGGAACAGTTTGTGGCGCAACAATTTTTCTTTGCCGAAACCCCGAAACGGCCGCCGGAATTATATTACTGGCTTCGGGAGGGACGGGCAAACAACGCTGAAGTCGACTTTTTACGCCGGATCGGGCCCGCAGTGATCCCGGTTGAGGTCAAGGCGGGCAAAGGGGGCTCTTTGAAATCCCTGTTTCAATTTTCAGAGGCCAAGGGGGGGGGCTTGGCCTGCCGTTTTGATCTCAACCCGCCCGGTCGGCAAATGATTCGCCACCGAATCCAAGACCGGGAGGTGACGGTTGAACTTCTCTCATTGCCGTTGTATCTTTGCGGTCAGGCGGATCGCCTCCTGGCGGACGCTTTAGGCGGAGATCCTGAACAAAAACCGTTAAGATCACGACATGCCGAATAACAACACATCCAGGCAGATCTTTGTTCACGCGAGCATGTCGTCGCAGCACCAGCGGCGGTTTTTGCGCGGGGTGTTTCTGTACGCCAAAGAACAGACGCCGGTCTGGTCGGTCTACTGGGGCGGCGGTATGCATCCTGATATGGTCAAAGACATTCAAACCAAGGACGGGGTGATCTGCTTTGGCCTGAACGAGCAGGAGAAAGAGACCCTGAAAGCGACCGGCCTGCCGATCGTGAACTTCAGCGCCATCAATCTCCCCTGGCCGGAGGTGGCATCGGTCACGCCCGACAACGGAGCCATCGGCCGCATGGCGGCGGAATATTTCCTGGACCGCCTGCACCGGAATTTTCTGTTTGTGGGGGCGGACTCCCATTCCTACAGCCGTGAGCGCCTGGACGGATTCCGCAAGCGGCTGGCGGGGCTGGAGGTGTGCGCGGTGGACGAATACGCGCAGGGGCAGAATCCCGAGAAAACCATCGCGGCAAAACTGCACGCCCTGCCCAAACCGCTGGCGGTGTTCGGGGCCAACGATCTCTTTGCGCGGCGGGTCTGCCGGATTGCGGCGGCGGAGGGATTCTCCGTGCCGGAGGAAATCGCGATTCTGGGGGTGGACCGGGAGGACCTGGTCTCGTTATCCAGTCCGATCCCGCTCTCCAGCGTGGATGTGGATTCCCAAAACATGGGTCGCCGGGCGGCGGAAATCCTTCACAAGATTTTTGAGGGAACGCTTGCGCCCGACCACGCGGAGGCCTTTCCGCCCTGCGGAGTGGTCACCGATCTTTCCACCGACACCCTGGCCACCGAAGACGAGGGGCTGGCCAAGGCACTGCGCTTTATTCGCGAAAAGGCGTTTGAGAAGATTCAGGTGGAGGATGTGGCCCGTAACGCCGGGGTGGGCCGCAGATCACTGGAGCGTAAATTCAAGGATCTCGTCGGCAAAAGTATCGATCAGTCCATCCGTCACACCCGGCTGGAGCGGGCCCGCATCCTTCTGCGCGAAAGCAAGCTGACCCTGGACGACATCGCGGAGCGCTGCGGGTTCAGCAGCACCGATTATTTCTCGAAAGTCTTCAAGGCCCACACCGGCCAGACCCCGTCCGTTTTCCGCCGGGGATTAATCATTGTGGACGGGACCGCAAATACGCCTGATCCGCCTCGCTCAGGATCGCGGTGTCCAGGGTGAAGGTTCTGCCGTCGGCGCGCTCCAGGCGAACCCCGTCGGGAGTGGCCTCCAGCAAACGGGCCTCCACTTCCGCGCCCTGCTGATTCCGCCAGATTCTCATGCCGGTTTTTTCCCGGACCCAGGCCTCATCCTCCGGAGAGAGGAGCTCCAGCGGCACGGCCACCTGTCGATGGTCCGGCAACAGCAGCGTCACCTGACCGGGAGCGTATTCGACAAAAACCCCGGTGAGGGTTTGGCCCTCCCGGCTGGTCCAGTCGCGGGCGTCCGCCGCGCGGTATTGCGGGCCGGGCGGCGGAAGCCCGCCGACATCCGCGACGAGATCCGCCGCCGCCGCCACCCGCCCGGTCACATCAAAAAGTTGCCGGAACGCGTCCCGCCAGGGGGTGTCCGGAACCTTGGAAAGCGAATCATGCAAACCCTGCCGGTTGCCGAGCCAATGGGTGGACAGAATCGTGTACACGTCGTTGAAGGCCGCCTCCGCCTCTTCCCTCAGGGCCCGGTTCAACCCGCCCTGACTCAGGGCGGTATGCAGCACATGCATCGCTTCATTTGCGGCGTTTCCCATGCGCGCGAATTCAATCGCCGGACTCGAGACCGCCCCGTCCGGTCCCGGTTGGCTCATCCACCGGGTATTGTCCCGGGTGAGGTTGTTCCGTCTCAACAGCGGCTCCCCGCCGTCGGACACGGGCCAGTAATCCAGCCCGATATGCCCGAATCCACGGTATCCGTTGGTGTTGAACACCGAGGCCATCGCCTTGAACATCCAATAGGACGGCTCCATGGTGGTGATCCTTCCCACGCCGTCCACATGGCCCTCACGCAAGGTGGTGAGAAACGGAAATCCCTCCGGGCTTTGCGGGGTTCGCTCCAGGGGGTCGGACGGTAAAGCCCGGCCCCGGTTGGGCGAATAGGGATATTCCACGTAACCGAAATCCACGCCGCTGATCACGTAAGGGGTTTCAGCCTCGTCCGGAATGCGGGGATCCCCTCTTCCGTGGGTGAACATGGCCCAGCGTAGTCCGGGGGCCGCCTCCCGGTAAAAGGCCAGGATGTCGTCCGGAAAATCCCTGGAATCCGCGTTCATGCCGATCATGATGCTTGTATCGCTCCAGCCCATGGCGGTGACCCGCTCCTGCAGTCCCTGAAAGGCCTGCCTCCAGACCGCGCCCTGTCCGGGGGCGTAAAACGGGGGCCATTCCACCTGCCGCCCTCCCGGACCTCCGCGGGCGGAGGTTTCGGTCACGGTGACGGAACCGTGACGTTCGCGGTGCGTCCACATGCTGGCGAAATGCATTTGAACAATGATAATCCGGGGCGGTCCGAGGTGGCGTCCCCACAATTGAAAAAAACGCTCCAGCGCGGAAAATTCCGGGCGGGCCGCCGGGCCGGAACCCGTCCAGCGGATCATGCCGTGCTCAATGCCGGGCTGGTCCTGCGCAGTGACCGGGACATACATCACGTGCGTTCCCAGTTGCCCCATCAGCCTCAGCGAGGATTCGATCTTCTCGAAATGCGCATCCGACCAGGGGGTGGCCCGATACTGTTTTGCGACGGTTTCGGCGGAGTGCAGATAGCTTTGCCAGGTCCGGTAGTCGTTGGGCCGCGGCGCCAGCCATTCCCCCACCTCCAACTGAATCGGAATCCCGCCGGCGCCGGACAGATTCAGCATGCCGCGATACACCCCGGGCCGCGTTTCCGGCGGCACCTCGGCGGTCAACCAGATCGCGTGGGGACCTCCTCCGGAATCCGGTTTTTCATTCAACCCCTCCCATCCGTATCGGATGCGGAGGTTCGACGCGGGGAACGGCGCGCCGCCGCTGATCGGATTGAGAGCGGTCACCTGCGCGGCGGGCGGGGTGGAGACCCCGGTGACCACGGCCGGGGCGGTGGCGGTTCCGTTACGAGGCGCAACCAAACGCAAACCGGGGGGCCGTGAGGTCCGCCAGCCGCCTTCCGCATCCATTTTGACCAGAGGATCCGGCGTGTACACCGCCACCTGCGCACGGAGCGGATATGCGGCGGGAATCAGATGAAGCAAAAACACGTACAACACAATTCGGAGAAACATCATGCCCGAAATCCTAACGCCCGCACACCGGTTTGTGAAGGAGACAACGCGAAATTGATTCGTGAATTTGCGTCACGCCCCCACTCGGGAGCAGAGGGCTTCAGCCCCTGACGAGTTATACACATCTCATAAATTCAGAATTTGCGGGTATTTTGCCCGGAACGGACAATTCACCGTAGCCGTGGGTTTCGAGCGCAGCGAGACACCCACGGTGGGAACATAAAAGGAATTACGCATCCTGAAGGCATGCCTCACACTTAGGGTGAGACCACGGATGGAAAACCACGGATGTTTACCCACCGCAGATGGGCTGTGGGGCAAAAGTGTTTTGAACAGAAAAACGCCCAGAAAAAAACATCTTCCCCGCATGCCCCAAAGCCTTTGTTACCTTCCTTACCTTCTGTAAAAAACTCGGCGGATTGGAAAGGGAGGAACGAAAAAAGAGTTTAAACAGGAGGTAGCGGAGAAAACAGTACCAATCCACGGCATTTCTCCTCTGCTCTCCCCGCTCGCTCCTGTTCAAAATAATGTGGGTACTCTCGTTAGGCTTCAGCCCTTGTTCGGAACCGTCCTCAACCCCGATACAAGTAATCAATTCAACGACCTGTCGCGATTTCGCGGATCTTATGCGGGTTATTACATACCGCTTTTTCAAGCGAATCACTATGTTGTTATAAGTATAACGAAGATTCTCCCCTGTAACGAATAAGGTTTCCTTTATGATATCCGACAACGTCCGTTTCACGCCCCGACAAAAATCCGGCAGTGTTTTGCTGGTGACGGTCCTGATGGTGAGTTTGTTGCTCGTCATCGTGTTATCGTTTGTGGCGGTTGTCCGCATGGAATTACGGCAGGTTGTTGAGCATCAGCACCTTTTGCAGTCCCGGTCCAACGCCCGACTGGGGTTGGAACTGGCGATTTCGAAGCTTCAGGAGTCGGCGGGCCCGGATACGCGGGTGACGGCACCGGCATTCCCCGGGGGCAATGCCCGGCCCAACAGTCTGCACATCGGGCAGGCGCTGGATTCCGCGCCGTTCATTAAGGAGGACGGCGCGTTGGTTCTAAATGCGGATTACGCGCGGCCGACAGGGTATTTTATCTCACACGGGCGGGGCGAGGCATTTGACCCGGGGACGTATTGGCCCTACCTGGGCGGGGAAAACGTTGAGCCGGGCACGGTGCTTCTGGTGGGGCCCGGATCAACGCTTCCCGTCGATGAAAACAACGACGGCGTGCCCGACGGCTACGTGGCCGCGCCTCTGCGGGAGGTTTCCGGCGTGTCAGCCGGTCCGTCCACCGGACAGTACGCGTATCACATTCGCGACAACGGACTGCACGCGCAAATCAATGTGAGCGACAGCCTTCGGATGGAAACCGGAGGCCAAATGAATTTGCGCGAACAACGGGTGACAGCGCAGCGGGTCGCCTCGGAGTTTCTGCTGCCTCATTTTGATCCCGACAACGAAACCCATAACGCGTATCTGGGACGCATCCTGGAACGCAGCCAGTTTGATTTGACCCCGTTTGTGGACGTGGAGGGTTCCAGGGCTCTCTTTCACGGCATGACGCTTCAAAGTCTGGGGCTGCCCGTGAATGTGAAAACCGGCGGATTCCGGCGGGACTTGACCGCCGTCATTCGCGAGGCGGAGGATAACGGGGGCCTGATGAATGACGCTGGGGACCAATGGAACGCCTTAATGGATTTCCAGACCGCGCGCATGCAAAGGTGGCGGGATCAAACCCTGGCCCTGGAGGGGGCCGTAAGGCCTTCGGACCTGCCGCGGCACCGCTGGAACGCGATCAATGCGATCACCCTGCGGAAGGACCAAAACCAGCCGGACACCGCCGTTAACAACGCCCGGACAAGAGGTTCACCGGAAACCATGCCTTTTCTGCGCGAAAAAATTTTTCCGCCCATGAGTGATTTGTGGATTACGGTGGACCCGGGCGGGGCCAATTGGCGGCAACTGCTGACCTATCCCACCCGCCGCCAGCGGCTCAATGACGGCAACGGAAATCTGTACGCCCGCCGGACCGCGGAGGCGAGCAATGAAATGAATCCCGTGATCGCCCGCTTTGCCATGAATTTCTATTTCACCATGGAGTGGCCCATTATCCGCCTGCACTTTGTTCCGGTGGTGGTCCTGTGGAATCCCTACAGCGAGCCGCTCCGGACGAATATCAATGAAAGCTGGTATTTTGTCTGGGCGTTTGAGCCGCAGCATTTCACCGGCTGGCATTTCATCATGCAGGTCAGCAACCCCGCCTGGAGAAACAATGAACCGAGCTGGTTCGGAAGCTGGCTGAACATTCCGTTCCGATACGAGGGCAACAACGCGATGTTCGCGTTCGAATTTGAGAATCCGTCCGGCGGAAGCACCGTCACGCTGCCGCCCGGTGAAGCCGTCATGTTCAGTATGCATCAACACGAGGCCGCGCCGGTCGACAGCGCGGGTTATGTGAGTTTCGACTACAGAGCGACCCTGCGCCAGGGTCTGCACGATTTAGGCGGGTACAGCTTCTATGCGGAACGCGACATTGAAGAAATGATCAAGGCCGTTTCCGACATCAACCAGTATAACCGCTGGGGCCAGAGACTGCCGATCTACCGGGAATCCAATCCCGACACGCATCCGTATCAGAGTATTGCCGCAAACACAACCGGGCTTTCCCCGGCCGCCGGATGGGACATCAACGAGACCGTCATTCATTTGAGCGGCAGACCCGGGATCGGTAGCACCATGCGCAACCGGGGGTTCTATTTTCTTTCGCAAGCCGGCACGCCCAACTGGGGCAATCAATTGGATAACGAGAATGCGCACGGCACCATAAACTATCTGTATCAATCGGCCCCCTCCATGATTGATCAAATTCAAATTCAGGATTTGGACGATCCGGACAAACCCAATATTCTCCCGAGATACGGCTCCGCCCCTCCCCCGTTCAACCCGGCGATTCCTCTGGACGACTCCAATCCCGCCTGGCCGGGATGGGGGGTGACCTGGAGCCTGCGGATGCCGAATCCGGGGTTCAGTGTTGAGCAGACCTCCGCCGCCGGCGAAACCATAAATCTTATGGACGCGAATTTCAACGCGCCCTCCCGCTGGCTGATCGACCACAATCCCACTGCGCCGTATCAGGTCGCGGATCCGGTCGGCATCAACCACACGAACAACACCCGGGGCGGAAGCTATCGGAATCCGGCCTCTTACGTCGGCGGATTTTCGCTGGACCCGAATCACTTTGATTATGTCCAAATGAATCCTGAAAACACCGACAGTCAATTTATCGGCCTGGGGGATGACATTCCGATTGCGGGCGGGGATCCGCGCCTGGTCCTTTATGATGTTCCCCGGGGAGGCCGGGACGAGAACAATCTCGTGCGCGGATCCGAAGACATCGCCTCGATCGCCGCGTTCATGCACGCCCGCCCCCACAGCGTGGGTCACGCCTGGGCGTATGATGTGGGGAGACCGAACCGACTCATGATGCCGCGTCATTTCGCGTCCGGTCATAATCAGGGAGGGGGCTCGTACCCCGGCTCGGATTCCGCGCCCAATTCACCCGTCTACATTATCGGAAATTCGTTCGCCGGGCTTCTGGTTCCCCGGGACCGCGTCACCCACGGGCATTTTCCCGGACCCGCCGCCCAGCAGTCCCCCGCGCCGACGATTCCCTATTCACAGGGGCAGAACCCGATCAGCAGTGCGATACAAGGCCCGGGCAGCACGGTGTATTATCCCGCCTATGATCTGTCCTGGATCTACAATGAGGTCCTGTGGGATGATTTCATGCTGACCCCCCATGCCAACCGGCGGCTGATCTGGAAGGAAGCTGACGCGACCCGGGATTTCAACACCTCCGCGGAAAACCTGCTGATTTCCGGCGCGTTCAATGTCAATTCCACTTCCGTTTCCGCCTGGGCGGCGATGCTGGGCTCCATGCTGGATGTCGAATTGTCCCCCCGGGACGGGTCTTCCGAGGTGAGCCCCAGTCTCGAGCGGGCCCCGCTGTCCCGCTTCCTCGATCCGCTTTCGGCGGCCTTCAGTCCCAACGGCGGTCAAAGTGTGAACCACAGCAACGCCTATGCGGGATACCGGCGGCTCACGCAAAACGAGATTTATTCTCTGGCGGAACAACTGGTGGAGCAGGTGAAACGCCGGGGGCCGTTTCTGTCCATTTCCGAGTTTGTGAACCGGATGCTGACGGCTCCGGGGCAGGATCCGAACGGACTGGGTCTTGCCGGCGCCCTTCAAACGGCGATCAATGACGCCGGGTTGAATGACGCCATGGGCACGCCGGGGGAGGATATCTGGCAAACGGCATCCGACTTCCAGGGCTCCTGGCATAATTCAGGGGGAGCCTCGGCCTTCCACGGCATGTTTCTTGAAAATGTGGAGGGTCCCCGCACGGCGGGATCACCCGGATACCTGCTGCAGTCCGATGTTCTCGCCCGCATTGGCGGCGTGCTTCAGGCCCGCTCGGACACCTTCACGGTGCGGGCCTATGGATCGCTGGGGGACGCGGACTCGCCCTCCGCCCGGAGCTGGGTCGAGGCCACCGTCCAGCGCGTGGCCGACTTTGTGGATGACACCAATACGCCGGACGCGCTGCCGGATGAACTGACCGCGCTCAATCAGCGGTTCGGCCGTCAATTCCGGGTGATTTCCTTCCGTTGGCTTTCCCGGGATGAAATCTAATCATCAGGCAATCATGACATACCTTTCCCGCGCATCTTTACTTGTTTACATCACCCTGGTGCTGAACGCCCGGATACAGGCTCAATCCGTTCAGCAGGAGCCAAACGCCGAAACGGGCGCGGTCGAGGCGTCACCGGAACCGGTTGTGGCGTTTCACTTTGCCGTTTACGTTTGGCCCGCAAGCGGCCTCTTAACGGAGAACAGCGCGCTTGCGGGCGTGCCACGCATGTTTTATCACAGTCCGGAGGGCATCCGGCAGGTGCCCGCCGGGCGGAACGTCACGTCTCCTCTCATGCCCTACCGGGGCCCGATGCCCTTGGAATTGTTTGACGGCAAATGGGTGGAGGTTCCGCCCCCCGCGGATGCGCCGCCCGACACAGAGCCCGCCCGGCGGTTTGAGAAAACGCCGGTGGCGAAGATTGAAATTCCTCCGGACTGGCGGCAGGCGCTGCTGGTTGTTTTTCCCGGTCAGACCGGACCCGGCGGCTCCCTGCGTGTCTTGCCCCTCCGCTATGATGTGGAAAGCGTGCGCCCCGATTTTATCCGCATTCACAACACCACGGGTGTCGCTCTGATGCTGGAGGCCGAGGGACAGGCTTTCAACCTGCCCCAAAACGGAATCCTGGATTTTCAGGCCCGCAACCGGGGCGGCCATCATACGTTCAGAGCCAATTTTTACGCCGTTGATGATCAGGGCGAGCCGCAACTGCGGTATACGACCCGAATGGTGGACATCGAGGGCCGCAGCAATCTCTACCTGCTGTATCAACCGGATTCGATGCGGTTTCGGCTGCAGCGGGTCGGCGGTCACGAACCCCCGCCCGCGCCCACACCCCCGCCGTCCCCGGAACCACCGGGGCAAAACCCCGGGCGGTAGTTCCTGTTTAACCCCTTCTTTCATTCTTCCCTTTCCAATCCGCAGAGTGTTTTTACAGAAGGAAAGGAAGGCTTGTAGGCATGGGCTAAGGTAAGGGTTTTTGTAACCCCGGAGGGGTTTGAGCGGATAGCCCGGGGTCAGCGACGAAGGAGCGCAGCCCCGGGAAAAAGAGACAAAAGTTTATAGGGCCCCGGAGGGGTCCAAGCGAACCGTTCCGTGTCACATTTCCCCTGAAACATTCGCTTGCACCCCATCCGGGGCGCATGAAATCATATCGACGATCTCCCAAGGCTGCGGTCGTGCCTCCCTTGCCTTGGGCTATGCGCTTTGCCCCCATCCGGGGGCATGAGGACTGAAAATGACTACCTGCGCCGCCGGAACAATACCAGACTCCCCACCGCGTTTCGCAGGCAACCGGACGCCGCCGCGGGATGAAATCACCGGGCTAAAGATCCCGGTACATCTGCCAGAAAAGGATCCAGGGATCCAGAACGCATCAGTCCCCGGCGTTCAGTTTCCGCCCGCCATCCGCGCCGTGGAGGCGCAGACCCTGTACGTGCAGATCGTTCACATGCACGGCCACGAGGTGATTTCGCTGCGCTTCGTGCGCGGGCCGCTCAGGATCCACAATCACCCGGGCGGAGCCCAGGGGCTTGGGCTCCGGCGTTTCGGGAAGCGGCCCGGTCACATCCCAGTCGATCTCCGCCAGGGTGATGTTTTCCAGCGGTTCGCTTTCGGTTCCCTCCACCCAGATCCGGCCCGGACCGCGCACCCGGCAGCCGCGCAGGGTGATGTTTCGGATGCGTCCGGCGGGCGTGCCGCTCCGGTAATCACGCGGCATGGCATCGATCAGAAAGGGATAGGCGGAGGTCATATCGGCCAGCAGATTGACCGCCTGCACGTTTTCGATAACCCCGCCGTCCTTCATGTACAAGCCGAACGCCACATCGCCTTTGAGCACACAGTTGGCCATGCTGACGTTCCGGAAGGTGCCCAGACTTTCGGTCCCGATTTTCAGACAGGCCTTGGGCGTTTCCAACACACAGTTGCTCACGCAGATGTCCTCACAGGTGTCGCCGGCGGTGCTTTTCAACACAATGCAGTCGTCGCCGCACACCAGATGACAGTCGCTGATGATCATGCGCCGGCAGCCGTCGGGATCGATGCCGTCACTGTTCGGCCAGTTGCTGCGCATGCGCACGCCGCGGATCATCGTGTCCACGCAGCACATCAAATGCAGCGTCCACCACTTGGCGCCGACAATCCGGACGCCTTCGATCCGCAACCCGGAGCAGCCCTCGAAAAACCCCACCGCCGGACGGAAAATATCCTGCGCGGATTTCCAGTCCGGGCAGTCGTCCCAGTCGCCCCCGCCGTCCAGGGTGCCGAATCCGGTGACCGCCGTCTCCTCCGCATCGCGCGCGAACAGCAGCGCCCCGCATTTGTCATTGGCGGTGCGGCTGCCCTCATAACGAATCCGCGGCGGAAACAACGCCGGATCCTCCGCCGCCCGCAGACGCGCCCCCTGACACAGATGCAATTCGACCCCGGACTTGAGTTCCAGCGAACCGCAGACATGCAGCCCGGGCGGAATCTCCACCCGGCCGCCGCCGGCCTCGGCGGCGCGGTCCAATAGTGCTTGAAAATGACGGGTGGTTTCGGCGGGGTTCATGTTTTTCATCGCTCGATCCTATAACGGAAAACAGCGCCGAAAGCATCAAGAAACGGTCCCGGGAAACAGCGCCCCCCTCTCCCTTAAAACAAGTCATTCCCCATCCGCTTCCGATACGCGGTCGGCGTGCAACCCTCCGCTTTGCGCATGGCCTCGAAAAAGCGGGGCGGATCCGCGTACCCGCACCGCGTCGCGATTTCCTCCAGAGACAGGTCGGTGTCAATCAGCAGCCGCTTGGCCGCCCGCAGGCGTTCACGGCGGATCATGGCGCCGATCCCCATGCCGGTCTCCTCCTTAAACTGACGCGCCAGCAGACTGCGGCAGACGGCGGCCTGAGCGACCACGTCCGCCACCTGAATGGCGTCGGTGGCGCGGGCGTGAATAAACCGGCAGGCGGCCGCCACCTGCGGAGTCCCCTCCGAAAGCAACCCGGTGCTCTGATGCTCCACGATGCCCGGCGACGGTATCTCCTGCCGCGGCGGAACCTCCTCACCGGCCAGAAGCCGCGTCAAACTGTGGGCCGCCCGCCGTCCCACTTCCTCGAAGTTCATTTTCACATAGGAGAGGCGGGGTTCGCGGTATCGATACGTCACCGGATTGTGATCCACGCCCAGTATGCGAACATCCTGCGGAATGCGCAACCCCGCCAGCAACGCCGCGTCCGCCACCAAACCGGACTGATCGGCGGCGAAAACCGATACCGGACGGGGAAGCGCTTCGACGAGGTGCTGAATCTGGGTGAGGCTGAGCCAGTTGCCGCCTCTGCCAGTTCCTTTGCCTTGCGCCCCGTCAAACCAAACAATGTCCACCGGGCGGTTTTCGGCCCGAAGCGCGGAGACAAACCCGTCCACACGGCGGCAGGAGTAGGCGTGCGTCCGGGTACCGAACACCAGAAAACTTCGCGTGGGCAGTTCCAGCAAATGGGCCGCCGCCATTTTCCCGATGTCCCGGTCCGCGTGGGAGATTGTTGGAAAAGGCGGATTCGGCAAACGGTTGCCCAGGTTCACTACCGGGAACGAAAACCGCTTCGCAACCTCTACGTCTTTTTCGGACCCAAGATACAGAATCGCGCCGTCCGTGTGCGATTCCGACAGCCCCAGCAGCCGGTCCGCCCGCATATCCGCATACAGCAGTCTCCACGCCGGCGGCGGGAACGCCGCCATCAATCCCCGCAACAACGGCATACTGATCATGATCCCGCCCGGAAGCAGGGCCTGAATAACTTTGGGCTGTGCTGGCGGCATCATGGACGAAAACGTAATAGATATATTCTAAAAAGTACAGCGGAATTCCTTTTAATCCGATATTCTAAACAACGATCACTGAAACTGTAATCCCTCTGAACTGAAAGGTTGGAGACCCTATGAGCAAACAATTCAACCTCTGCAAAGCCGCGATACTGATGGCGGCTGTCAGCCTTGCCACCGTCACACACGCCGCCCTGATCGTCGAAAATTTTGACTACGGGGAATCAAGTGGCAATTTGGTAAACTTTGGAAGCGCCGGCGGCGGCTGGGCCGGAGGGTGGACGGGAAACACCGCCCCGAACTATAGCCCTACCCTCAACCTGACGTATACCGCGCCCGGATACAACAACCTTGATAATGACGCCTCCACCGGTTCGGCGGTCCGTAACGGAGGCAACGCCGCTTCAGTGGCCACACGGGATTTCAGCGACACGTTGGACGGCACCGTCTGGGTGAGCGCCCTGGCATATCGAACCGCAACGAATCAGCACGTGCTCCTGTGGTTGCGGGGTGACGGCTCCACAAGTAATTTCATCTCCATTCGCAACACGGGTGCGGTGGTGCGGATCGCAGGGAATGACACAACCCAAAGCACACATCCTTTTGCTTTAGACGAAACCAACCTGTTTCTCGCCAGAGTCACCCTCAATCAGGACGCGGGGGATCGAATTGATTTCTGGATCAATCCGGATTTGTCCGGCGGTGAAGCCGGTCTGGGCATCCCCACAGTGTTTCGTGACACGGGAACGATTGGAAACGCGCTCACGGGTATTGGCGTTTCATTTGAAAATGACAATGCCACCCTGGACGCCATCCGCATCAGCAACGATCCCAACGGCTTTGAAATGGTCACCGCCATCCCCGAGCCCGGCACGCTGGCGCTGATGGGCATTGCCCTCGGTTCGCTGGTGTTGTTCCGCCGGCGACGGTAATCGAGCAAAGCGGAAGCGGCGCGCGGTCCACCCTGGACACGGCTGCTGAACGCCGACCGGCAGGCGGCGCGGCCTTAAAGCCCGCGCCGCCGTTTTCTTCAGGTTCTCAGTGAACGTCGTTCGGACGCAGGGTCATTTCATTGTTGACCTTGTCGACACCCTGGATGTCGGACACGGTCTTGGTCACGAGGGCTTTTTCGGCATTGTTCGCGGCAACACCGGTCAAGGTCACGGTTCCATCACGGGTGACCACATCAATGTCCGCCGTCCGGGTGGACCGGTGACTCTTCAGCGCCAGCTTCACCTGCGCGGTGACGGAGGCGTCGTCGATCTCTTCACTGCGGGTGCGCTCCGTCTTTTCGGGAGTCGCGGAGAGGGTCATCTGATTCACGACGGATTTCACACCGTCGATATCCGCCGCGTATTCGCCCGTCAGTTCTTTTTGCGCGAGATTGTCCGCTTCGCCCGTCAGGGTGACCACTCCGTTGTCCACGGAGACTTCCGTGGCGCGGAAGCTCACATTCCGGCGGACCAACAGGGCGAACTGAATTTTGCGCTCAATCCAGGTGTCGGATTTCTCGGCGGCGACCTCCTCTTCGGTTTCGATCTCGCTGACCACCCGGACCACGCCGTTGAGTCCGGAGGCGGTGTCTTCGGCGAGATGTTTGTTGGATTCCGAGGCGACGGTTCCCCGCAACGTGACGACACCGTTTTCGGAGTCGATCTTGACGGAGTCGTCTTGAAGGTAGGTTCGGTACACGTAGGACTCTTTGAAAGAGGCCTCGATAAAATCGTCGGTGTCGGACGCGTGCAGCGGGGAGGCGATAAGCATGCCGGCGGTCACAACCGCGAGGCTCAGATGGTGCATCATTGAATAGTTCATAAAGACGTTCCTGTGTTGTAAACGAAGCCGGTGAATTCCGGCGGCGTTGATATACTGTACGCTTTTGCCGTTAAACAGGCTATGGGGTCTACCCCTAACGTCGATTTCCGGACAATGGGGTTGCTATCGTCCGCGGTTCGGAGCATGATGGCAATGTGGAACGCAAAAAGGAATGATCTCATGAAGGATGCCGCTCAATCCCGCTCCGGAATACCGACAACCGCGGGTGCGCCTGAACCGGCGGCGTCCGCGGAAAGCAAACCCTTCCCGATCATTGGCATCGGCGCCTCCGCCGGAGGGCTCGACGCGCTGGAGCAGTTCCTCGAACAGGTGCCCGACCGGAGCGGCATGGCCTTTGTGATTGTTCAACATTTGGACCCGACCCACAAAGGCATCATGGCCGAACTCCTGCAGCGCTCCACCGCCATGTCCGTGGTGCAGGTCGAGGATTGCGCCACAGTGAATCCGGACTGCGTGTATGTGATCCCACCGAACAAAGACATGTCGATTCTGCAGGGGGTGCTGCATTTGCTGGAACCCGCGGCGCCGCGCGGACTGCGGCTGCCGATTGATTATTTTCTGCGCTCGCTTGCGGAGGACCGCCGGGAACACAGCATCGGCGTGATTCTCTCCGGCATGGGCTCCGACGGAACCCTGGGCCTGCGCGCGATCAAGGAAACGGCCGGGGCCGCTTTTGTCCAGGATCCCCTCACCGCCAAATTCGACAGCATGCCGCGCAGCGCCATTGATGCCGGTCTCGCGGATATCGTGGCCGCGCCCGGCGCACTGGCCGGAAAAATCACCGCTTATTTAAAGGGTGTCCTGAATATCCCCTCCGCCGAACGTCCCGCAGAGGACCGGGCGCGGGGAACCCTGGAGAAAATTCTGGTCCTCATCCGGGCCCGTTCCGGACACGACTACTCCCTGTACAAGCGCAACACCATTGTCCGCCGGATTGAACGGCGGATGGGCCTGCACCAAATCGACTCCATGGCGACCTATGTCCGCTATCTGCAGGAGAATCCATCGGAACTGGATCTGCTGTTCAAAGAACTGCTGATCGGCGTGACCCGCTTTTTCCGGGACCCCGCGATGTGGGAGGCGCTGGAGCAGTCGGCGGTTCAGGCTCTCCTGCAGCGCCGCGGCACGGACCCCGCGCCCCTGCGGGCCTGGGTGCCCGGCTGCTCCACCGGCGAAGAGGCGTTTTCGCTGGCGATCCTCCTGAAAGAAACGGCCGGGCGCCTGAATCCGGAAGCCCCGTTCACGCTGAAACTCTTCGCGACCGATCTGGACCGGGACGCGATTGACAAGGCCCGTCAGGGTCTGTTTCCGGAAAACATCGCCGCCGATGTCTCCCCGGAACGTCTGAGCCGGTTTTTCACCAAAGAGGATCACGGCTACCGGGTGTGCAAGGAAATCCGGGAAATGGTGGTTTTCGCCCCCCAGGATATTATCCGGGATCCGCCGTTCACCCGGCTGGATCTTGTGAGCTGCCGCAATCTGCTGATCTATCTGACCGCGGAGGTGCAGAAAAAACTGATGCCGCTGTTTCATTACAGCCTGAACCCCGGCGGAATCCTCATGCTCGGCAGCGCGGAAACGGTGGGGAGCACCCATGATTTATTTCTTCCGCTCAACGGGAAACTGAGGATTTTCCAGCGGACGGACACCGCTCCGGGTTCGGTGCCGGTGCAGTTCCCGGCCTCGTTCAGCGCCCCGTCAAACGCGGGGAATGCAAAGCGGGGGGCCGCGAAAGCGCCGGAAAGCCTTCAATCCGCCGCCGATCAACTGGTGTTGCAACAGTACGCCCCGCCGTCGGCGCTCACCAATGACCGGGGCGATATTCTCTATATCCGCGGACGCACCGGGAAATATCTGGAACCGGCGGCCGGAAAGGCCAACTGGAATATCTTCGCGATGGCCCGGGAGGGTCTGCGCTACGAACTGGACGCCGCCTTCCAGAAAGCGCTTCGCATGGAAAAGGGTGAGGCGGTCACAGTTGTGGGATCAGGCTCCACCGATCAGGGCCGCGCGCAAGGCGTGAATATCCGCGTGGAGCGGCTGGAGACCGAGGGGCCGCTGCAGGGTCTGGTGATGATTCTGTTCAACGACGTGGAGGCGTCGGCGGTTCCCCCGGGGGCGGAGACGTCACATCAGGACCAGACCCGCAGCGTCCGCTTCCGGGAGTTGGAAATGGAGCTCGAACGGGTCCGGCACGAAGCGCGCGGAACCCATGAGGAAATGCAGACCGCCCAGGAGGAACTTCGCTCGACCAACGAGGAGTTGCAGTCCGCCAACGAGGAACTCCAGTCCACCAACGAGGAACTCACCACCTCACACGAGGAAATGCAGTCGCTCAATGAGGAGCTGCAGACTGTCAACGCCGAGATGCAGGCCAAGGTGGACGAACTGTCCAGAGTGGGCAATGACATGAAAAACCTCCTCGACAGCACCGACATCGCCACCCTGTTTCTGGATAATGATCTCAACGTGCGGCGGTACACGGCACTGACGAAAAAGATCATCAAACTCATCCCCGGGGATGTGGGCCGCCCCCTCTCGGATCTGGCTTCGGAACTGAATTACCCGGAACTGGCCGACGATGCGCGGGAGGTTCTGCGAAGCCTGGCGGCGTGCGAAAAACCGATCCCCACCCGGGACGACCGCTGGTTCACCGTGCGCATCATGCCCTACCGCACCCTGGACGACCGGATTGACGGGGTGGTCATCACCTTCACCGACATCACCGTGGCCAAGACGCTGGAGGCGCAACTGCGGGAGCGCCAGTCCGTTCTGGAACAGCATGTCGCCGATCATGCCGGAAACCCACCGCGAAAACCGAAACAACCCAAACCGTGACGCGGACGGGTCTGTCCGCCGACCGGGCCCAAAGGAAATAATTCATGAAAAAACCGAATCCGGACGGGCGCAAGCCACCGGAGAATCAAAGGGACGGGGAACCGGATCCCGCATCCGTGCCGGACACGGAACTGCGCCGCCGCGCGGAGTCCCGCCTTGCGGTGCGGGAAGAGGAGACACACGGGGAAGAGGGTCCGGCCTCCGACGCCGACACCCGCCGGCTGCTTCACGAACTGCAGGTGCATCAGATCGAACTGGAGATGCAGAACCAGGAGCTTCAGGAGTCAAGAGACCGGGCTGCGGCCCTGCTGGACAAATACATCGAACTGTATGATTTTTCCCCGGCGGGGTATTTCACACTGGATGAACACGGGGTCATTCTGGAGGTGAACCTCACCGGAGCGGCCCTGCTCGGAGAGGTTCGGTCCCGGCTGATCGGCCGCATGTTGTCCCGGTTCGCCGAGCCGTCCGAACGCGCCCCGCTTTTACAGTTGCTGGCGCATACCTTTGACGAACCCGGAAAACAGGTCGGCGAGGTGCGGTTCAAACCTTTGATCGGACCGGGCTTCTGGGCGGCCCTCAACGCGTGCCCCGCCTTTTCCGACGACTTGAGTCGGCATGTCTGCCGGTTGGCGGTGACGGATATCACCGCCCGCAAAGAGGCGGAGGAGGCCCGCCGCCGGGTAGAGACGCTGACGCATTCCAACGAGGAACTCAAAGCGGAGATCGCCCGCCGTCGGGCTGTGGAGGCGGAGCTTCAAAAAAGCGGGCTTCAGCAAATCGAGCTTCTGGACCAGGCGCATGATTTGCAGGAAAAATTGAAAAAACTGTCCCGCAGCAATCTGCACACCATGGAAAAAGAACGCAAACGGATCAGCCGGGATCTGCATGACGATGTGGTGCAAACCCTGGTGGGCATCAATTTCCATCTGGTGTCCCTGTCAGAACAGCATGACATTCCGCCGGAGACCCTCAAAGAAAAAATTGTGCAGACACAGCGGTTGGTGGAGAAGTCGGTACAGTCGATTCTCAGCTTCGCGCAGGCACTGCGTCCTCCGGGACTGGATGATCTGGGACTGGTCGCCTCGCTGAACACCCAGTTGGAGGACTTTATAAAACGGACCGGGATCCGGGTAAGCTTACAGGCCGCGGACAAAGTGGATCAGCTCAGCGGCGATCAGCGCATCGCGCTGTACCGGATTGTTCAAACAGCGCTGGCGAACGTGGAGGAACATTCGCGGGCCACACGCGTGACCATCCGGCTGTCCGAAACCGCCGAACAGGTCCAACTGCGCGTCACCGACAACGGCCGGTCGTTTGATGTCCCGGGGCAGGCCGCCCTGCGTTCCGGAAAACATCTGGGCCTGATCAGCATGCGGGAGCGGGCCGAAATGATGGGCGGCACCTTCCGGATCGAATCCGGTGCCGGCAAAGGGACCGTGCTGTTTGTTGAGTTCCCGCTGATTTAAGGGCGCGAAAAGAGGTCCCCGCCATGAACCTGTTCAAGGTTCCGGCGGGGGCCCTTTTACCGGTGTTGCCGGTTACCGTTTTCTGCCGGCGAGGACTGGCCCGGACATGCCGACCGCCATCGCCACCAGTCCAAGCACAAACATCCACACGGATTTGTCAGTGGGGGTTCCGGTGAAAAAGCGGGACATGTCGGAACTGAAGGAGTCCATTGCCAGGAGTCCCATGACCAGCAGCACCGCGCCCGTGGCGATTAAAATCATTGATATCATCTTGTTCATAACAAAATCTTTCTGTTTAAAATCGCTTACCGGGCGGAGTCCTGAATATTCTCACCGGCCTTCTCAATATCCTCGCCGGCGCCGCGCATGGTTTCACGGCAGGCGGTGGTGGCAAGCAGGGTGAATCCGATCATCATACATATTTTAAAGATTTTCATAAGAATTCCTTTCGGGGGTTGAGGTGTACGTTTCAGGGTTCAGTTTCCCATAAACGTCACCGGAAACATATGGGGTGTTACCCGTAGAGGTTAAGCCGGCGGCCCAAGCGCGGCGGCCATCATGTTCAACAAGGTCGCGGCGGTGTAGGGCTTTGAAAGAAAGTATTTAAATCCCGCTTTCATTGCCCCGGGATGTTGCCCGCACTGGGTCAACCCGCTCGACGCAATCGCCTTCACACCGGGGTTTATCTTTTTGAGGGCCGTTAAGGTGGCCGCGCCGTCCATCACCGGCATCGACATATCCGTCAGCACCACATCTATATCCGCCCAGTGCTCTTCATAGATCGCGAGGGCTTCCGCCCCGTTGAGTGCCGTTCGCACCCGGTATCCGAAGTGCTCCAGCATTTTTTCCGCGATTGCGCAAATATTCACATCATCATCCACAACCAATACGACCTCACCCTTTCCACGCGGAAACCGGGAAGGATGCGGATCGGAGGCCTCAACCGCTTTCACAGGCGTGTTTGCGGGGAGAAAAATTTCGAAGGCGGTCCCCCTGCTGATTTCACTGGCAACTGTGATAAATCCCCCGTGGCTTTTCACAATCGCCATGGAGGTGGAGAGTCCCATTCCGGTTCCCTTGCCGAATGCCTTGGTGGTGAAAAACGGCTCAAAAATCCCTTCCAGCACCTTCGGGGGAATACCGGTGCCGTTATCGTCAATCGACACCTGCACATACGGACCCGGCCGGGCATCGGGATTCATTCCAATACCGGGATCGGATACAGAGGTGTTCTGCATCGTCACGTTCAAGGTGCCGCCTTCCGGCATCGCGTCGCGGGCGTTCACGCAAAAGTTTGTGAACACCTGTTGTAATTGAGTGGCATCCCCCGTCACCATCCATAAATCGGTAACCGGTTCAAACCGGAACTGAATATTTTTCGGAAAGGTGTCGCGGAGAATCGCTTGAATATTGTTCATGACATTGATCGGGCTCACAAGGTTTCGTTCGCCTTCGATTCCCCGGGCGAATCCGAGCACCTGCCGCACCAGCTCCGCGCCGTGTTTCGCGCTCGACTCCAGGGTGGCCAACAATTCCAGGTCCTCTGTGTCGGTTAACTTCTCATCGAGGAGCGCAATCGCCATCAGGATCGGCGTGAGCACATTGTTTAAATCGTGGGCGATGCCGCCGGCCAGGGTCCCGATACTCTCCATGCGCTGAGTCCGCAGAATTTGCGACTCAAGATATCTGCGATCACTGATGTCGCGAATATTGCATTGGATCACCTTTTTTTGATTTTCCAGATAAACGTTACTCACGAACTCCACCGCGATTTGCCGTCCATCCAGGGTCTCAAGGGGAAGGTCGTCGTAGCGCACATATTTGTGTTTCTGTAATTCCAGGAACTTATTTTTGTTGGCGACAATGTGCTTAAACAAACCCAGTTCCCAAACCTCCCTGCCGATAAATTGTTCGTAGGTCAGGCCAAGCAAGTCGATCAGATAGGGGTTCACATCCTCAATTCTTCCCGTGGTGGCATCCAAAATCAGAATACCATCCTTGGCGGATTCAAAGAGACGGCGGTACCGGAGTTCGGAGGCCCGTAAAGGTTCAGATACTGAAATCATAGTAGTCAATCGGTTGGAGGGTAAGCGAAGGGATAAGATTGCCGGGTACGGCGCTGTCGATTCGACAGTATCCCAGGTTCCGCCTGATTTTTCTATGGAGTCTTCACCCCATTTCCCATCCAGATACAAAACATTTACAGGAAATGAGGGTTACACCCTATAGCTATGATACCCACTGTTAAGATAGAATATGTGAATCGTATTACTGATCACACAAGAGAAGGAATCACCATGACACTGAATCGGACACTGTTTATCTATGTATTTATAATCACCCTTGCCGCGCAAACCATAGGCGCGGTGATGCTGGGCTCCGCCCAAACCTTCGCCGTGCTCGGCGGGTCCACTGTGACCAGCACAGGCCTGACCGCCCTTGAGGGAAATCTGGGCGTGTATCCCGGAACCGCCATCACCGGATTCCAGGCTATAGACGGTGGGCCGGGAACCTTCACCGGCACCTCACACCTTGGTGACCCCGCCGCGCAACAGGCGCAGGCCGACGCAACCGTCGCCTTCAATCAATTGTCCGGATTCACGTCCACGCAGAATTTAACGGGACAGGATCTCGGCGGCATGACGCTCGCTCCGGGGGTCTACGCATTTGACGCCACCGCCGCACTCACAGGCACGCTGATTCTCGACGGTGCCGGTGATTATATTTTTCAAATCGGCAGCACCCTGACAACCGCCGTGGGCTCCTCCGTACAGTTCATCAACGGTGCCGATCCGTTCAGCAGTGTGTACTGGCTGGTGGGCTCCTCCTCCACCCCGGGGGGTGAATTCGGACTTCGGCGGCACACTCATTGCGGATCAAAGCCACACCCTGAACACCGGGGCCCGCGTGGACGGCCGGGTCATTGCGCTGAACGGGGCCGTGACCCTCGACAACAACATCATCTCCATTCCGGAACCCGCCACGCTTTGGCTGACAGCCCTGCTCGGAATCACATTCTTCCTGTTCCGGCCGTTTAAAAAACGATAATGTCGGCGGGATCCTGATGTCGTCAATCCGCACGGGAATGACGGAGCAACCAGTCATAAAATTCAGGGTTGGCGTAGGTGCGCGTCCAGGCGTTGTGACCAACACCGGGATACAGCGTGAACTCCACATTCGAATTCCCCGCTTCGCGGATGGCGTCGACCATTTCCTCACTGCGTTCAGGGATCACAACTGTATCCTGATCCCCGTGAAACACCCAGAACGGCAGATTCTTCAGACGGTCGGCGTCGCGCGGATCCCCTCCCCCGCAAACCGGGGCCACGGCGGCGAACAACTCCGGCGCCTCGGCGGCCAGCCGGAACGATCCGTATCCGCCCATGCTCAGGCCGGTCAAATACACCCGGTCGGCATCCACCCGATGGGATTCTTTGATTTTTGAAATCAGTTGAACCAGTTCGGTCATGTCCCACCATTCGTTCGCCGGACATTGCGGGGCCGCCACGATAAAAGGCAGATCGCGTCCGTTCCGGATTTCGCGGAGGGGTCCGTGTCTCGCGACCTGCTCCAAATTCGAACCGCGTTCCCCGGCGCCGTGCAGAAACAGAATCAGCGGCCAGGTTTGGTTTTCATCCTCCTCATACCCCGCCGGGACATGAATCATATATTCGTAAGGCTTCACATCACCGATTGTCCGTTTGAGTTGCCGCCACCAGCGGGTGTTCCGTTCCCAATAGCCGTTGCGTGAAGTGACCGTGTCGCCGGCGTTCATTTCGCTGAGTCCCGCGAGAAAGACAGCCATCGCGCCGTCCTGATACGTCCGCCGGAACGCATGCTTCAGGAACTCGCCGGTTTCACGGGTCTGTTCTGCGAGCACGTCCGGGGAAATCCCCAGTTCATCCGGCAGATTCAGCCGCGCGTCCATGCCGTGGCTCCGCCAGTCCACCGCGTCCCGTGAGCGGTAGAGGGTCACATATTGGCGATAGGGCTTTTTGTTTTCACGGAGGATGTCCACCACCGCGCCATACCGCCCGAAACCGTCCGGCTCCGCCACCTCATTCAACGCCGCATCGAAATACCGGGCCTTAATTTTATGATCGCCCAGCATGCGCCGCGCCTCTTCAGGACGGGAAAATTCAAACGCGGGAAACGAATCCCCGTGAAAAACCGTGGGATGAATCGGAGGCAGATTTCCCGGTGCCGGCTCGAAACCTCCCGCGAAGAGCGGCGCGGACAAAACCCAAACAAGGGCCGGAATCAATACGCGTGTCTTTTTCAAAAACAGGAGGAGCATGAGAAGACTTTCTGATGGAATGGACTGAATGAAAATTTCAAAGGATTGGGTACGCCACCTCCGCCCTCGTGGCGGTGGTGCGACGGTCGATACAACACGCATACTCCGTCTCCCCACCCCGCATCCAGCGCTTTGCGCTGGATGCGGGGTGGTGTGTGTGGACCGCACAGTTTCTTGACGTGACCAGGGCTCCACTCCCGCAAGGGGAGTGGCGGCCGATCTGAAAACAAAACGGATTCATGGTTTGGCAGCACTTTGTTATAACAAGTCTGTGGTTAATTTGCATTCAGACCAAATTCTCCTCTGGTAAACAATGCCTCTTTCCAAAAGGATTCCCGGGAAATCACGTATGGTTCATTTGCTCGGTTTGATATGTGTTCCAGCAAGCAGATTTGCATGTTTTTCCTTGCGTAATCAATGGCGTCGCTCCGCTTCCCCAAAAGCTCTTTCAGTAGCGCATTATTTCCATGACCTCCTGTTTTGAAATAGCTCCCCCAGCGCGACCAGATGCCATCATTGCCATAAGCAGAACCAACATATCTTCGTCCGGTTTTTGTGTCAGTAATTAAATATATACCCTGGCAATTTGCAAGAGCGGTGTACCAATCAGGTTTTGAATCCCGCCACAACTGTTCAAGTGTGGAAAAAGAATGATTAATGTTTTCGTAGCCGGGAAAATCAATACCAGCGTACGTTTCCGGTAGCAACTCAGCTACAGTCATGTTGGGTAAAACGGTTTCGGGTATACGCCCTTTCGCCCGGGCATCTTTTTGCCAATTGATTACCAGGCGGCCAATTAACGCCTCTCCTTCAGAGTGCAACTCAACCTGATAGAAAGATCTCAACTTACAGTTTTTCATTCTTTTTTCGTGAGACAACACACGGAATATACCGCCAAAAAGCCATTTGTTCGGCTGAGTGGGTAATTCAATGATTGAAAATATATATTTCCTGTTCCAGCAATGATTCGAATGATATGCGCCATTCCAGTCATTCTGCCATTCGTCAAAACTACGTGTGAATAAATCGATAGGCTGGGTATCACCAGACCGTTGTGCAATATGAAACTTGGCCTGGCTCCAATCGAAATTGGGAAATATGGATTCGGCTTTTATTTGAGAATTCATTCTTACCTTCAGTCTCGATGATTCATGGATTGTAAACAGCTACCCGCACCGACTTGTTCGGTGCTGAAATAGCTTTTACGTTTTTTTTATACCACGGATTTTCATTTCTTCCCGGTGCTTAGTTCGTTTACCGGGTTCTGGCAATTCGATTCCGTTCGTTAACGTTTCTTATGCTGAGTTCAGCGTCCGTGAACAGATTTTTTCTGTATGGATCCGTAAACCGTGGTTGATTGCTTCTGTTTATGCGGCGAGACGCTCACAGCCCGAGAAACTGCTCAAAGAGAGCCTGTTCCTCCTCCAGCGCGGCCTGAAACGCGGCATCGCGCGGGGCGCGGCCGCTGACATAGCCCGGCTGCAATTGCAACTGTCCGTCACGCACGGCGGCATTCGCCCAGCCGATGACCCGCCCGCGCCACAGCATGGGCAAGGCGTAGTAGCCTCGCACCCGCTTTGGTGCCGGAGTATAGGCCTCGAAGCGGTACGCCCAGCCCCAAAAGCGCTCAAAGCGCTCGCGGTCCCAGACCACCGGGTCGAAGGGCGCCAACAGCCGCAGACGGTCATCTAAAACGTCGTCGTTGGCGAAGCGACGACGAGCGGGATTCTCGCCCTCCGGCCAGTACCAGTTGCACCCGTCCACCGCGGCCTGCGGCAGCCGCGCCTTGGCACGCGCCAGGGCATCGCGACGGCGATCGCGCCATTGCGGAGCCGCCGCGGAGCACACCCAGGTGACGAAGCGGCTGAGCATGCCCGCGGGCAACGGAGCGTACGCAGCCACGGCCACGTCGATCAGCGCGTCCAGGGCCGCGTCCGGGTCCGCCGGGCGGTCACGTTCATGGGCCAATTGCTCCGCGTACAAACGAATCCCGCCTTCGCGCCGCGCCACCCGCAGCAAACCGCGGTAATGCATGCCCTCGAGAAGTTGGGTGCTGGCCCGGCTGTTGCCGCCGAACCAGTTTCGGGTCGCGCCATGATCGAAGGCGGCGTCCACCTCGCGCGGATGAACCACCCCGCGGCTTTGCACGAACTCCAGCACCGCCCGCGCCTGCGCCCAACGCGCGGGTGACCACTCGGTCCGCGCCGTCCGGGGGTGCATCAGGAACTGCGTGGCCCGAGGCAGAATGCCGTAGTTCACGAAAAAATCCTCCTCGACCGCCAGGCGCGGGTAGCGCGCTTCCAGCTCGCCGGCCCGGTAGTCGGTGACCCGATGGCGCAACGTCAGATCCTGAGCCCGCGCGGGGGCGCGTATCGGGTCGAACTGAACAAAGCCCAGTTTTGTAACGGCGCGCATCAAGGTTGTCGGCTTGAACAAACTGCGCGTGACCGCATAGCGGCGAAGATGGTTCAGGGTGAGCGAGGTAGGCATACTGGCATCTCAAATCATCGACGAGGCTTGCCGACTTTCACACAAAGAATTGTGTACGTCAAGATGTCAAGAGGCCTGGAGTTTCCCCATTTTTTTACGGTATAACAGGATTGCCCTGATCTTGTCCCGTTTATCAAAACGTATGGGAAAGAACAGGATCAAAATTTCGAATTGGGTTCCACCGTCCGGATCCGATGAAGGGCCTTTTTTGCCCGAGGAATAATAATCCTGCTCCAACACCCATTTGCCCGACTCGTAGAAAACCTTCTTCCCTTTGTGTATTAGGTGACTGGTGAAGGTTCTATGATAGGGTAAGACCCCATACACATTCGCGTACAATAACTCTATAATTCCGGCATGTATTCCTTCTCCCACGCCGCCTCCCCGTCTCAATCCCGCGACGGGGCTTCGGACGCGTCGTCCCGCCGCGTGCCTCCGGAACTGTTCAGCGTCGAACAGCTCATGCACCATGCGGCATCCCTGGCCGCGCGGCATCCGGTGGGCGCGAGGCAAAAAGCGAATCCGCTGCTGGATCGGCTGACCGCCCATGAGGACCGCCTGCGTGGTTTCCTTAAACACACGCAACAGGATCCTTCGGGACGGCATCTGACCCCCGCCGCGGAATGGTTGCTGGACAATTTTTATCTGATCGAAGAGCAAATTCAATTGGCCCGGAAACATTTGCCCCGGGATTACAGCCGTCAACTGCCGTGTCTCATGGAGGGGACATCCAAAGGGCTGCCACGGATTTATGACGTGGTCACGGAACTGGTGTCCCATCAGGATGCCCAGGTCGACGCGGAAACGCTGAGCGCCTTCGTCGCGTCCTATCAAAGCGTCACCCTCCTGAAGCTGGGCGAACTGTGGGCCATCCCCATTATGCTGCGCCTCAGTCTGATCGACACCCTGCAACAGATTGCCCGGCGGCTGCTCGCCGCGCGTGAAGACCGCGCCCTTGCGAATGAATGGATTGACCGCCTCCAGACCATGGCGGAGCGGGATCCGTCACAGTTGGTGGTGGTGGTGGCGGATATGGCCAGGGCGGAGATTCAACTCACCTGCGCCTTTGTGGCGGAATTCACCGAACAGCTTGCCCGTCAAAATCCCCTGCTGCATCTGGCCCGAAGCTGGATGGAGCAGCACCTCGCCCAGGACGGGCGTTCCGTGGAATCGCTCTGCATTCTGGAGAACCAGCAGCAGTCCGCCAATCAAATGACCGTGAGTCACTGCATCGCCAGCCTGCGGTTTCTGAGCACCATGGATTGGGAGGAGTTTGTGGAAACGCTCAGCGGCGTGGAGGAAATTCTGCGCGGAGATCCGTCCGGCATCTACCGCCGCATGGATTTTTCCACCCGGGACCGCTATCGCCATGCCGTCGAAATTCTGGCCCGTCAGAGCGGGAAACCCGAAAAAGAGGTCGCGAAAACAGTGCTCCGCATTTCCGCCGATCACGCCCGCACCCACGGGGCGGATGACCGGCGGGCGCACGTGGGCTATGTGCTGATCGACCGGGGTCTGCCGGACCTGCGCAAAACCCTGCGGGCACGCGCCTCCGGATTCGGCGGACTGGAGGCCGCCGTCCTCCGGAATCCTCTGCGCGTTTATCTCGGCACAGTGAGTTTGTTCACGTTCTGCCTGACCGCCGGAGTGGTTTGGATTGCCTCCGCAGGAGGTCTCCCGGCGGGTCTCCTCGGGATTTTGACAGTTCTGGTGTTGGTCTGCGGCGCACAATTGGCGGTGTCACTGGTGAATGCGCTGATTCCCCTGTTGGTTAAACCCCGTCCGCCGGCCCGCCTGGATTTCGCCAAGGGCATCGCCTCCGAATGCCGCACCATGGTCGTGATTCCGTCCATGCTGACCACGCCGGAGGGCATACAGACGCTTCTGGAAACGCTGGAGGTCCATCACCTTTCCAATCCCGATGCCTATCTTCATTTCGCGCTGCTCACTGATTTCCGGGACGCGCCCGGCGAACAGCAGCCCGGGGATGACGAACTGGTGCGGGCCGCCGCCGAGGGCGTGGATCTCCTGAATCAAAAATACGCCGAGGCTCACAGCGCCCAGTTTTTTCTGTTCCACCGCCCGCGCGTTTGGAATTCCGCCGAAGGCGTCTGGATGGGCTACGAACGCAAACGCGGCAAACTGGAGGCCTTCAATTCCTTTTTGCGCGGGGGAAGTCAAACCGCCTACAGCGAAGTCCGCGGGGAAACCGCCGTGCTCTCCGCGGTTCGGTACGTGATCACCCTCGACACCGACACCCGCATGCCCCGCGATGCGGCCCGAACCCTCATCGCCACGCTGGCCCATCCGCTGAACCGTGCGGTCTTCGATCCGACGTCCGGTCAGGTGGTGGACGGCTACACCATTCTGCAGCCCCGTGTGAGTGCAAGCCTGCCCGGTGCCCGGCGTTCCTGGTACGTGCGTCTTTTTGGCGGAGACGCCGGCATTGACCCCTACACCCGCGAGGTCAGCGATGTGTATCAGGATCTCTTCGCCGAGGGCTCGTACATCGGCAAAGGCATTTACGAAGTGGACGCCTTTGTCCGCAGCCTCCATGAACGCTTTCCCGACAACAGCATCCTGAGTCATGATCTGCTCGAAGGCTGTTGCGCCCGCTCCGGACTGGTGAGCGACGTGGAGGTCTACGAGGACGACCCCTCGCGATACGCCGAGGACATGGCGCGCCGCCACCGATGGATTCGGGGCGACTGGCAGATGCTCCCCCGAACCTTGCGCGCCCGCCTCTCGCCGCTCTCCCGTTGGAAACTTTTCGACAATCTTCGCCGCAGCCTTGTGTCGCCCGCCAATCTGCTCCTGATTCTTTTCTTGTTTTTCCTCGTGCCGAACGGCGGCCTTTCGGGAGCGGTTGCAGCCCTGGTTCTCGTCGGACTCTCCGGCCTGCTCTCCGCCCTGAGTTCCCTGCCCCGCAAATCCGCGAGCATTCCCTGGAGGCAGCATCTGCGGGCGGAAGGAAAGGCGGCGCTGCGGCTCGCCGGGCGGACCGGGTTCACGCTGGCCATGATGCCCCACGAAACGCTGACGAACCTGGATGCCGTCTTCCGGACCTGCTACCGGGTTTTCGTTTCCCGCAAACATCTGCTGGAGTGGCAAACCTCCGGCGACGCCGCGCTCCGCGGCCGTGACAGCCTCCCCCGCCACTTCCGCACCATGGCCTTTTCGCCGGTTCTCGCGCTGATCACCGCCGGAATACTTGCCCTCTGGGCACCCGCGAATCTGCCGGGGGCTCTGCCGGTCCTGTTGCTCTGGATACTCGCCCCCGGACTCGCCTGGAAATGCAGTCAGTCCCTCTCCGCCAAACAGCCGGGGCTCTCCGCGGAACAGATCGGCTTCCTCGGAGAGTGCGCGCGCAAAACCTGGTCCTTTTTTGAAACCTTCGTCACCGCCGAAGAGAATTGGCTGCCCCCCGACAATTTCCAGGAGGCCCACGGGCCGCGCATCGCCCACCGCACCTCTCCCACCAATATGGGACTGTCCCTGCTGGCCAATCTCGCCGCCCGCGATTTCGGGTACCTGACCCTCGGCGGACTCGCGGAGCGCACCCGCAACAGCCTCGCCACCTTTGACCGCATGCCGCGCAAACACGGTCACTTCTACAATTGGTACGACACCCGCAGCCTGGAACCGCTGCTCCCGATTTACCTTTCCAGCGTCGACAGCGGAAACCTCGCCGGTCATTTGCTCACCCTCGGTTCCGGTCTTCGCGGCCTCGCCGACGAACCCCTCTTCTCCGAACGGATTTTCTCCGGCCTGCGCGACACCCTGCACGTGCTCACGGCGCTTGCGCCGGATGATCCGGTGCTCCAGGAACTCGGCCGGATGCTTTCCGGCGTGCCGGATTCTTTATCTGAAGGCCTGGCACACTTGGAGCAGGTGAAGGAACACATTCAACAGCTTTCCGAACGCGTCATCCCGCTCTCTTCTGAACAGGAGATTTGGTTTCAACGCCTCCAAGAGACCGCTGAAGCCCAGCTCCGGGAGTTGCGGGACCTGATGCCCGAACCCGCGGACAGCCTCGATCCCACCCTGCGTCAACAGAGCGCGCGCGGCGTGCCCGCCGCTGTGTCCTTAATGACCGCCCTGGAGGAACTCGCGGACCGCGCGGACGCCTTCGCGCAAATGGATTTCACCTTCCTCTACGACAAAGCACGGGATCTCTTCCGCACCGGCTACAACCTCAGCGAACGCCGTTTCGACACCGGCTACTACGATCTGCTGGCCTCCGAGGCGCGGCTGGGCAGTTACGTGGCGGTCGCCCTCGGACAAATTCCGCAAAAACACTGGTTCACCCTCAGCCGACTGCTGGTGTCCTCCAACCGGGATCCGATTCTGGTGTCCTGGAGCGGCTCCATGTTCGAATACCTCATGCCGAATCTGGTCATGCCCTCCCACGAAAAAACCCTGCTCGACCACAGTTGCCGCGCCGCCGTGGCGCAGCAGGTGGACTACGGACACCTGCGCAAGGTGCCCTGGGGCATTTCCGAATCGGGCTACAACCGCACCGACATTCATTTCAACTATCAATACCGCGCCTTCGGCTCCCCCGGCATCGGACTCAAACGCGGCCTCGCCGAAGATCTGGTCATTGCCCCCTACGCCAGTGTGATGGCGCTGATGATCTCTCCGCGCCTCGCCTGCGAAAATCTCCAGCGGCTCCGCGCCGAAGGGCGCGAGGGGGAATACGGATTTTACGAGGCGGTTGACTACACCCCCTCCCGCCAACTTCCCAATGAAAAAAGCGCCACCCTGCTTTCCTACATGGCCCACCACCAGGGCATGAGCCTGCTGGCCCTGCTGAGTTTTCTGCGCGGTCAGCCCATGCAGAAACGGTTTATGAACTGCCCCCCGCTTAAAGCCACCGGATTTCTGCTTCAGGAGCGGGTGCCCAAAACCGGGGCCGGGGTTCTGGCCGCCGATCTGGATTTAGAAGATCCGGACCTGCTCAGCGCCGACAAGCAGTCCACCATGCGGGTCATGCCCGATCCCGCACCCGTCACCCCCGAAGTGCATTTGCTCTCCAACGGAAGCTACCACGTGCTCATCAGCAGCGCCGGGGCCGGCTCCAGCCGCTGGCGCGACCTCGCGGTCACCCGCTGGCGCGAGGACGCCACCCGCGACTGCTGGGGGCTCTTTGTGTATCTCCGCGATGTCGACAGCGGGGACATGTGGTCCGCCGCCCATCAGCCGACCCGCGTCGAAGGCCAGAGCCACGAGGCGATTTTCTCCCAGGCCCGCGCCGAGTTCAAACAGCGTCATCACGGGATTGCGGTGCACACCGAACTCTGTGTTTCCCCCGAGGACGATGTCGAAGTCCGCCGCATCACCCTCACCAACAATTCCAGGGACACCCGGAGAATTGAACTCACGAGTTACGGCGAAGTCGTGCTCGCCCCTGCCGCCGCCGATGCCTCGCATCCCGCCTTCAGCAATCTCTTTGTGCAAACCGAATTCACCGCCGCCACCTCCTCCCTGCTCTGCACCCGCCGTCCCCGTTCCGTTGACGAAACCCCGCCCTGGCTGCTGCATCTCTTTGTAGGCCACAACGGCGATACCGGCGAGGTCAGTTGCGAAACCGACCGCGCCCGCTTTATCGGACGCGGCGGATCACTCACCCGTCCTCTGGCCCTGCGTGAAAGCGGCCCCCTCTCCAACACCGTCGGGTCCGTGCTTGATCCGGTGGTTTCCCTGCGCCGGATCATTACCCTGGCTCCCCGCCAAAGCAGCACCGTGCATCTGGTCCTCGGCGTCTGCGAAACCCGGGAAATCGCGCTCTCCCGCGTGGAGCAGTACCAAAGTCCGCGCATGAGCAACCGCGCCTTTGATCTCGCCTGGACCCACAGTCAGGTCACCCTGCATCACCTCAACATCACCGAAGCCGAGGCCCAGGTCTACGGGCATCTTACCAGCGCCCTGATTTATGCCGATCCCGCCCGCCGCACGCCCCCGGGCGTGCTGCGTCAAAACCGCCGCGGGCAAACCGGACTCTGGAGCTACGGCATTTCCGGGGATTCGCCCATCATTCTGCTGCGCATCAGCGACATCAATAAAATCGATCTGGTCCAGCAGGCGATCCGCGCCCACGCCTACTGGCGGACCAAAGGACTCACTGTGGAGCTGGTCATTCTCAACGGCGACCACTCCGTTTACCATCAGTCCCTGCATCAGCAAATCACCGAGCGCATCAGCTCCGGGGTGGAGGCCAAAATGCTCGATCAGCGCGGCGGCATTTTCCTGCGGCGGCTCGATCAGATTCCGCAGGAGGATCTGGTGCTGCTTCAGGCCGTGGCCCGCGTGGTACTCGAGGACAACAAAGGTAGCTTTCAGCATCAGGTCGAACGCCACCGCCTCCCCGAACCCGACATCCCTCTGTTGGTCACGGAAAGGGGCAAAGCAACCTTCCCCGCGCCGCCCCTGGCCAAACGGGACCTGCTGTTTCACAACGGTTGCGGAGGTTTCACCCGCGACGGACGCGAATACGTCATCACCCTCCAGCCCGGCCAGCACACCCCCGCGCCCTGGATCAACGTCATCGCCAACCGGACCTTCGGCACCGTGGTTTCCGAAAGTGGCGGCGGCTACACCTGGATTGAAAACGCCCACGAATTCCGCATCACCCCCTGGAACAACGACAGCGTGCGCGACACCCCCGGCGAAGCCTTTTACCTGCGCGACGAACAAAGCGGGCAGGTCTGGTCGCCCACCCCCGGTCCCGCCCGCGGAAACACCCCCTACGTGATTCGCCACGGTTTCGGTTATACGGTCTTCGAACACCAGGAACACGGCATCGCCTCCGAACTGTGGATCTACGTGGCCATGGACGCCCCGGTTAAATTCGCCACCCTCAAGCTGCGCAATCTCTCCGGTCAATCCCGCCGCCTGTCCGCCACCGGCTACTGGGAGTGGGTGCTCGGCGATCTCCGCGCCAAAAGTTTGATGCACGTGCAAACCGAAATCGATTCCCAAAGCGGAGCCCTCCTTGCGCGCAACACCTACAACAACGATTTCATGGACCGCATCGCCTTTCTCGATGTGGATGAGACCCGCTGTTCGCTGACCGCCGACCGCAGGGAATTCATCGGTCGCAACGGTAGCCTCGCCCAACCTGCAGCCCTCACGCGCGGCCGCCTCTCCGGGAACGTCGGTGCCGGACTCGACCCCTGCGGCGCCATTCAGGTCAGCTTCGAACTCGCCGACGGCCAAAGCCGCGAAACCACCTTCCGCCTCGGCGTGGGGCGCGACAAGGCCGACGCCACCACCCTCATTCGCCGCTACCGTCAGCCCCATGCCGGACGCAAGGCGCTCGAAGGCGTGTGGGAGTACTGGAACCGCACCCTCGGTGCCGTCAATCTCGACACCCCCGACCCCGCTGTCAATCTCATGGCCAACGGCTGGCTGCTCTATCAAACCCTGAGCTGCCGGATGTGGGGACGCAGCGGATTCTACCAGTCCGGCGGCGCCTACGGATTCCGCGACCAGTTGCAGGACAGCCTCGCCCTCGTGCACAGCGAACCCGCCCTCATTCGCGGCCACCTCCTCCTCGCCGCCGCGCATCAGTTCGTCGAAGGCGACGTGCAGCACTGGTGGCATCCGCCGAGCGGACGCGGGGTGCGCACCCACTTTTCCGACGACTATCTCTGGCTCCCCTTCGTCACCTGCCACTACGTCACGTGCGTCGGCGACAGCGGGGTCCTCGATGAGATCGTCCCCTTCCTCGAAGGCCGACCCGTCAATGATGATGAAGAAGCCTATTTCGACCAGCCGCAGCGGTCCGAGGAAAGAGCCAGTCTTTACGAGCATTGCGTGCGCGCCATTGAAAACGGACTGAACTTCGGCCAACACGGACTGCCTCTCATCGGCTGCGGCGACTGGAACGACGGCATGAACCAGGTCGGTCCCGAAGGCAAAGGCGAAAGCGTGTGGCTCGCGTTTTTCCTCTTCGACGTGCTCCATCAATTCGCCGACCTTGCCGACACCCGACAGGACGAGCCCTTCGCCGCGCGCTGCCGCGAACAGGCCTCACAGCTTCAGAAAAACATCGAGGCCAACGCCTGGGACGGCGGCTGGTACAAACGCGCCTGGTTCGACAACGGTGTGCCCCTCGGGTCCGCCCAGAGCCCCGAATGTCAGATTGACTCTCTTCCTCAAAGCTGGTCCGTGCTCAGCGGGGCCGGGGACCCCGCCCGGTCCAAAGAAGCCATGGCAGCCGTCAATGAACGCCTTGTGCGCCGCGAAGACGGACTCATCCAGCTCTTCGATCCCCCCTTCGACACCTCCGACCTCGAGCCCGGTTACATCAAGGGGTACATCCCCGGCGTTCGCGAAAACGGCGGACAATACACCCACGCCGCCATCTGGACCGCGATGGCCTTCGCCAAACTCGGCGACACGGACCGCGCCTGGGAACTCTTCAACCTCCTCAACCCCGTTCACCACGGCGACAGTCCCGAAGCCATAGCCACCTACAAAGTCGAACCTTACGTCGCCGTCGCCGACATCTACGGCGAGCCCCCCCACATCGGCCGCGGCGGATGGACCTGGTACACCGGCTCCGCCGGCTGGATGTACCGCCTGCTCGTCGAGACCCTCCTCGGCATCCACAAACAGGGCGACCGCCTCCACTTCCGCCCCCTGATCCCCAAAACCTGGCCCGGCTACAAAGTCCATTACCGCTACCATCAGACCGTTTACCACATCACCCTCACCCGCGACCCCGCTGCCCCGGAACCCGCCCCCCTCCACCTTCAAAACGACCGCCGGGAGCATCATGTGGAGGTTCGGGTGCGGGGGTAGCATGACCACCGTCCGATCGCACCCCTCCGGGGCGGCCATTGTGAAATTATAGCACCTGCCCCACCAGGGTCCCCTGCAGGATGGTGCGGCACCTTCCCCGGAGGGGCAAGATCGGTTAGCCCAGGGTCAGGGAGGTACGACCGCAGCCCTGGGTCCAAGGATCACATTACGCCCGTGCGCCCCGGAGGGGTGCAATCGATGCGGAGCCCTTGCGTATCACAAAAATCAACAAAAATTCATTTGCATGCCGGGTATAAATTTTACACATCATGTGCATGAGCTACGTCCACCATTGTTATCATCTGGTTTTCTCGACCAAAAACCGTGAACCTCTGATTCTCAAATCGTTTCAGGAGGAATTGTACAAATACATCGGGGGAATTCTGCGTGAACACAAAGGCTCCCTGATTGAGATCGGCGGGGTGGCGGATCACATTCATATTCTGGCCTATTACCACCAAAGCATCGCCCCCTCCGACATGGTCAAACACATCAAAAGCGCAAGCAGCCGATGGGTAAATGATGCTAAAAAATGTCCGCATCATTTCACCTGGCAGATGAAATACGGATCCTTCTCGGTAAGCCAATCCACGATCCCCAGGGTCAGGGCATACATTCAAAATCAGGAAGAGCATCACAAAAAGGAAACCTTTCAGGATGAGTTCCGCCGGTTTTTGAAGGCGCATGGGTATGAAGGGGATGAGCGGTTTATGTGGGAATGAAGTTGCCACCGGTCCGATCGCACCCCTCCGGGGCGCCCCGTCTTATTTTGTTCGCGTTTCCCAGGGCTGCGGAGCGCTGGCGCGCCCCAGGGCTGCGGAGCGCTAGCGCGCTCCTGACCCTGGGCTAACCGCTTTCGCCCCTCCGGGGCGGCCTGCGTGGTTCGATCAGCCCTCTCAGGGGCGGCCATAACAGAGGTCGCGGCACCTGCCCCGGAGGGGCAAGATCGGTTAGCCCAGGGTCAGGGAGGTACGACCGCAGCCCTGGGTGGGAGGATTATATATTGATGCGCGCCCCGGAGGGGTGCAATCGATACGGAGCCCTTGCCCGCCGTCTGATCGCACCCACCGATATGCTGAAACTTCTCCCGGCTACCGCTTTCGCTTGACCAGCGAAATAAGGAAAAGCAGCGACATGGCACCCACCACGGTCATAATCAGGGAACGTAACAGTCCGAAACCGGACCCTTTCATCAGACATCCAGCAGAGAAAAAAATTGACCCCCTGAAAAATCTGGCTATGTTAGCTATATGATAACCAGCAATATTTCCACCGCAAAAAATGAACTCAGTCGTTTGCTCCATCTGGTGCAAACAGGGGAAACGGTGACCATTTTGGATCGCAAAAAACCCATTGCCAAATTGGTACCCATTGCAAAGACCCTTGACGATGAACCCCAAAAACGATTATCCGAAATGGCCGCACAAGGAATCATTGCGCTTCCCGATAAACCGACACAGGTTCTCCCTGATTTTGCTGAAATAAATGAATTTCCCTGCACACAACCTGCAGGAGTCCTTGATGCACTCCTCGAAGAACGCAAGGAAGGACGTTGAACTTCTGGGACAGCTCCAGCCTCCTGCCCTTGGTTGTGGACGAAATTTATTCTAACACAGCTAAAACGATTTTCCGGCAGGCGCCTCAACTGTATATCTGGTGGGGAACACCTGTGGAATGTGTCTCGGCCATGGCTCGCAAACGGCGTGAAGGTCGACTCAGCCATGACCAGTTTATGGAAGCGCGCGAAAGACTTCGTTATTTTGAAAGCATCAGCACCAGAGTCCTGCCGTCTGAATCCTTGAAAACATTGGCGGAAGCTCTTTTACTCAGACATACTCTCCGATCTGCTGACGCATTACAACTGGCGGCATCGCTGGTCTTGAGGGACGAATCCAAGATGAACCTTTCATTCCTCAGCGAAGACAACCGCCTATGTGATGCCGCAGAAAAAGAAGGCTTGACCGTGATTCGGTTTGCAGCATGCTGAGATGACCTCCACCCGACCACATCCCTCCGGGGCGGGCATTTCGATGCGGCGGACCCTGCCCCGGAGGGGCAAGATCGGTTAGCCCAGGGTCAGGGAGGAACGACCGCAGCCCTGGGTGGGAGGGTCATATAATGTCCGTGCGCCCCGGAGGGGTGCAATCGATACGGAGCCCTTGCCCGCCGCCTGATCGCACCCCTCCGGGGCGCACCTATTTTTTTGACCGCAAATCCCAGGGCTGCGGAGCGCTGGCGCGCTCCTGACCCTGGGCTAACCGATTTCGCCCCTCCGGGGCGGCGTGCAGGGTGCAATCATACGGAGCCCTTGCCCGCCGCCTGATCGCACCCACCGATCAGCTGAAGCTTTTCCCGTCTATCGCTTTCGCTTGACCAGCGAAATCAGGAAGAGCAGCGACATGGCGCCCACAACGGCCGTAATCAGGGAACTCAAAAACTCGGTGCCCGTGGTGATGCCCAACTGACGGAAAAGCCATCCGCCGAAAATCGCGCCAAGGATTCCCACCACGATATTGCCGAACAGTCCGAAACCGGACCCTTTCATCAGCAAACCTGAAATCCATCCGGCCAAACCGCCCATAATCACCACGCCAAGCAGGGTCATTGATTCATTATTCATTTGATCGTTTCCTTATCGGGGTCATCATGATCCCTTGTTACAGCATACGGAGCCCCCGGGAATTAGCAACTCATTCTCCCGTTTGCCACCCCTTCTCCCCATATCACCCTCAACGTTTTCTGGCACGAGGTGTGCTATTAAACACTTATTGTCAAACCTCCCCCCTTTCGTTTGAATCAAGTGGCATCGCCAATGAATAATTTTCTCAAATTCAAGAGGATTTTCGGCCTGTGGCTGGTTTTTCAGGCTTTTTTCCCATTGCCTGCGCAGGTTTTTATGGACGAAAGCGGCAGCGGGGCCAGCGATGTGTGGGAGGCGCTGTACGGTCCGTTGACCGATCCACACGGGGATGATGACGGGGACGGGTTCACCAACCTCGAGGAAGCGCTGGCGGGCA
>JAFIGD010000010.1 GCA_020831625.1 Verrucomicrobiota bacterium | reverse complement strand
TCGTCACTCGTCATTCTTCACTCGTCACTCGTCACTCGTCATTCGTCATTCGTCACTCATCACTCATCACTCCCCCGCCCATTCCTTGGACCGGTCAACGGCCTGTTGCCATTTCTGCAGCATCGGGGTCATTTCCCCGGCCTCCTTTTGGGGAGGATACCGCTTGCCCACCTTCCAGTTCTTCAGGATTTCATCACGGTCTTTCCAATACCCCACCGCCAGACCCGCCAAATACGCCGCCCCCAGCGCCGTGGTTTCGACAATTTCAGGCTGCACCACCTCCGCCTGCACCAAATCCGCCTGAAACTGCATCATCGGCCGGCTCTTCGAGGCCCCGCCGTCCACCCGAAGCTCCTTCAACGTAATCCCGCTGTCTTTCTCCATCGCCCGCATCAGATCGTACGACTGCAACGCGATCGACTCCAGCGCCGCCCGGCAGAAATGCGCCCGGTTGGTTCCCCGGGTCATGCCGAAACACGCCCCCCGCGCGTGCGGATCCCAATGCGGAGCCCCCAGCCCCGCAAACGCCGGCACCAAATACAAGCCCCCCGCATCCTCCACGGTCTCCGCCAGCCGGTCGCACTCCTGAGCCGAATCAATAATCCGCAGCTCGTCCCGCAGCCACTGAATCACCGCCCCGCCAATAAACACCGACCCCTCCAGCGCGTACTCCGTCTTCCCGTCCACCTTCCAGGCGATTGTCGTCAGCAGGTTGTTCTTCGACGGCACCGGCTCCGTTCCCGTGTGCATCAGCAAAAAACAGCCCGTTCCGTAGGTGTTCTTGGCCATGCCCGGTTCAAAGCACGCCTGACCAAACAGCGCCGCGTGCTGGTCCCCCGCAATCCCCGCGATCGGCACCCCGCCCGGATACAGATTTTGCGTGATGTGCCCGTACACCTCGCTGCAGCTCTTCACCTCCGGAAGCATCGCGCGCGGCACATGGAACAACGCCAGCAGTTCATCATCCCAATCCTCCTCCTTGAGATTGAACAACAGGGTGCGGCAGGCGTTCGTCACATCCGTCACATGCGCCGCCCGCCCCGTGAATTTCCAGATCAGCCAGCTGTCCACCGTCCCGCAAATCAAGTCCCCCGCCTCCGCCCGCTTCCGGGCCCCCTCCACATGATCCAGAATCCAGGCGATCTTGGTCCCGCTGAAATACGGATCAATGATCAGCCCCGTCTTTTCCTTGATCATCGCCTCCCGGCCCTCATCCTTCAGCTTCCCGCAGAACTTCGCCGTGCGCCGGTCCTGCCACACAATCGCGTTGTACACCGGCTCCCCGGTGTGACGGTCCCACACCACCACCGTTTCCCGCTGATTGGTGATCCCCACCGCCGCGATCCGGGTGCTGTCCAGATTCGCCCGCGACACCGCCTCCGCCGTCACCGTGCTCTGACTCGACCAGATCTCCATCGGATCATGCTCCACCCAGCCCGGTTTCGGATAAATCTGCGGAAACTCCTTTTGCGCGGTGCTGATCGTGCGCCCCGTCTGATCAAACACAATCGCCCGCGAACTCGTGGTTCCCTGATCAATCGCCAAAATATATTTCGATTCCATAATCGCCTCCGGGTAAAGATAACAAACAACATCCCCTCTATTGAACAAAGCTTCCCCCGATTTAACAAGAAATTTCTCAAACACCTTCACCGCCCCCCTTCGCCGCCGAGAGGAATTGGAATTTGAAGTTCACACTTTTCCCCTCCTTCCCCTTCCTCACAGCACCCTGCCCCAAAGATCAGTGAAAATCAGTGTCATCAGTGGTTATCTCTTCTTTGCCCACCCCGCAGCCCCCATCCCAAAAATTCGTATCCATTCGTGTTCATTCGTAGTTCCCTCCCCCCTCCCTGCCCCACAGCCCCCTCCCCCAAATCCTGCCGCCCGTCTTTACATAAATTTTTAACGCTTTTTGGATTGGAACATCTCCGGTTTCTCCATAAACAATCACCCAAATATGAGCGAACACATCCAACCCCTTCTTGACCGCATCCATTCCGAAGGCCTCAAAAAAGCCGAAGCCGACCGCGATGCCCTCCTGCATCAGGCCCGCGACGAGGCCAAACGCATCCGCGAAAAAGCCGAAGAGGATGCCGCCTCCATTCGCAAAAAGGCGGAAACCGATGCCGAAGCCACCCGCGCCCGCGGTCAAACAGCCCTCGAACAGAGCGCCCGCGACACGCTCCTGCAATTCCGCGCCGAACTGAACCGGCAACTCAAAGTCGCCGCCGAAACCGCAGCCAAAGAAACCCTCTCCGCGCCGGAACTCATCGCCTCACTCCTGAAAGACATCGTCGCGAAAAACGCCTCCGCCTGTAAACTCACCATCGAAACGGGCCCGGAACTGGGCAAATCGCTTGAAAACCTCCTCCCCGCCCTGCTGAAAGAAGCGGGCGCAGACGACGGCGCGGACATCGTCCTCAATCCGAAAGCCTCCGCTGGATTCAAGCTCCGCTTCGCCGACTCCGCCGCGGTCGCGGACTTCACCGACGAAGCGGTCGCCACCTGGCTCAGCGCCACCCTCCGTCCCGAACTCGCCAAAACGCTCCTGCCCAAATCGGACGCCTGACCATGCGGCAGTTTCTGCTCAGCAGCTTTCCCTCTCTCCAGCTTCAGGAGCCCGCGCCCCTGAAATTGGAGGATATGCTGTCCAGATGCTCCCAACACCTGTCCGAAACCGAACTCGATGAACTCGGTGCCGTCTGCTCCACTCCGCCCGAAGGAAACTCCGGCTTCGCCCGGGACTGGGCCAAAGCCTGGGGCGAGCTGAAAAATCTGAACGACCGCGAACGCGTCAAGCGCCTCCCCCCCGGCTCCGTCGAAACCCCGCCCGCCGATAATCCCCACCGCTTTGACCGCCTCCGCGCCGAGGCCCGGCACGCCTGGGACGCCGCCGATCCGCTCAAACGCGAAGAGGCACTCCTGCTCGCCCAGTGGAGCTGGCTCGATGAACGACGCCGCGCCGCACCCTACTCGCAGGATGACCTTCTCGCCTACGCCCTCCAGCTTAAACTCCTCGAACTGCGCGACGCCTGGAACGAAGAGGCGGGAACCTCACAATTTGCCGAACAGACAGACTCCTTTATGAACCCCTTGCTCGAAACCCTTCGCGCGAAAGAAGAACGCATCGCATGACCGACTCCCCCCCTCTTTCCACCGGCACCATCGACGGCGTGAACGGAAACCTCATCCGCGTCACCTTCGATCAACCCGTCCGCCTCAACGAAGTGGGCTACGCCCGCCTCAGCGAGAAACACCTTAAAGCTGAGATCGTCCGCATCCGCGGCAAACAGTGCTGGCTCCAGGTCTTCGAAGACACCGCCGGGCTCCGCGTGGGCGATGCCATCGAGTTCAGCCGCGACCTGCTCTCCATCGAACTCGGACCCGGTCTGCTCACCTCCATCTACGACGGCCTCCAAAACCCCCTCCCGCAGCTCGCCGAAAAATGCGGCTATTTTCTCGAACGCGGCGAATACATCGACGGTCTCGACCGCACCAAAACCTGGGCCTTCACTCCTTCCGTCAAGGTCGGCGACACCATACACGCCGGCGATTCCGTCGGCACCGTGCCCGAAGGCCTCTTCACCCACCGCATCATGGTCCCCTTCGGCTGGCGCGGAGCCTTCACCGTCGAGGAGATCTCCGAAGCCCAAACCTGCACCATCGAAACCGTGGTCGCCAAAGTCAAAGACGCCAAAGGCGAACTGCGGAGTATTAAGCTCTACCAGAACTGGCCGGTCAAAAAGGCCATTCAGGCCTATGAGGAACGCCTGCGCCCCACCGAAAACATGACCACGCAGGTCCGCATTCTTGACACCTTTTTCCCCGTCGCCCGCGGCGGAACCTACTGCATCCCCGGCCCCTTCGGCGCCGGAAAAACCGTGCTCCAGCAGATCACCAGCCGCCGCGCGGATGTGGATGTCGTAATTATCGCCGCCTGCGGCGAGCGCGCCGGCGAAGTGGTGGAAACCCTGCGCGAATTCCCCGAACTCGAGGACCCCCGCACCGGCAAGTCCCTCATGGAGCGGACCCTGATCATCTGCAACACCAGCTCCATGCCGGTGGCCTCCCGCGAAGCCTCGGTCTACACCGCCGTCACCATCGCCGAATACTACCGGCAAATGGGCCTGCACGTGCTGCTGCTCGCCGACTCCACCTCCCGCTGGGCCCAGGCCCTGCGCGAACTCTCCGGCCGCCTGGAGGAAATCCCCGGCGAAGAGGCCTTCCCCGCCTACCTCGAGTCCGTCATCGCCTCCTTCTACGAACGCGGCGGCGTGGTCCGCCTGCGCGACGGCACCATCGGCTCCGTCACCATCGGCGGCTCTGTCTCCCCCGCCGGCGGCAATTTCGAGGAACCCGTCACCCAAAGCACCCTCAAAGTCGTCGGAGCCTTCCACGGGCTCAGCCGCGAACGCTCCGACCAGCGCCGCTACCCCGCCGTCGACCCCCTCGAAAGCTGGAGCAAGTACCCCAGCCTCGTGGATGCGAAAAAAGTCGACGAATCCCGTAAAATTCTCAAAGCGGGCCGGGATGTGGAGCAAATGATGAAAGTTGTCGGGGAAGAGGGCACCGCCATCAAGGACTTCATCACTTACCTCAAAGCCGATTTCCTCGACGAGGTCTACCTCCAGCAGGACGCCTTTCATGATGTCGACGGCTCCACCTCCGCCGACCGTCAACAGCATGTGTTCAGCGTCATTCATTTTATTCTCACCGCCAATCTGGCCTTCAAAACCCGCGACGAGGCCCGGAAATCGTTCATCCACTGGCAGCAAATCGCCAAAGACTGGAACCGCATGCCCATGGAATCCGAGGACTTTAAACAGCAGGAAACAAAACTGACCGACGCCGTCAAGGCCTGCATCGCCACCGGGGAGGAAAACTGATCATGCAAACCCGCTACCACGGCATCGAAAACATCATCGGCAACGTCCTCATGCTCCGTGCCACCGACGTGGGCTACGGCGATCTCGCCGAGGTCCGCTACGAGGACGAGGTCTCCCTCGCCCAGGTCATTCAGCTCGACAACGACAAAGTCTTCCTCCAGGTCTTTTCCGGCGGACGCGGCATTCCCACCGACGCCACCGTCCGCTTCCTCGGCCACGGACTCAACGTCCCCTTCTCCGACGAACTCCTCGGACGCATTTTCGACGGCTCCGGCCGTCCCCGCGACGGACGTCCCGAACTCGACGCCGATCCCGTCGGGGTCGCCGGCCCCTCCGTCAACCCCTCCCAGCGCATCATTCCCCGCGACATGGTTCGCACCGGGATTCCCATGATCGATGTGTTCAACACCCTCGTTCAATCCCAGAAACTCCCCATTTTCTCCGTCGCCGGCGAACCCTACAACCCCCTCCTCGCCCGCATCGCCCTTCAGGCCGAAGTCGATGTCATCGTCCTCGGCGGCATGGGTCTCAAATACGACGACTACCTCACCTTCCGCGAAACCCTCGAGGATGCCGGCTCCCTCTCCCGCACCGTCATGTACGTCCACACCGCCGCCGACCCCACCGTGGAGTGTCTGTTCGTGCCCGACCTCTGCCTCGCCGTCGCCGAACAGTTCGCCCTCCAGAACAAACGCGTGCTCGTGCTGCTCACCGACATGACCAACTACGCGGACGCCATGAAGGAAATCGCCATCACCATGGAGAAAATTCCCTCCAACCGCGGATATCCCGGCGATCTCTACAGCCAGCTCGCCGCCCGCTACGAAAAAGCCGTCGATTTCGCCACCGCCGGGTCCATCACCATTCTCGCGGTCACCACCATGCCCGGTGACGACGTGACCCACCCGGTTCCCGACAACACCGGATACATCACCGAGGGCCAGTTCTACCTCCGCAACGGCCGCATCGAACCCTTCGGCAGTCTCAGCCGTCTCAAACAGTTCGTGAACGACAAAACCCGCGCCGACCACCGCAAAATCATGGACCGCATGATTCAGCTCTACGCCAGTTACCGCTCCACCGAGGAGAAGCGCTCCATGGGCTTCCGCCTCACCGAATGGGACCACAAACTCGTCAGCTTCGGCAAACGCTTCGAATCCGACCTCATGGACCTCGAAAAAACGATCCACCTCGAAGAAGCCCTCGACAGTTGTTGGCAAATCCTCGCCGACTGCTTCGAAAAAGACGAAACCGGCATGCCCTCCGACCTCATTAAGGAATTCTGGCCAAAAGAGAGGTCAGAAGTCAGAGGTTAGCAACTATTCGTCACTCGTCATTCGTCACTCGTCACTCGTCATTCATCATTCGTCACTCGTCATTCTTCACTCGTCACTCGTCACTCGTCATTCATCATTCGTCACTCGTCATTCGTCACTCGTCATTCATCACTCGTCATTCATCACTCGTCACTCGTCACTCGTCATTCGTCATTCGTCACTCGTCACTCGTCACTCAAATGCCCCTCAAACGCACCAAATCCGAACTGAAAGTCCAGCGCGAAAATCTGCGCCGGTACCAGCGGTTTCTGCCCACGCTCCTGCTCAAAAAGCAGCAGTTACAGGCGGAAGTGCGCCGGGTGGAGCAGGAGCGCGCCGAAGTGGCCGCCGAACAGGAAAAACTCCGCAGAGAGCGTCAAAGCTGGATCGCCCTTTTCGCCGAAGCCCCGCCTCTCAGCGACTGGCTGCACGTCAAACGCCTCGACCTGGGCACCCAGCACATCGCCGGTGTGGATGTTCCCGTGCTCAGCCACTTTGAACTCGAGGAACGCGTTCCCGACCGCCTCGACCAGCCGGTGTGGATTGACGACGGCCTCAAGGCCCTCCGCCTCGAGATCGAATTCAATTTGCGCCTGCACGTGCTGCAGGAGCAGGAGGATCTGCTCAATCAGGAACTGCGCACCACCAGCCAGCGCGTGAACCTCTTCGAGAAAATCAAAATTCCGGAAAGCAAAGAAAACATCCGCATCATCCGCATCGCCCTCGGCGATGAACAGGTCGCCGGCGTCGCCCGCTCCAAGCTGGCCAAGAAAAAAGGCGAAACCCAGGAGGACGCCGTATGATCACCCCCATGCAACATGTCACCCTCCTCTGCCGTCAGGAGGACACCGACGCCCTCCTTTCCGGCCTGCGTGACGCCGGTGTGGTTCACCTGAATCTGACCCGCCATTTGAACCACGACCTAGAGCGGCACGAGGAGTCCCTGAAATCCACGGAGAAAACGATCCAGAAACTGGAGCAACTGCCTCCAGCGGACATCCCGCCGGAAGAGGAGGAGCCCGCCGAAATCGTCCGCGAAATCCTCTGCCGCGACCAGGAAATCAAAGACATTGCCGTCGTCGAAGCCAAACTGCTCCGGGAGCAAAAGCTTTGGGAGCCTTTCGGCAACATCAACACGCAAACCCTTGCCGCACTCAAGGCCGGCGGGCTGCACATCGGCTTTTACCGCGCCCCCGGGATTTCCCCCGTCTGTCCCGCCGGCGTCACCTGGATTCCCGCCCGCGAAGGCTACGGCATCGCCCTCTCCACCGAACCGATTCCCGAAATCGACGCCGAAGCGTTTCAGCTTCCCGTTCGCGGCCCGGCCACCCTGGAACACCGCCTCGCGCATTTGGCGGACATGACCCGCAGACACCGCCTGGCCATCGCCCGCCATACCGCGTCCCTCGACGCCCTGCGGGCCTGTCGGGATGAACTGGCCGACCTCTGCGCCTATGAGCGCGCCCATCTCGGCATGGATTCCGAAGGCAAAATCCGCTGGATCACCGGCTTTGCGCCCACCGCCCAAATGACCGCCGTGCAACAGGCCGCCGAGACCGCCGGAGCCGCCCTCTTCGGCCGCGCTCCCGAGGAAACCGACCTCACACCCACCCTTCTCGAACAGAATTCCGTCGTCTCCTGGATTCAGCCCGTCTTTTCTTTCCTGGGCGTCACCCCCGGATACAACGAGGTCGATGTCGGCTGGAGTTTTCTGCTGTTCCTCACCATTTTCTCCGGCATGATCATCGGCGATGCCGGCTACGGTCTGATCCTGCTCCTCATTGTCGGCCTGCTCAATCTCTTCAAGCCCGCCACCCGCGGCAAATTCGCCAACCTCTTATACTGCATGGGCGGAGCCACCATGATCTGGGGGCTGCTCACCGGAAACATCTTCGGCATCGAATCCCTGCCCCCGGTCCTCGACCGCCTCAAAATCCCCTCGCTGGCCGACACCCAGAATCCCATGCCCCTCATGCGCGTCTGCTTCCTGCTCGGCGCGGGCCACCTCACCCTGGCCCACACCTGGAACCTCTGGCGGAAACGAACCTCCCTGACCGCCCTCGCCGACCTCGGCTGGATCGGCAGCACCTGGACCATGTACTTTGTCACCGGCATGATGGTGCTCGGCGAGGACCTGCCCGCCTGGGTCACGCCGCTGTTTATCGTCAGTGTGGTGCTGATTCTCCTCTTCATGACCCCGCCCCAAAAGCTCAAAGAGGAATGGGTTCAGCACATGATGCTGCCGCTCAGTTTCGTGAACAACTTCGTGGATGTTGTCAGCTACGTGCGCCTCTACGCCGTGGGCATGGCCACCTTCGCCCTCGCCTCCAGCTTCAACACCATGATTTTCGGGGAGGGAACCGAACGCGGCATCCTCGCCACCGGGATCATGCTGATCATTCTGCTGCTGGGCCACGCCCTCAATTTCATTCTCGCCGGCATGGGCATCATGGTCCACGGCATCCGCCTCAACACCCTCGAGTTCGCCTCCCACATGGGCCTCACCTGGAGCGGCATCCCCTACACTCCCTTCACCAAAACCAAAAAAAACACCCGCTAATCCTCTTTCACCTTCCCTTAGCCAATGACTTTTCTTAATCTTAATCTTAATCTTAATCTTAATCTTAATCTTAATCGATCCGGAGCCTGAACCCGATTACGCTTACAAGCACGATTTTAATTCCCAATCCCTATCCCACTCCTCATTCGTCACTCCTCATTCGTCATTCGTCATTCTTCACTCGTCATTCTTCGTCACTCTTTTCAACCTCCCAGGAGACTTATCATTATGGACCCTAACCAACTCACCTACATCACCTCCCTCGGCACCCTCGGCGGCGCCCTCGCCCTCAGTCTTGCCGCCATCGGTTCCGCCATCGGCGCCGGCACCGCCGGTCTTTCCGCGGTCGGTGCCTGGAAGCGCGCCTTCCTCCAGGACCGTCCCGCCAGCTTCCTGCTGGTTATCTTTGTCGGTGCGCCCCTCTCACAGATCATTTACGCCATGATTCTTATGAACCGTGTCAAAGAACTGGCCATCGAAGCGCCCTCCAGCTGGCCCATGCTCCTCGTCGCCGGCATCTTCGCCGGCATCGGCATGGCCGCCTCCGCAATCTTCCAGGGCAAAGCCGGTGCCGCCGGAGCCGACTCCCTGGGCGAAACCGGCAAAGGCTTCGGTCTCTACCTCATGACCATCGGCATGGTCGAAACCGTAGCCCTGTTCGTGCTTGTCTTCACCATGGGCGTTCTTCCCCTGTAACGCATGATGGGAAATCATTCCATTTCGCCCGCCGGGATCATTTCCAGCCTGTATCGACACCGACACCTGCTGTTCACACTGATCAAGCGCGAAATTGCGGGGCGCTACCGGGGCTCGTATTTGGGCCCGCTCTGGTCTTTGTTTAATCCCCTCATCATGTTGGCCGTCTACACCTTTGTTCACTGGGTCTAAGTTGGTTTCTCGCGGCCATGGGGGTGTTTTTGCGGGATGTCGGCCACATCGCGGGAATCACAACTTCGATCCTGTTGTTTATGTCAGCGATTTTCCATCCCCTGTCGGCACTGCCGGAAAACTCTCAGAACTGGATGCGGTTCAACCCCGTGGCGCTTTCCGTGGAAATGGTGAGGAATGTGCTATATTTCGCCCCCCCTCCGGATCCCGTTCACATGGCTCTCTTTTGGGCCGCCGCCCTGCTGAAGGCCTGGCTGGGATTCACCTGGTTTCAACGAACCCGAAAAGGATTTGCGGATGTCCTCTGAATACGCCATTCGCACCGTGGGCCTCTCCAAAAGCTATGCGGTTTACGACAAGCCCCGCGACCGGGTGAAGCAAATGCTTCTGGGATGGCGGCGGCAATATTTCCACGAATTCATGGCCCTGAAGGATGTGTCCTTTGAAATCCGCCGCGGCGAAACCATGGGGATCGTCGGAACCAACGGCTCTGGCAAATCAACCCTGCTCCAGCTGATTGCCGGTATTTTGGCCCCGACCCGGGGGAACGTGGCGGTTCGGGGACGCGTCGCGTCTTTGCTCGAGTTGGGCGCGGGCTTCAACCCCGACTTTACCGGGCGCGAAAACGTGTGGATCAACGGCGCGATTCTGGGTCTGACCCCCGATGAACTCTCGTCACGTTATACTGAAATCGTTGCTTTTGCCGGCATCGAAGCCTTTGTGGATCAACCCCTAAAAACCTACTCCAGCGGCATGATGCTTCGTCTGGCCTTCGCGGTGGCGATTCATGTCGAACCCGAGATTCTGCTCATTGATGAGGCGCTGGCGGTCGGAGACGAACTGTTCCAGCAAAAGTGCTTCACCCGGATCCGGGCGCTCCGCGCCCGAGGAGCCACCATTGTTTTCGTATCTCACGCGGCGACACAAATCACCGAACTGTGTGACCGCGCCATGCTGCTGGATCAGGGTGAACTGCTGGCCATCGGCCCCCCACGCGATATTCTGGATCATTACCGCAAAATGCTTTTCGCGCCCCCCGACAAACGGGAGGAGATCCGAAGCGCCATTCCGGTCCTCATGGCCAACGCCCCGTCTCACGTGCCGAAACAGGCGGCATTGGAACCCTGTCGCCCAGAAGACATCTTCGAACTTGAATTGAAACCTCAGAACCCCATCGAATATGAAAGCCGGGGAGCCAGAATCGGGGAGATTTCTGTGGTCAACGGTCAAGGAACCCCCGTTAACACTCTGCAAAGAGGCGCTCGATATCACTGTCAGTATGATGTGGTTTTTGACCGGCCCGCATACGACGTGCGTTTCGGAACCACCTTCAGAAACAAAACCGGCATGCAATACGCCGGCTCTTTTTCAGCCCGGGCAGCCGAGGACTGCATCAAAGAGGTTCGGCCGGGAACCCGGGTGAGCGTTCAGTTCGCGTTTGACTGCCGTTTGAACCCGGGAGTCTATTTCATGAATGCCGGAGTCTACGGACGCCTGGAGGAGGATGAAACCGTTTTACACCGGAAAATAGATGCGTTTGTGTTCCGCGTTCAACCCGTGAAAGGCAATCTCGAAACCGGAGAGGTGTATTTTAACATTCAGCCAACCGTCCGGATCCTCCCAGAAAACGGAGCACGAACCGAAACCACGCCCCCCCACTGCTCGGTCCTCGCAATTCTGGCGGTCCGAAATGTGGCGGATACCCTCGGCAGAATTCTGGACCACTATGCTGAAAACAAAATCGACGTGTATGTGATCGACCACAGTTCAACAGATGAAACTCCGGAAATCGTCAAAAAGCGGAGTCCCTCTCCAGTCATCGGCTTCGAACAATACCCCTACGACGGTATTTACTGCTGGGAAAACCTGCTAAAGGAAAAAGAACGGGTGCTTTCCGAATCACCCCACGATTGGATTATACATGCCGACGGCGATGAAATCCTCGAATCTCCAGTGCCCGGGGAAAATCTCAGAGAAATGATCGAGCGCATACACTCAACCCCAATCGATGTGATCGGCGCCGATGAATTCGTTTTCATCCCGGTCGCAGAGGATGTGAACTACGCCGGCATGGATTTTGTGACCGCCATGACCCAGTATTACCATTTCGCCCCTCCGGGTAGAACACTTCACCGTTGCGTGAGAAAAACACCCTCCAGACCCGCCTGGGTCGCAAGCGGTGGACACGCCGCAGGCGTTCATGCTGACAAAGTATCCGAAGAACGCATGCGCCTGAGGCATTACATGGGACTCTCCATCGATACATTACGGAGGCAATACCTCGGCCGGGTGTTTTCCGGTTCCGAACTGAAGAAAGGCTGGCATCTTAACCGGGTCGCAACAACCCCCCAATTCATCATCCCACCCGGGAAGTCCCGCATGGTTGATCTTTCACATGAAGGATGGCGCACCGACCAGCCTCTTTCGCACCATCTGTTTTTTTCTGATGCTCCGCGTTATACCCCGCCGGCCACCCCAGTGCCGAAGCACATCGGACACCCCCCGATGCCGTTTATTGTGGGCTCCGGCCGCAGCGGAACCACGCTGCTTCGCATGATGCTCGATGCGCATCCGGATATGGTCATCACCCCCGAAACCCACTGGCTCCCGGATTTGCTGGCACTGCTTAACCAGGACCCTTCGGACCTGGACCGGCTGGTCTCCCTGGTGGCAGGCCATCCAAAATGGATCGATATGGGCCTCTCAGACCAGGCATTGGCGAATGTGATCACTCAACACGACCCCCTTGAACCCGGGGAGACGGTTCGACGAATTTACCAAGCATATGCGGAAAAACACGCGTCTCCGCGCGTCGGCGACAAAACCCCTCTGCACAACCGATCCATGCATGCCATTGCGTCGAGACTTCCCGAAGCCCGCTTCATTCATATCATTCGCGACGGCCGAGATGTGGCCGTCAGCCACAGGAATCTTTGGTTCGGCCCCGGAAACGATGTCCGCGCCGCGGCTTCGGCCTGGATATGGAATATACGGGAAGCCCGCCAACAGGCGGAGTTTGTTCCATATTACATGGAAATCCGTTACGGAGAACTCCTTGCATATCCTGAGGATGTCTTGTGGCGCATCGGTGAGTTTATCCATTTGCCCTTCGATCCTGTTCAACTGAAATACTATCTGAACGCGGAAGCGCGGCTGAATGAATTACAGGATCAAAATGAGGCCTGCGGGTTGGTGACCCGGGAGCAAAGAAAAGCACTCTTTGAACGAACCAAATCCCCCCCGGACACATCACGGATCGGCCGATGGCGCGACCAGATGAGTTCCGAAGATCTCCGCGTGTTCGAAGCCATTGCCGGGGACCTCCTGAGGGATTTAAATTATCTGTGACAATTTCATTTGAAAACAGGATTTTATAAGCTTCAAGCGCTCAAGAAAACCCAGGCCCCCCGGGGAATGCCCTGGTGCTCATCCTCATCCCCTTAAACCGCACCTCAATTAATATGCTGCTCGTACCAGGCGTGAATCTCAAGGTTGTTCATCAGCATGCGCTCGGCCAGGCTGGTGTCCAACCAAATCGCGCCGTTTGTTCCCGGCTGCACATTGATGTCGTTGCCCCAGAAAGCTCCTCTCACATGATTTCCATGATTAGAGGGTTGTAGATTGATGTTTGCCAAAGGAGCATAAATGAAAGCACTGACACTGATATTCGGTTGGAAATTTATCGTATCAGAAACTCTTGAATAAATTTGGAGGTTCCAGGGAATTTCATTTTCCAAATTTGCTTGAGTGGTCATGTCAAACGGCCCGTCAAGGTATATGATGACCGGACCGTCCGTATCATCAATATGTAATGTCGTGTGGTTACCAATCTCTACACTCTTCAAATAATACGTCCCCGCTTCCAGCACAACAGGTCGGGAATTGGTGTTCATATGAAGGCGGTTATCCGCCGAAATGGGATTCCCGGTCACCGTCTCATCAAAGAATCGCGCTCTATGGTTATCATTAGACACCACAGCCTGCTCAAAAATCTCCGCCATTGTTCCGTTTGTCGTCGTCAAGCCCAGTGGATCCGGGTCCTGTTCACCCACATTGACCTGGGTGAATAAAGAGCAACCCGAACAGTTTGCGAGCATTCCCTCCCCTTGATCCCCCAATAAAATTAATCCGCTGAATAAATTATTATTGCCAAGAGCCACCAGAAAATTACTGCCAATCGAGGCCCCGCCATTATCTTCTGTGGGATTAATGAACAATCGACTGTCATATCCGAAAATCTTCACATTGGAACGGGTATTCACTCTGGTTACGCCAAACAAACCCGCTGTCAAAAGCGGCCGCCTGCGAAATTGCACCATGACACTGGCCATCGCGTCATCGCTCCGGCCGATCGATTCAAACGTGAACAGCCGACCGGGAACAATTTCCTGAAAATTGTCAATGGTGTCAAATTCGATCCCTGTGGGTGCCTCGACGGAAAGGTTTTGCAAAATTTCCGACAGACTTTCGCCCGCCATCAGTCGATTCTCAACCGTCCGCTGCACCAGTTTCACGCCCGCTTCCGCATGATACAGCGACCGCACCGTGTCCATATGATTCCGGGCCGTTCGACTCTCCAGCGTGGCGCTGCTGGTGGAAATCAGCGCCGCCAGCGCCAGGACCGCCAGTGCTCCCATGACATAAAAGAGTATAAACCCTTCTTTTTTTTCATTCGGTTTTAATGTCGCACTCATTAGTCGCCTCCTCCTTCGGGTCGGTTAGGGTCGTCTTCCAAATCATCCGCATCCGGTATCAGCATATCACTGGGCCAGCCCTGAATGCTCAGTCCGGGAGACGTGTTGCGAATCCGGTTGTCGGACCGCATGGAATAACGCAAAAGTGAATCGGCTTCCTGAGTGCCCGGCACGGTGCGCCGGCTGCGGCCGTCGATCTCAATCGCCACAAGATTTCCGGTTCTCGAGACCTTGAATCGCTCCACCCCGTCCGCCACCACCCGGTCCGCGTCGGATTCATACGTAAACCGGGAATCATCCCGAAGCAAACTGGGCACCCCGTCCACGTCCCCCACCCGGTACCGGATCACATTCAAATGAAACACATCCGTCCCTTCCGGGTAAATCAAATGCGTCCCGACTCCGGCGGTTGTGGGATCCCGGCTGATTCGCACTTCGGTATCGGAGACCACGGACTCCACCACCACACCCTCAATCCCCGCAAGCACCAGCACATCACCGACCCGGGGCACATAAGGCAAGACCGAAGGATCCGTGATTACCAGCGGCAGCGTCTTGCTTCCCTCCCAAATCCTCCGCGTCAGCTTTGCCACCGGCTCACCCGACACCCCGATAATCACCAGCTCATCCGAGCCGCTCCCTCCGTCGATGATCCAGGGAATTTCCGTAATCGTTTCCGTCAATCCGAACCAATCCCTCAAATTGCCGGTTCCCATCACCAAACCACTGCCCGCATACCGCAAGTCACGCTGAAGAAACATCATCGCCGTCCGAACGTTTTGCTGCAATTCCTGCTCGATATTTTTTTGATGAAATGTTCGCCGGTTCTGAGCAAATCCACCCACAAACGAAACCATCACAATTGCGGCCAGCCCGCTGGCGACCAGCAGCTCGGTCAAGGTGAACCCACGTTTTGAAGGATGTGCCATGGTTTTCATTCGAAACTAAACCCCGCTGAAAGATCACTGGTGAAAACCGTGTTGAAATTAATATCCAATTCCCGCCCCGTGAGCGTCCAGAAGACCCGCAGCCGCACAATCTTCGCAAAGTCATCCTCTTCCACCGTCCATACCAGACGATAGTCGCCAAGCGTTTCCGATCCGTCGGCAAGATCGTCGTAATCCAAATCCGCAAACTGCTCCAGACGCGCCTGCCCCAGCGATATGGCGGTTCCCACATCCTGGGCATACCGCGTGCTGCGGATAGACATAAACGCAAGACGGCTGATTGGCAGCATCATCACCACGATCAGAACACTGGTGATCACCACCTCTGGTATCGTAAAACCGGACTGATTATTTTTGAGACATTTCATCGCATTACCTTTTGGTGACCGCTCCGGAGCCACGCAGCGTTAATTCAACCTCCCGGTCCACACCCGGCACACGCATCCGCGTCCGCACCGTTTTCATTTCCCGCTGCCCCGGAGTCGTGATAAACTGTCCATACGCGTTAAACGCGCCGGTGGTCCAATCGGACTCAATCGAAACATTGCCAGGAGCCTCCAGGCGAACCCGCGTCAATTCATCCGCGTCCCGCTTCCCGTCCCGGTTCCGGTCCACCCATACCTCCAGGAGATTCTCAGCGGTGTCCAAAGCCACAAAAATTGTCTGATTGTTTGCGATCGCCTCCGAGCGGGCCTGTTGCAATTGAAACGCCAAACGGGAAGACGCGCGGTCCATGCGCATGCGCGTGAGAATGTTCCGGGAAGAAACCACCGTCACGCTTCCAACAATTGACATGATAAAAATCGTCAAAATAATCTCTAACAAGGTAAACCCTGATTTCGGGGAAGAGTTCTTATTTTTGACAAATTTAGCATGCATGAGGTTATCTCCATCCTCCATTGTGACACACTTACGGTTAAACGAAAAGCGTTAAACCTGCAAAACTGTAGGATGAGGCAATGGAATAGACGTTTCGAAATTTAAAGCATAACCCGTGCCGGACGCGTAATCAGGGTGCCATCCGTCCCATCATCCGCGGAAACGGGATCGTCTCCCGGATATGCTTCAACCCGCATATCCATGAAACTGTGCGCTCAATCCCCAATCCGAATCCGCCGTGCGGAACCGATCCGAACCGCCGCAAATCCAAATACCACTCATACGGAGCCGGATCCATGCCCTCCTCCGCCATGCGCGCCTGCAAGGCCTCCAACGAGTCCTCCCGCTGACTCCCCCCGATAATCTCCCCGTACCCCTCGGGTGCCAGCACATCCAGATTCAAGACCGTGCGAGGATCCGCGTCATTCCGCTTCATGTAAAACGCCTTCACCTCCCGGGGATACTCCGTAATAATCAGCGGCCGGTCAAACTGACGGCTCAGGATTGTCTCCTCATCCCCGCCGAAATCATCCCCCCACCGGAAACGCTTCGCGTCCTCGATATGCCCCGGCTGATTCCGCAGCCAGCGCTCCAAATCCCCAGCCTCTTCCCGAAGCGCCTGCTGCTCCTTGGTCAGCTTCTCCCGCTTCCAGGCTTTCATTAAACCGGCCAGTTCCGCGTCCATCTCCTCAATCCGTTTCTGTAATTTGGCATACCGCTCCTGTTCGGCCGCCAGTTCCGCCTCCAGTTTCCCGTGCAATTCCGGATCATGCAGCATCCCCACCGCTTCGGAATACGTCATCCTGGGAAACGGCATCCCCACCGCCTCCAGCGCCGCGCAATCCCGTCCCAGCGCCTCCAGCTCCGCACGGTTATGCGTCAAAACCGCCTGCACCAAATGACAAATAAACGCCTCCGACAACCCCTCCAAGTCCTTCAATTCATAAAACGCCACCTCCGGCTCAATCATCCAGAACTCCGTCAAATGCCGCCGGGTCTTGCTCTTTTCCGCGCGGAACGTCGGTCCAAAACAGTACACCTTCCCCAGTGCCATCGCCGCCGTCTCCAGATACAACTGACCCGTCTGCGCCAGAAACGCCGGATTCCCGAAATAATCCACCTCAAACAGCGTGCCCGCCCCTTCCGCCGCTCCCGGTTGAAAAATCGGTGTGTCAATCAAGGTGAAGCCCTGCTGATCAAAAAAGTCCCGCGCCGCCTGAATAATCCGGTGACGGATCTTTAGAATCGCCGTCTGCCTCGGACTGCGCAGCCACAGATGCCGGTGCTGCATGAGAAATTCGATCCCGTGCTCTTTCCGGGCAATCGGGAATTCCTCCCCGGCTTGAACCACCTCCGCCGCGCTCACCGCCAGTTCCACCCCGCCCGGACTCCGGGGCTCCTCCCGCACCACCCCGCCCAGACACACACTGCTCTCCTGACCGCACCCCTCAAGCGCCGCAAACGCCTCCGGCTCTCCCGCCTCCACAATGCACTGACAACTCCCCGTCCCGTCCCGCAGTTCCACAAAGCGGATCTTGCCGCTGGAGCGAATCGCGCGAACCCACCCCCGCAACCAAACCTCCTGGCCCACCAAATCCTTCAACGCCTGAATTTCAACAAATGACCTCATGCTTTATCTCCTGTGATGCACCCTGCGGCACCCTCGTATTTTGACTCCCGATTCCCTACTCTATTCTTTCATCCTGTCAATCCAGGCTTGCAACTCCAGGGGCGTATGACATTCTGTTTTCATGAACCCGCCCTTCCAACGCCTGCAAACCTTCATCCGCCGATTCGAGCTCCTCATCGTCGTCACCCTCATCCTCTTGATGATGGTCGTGGTGGCGCAGTCACTCGTCGAACTGATTCTCGTCCTCTGGAAGGATATGCTGGCGGGACCGGTCAATGTGCTGCAAAACCAGGAAATGCTGACGGTGCTCGGATTTTTCATGATGGTTCTCATCGCCCTTGAACTCCTCGAAACCATCAAAAACTACCTCACCGAAAACGCCATCCACGTGGAAGTGGTCCTCCTCGTCGCCATGATCGCCGTCGCCCGGAAAGTCATCATCCTCGACATGAAAGAACTCCAGCCCCTCACCCTCTTCGGCATCGCCGCCCTCATCCTCAGCCTCGCCGGCAGCTACTGGCTTCTAAAAAAAACAGAAGTCACCCGCAAATAGATCAACCTTATAACTTCGAAACCAACATCGACGGGGAAAGAATCAAAACACCGCGGATCACCTGGTTGTAAAGACTCCCGAAGTGTTTTTTATCTCCGGTAACAAGTAAGTTTTTCCGCCTCTGCCAGCACGTAACCATCCACCACCAACACGTGTTCCCGGTTTAGACATTCCTGCAGCAATTGGGCCATCGCGCCGGGTTGCTTGCTGGCCGAAAACAAAACATTGGCGTCTAGAAAAATTCTCATGCCCCCCGGGTCAATCCCGCCTGTTTCATGGCCACGGAAAGATCCTCCTCCCCCTGATCAAATTCCTGAATACGATCTTCAGAGTAAATCTCCACCGGCAAGGTGACCGTAGGACGCAACAGGATCCCCATCGGAGTGACTTCCGCCATGAGAATGTCTTTTGCCCGTAATCCAGCGGATTTACGCAACTTTGCGGGCAATGTCACTGTTCCACGTTCGTTGAGTGTGATGAATGATGTCATAAATAATAAGATACAGTATTACAGTAAATCTGCAATACGGAAATCTAAAATCATTTTGAATACAACTAAAGTCGAGCGTTGATCAATTCATTACAACAAATTCCGAATCTGAATCGGCTGGATAGAAAAGTAAAAGATTAGAGTCCGTCTCAGGAAACCATCCAGGTATCGTGTTTCTGCTCAAACTGCCGGATATCGTCCATGTACTGAAGGGATTCCTCGATATCATCCAGTCCTTTCAGGAGCTTGTTTTTCACGCTGGCGTCGTAATCAAAGGCGTATTCCACATCGCCGGACGCTTTGTGCAGCACCAGCTTCTGATCCGCCAGATTCACCGAGGCCTCCAGCCCCTCCTCCGCGAAAACCGCCTGAAAAATTTCCTCCACCGCGTCTTCCGACAGCTCAATCGTCACCACCCCGTTTTTGGAACAGTTGTTCTTAAAGATGTCCGCAAAACCGGGAATATGGTCATCTCCTTCGCCACGGAACGGAGCCACAATCGCGCGGTATCCGTCCTGCGCCAGCGCCCACACCGCGTGCTCGCGGCTGGAGCCGCAGCCGAAATTGTTGCGGGTGAGCAGAATCGACCGCTCCGCATACCGGGGCTTGTTCAGTTCAAACTCCGGATTCGGCGTGCCGTCAATCTGATAGCGCCAGTCAAAAAACGCGCTCGGACCGAAGCCGGTGCGTTTGATCGACTTCAAAAACTGCTTGGGGATAATCTGGTCGGTATCCACATTGGCCCGGTCCAGCGGGGCGAGTATTCCACGATGTGTTGTAAATGCGTCCATAATCAGTTTCCTCCGTTCCAACTGCGAATATCAACAAAATGACCTTCCACCGCCGCCGCAGCGGCCATTTCCGGACTCACCAAATGCGTGCGGCCGCCGGCGCCCTGACGTCCTTCAAAATTGCGGTTCGAGGTCGAGGCGCAGCGTTCCTTCGGCGCCAGCTTGTCCGGGTTCATCGCCAGACACATGCTGCAGCCCGCCCAGCGCCATTCCGCCCCCGCGTCTTTGAAGACCTTGTCCAGCCCTTCGGCCTCGGCCTGCAAACGCACCTGATGCGAGCCCGGCACCACCAGCAGTTTGATCGAGTCCGCTTTTTTGCGGCCTTTCAGAATCGCGGCCGCGCGGCGCAAATCCTCAATCCGGGAATTGGTGCAGCTGCCGATGAAAATCGTGTCCGGACGGATGTCCGTCAGCTTCTGTCCGGGCTCAAGCCCCATGTAATCCAAAGCCTTGCGCACATCCGCGGCGCTGTAGCCGGCCACGTCGTTCAAACCGGGAACCGGCTGATCCACATCAATCACCATTCCCGGGCTCGTCCCCCAGGTCACCTGCGGAGCGATTTTCGAGGCGTCAATCGTCAAGGTGCGGTCAAACACCGCGTCCGGATCGCTCGGCAGACTGCGCCATTGCGCCAGGGCCCGCTCCAGCTCCGCGCCCTTCGGCGCAAACGGACGGTCCCTGGCGGTAATGTATTCAAAGGTGGTTTCATCCGGCGCGATCAGTCCCGCGCGGGCGCCGCCCTCGATCGACATGTTGCAAATCGTCATCCGGGCCTCCATCGACAAGCCCCGCACCGCTTCGCCGCAGAATTCGAACACCGAACCCGTGCCGCCCGCCGTGCCGATCATCCCGATCAGCTTCAATACCATGTCCTTGGAATGCACATGCGGGGAAAGTTTGCCGGTGTACTCCACCTTGAACGTGCGCGCTTTTTTCTGACGCAGCGTCTGGGTGGCCAGCACATGCTCCACCTCGGAGGTGCCGATCCCGAACGCCAGCGTTCCGAACGCCCCGTGCGTGGAGGTGTGCGAATCGCCGCACACCATCGTCAAGCCCGGCAGCGTGATGCCCAGTTCCGGACCGATCACGTGCACAATCCCCTGACGGCTGTCGCCGATGCCGTACAATTTAACCCCGAAATCGGCGCAGTTCTTCTCCAGCGCCTCCACCTGGGCGGCGGAAATCGGATCCTGAATATTCAACCGGTTCTCATCCGTCGGCACGTTGTGGTCCATCGTCGAAAAGGTCAATTCCGGATGCCGAACCTTCCGCCCGGTCAGCCGCAAACCCTCAAACGCCTGCGGACTGGTCACCTCATGCACCAGATGACGGTCGATATACAACAAAGACGTCCCGTCCGGCAGATCCCGGACCAAATGACGGTCCCAAATTTTTTCAAAAAGTGTTTTGGCCATAATCAGTTCCTCTGAAAAAGATAACAAAGAGCGCGCTTCTATACCGGAAAACACGCCGGTTGCAAACCCTTACGCACCTTAATCATTCCGCCACTGACCCACTTCGCGGTCGAACAGTTCATCCGCCGCCAGCGGTCCCCAGGTGCCCGGCGCGTAGAAGTGCAGCGGAATATAGTCGTCCCGCTCCTTCCAGGCCTTCAGCACCGGGTCCATGATCCGCCAGGCCGCCTCCACCTCGTCCGAACGCGTGAACAGGGTCGCGTCCCCGCGCATCACATCCATCAACAGACGCTCATATGCCTCCGGCAGCGTGCCCTGATAGTTCTCATCATAGCGGAAATCCAGCTCCGAATCCTCCACCACCATGTGCATCGAAGGCCGCTTGGTCGCGAAATGCAGCGAAATCCCCTCGTCCGGCTGAATCCGGAAGGTCAGCATGTTCGGCTGGGTCTCGGTCAGATCGCAGATATCATTCTCGCACTGCACCGTCCTGAAAAGCTGCATCGGCGGCTTCTTGAACTGCACGGTGATGCTGGTCTGCTTCTTCGCCATCCGCTTGCCCGTGCGCAGCAGCATCGGCACCCCCGACCACCGCCAGTTGTCCAGGAAAAATTTCGCCGCCACGTAGGTCTCCGTGCGCGAATCCCCCGGCACCCGGTCCTCGTCCACATACGCCGGCACTTTTTTCCCTTTCACCTGCCCGGCGGCATACTGCGCCCGGACCATATTCTTCCGCACATCCTCCGCCGTCGGCACCCGGATGCTCTGCAGGACTTTGACCTTCTCATTGCGGACCGCGTCCGACCCCAGCCCGCTCGGCGGCTCCATCGCCACCAAACACAGCAACTGCGTCAAATGATTTTGCATCATGTCCCGCAGCGACCCCGCCTGATCAAAATACGCCCCCCGCCCCGACTCCATCCCCACCGTCTCGCTGGCCGTCACCTGAATATGATCCACAAACCGGTTGTTGAACACCGGCTCGAAAATCGTGTTCGCAAAGCGGAACGAGAGAATATTCTGCACCGTTTCTTTGCCCAGATAATGATCAATCCGGTAGACCTGCGATTCATCCAGCAACCGCAGAATCTCCCGGTTCAGCGCCAGCGCGCTGACCAAATCATGCCCGAACGGCTTCTCGATCACCACCCGGCTCCAGGCATCGTCCGAAGCCGCATAGATCAATCCGTTCTCTTTTAACTGACGGGTCACCGGTTCAAAGAAATTCGGGGCCGTACTCAGATAAAACACGCGGTTCGCGGGATAGCGCTCATCGCCGTCCAACTGTTTGAACATGCGGGCATACGACTCCGCATCATCGAGTTCGCCCTTGAAATAATCAATCCGCTCCACAAAGGCTTTCAGCGCGTCCTCGGAGCCCTGTTCCCGCCGATAGGTCCGGATTTCCTCCAGCATTTCCGCCCGGAAGCTCTCGTCGGTATAGTCACGACGCCCGAACGCCACCACCCGGAACCGCTCCGGCATCCGCCGCTCTTCCGCCAGCGCGTAGAGCGCCGGCAGCAGCTTGCGCCGCGTCAAATCCCCGGTCCCCCCGAAAATCACCACCGTCAAATCCTCTTCCACCCGAACCTCCGGCAGGCGGGGGGCCTCCGGGTGACCATGTTGCACATTCAAAATCCGACTCATTCATTCATCCTTGTTTTACGGTTTAAAATTCAGTTCCAACTGCCCTGTCACCACGATTTTCCGCCCGTCGGGCACCTCCGGGTCGGACGTGTCATACACCACAAACTTAACATGCGGAAACGCCCGGTGCAATTCCTGTTCGATAAACTGCTCCACCGCCCGGACATTGCGCGGGTCGTCATCCGAAAACCCCACACTGATCGGCTTGTCCACCCCGCTTTTGCGGCAAATGCGGATAATGTGGTCCAAAAAATCCTTGATTGCGAACTGCTTCGCCTCCTCCTGAATATCCACGCCCGGCGCATTCATGCCCATTTGGGCCCGGAACTCCGGACTCGTCACCGCATGATATTTATTTAAATCCAGATAAAGCGACAGGACCTCCTCATCGGTGAGCCACGCCTCGTCCGCCTCATAGAGAGCCCGGTACCCCCGCAGGTTCCGCATCATCTCCCGGCGCTCCGCCTCCGTCAGCACCTTCTCAATAAAATACGCCACCCCCGCCCGGATCGTCTCCGACTTATGACCCCTCGCCGTGACAATCGCGAACAGCCTCCCCTCCACCAGCGCTTTCCGGAACTGATGAAAACTCGGGCCACCCTCCTCGCGTCCTTCAATCACCGGGGCCAGCGCCGTCTTGGTGTCTTTCAAAAACTGACTTTCCGGATCGTTCGCGAAATCCCTGAATTCCCGGAACGCCTCCTCCCAATCCCCTCCGGGCGGCCGATAATGCTCCCGGTCATTGCGGACCACCGAATAAAACGAGGTCGTCACCGCCAGCGGTTCCCAGATCCCGTCCGGCGTTTTATGCTCCAAATGTATCCGCGTCGGCATGTGCAGGATGTTGTTATCCCAGTCAAAAATATAATACTTAAAGGTGCGGTTCGCCACCTCCAAATTCACTTCCGACGCATCGGGTAAAAAATCAGCTTCATCGGCCATGGCTTACCCATACCCCATATTTTTCAAAATGCCATCCCTGAAAATAACGGCCGGCCTGCAAACCGCTTGCCAAATTCCGCGAAACCTCATAGAAAGAACACGCAACACAACCCCACCCCACAGGACGCCCTTCATGTTCGAAACGATTTCCCCCGCACCGCCCGATGCCATTCTCGGTCTCACCGACGCATTTAAAGCCGACCCCAATCCCAAAAAAATCAATTTGGGCGTCGGCGTGTTCATGGATGCCCGCGGAAAAACCCCCGTCCTCGAATCCGTCAAACGGGCCGAACTCCGCCTCCTTGAAACCGAACTCACCAAAAGCTACCTCCCCATTTCCGGCTCCCCCGCCTATGCCCGCGGCGTTCAGGACCTCCTCTTCGGCGGACATCATCCCCTGATCCAGGAAGGCCGCGCCAAAACCGCACAGACCCCCGGCGGCACCGGCGGTCTTCGAGTCGGTGCCGATTTTCTCAGCGCCTTCCGCCCCGGAGCCACCGTCTGGGTCAGCAATCCCACCTGGGCCAATCACAAAGCCATCTTCACCGCCGCCGGCTTCAACGTCAAAGAATACCCCTACTACAACGCCGACACCCGGGGACTCGACGCCGAGGCCCTCTTCCACTGCCTCGAGGAAATCCCCGCCACCGACATCGTCCTCCTGCACGTCTGCTGCCACAACCCCACCGGCGTCGACCCCTCTCCCGAACAATGGCTCCGCATCGCCGACATCGCCGAAAAACGCGGCTGGCTCCCCTTCTTCGATTTCGCCTACCAGGGCTTCGGCGTCTCCGTCGAAAGCGACCGCGCCCCCCTCCTGCTCTTCGCCGAACGCGGGCTCGAAACCGTCATTTCCTCCTCCTGCTCCAAAAATTTCGGACTCTACAACGAACGCACCGGTGCCTTCACCCTCACCGCCCAAAGCGCCGAAGCCGCCGAGGCCGCCTTCAGCCACGTCAAAACCGCCATCCGCAGCAATTACTCCAATCCGCCCCGCCACGGCGGCGCCATCGTCGAAACCATTCTGCACGACCCCGAACTGCGGACCGAATGGGACACCGAACTCGCCGCCATGCGCGAACGCATCCACTCCCTCCGTCAAAAACTCGTCGACGGACTCCAAGAACGCGGCCTGGACCGCGATTTCAGTTTCATCACCCGCCAGAACGGCATGTTCTCCTTCAGCGGACTCACCGATGAGCAGGTCCGCCGCCTCCGCGAAGAATACAGCATCTACATCGTCAAAGGCGGACGCATCAACGTCGCCGGCATCACCGACACCGCCCTCAACCCGCTCTGTGACGCGATCTGCGAGGTTCTGGGGGGATAACGTGAAGCGCTCAGGACTAGGCCTTCTCCTGTTCCTCTGCGCCCTGACCGCCTCCGCGCGGCCCGTGCAACTCACCCTCTGGGTCTCCGGCGACACCGGCGGCATCCTCCCCGCCGGCCGGGAAGCCCCCGGCCGCCCCGGGGTCATCACCCACATCCAGCGCCAGGCCCCCGACGGATATTGGATCGACATCGGCGGCAGCATTCTCCCCGACGCGCCCGACTCCCTCCGCACCCCCGATGTCCTCATCCCCGGCCTCGAACTCCTCCAAACCCGGGGCCCATCCGTTTTCGAAAGCAGCCCGCTCCCCTGGACCCTCCTGAATGTCGGCATCCTGCCCCAGTATCCGGAAGCGGAGGTCCCCATTCCCCCGCTCCGCCAACTCCGTCACCCCGACGGCCCCGAACTCACCGTCCTCGGGCTGCTCCCCGCCGACACCCCGATGCGCGTCCCGCCCCCGCTGCTCCGCCCCCTCCGCATTCTCCCGCCCGAAGACAGCCTCCAGAACATCCTCGCCGAACTCCGCGCCTCCCCCGACCTCCCCATCCTCGCCCTGCCCGAAGGCGCCGACCCCTCCGCCTGGAGCCGCACCTTCCCCGACATCCCCCTCTTCATTGAACCCGCGTCCGCCAACCCCGCTGTCATCCCTCTGGACAACGGAAGCCGCTACCGCATCCGCCCCGGCTCCCGCGGACGCGCCGTCATCCGCGTCTCCCTCACCTGGGACACCGTCCAACAGACATTCACCAACCTCTTTGCCGAAGTCGAATGGGTCCGCCCCCCCGATCAGAATCCCCCCGACCTCCCGCCGGATCTCATCCGCCGACTCCGCCTGCTGCCCGAGGCCCCGACCCCCGCCGACCTCCGCGCCGCCTTCATCCAAAGACTGCTGGAACGCGGACAGGCCGACATGGCCCTCATACCCCGACTGTCCACCCGCCCTCCGCCCCATCCACAGTCGCCCGAATCCTGGCGCGTACATCTCTTCCCCCGCGATGTCACCTGGATGCTCGTCCACACCGACGCCGAAACCCTCCGCAACTGGATCCGCCATGACCTGCCCGGCCACGAATGGATCGGAACCCGCACCGGAGCCACCCGCATTCTTATTCCCGCCCCCCTCGCCGCCGCCCCGCCCTTCCGGGACGGAACCAATCCCTCCCGTCCCCCCGCCCTCCCAACTCCCTTCACCGCCCGAGACCTCCTCTTCCCCCATTAAATCCTAATCGTAATCGTAATCTTAATCTTAATCTTAATCTTAATCTTAATCTTAATCTTAATCCCCCCACTCGTCACTCCCCCCACTCGTCACTCGTCATTCGTCACTCGTCACTCCCCCCACTCGTCACTCGTCATTCGTCACTCGTCACTCCCCCACTCGTCACTCCCCCCCCACTCGTCATTCGTCACTCGTCACTCGTCACTCTTCCATTCCCCATGTCCCTCCTCACCCGCCCGGCCAAATCCATCACCCTCACCGACCTCCTCTGTCTCGGCTTCATCCTCCTGCCGGTCAGCAACGCCCTCGGCCAGGTCCCCCTCTACATCGCCGGAGTTTGGGGACTGGTTCTCGCCCTCCGCGGCCGGGTTCAGCTCAACCGCCCGGAAATCCTCCTCGCCGCCGGCTTCGCCCTCATCCTCCTCGCCAGCGTATTTTACTCCGTCCGGCCCGACAACACCCTCAGCAAACTCAACCGCCTCCTCCTCTTCCCCCTCATCTTCACCGTGCCCCTCGCCTGCAACGGACTGGACCGCCGTGCGCAGCTCCTCCGCCTCATCCGCGCCGCCCTCCTCGGCATCGTCATCCTCTCCCTCTACGACCTCGTCCGCGTCCCCCTCGAAGTCCGCGCCGGCACCCCCCTCTTCCACACCGGCAACATGACCGCCCCTCAGGTCTACATGATCACCCTCTTCCTCCTCCTCGGCCACCGCGCCGAATCCCGCCGCCCCGGCCTCGCCGGCCTCCTCCTGCTGCTCCTCCTCATCACCGCCGGCATCCTCCTCCACAACAAACGCGGCGTCTGGCTTGCCACCCTCCTCGTCCTCCCGGTATGGACCCTCTGGAGCCGCCAGTGGAAAACCCTCATCGGCATGATCCTCATCGGTGCCTTCGCCGCCTCCCTCCCCTTCGTCCGCGCCCGCCTCGACAACATCCGCGACAACCTCAGCCCCCGCCACGGCGGCCGCTACACCCTCTGGGAGGCCGTCGCCCCCCGCCTCCTGCCCCAGTACCCCTACGGCATGGGCTTCAACGCCAGCGAACACGAGGACTTCCGCACCATCATCGACCACGTCAACGCCGACCTCCCCCGCAACGAGCGCTACCACCTCGAAGACCGCCTCCGCCACCTCCACAACAACCTCCTGCAGATCCGCCTCGAACTCGGCTGGCACGGGGTCGCCTGGTGGACCCTCTGGATGCTCTACACCCTCTGGACCGCCTTCCGCCCCGCCCCCCGCGAACTCCGCCTCCTCCGCGGCGCCCTCGCCTGCGCCGTCCTCGCCCTCCTCCTCAACGGCATCGTCGAATACAACTTCGGCAACAGCGAAATCTTCATGAACTACCTCATGCTCTTCGGCATGCTCCACGCCGCCGCAACCCCAACACCCGCCACTCCCCAAAAAGAGGGCCGAACCGCCTGATTTCATTTTTATGAAACTTATGTATTGTTTTTAGCCGCGTGATTTGTCATACAAAAAGAATGAAATCAATTGAACTCTTTTCCGGGGCGGGCGGCCTCGCGCTTGGATTGGAAGCCGCAGGCTTTGAACATGTCGCGCTGGTCGAACGCAACCGCGACGCCTGCGCAACCCTGCGGTTAAACCGCCCGCAGTGGAATTTGCTCGAATCCGATGTGAGGGAAATCCAGTTCGGCGAAATGGGCCACGTGGACCTGGTGGCCGGCGGACCGCCCTGCCAGCCTTTTTCCATCGGCGGCAAGGCCAGAGGCTACGACGACACCCGGGACATGTTCCCCCAGGCCGTGCGGGCCGTGAAGGAACTCCGCCCCAAAGCCTTCATGTTTGAAAACGTCCGGGGGCTCCTCCGCCAGTCCTTCAGCAACTATGTCGAATTTATCCGCCTGCAGTTGACCTACCCGGAATTTCCGGTGTCACAAAATCTGCCCTGGGACGTGAATCTCCAGCGCCTCCAGAAACACCACTCCTCCAAAACCCGCCTGACCGACAGCCTGACCTATCAGGTCTACATCCATCTGGCCGACGCCGCCGACTTCGGGGTGCCTCAAAGACGCCACAGAGTCTTTTTCATCGGCCTCCGGTCTGACTTAAACACCGAGTGGTTTTTTCCGTCACCGACCCATTCGCAGGATGAGTTGCTGCGGCAAAAATTTGTCACCGGAGAATACTGGAAACAACACGGTCTGCCCCCGGCCCGCGACACACCGTCGCGTCTGAATTCCAGAATCCTCCGCCTTCAAAGCGAACCCGCGCTTTTCAAAATCCGGGACAGATGGAACACCGTCCGGGACGCTCTGAAAGGCCTCCCGCATCCGAATCAAAACACCAAATTTCAAAACCATGCGCTCCAACCCGGGGCCAAATCGTATCCGGGCCACACCGGCAGCGCATGGGATGAACCCGCCAAAGCCCTCAAGGCGGGGAACCACGGCGTGCCCGGCGGCGAAAATATGCTGAGGGATGATAATGATCAGGTCCGGTATTTTTCGGTGCGGGAATCAGCCCGCATTCAAACATTTCCCGATTCCTATATTTTTTCTGGATCATGGACAGAAAGTATGCGACAGCTTGGAAACGCGGTCCCGGTCCGCCTTGCGCAGACCGTGGCGGCATCGATCCATTCGCATCTCAATAAAACGCATGAAAACCCCGCCAATTTTCAATCCGCTCTCTAAAATAAATCTTGGAAAAAGCATCGTTGAGGCCCTGCTGGAAAGTGAACCGCAACCTTTGGGCGATGTGGAGAGTACACCCGGCGCGGGAATATACGCCATCTATTATTCCGGCCCTTTTCAGCTATACGAACCGTTAAGTCAACTGAACCGACCGCTGGCCCGCTTCCCGATTTATGTGGGCAAAGCCATCCCGAAAGGCGGGCGCAAAGGCAAAGATCTGGATGCCTCGCTCGACTCAACCGCACTGTCAAAAAGGCTGATTGAACACAAAAAGACCATCGAGGCCGTCAAATCCCTCGAGCTGAAAGACTTCACGTACCGCGCGCTGGTCGTGGACGACATTTGGATATCCCTCGGTGAAACACTTGTGATCCAAAAGTTCAATCCGCTTTGGAACCAGGTTGTTGACGGATTCGGAAACCATGATCCCGGCGGCGGAAGGTACAAAGGGAAACGACCCTCCTGGGACGAACTTCATCCCGGCAGATCCTGGGCCGAAAGATGCCAGCCGCCCAAACACACGCTTGCCGAAATCACCGCCACGGTTAACGCGTACATGGCCAGCCTTAAAGGTTGACGCCTCAACCTTTTGACCCGGCGGCGGGGGGAATGGGTATTGAGGGATGCCCTAAAGCAGATTACATCCGCAACCAAACCGGATTTTCTTCGTAATCGTAATCGTAATCGTAATCCTGATCGCAAAAACACCCATTTCGATCACGATTCATAAGATCCTACTGGAAATCCCATCACAACACCATACCAGAACCCCACCTCCCCGGGTCTCACGCCCCCGGACGGGGGCAAAGCGCATAGCCCAAGGCAAGGGAGGAACGACCGCAGCCTTGGGATAACGTTGATAAACGCTCCGGCGCCCCGGATGGGGTGCAAGCGAATATTTCAGAGCAATTGCGTCACGAAACGGTTCCCTTGGCCCCCCTCTCGTTTTTCATTTTTCCTTGCAGTTGTTTCTGAATCAGGACATAAAGCAGAAAAAACAACAAGAAATTCAATATAAGGATGATGAAAACGCGGAATAAAGTGCTCCTTCTTTCTCAAGAACTTCAGCGTTCATGCATCCGTGTCCATCCGTGTTCATCCGTGGTTGAATCCCCACCTGCTGCCGACCAGCTGTCGCACCGAACAGCGAGGCTCCCTCGGGCGAGTGATGCGCGACGATCGCAATGAAAAATTTAAACCCCATACCGAAATACAGAAAGAGACTGGTTATATCTTCTGTAACCTTTTGCCTGGGTATTTTCGTTTTTTTCTCAGGCTGGCGGGTTGGCTTAAAGCAGGCTTCGAGCAAGTACTTCACTCTGAAAGACGGGGTTCTTTACACAGAGGAAAATATCGGAATGCCGATTGACGATTTCAGCGCCGTATCCCAAATTTTTCAAAGCATTACCGTTCATGGCGTTGAAGTCAGCGGGAAGATAATAAGTGTCAGCGTTGAGGATGTTGTAAAAATCGTGACCGCGATTAACAAAATTGATAATGCGGAGCCCATTCTATTGATAACCGTTTTGTCGGAAACCCATGTGGAGGTAACTACTGGAGTTGTTCAAGATCCTTTGACTGGAGGAGGAAAAATCTACAGCGTAAAGAAAGTAAACGGCGAATGGATAATCGATTACGAAGATACAAGCAAATGGGTTTCATAAGGATGATGGGATGTTGGGGTTGATGAAAAAGCGGAATAAAGAGCTCCTTCTTTCTCAAGAACTTCAGCGTTCAAGCGTCCGTGTCTATCCGTGTTCATCCGTGTTCATCCGTGGTTGAATCCCCACCTGCTGTCGACCATCTGTCTCACCGAAGCGCAAGTACTCGGCCCGGCGGGCTGAACCGTTAACCCGCCATAAACATTCCTCACCCGTTTCCCGCCGCCGCTGCCGCCCGCTCAAGCGCCAACACCCGCTGCCGCTCGCGCTCACGCGCCGCCGCCAGCCGCTCCGGCGATTTGCGGTCAAAGCACAGCGGACAACTGACCCCTGCCTCGTAGCGCGGATCCAGCTTATCCTCCGGCCGCAGCGGATTCCAACACCCCCGGCAGCACTCCGTCTCGCCGGGCTCCAGCCGATGATTCACCGTCACCCGGTCATCGAACACAAAGCACTCCCCCCGCCACAGACTCTCCGCCTCGGGCACCTCCTCCAAATACTTCAAAATCCCGCCCTTGAGGTGGTACACCTCCTCAAACCCCTGCTCCAGCAAATGCGCCGTCGCTTTTTCGCAGCGGATGCCCCCCGTGCAGAACATCGCCACCTTCCTGTCCCTCGACGGATCCAGCGCCTGCTCCACATAGTCCGGAAACTCCGAAAACCTCTCCGTATGCGGATTCTCCGCCCCCGCAAAGGTCCCCACCCGCACCTCGAAATCATTCCGCGTGTCAATCACCCGCACCCCCGCCTCCGCGATCAGCGCATTCCAATCCTTCGGCTCCACATACCGCCCCACCGCCGTCTCCCCCGGCCGCAAATCCGGCCGACCCAAATGCACAATCTCCGATTTCAGCTTCACCTTCGTTTTCCGAAACGGCTTCTCATCCGACACCGCCGCCTTCACCTCAATCGGTCCCGCCAGCCCCTCCAGATACGCCATCAACCCCTCCATCGCCTCCGCCGACCCCGCCATGGTTCCATTCACCCCCTCCGCCGCCAGCAGCACACTCCCGCAAATCCCCTGCTCCTCGCAAAACGCCAACAAACCCTCCCGGGCCTCCGCAAAGTCCGGGAAATCAAAAAACTTATAAAACGCATAAATCGTCCACTTCATATCCCCCAATAATCAGGAATTTCCCGAAAAGACAAGTTGACACATCATTTATCATTTACAATGACAATGGTCTTCGAGAGAAAGTTCAGCATAAACATTTCACATCAAACAACACCCGCTACCATGAAAACAAAACAAAAAACATTCTCCCTCGCCTCCGTTGCCGGAGCCGCTGTCGCCCCCGCCGCGATTATCCACACCAGCTTGGAAGTCCCCCTAACCGCATCGACCACTTCTGACTCCATCTTTTTCAGCTTGTCTGAACAATGGGCCACCACCACCAACCAAACTCTGGGCGGCGAGGTATTCCGGTTGTATTTTTATGATAATGGAACGAACAAGCCCGTCCTTTTCAACCAGAACACGTCAGGAGAAATCGCTTTACTCGATGATTATGCAAAACGTTTCTCAACCGAGGACTTAATTTCGGGAAGCGAAAACTTCACTAATGAGTTAACGTACATAAATATAAGCGGAAATAACGACGCGAACTGGGCGCCTGGCACCCGTGGTTTTCTTGGCTTGATGTTTAATAATGAAGGCACCCCCAACTTCGGTTGGGCGGATTTCGAATACAGGGAAAACAGCTCGATGGTTCTTCACAGCTTCGCCTATGATGACAGCGGCGCACCGATCCCCGCCGGGGCAGTCCCCGAGCCTCAAACGGTCATGCTGGCAATCCTTGCTGCGGGTTCTCTATACATGATGGAGCGGCGTCGCCGCGCGGCTCAGGCCGATGCCTGAGCGCAAGGTTCTCCTTGTCGGCTGGGACGGGGGCGACTGGCGCATCGCCCGTCCGCTCATGGAGGCGGGACAACTGCCGCAACTGTCTCTGGCGGTGAAGAACGGAGCCTCTGGACCCTCCGCCAGCCTGCCGCCATACCTGTCCCCGATGCTGTGGAACAGTATGGCCACCGGAAAACGCCCCCACCGGCACGGGATTCTCGGATTCAGCCAGGTCAATCCGGCCACTGGCAAGGTCCAGGCCGTCTCCAGCCAAATGCGCCGGTGTCCGGCATTCTGGAATATTCTTTCCGACCGGAACCTGCCCAACCACGTGATCGGCTGGTTCGCGTCCCACCCCGCGGAACACATCCAGGGTGTCTGCGTTTCCGAGGCTTTCACCCGCCCTCCGCAAAAGGCCGGAGACCCGTGGCCCGTTCCACCCCGTTCGGTCACACCCCCGGAATGGGCCGACCGCCTCGCCGATACCCGCGTGAACAGCGCGGACATCGATCAGCGCCTGCTGGGCCTTTTCCTCCCCGCCCTGGCGGAAATGCAGATGGAGCATGACCGCCGCTGGGAAAAAATTCTCTACCGCCTCGCCGAACTCTACACCGCGCACAATGCCGCCGTCACCCTTCTGGACGCCGAACCCTCCTGGCGCTGCCTCGCCGTCTACTACCATTTTATCGATTGGATTTGCCACGATTTCATGGAATACCGCCCCCCCCGCCGCGGCAGCGCCACCGACCGCGAGGTGCGTTTTTACGGCTCCGTAGTCGACGCGGCCTACCGGGTGCAGGACTTCCTGCTGGCCGATCTGCTGCAACATGCCGGCCCCGACGTCACCCTCATGCTCGTTTCCGACCATGGTTTTTTCAGCGACCACCTCCGGCCCGACCAAACACCGGACGTCGCGGCGGGGATCGCCCACTGGCACCGCCCCCACGGCATGTTCGTCGTCGCCGGTCCCGACATCCAGCCAAACACGACCCTTGAGGGAGTCAGCATACTCGATGTGACCCCGACCCTCCTGCACCTTCTGGACCTGCCCGTCGGAGAAGACATGGACGGCCGGGCCCTGTTTGAGGTGGTCGGGGACGGGACACGCCCGGCCACCCTCCCGACCTGGGACCGGGAAATCAGCGGTGGACGGACCGCATCCGCTCAAAACGACGAAGAGGAGAATAAGGCGCTGCTGCGGCAGTTCATCGATCTCGGCTACATCGACATGCCGTCCACTCCCGATGAAGATCTCACCGAAATGACCGAGCGCGACACCGCCTTCAATCTCGGAATTTCCCTGCTCGACGCGGATCTTCCCGCCGAGGCCCTGCCCCACCTGTGGCGGGCCCACACCCTGGCGCCGGAAACGCCCCACTACGCCTTTCATGTCGCCCGCGCCCTGGCGGCGTTACGCCTGGAAAACGCCGCCTGGGAGGCCGTCGAGGTCCTCCGCGACTTCGGCGAACAGCATCCGCAGGCTCAGGGCTTGCTCGGAAGCATCGCCTACCTCCTGGGCGACATCAAAACCGCGGCTCAGCACCTTGAGGCGAAATCCGGCGCGTCACCCGACCAAACCGCCTTTGAAAATCATCGGGGTCTCATCGCCCTCCACCAAAACCGGATCGACGACGCGGAACATCACTTCCGCAACAGCCTGAAAAACAATTCCGACGATCCCATGGCCTGGCTGGGGCTCAGTCGCGCCTTGCTCCGCCGCGACAAGCCTCCCGAAGCCATGGATGCCGCCCGGAAGGCCTTGAGCCTGAAACGGGAGCTGCCCCTCGCGCACCTCACCGTGGCGCAGGCCGCCGAAAGCCTGGGCGATTCTGAAACCGCCGCCAGGGCCTATGCCGAGGCCCTACGCTTCGAGCCGAATCTCGACAATTCCAGGGAAGGTCTGCTTCGCCTCTACCCCAAAGCCTCCAACGCCCTGCAGGATCAGGTCCTGGCACACCTGGCCCGCGCGCGCCCGCACACCCCGTCACCACCGACGCCCCGGGAAAATCCCGCAACCCTCCTGCAAACCCTTCGGGATACCTGTCGCCAAACCCAGTCCCGGCGGCGGGCCGGCCAAACTCCGGTTGAGGTCTATTCCTTCCCGAATCCATCCCCCCCCGGATCCTCCGGGAAAACCGTTTCAATCGTCTCCGGTCTTCCCCGTTCAGGCACCTCCATGCTCATGCAAATGCTGCTGGAGGGCGGCATGGAGCCAATGGCGGATGATAAACGCCCGGCGGACCCCGACAATCCCCGGGGATACTTTGAATGGGAGGAAATCAAACACCTCGCCCGGCAACCGGACATCATTGAGCAGGTCGGCGAGCGGGTCGTCAAAGTCGTCTCCGCTCAACTTGAGCATCTGCCCCGGCAACATGCCTATCAGGTGGTATTCGTACGCCGACCCCTTGAAGAGATCGCCCGCTCCCAGCAGGCGATGCTGAACCGCTTGCAGAAACCCGGCGCCGACCGGGGCCTCGACGAACTCACCGCTCTCCTGCAACACCACGAAACGGCGGTGCTGGCGCAGCTCCGCACCCGCCCGGAAATCAAGGTCCTCGAGCTGAACTATCACGATATCCTCAAAAATCCCGACGCGGCGGCCGGAGAACTGCAGACGTTTTTCGGGGCCGGTTCTCTGCCCCGCGCCGGCAACATGGCCCGCGCGGTTTTCCCTGATCTTCACCACCAGCGGACTACCTCATGAATGCGCCGCCTCCAGTTGAAATCCGCCCGCCCTGGCCCGACGAACTCCCGCGGGTCTGGAAATTTCTCGGGCCCCGCACGCAACTGCGGGGACGGGTTCATCCCCGCATAATGGTCTCCGGCCTGCCGGAACGGATCGTCGCCGCCGCGGCCCTGCAAATCCATAACCAGAATGCCGCCAGGCTGCATCTGTGTTTTCGAACCCGGTTCTGCACCCGCGAATATGTCACGGACCTTCTGAACGAAATCGAATCGGTCGCCCGCAGAGAGGACTTGCGAAATATCCATCTTGTTTTCCCGGAAAAGGCTCCCTGGCGTCTTTATTTGGAAGAGGCGGGTTTCACCTGTGACCGCACCGATGAATGGTGGATGTGCCTCCGAAACAATATAGGCGAAAATCGAATCGAAACCGCCGCCCGCCTCATAGGCTCGACGAAGCTGTCCAAAGGCATTACGATGTCCTCCCTGCGGCCTGAGGATTTCGGCGCCGTTCGCGCACTTTCCGCAGAACACGGGCTGGCCGAACTGGAGCGCCTGGGACACGAACAAATGCTGGCCAACACCACCGACGCATACGACCCTCATCTCTCGGCCGTCGTTCGTCTGGATGGGGACATCGCCGGTATTTTGCTGGTGAAACGACTTGGCGACACCGCATTTATCCATATGCGTGCGGTGGCAAAAAAGTACCATTATCGGTCAAAAGCGGTTAACGCGCACCTCATGGCCCGGTTCAACGAACCACAATATCAATCTATTTCCCGTTTCATTTTCACCGCCCGGCCTGCAATTGAAAAAGAAACCATCGCCATGGCCAAACGCATCGGCAGCCAAAAAATCGGAGGCTACTGCCGCTACAGCAAACAAATGGAATCATCTGGACAACGCCGATAATCCACGCTGAAAGAAGAACATGATCACTCCCGACACCGGCTGGACCGACGCCCACTGCCAACTCCAGGAATTCATCGCCGACGGCTCCCTCCCCGAGATCCGCGCCCGCGCCGCCGCCTTCAACGTCACCGCCTTCCTCGTCAACGGCACCTCCCCCGACGACTGGCTCCAGGTCGCCTCCCTCGCCGACGACCCTGCCGTCCATCCCCACTTCGGGCTCCACCCCTGGTTCGCCGACCGCTCCGACGACTGGGAGCCCCGCCTCCGCGACCTCCTTCACCGCTTCCCCCGCGCCGGCATCGGCGAAATCGGCCTCGACCGCCAGCTTACCGACACCCCCTACCCCCGCCAGCTCGACACCCTCCGCCGGCAGCTCATCCTTGCCCAATCCCTCCGCCGCCCCTGCACCCTCCACGCCGTCGGCAATGTCTGGGACGATCTCCTCGCCGCCGTCCGCGAACACACCCCGCCCGCCGTCCTCCTCCACGCCTGGGGCGGCGGCACAAACAACCTCAAGGCCTGGATCGATCTCGGAGCCTACTTCTCCTTCGGCGGAGCCCTCCGCCGCACCCCGCCCTCCCGCAAACTCGAGGACACCCTCCGTCAAATCCCCCCCGACCGCCTCCTCCTCGAAACCGACGCCCCCTGGCAGGATCCCCGCGGCAAAAAACACCGCTCCGAACCCGCCCAACTCCCCGCCGTCGCCGAACACGCCGCCCGCATCAAAAACATTCCCCTCGAAACCCTCCGCGCTCTCACCGAACAAAACCGGACCGCCTGTCTCCGAACCGGACCACCCGGCGGTCTATGACAGCGAATGCCCCTCCGCCATCGCGTCCGGCGGACGGGAATACCCCATCTCCTTCAGCGCATTCAAAATCCGCAGAATCTCAACAAACTCCCGCCCGGCCCCCCGCCGGCCGGTTTCACGATAACGGCCCGAAGACGCTCCCGGAAAGCGCTCCGCCTTCTGATAATGCCGGATATACCCGCACACATCCTTCAGGCGGATGTGCAAATCAATCAGCAGCGCGACCAGGGAAGGCTCCAGATATTCCGAATACTTCATATTCAGAATCCCCCAAATCTCCTCCGACTTCTCATTAAAATACGCGTAGGAATCCTTCGAAAACAACTCCTTTTCAAACAGCCGTTCCGTCAGCGCCCCCGACTCCAGCCCCGAGAGCCGCAACAGAAACGCCGCGCGCTGCGACCGCACCGCCTCATCCGAAAACGAAAGCGAATCCCCCGACACCTCCGGTTCAAACTGAAACGCCCGCAGCGCCACCCCGTCCCGCAGGCGGTTGATCGTGCGGGCGATCAGATAATCCACATTCTCCTGAACAATCCGCCACCGCCGCGTCTTCGAACGCACCAGCAGGGTGTCGATGATAAACACCGTGAACGCAACCCCGATCAGCTCCGCCAACAAATCAAACGCGAAATCCTCATGAAACCTCCGCAGCAGCCAGATGCACACCATCGCCGCCGCCACCGCGCCATACACCACAAACGGCACCTGGGACGACGTGAGAAAACGGGTGAATTTACGGACACGGACTTTCATAATCCCCGAAGGCTAACCGGAAAGCCCCAATCATGCAACGCTAACCCGCACTTTAACCTTCAAAACACATAAAAAGTGCGCTATGCGTCCCCAATGAAAGCACTCTTCAAATTTCTCATCCGGCTGGTCATTTTCGGCGGTTTATTTTTCGTAATCGCCAACACCAACCCCACCCGGGAAACCCATCAGCAGGCCATCCTCCGGCAGATGGAGAAAGAAGCCGACCGGGATCCCCTCCGGCAGATCAACGGCCTGCTTCACGAAGTCCAGGAACGGCTCGGCATCTCCCCCTACACCTACCACGACTATAAACTGCTTTCCCTCATGAAAGACCACGAAGGACAAAACGTCTCCCTCGGCGTCGCCTCCCGCGTCTTCGTGCTCAAAAGCGGTTTCTTCGAATAATTCTCGGCGGCGAACCGGTTTTCCGACCCTCGGAAAAACCGCCCGCCTCTTTTCCGATCCCCGGAAAACCCAACCTCTAATTTTCCGATCCTCGGAAAATAACTTCATCCGTTTTCCGAAGGTCGGAAAACCCAAACAGAAAGGAAAATCCCCATGGATTTAAATCAACTCCCCGCGCCCGCCCTCGAAACCCTCAGTTATCAGGAAGGCTTCACCCAGGGCGAACAGCTTCAACAGCAAATTCCCAACGAACTGCAGCAGCAGAAATACCTCGACGGCTTCCGCGACGCCACCCAACAGGCGCTCGACGAAAACGCGATGCTCTACGCCGCCGGCGGCCACAGCGCCCGCCAGGCCATGCAGCAGGGTCTCCACCCCCTCAAAATGCTCGCCGGACTCAGCGACAAGCTGTCCGCCAAAGACGCCGCCTACACCCAGGAACAAATCGCTGAAGCCTTTCAGCTCTTCCAGCAAATGCAACAGCAGTCCCAGCAGGCCGCCGGCGGAAACGCCGCCGAAAACCTCGCCGCCGGTCAGGCCTTCCTTCAGGAAAACGCGGAAAAAGACGGCATCACCACCACCGACAGCGGTCTCCAGTACGAAGTCATCCAGGAAGGCGAAGGGGCAAAACCCGCAGCCACCGACACCGTCACCGTCCACTACACCGGCCGGCTTCTCGACGGCACCGTTTTCGACAGTTCCGTCCAGCGCGGCGAGCCCATCGAATTCCCCCTCAACCGCGTGATCCCCGGCTGGACCGAAGGCGTCCAGCTCATGGCTCCCGGCGCCAAATACCGCTTCTGGATTCCCGCCAACCTCGCCTACGGCGAACAGGGACCCGCCTCCATCGGCCCCAACCAGGTCCTCGACTTCGATGTCGAACTCCTCCAGATCAACGCGTAAAACCCGCGCTCAATAAACATCTGAAAACCGCTCCACAGGCCCGCCTGTGGAGCGGTTTTTATTTAAGCAAGGAACGGGCCCGTCCCGTTCCGCGCAGACATCCCAGAGGGCATGGGTAAAGATAAATTCATTGCTTTTATTAAAACATAACGTTATGATTTAAGCATGAGACAAATGGATCAAAATATTGTCCTCAAAGCGTTAACCCGTCTTGGACAACTGGCACAAGACGAGGGACTTCAATTGGAATGCTGTATTTATGGGGGGGCTTTAATGATGCTTGCCTACGACTCACGTGCAACAACCAAAGATGTGGATGCGATATTTCGTCCACGTGCCCCGGGGCTGCGCCTTGCCGCAATCGTCGCAAAAGAACTGGATTTACCGGATGACTGGTTGAATGATCAGGTCCGGACGTTTCTTGCGCCTTCTGAACAACTGAGAAATCTTCCGATTGAACTTCCAGGCCTGCAGCTTACCGCACCAACCGCAGGATATCTCCTGGCCATGAAAGCACTGGCGTGCCGCTCTCAGTTACCGGGATATACCGGAGATCTCGATGATTTACGGTTTTTGATTCGAAAAATGGACATTCATTCTGTTTCCGAAATTCAGGATTGGATCGATAAATACTATCCGGACGACATCATACCGTCTCCGCAAAAAGAAACCCTTCGTCTACTCATCGGGGAGATCTGGACATGAACGTCTCCGGAACACTCCACAGACCCAAAACGCTTCAGGACATCGCCGAATCCTCCACATCGATCGAGGAATTTGGAAGAAATCTCCGGGACTGGCAACATGAAATTCAACGGGGCGGCGTTCACAGCCGCAAAGAATTCGCAAGCCGACTCACTCCTGAACCGCCCCGGCTGGCTGAACGTTTTCAGGATGGCGTTCTTGCGGACGCGATGCTGGCCGCCTACGCGGAATGGCTTGCCGATCAGGCGAAAATCCCCCGGCCGGATTGGTGCAAAGACTCAAATCGAGTCAGAGAAGATCCATGGTTTGGCTCCCCTCTCCGAGGCTGGCTGATCGCCAACACTCCCGCAAGCTTCCGGCACCGCAACCTCTTCACCATCCCCGAACAGGTTTTCACCCCGAAACGCGGGCGTCCCCAAAAATCACGGGAGCACAAAGCCCAAAAGGCGGCCGAACGACAGCGGGCCTACCGTAAAAGAGTCCGAAAATTGATTCAAGCCGCACGGACACAGCCTCTCTGAGACGGCCTCAGGACGTCTTCGCCTCCACCCGCGCCGCCGCCGAGCGCAGCGCGGCGGTGAGATCGCTTTCCTCAAACAGATGATCATGCGCGAAAAATCCGAATTTTTCCAGCCGCTCCCGCGTGCGCCCCGCCGCCCCGGTGACGATCACATCCACCCCCTGCGTCTTCGCATCCAGCACCATGTTTTCAATCGACATGCAGACCGTCACCCCCAAAATCGGCACCTCTGACAAATCCAGCACCAGCACCTTCGCCATTTTCATCGCCGCATGTTCCCGCGCGATCGCTTTGGCCACGCCGAAGATCATCGGTCCGCTCATCTGAAACAGCAGCACCTGCCCCTTGCAGCCCGACAATAAACCCTTATTCTCAGCCGACAACAGATGATCATTGCGGGGCACGGAGATGGTCTGCACCGATTCCGCATGCAAATCCGACATCCGCTTGATCGTCAGCAGATTTGCGAAAAACACCCCCACGCCCACCGCGACCACCAGATCCACAAATACCGTCAGCAGCAGGACCGTGTACATCATGAACGTGCTCGAAGCACTCACACGGTGCACGCGCTTCATGAAACTCCAGTCCAGAATATCGTAACCGATTTTCAGCGAAATCGCCGCCAGGGCCGCCATCGGCACCGGACGCAGCAGAGAGGAGAACGCAAACAGAAAGATCACCAGAAACCCCACCCGGAATAACCCGGATGTCGCGGTTTTGGAGCCCACCTGAATGTTCAACACCGTCCGCAGCGTGGCTCCCGCGCCGGGAAGTCCGCCAAACAGTCCCGACAGAAAATTCCCCAGCCCCTGCCCCACCAGTTCCCGGTTGCTGTCGTGATATTCCCGGGTCAGTCCGTCGCTGATCATCGCGGTCAACAGCGCGTCGATGCTGCCCAGCATCCCCAGCATCATCCCGTCGAGCAGAATCTGGGTCACCAGATCCGGCGGAAACCGCGGGATTCGAATGCGGGGAATGCCCACGGAGATTTCGCCGACCAGCCGCAACGCCTCCCGGTCCGGCAGCAGCAGCACGATCAGCGCCGTGCCCACAATCACCAACAATTGCGGCGGACACACCCGCCGCCAACGGGCCGGAAATCCGATCAGAATCACCAGCGAAATCCCCGCCAGCACCGGCTCCCAGACCTGAACCGTCCGCGCCAGGTCCGGCAGGGCCCGGAAAATGCCAAGCACCCCGCCCTGCGGCATCTCCCCCCCGAAAATCGCCGGGAGCTGCATAATCATCAGCAAAATGCCGATCCCCGACATAAAGCCGGACACCACCCCGTAGGGCATCAGCGTCACAAACTGACCCAGCTTCAGCGCGCCCAGAGCCATTTGAAAGAGCCCGGCCACCATCACCACCGAAAAGGCGATCGCCAGCCCGTTTTCCGGATCGCGGGCGATCAGGGATGGGATCAGCGCCGCCATAAACACTGTCATCGGCCCGGTCGGTTCCGAAACCAGCCGCGTGGCGCTCCCGAACAACAAAGAAAACAGTCCCACAAAAAAGGCCCCGTACAGTCCGGCCTCGGCCCCGGCACCGGAGGCCACCCCGAACGCCAGGCTCAGCGGCAGCGAAACAATCGCGGTGGTCAATCCGCCCAGCAGATCCGCCCGCCAATGGCGAAGAGAAAAACGGGCGCTCATCCGCGCGCCTCCAACGCTGGCTTATGGGTAAGAGGTATAGTCATAGGGCTTTTATATACGAAAATCCCGTCATGATGCCTATACTATTTTTGATAAACAGAAGAAGCCCGGGATTTCTTCCCCCGCCTTTTCAGTTGCCATTCCCTCTCCCGCAAAATAAGCTCAGCGAATGATTTACTATCCCATAAACGCCTCCAGAGGCTGAGCGCATGTCCCCGTCCCTCCGTTCCGCGACCGCCTCCGCCCCCGGCACCCTCATGCTCACGGGGGAACATGCCGTGCTCCACGGTCACGCCGCCCTCTGCGCCGCCATCGATCAGCGCATTACCGTCCGCCTTTCCTCCCGCCCCGACCGGATGATTCAACTCCATTCCGCGCTCGGCCAGCACCAAACTTCACTCGACGACCTCACCGTCACCCGCCCCTTCCATTTCATCCTCGGCGCCCTCAGCCACCTCCGCCCCCGCACCGGGCTTGACCTCCACATTGACGCCGCCTTCTCCGCCGACATCGGATTCGGCTCCTCCGCCGCTGTCACCGTCGCCACCGTCGCCGCCCTCCACGCCGCCCGCGGGGAACCCCTGGACCGCGCCCGGATTTTTTCCGACGCCCGTGCGGTGCTTCACGCCGTTCAGGGCCGCGGTTCCGGGGCCGATCTCGCCGCCGCAACGTATGGCGGCATCGTCCGCTACCGCGCCGAGCCCCTCGAAATCGAACCCCTCATTCAACCCCTGCCGCTCAGCGCCCACTATGTCGGCCACAAAACCCCCACTGCCGAGGTCATCCGTCTCCTCGACGAACGCTGGACCGGCCGGGAATCCGAACGCGACGCCCTTTTCCAAACCCTCAACACCCTGACCCTGGAAGCCACCGCCGCCATCCGCAACGGCGACCTGCCCGCGCTCGCCGAATGCTTCACACACCACCGGGCCTGTCAAAAAGCACTCGGATGCGAAGACCCCGCCACCGCCGAATTGCTGGACGCGCTGGACCGACATCCCGACACCCTCGCCTGCAAAATTTCCGGCTCCGGACTCGGCGACTGCGTCATCGCCCTCGGCCCGCCCGGACTGAAAATCCAAACCCACACCGCCTACCCCGTCCACATCGCCCCCGAAGGCGTCACCGTCCATGACTGATCCGATTCAACACATTCAAAGCCTGCTCCCGCCGCGCAACACCCGCCGCGACACCGGCGAAGCCTATGCCCCCGCCAACATCGCCCTCTGCAAATACTGGGGCAAGCGCGACACCCGCCTCAAACTCCCCGTCACCGGCAGCCTCTCCGTCTCCCTCGGCGCGCACGGCACCCGCATGACCCTCCGCCGCGCCGAAGCCGATGCATTGACCCTCAACGGGGAAGCCGTCGCCCCCGACAGCCGGACCTTCCGCCGCCTCTTCGCCTTTCTCGACCTCATCCGCGATCCCGCCCACCGCCTCGCGATCGAAAGCCACAACACCATCCCCATCGCCGCCGGCCTCGCCAGCAGCGCCTCCGCTTTCGCCTGCGCCGTCAAAGCCCTCGAATCCCTCTACGCATGGAATCTCCCCCCGCAGCTCCGCAGCATCCTCGCCCGCCTCGGCAGCGGCAGCGCCTCCCGCAGCGTTTTCGAAGGCTTCGTCGAATGGCATGCGGGCTCCTCACCCGACGGCATGGACTCCTTCGCCGAACCCCTCGCCCCCGTCTGGCCCGAATTCCGCATCGGCATCCTCACCGTCTCCGAAGCCCCCAAGCCCGTCGGCTCCACTGAGGCCATGGAGCGCACCGTCCGCACCGCGCCCCTCTACGAAGCCTGGCCCAAACAGGTCGAACACGACCTCCCCCGCATCCGCCGCGCCGTGCTCGATCACGACTTCATCACCCTCGGCGAAACCGCCGAGCACAACGCCCTCGCCATGCACGCCACCATGATCGGCTCCTGGCCTCCCGTGATCTACTGGCTGCCCGAAACCACCGCCCACCTGCACAGCGTCCACCGCCTCCGCGCCGAAGGACTCCCCGTCTTCGCCACCCTCGACGCCGGCCCCAATCTCAAGCTCCTCTACACCGCCGAACACGAGGCGGATGTCCTCCGGAACTTCCCGATGCTCATTCAAATCGACCAAAACCCGACACCATGAACATCTCTCCCCATCAGGATCTCCGCTTCGAAGGCTTTTCCGCATTTGGCAGTTATATGGTCTTTCGGCGCATGGATGCCGACAGCTCCCCCGATGAAGGCGGCCGCGGCCTCTACCTCCGCCAATGCCACGGCGCCCGCTTCTACCGCAACACCCTCGCCAAACTTCTCGTCAACGGCGAAGACCCCGACACCGCCTGGGATGAGGCCGTCCTCACCCTGAAACCCAAACAGGGCCCGGGCCGCATCGACATCGTCTTCGACGGCGAAAAAGCCGTCCGCTTCCGGGGAGAAGGCTGCACCCTCGATCTTCACGTCGAACCCTCCCCCGGCACCTCCATGTATCCGGCCGGGAACGGCGCGTGGGAAGTCAACGCCCGCGCCTGTTGCCGCAAAGTCCTCCTGCATCCCCTCTCCGGACAGTTCGAAGCCCTCACCGACTGGCAGGGCGAACACAGCAACCGCCTGCAGGCCCGCATCGGCCCCGGAGACGACGGCACCTGGGAACTCGCGCTGGATCTCTTTCTGAGCACCTGGCTGCCCCGGAGCTTCCGCCCCTTTGACACCTGTGTCCAGGCGGTCCGCGAGGCCTTCGCCGCCTTCCTCGACGGCATCCCCGCCGGAGCCCCCGAAACCGAACCCGCCCGCCGCCGCGCCGCCTGGGTCCTCTGGGCCGCCACCGTGCATCCCTCCGGCCACTTCAAGCGCCCCGCCATCCTCATGAGCAAAAACCACATGACCAACGTGTGGAGCTGGGACCACGCCTTCAACGCCATGGCCCTCATGCCCGGACACCCCGAACTCGCCTGGGACCAAATGATGCTCATGGCCGACCGCCAAAACGAGCACGGCGCGTTCCCCGATGCCCAGAACGACATCCACGAACACTTCAACTTCTGCAAACCCCCGATCCACGGCTGGGCCCTCTCCCGCCTCCGCACCCTCCGCCCCGACTTTTTCACCGCCGACCGCATCCGCGAAAGCCTCTCCTGGCTCGAACCCTGGACCCGCTGGTGGCTCAACCACCGCGTCCGCGAAGACGGCGGGCTCCCCCTCTACCTCCACGGCAACGACAGCGGCTGGGACAACAGCACCTTCTTCCTCCGCGGCGTGCCCCTGCTCACCCCCGACCTGCCCGCCTTCCTCGTTCTGCAATGCCGCGAACTCGCCGACCTTCACCGGCAACTCGGCCAACACCACGACGCCGCCGCATGGAGCCAAGAAGCCGAAAAACTCCTCACCCGGCTCCTCGACACCCTCTGGGACGGCGAACGCTTCCACGCCGTTTACCTCCCCGAAAACGAAAAAATCATCAGCGACACCCTCATCGAGACCATGCCCCTCGTCCTCGGCGACCTCCTCCCCGAAGCCATTCGCAACAAACTCAAAGCCCGCCTGCGCGGCTACCTCACCGGGTTCGGTCCCGCCACCGAACATCCCGACAGTCCGCATTACACCCCCGACGGCTATTGGCGCGGACCCGTCTGGGCTCCCTCCACCCATCTGCTCATCGACGGACTCCGCCGCGGAGGCGACCCCGGCCTCGCCGACGACATCGCCCGCCGCTACTGCGCCCTCTGCGCCCGCTCCGGCTTCGCCGAAAACTTCGACGCCCTCACCGGTGCCCCCCTCCGCGACAAAGCCTACACCTGGACCGCCAGCGTTTTTCTCATTCTCCAGGCAACAAAACCCTCATCCATTTAACAAGAAACATCTCATTCCACCGCAGCCCGCCCAACAAGCACAAGCATGGAACAGGCTCGCCCCCTTCCGCGCAGACATCTCCCCCCCCTCGCAACCTCGGGCTCGCCCCGGAGCTGCGAAACATCTCATTCCACGACAACCCTCCCACAAACATAAGCAAGGAACGGGCTCGCCCCGTTCCGCGCAGCCATCTCTTCGTGACCTTCGCGCCCTTCGCGGTTCAATAAATCGAAAAAAGTCTTGAGTTACCGATCTCAAAATCCATGATTTGAACACGATGTCCGTCACGCCCTCCAACGTCAAAATCCCGGCACGACCTCCGCCGCAAACCTCACGCCCCGCCCAGACGTGCCGGACCCAACATGCATGTACGACACCACCCGCGCTAACCGACTCGCCAACCGCATTCCTCCCGTTCTTCACCCTCTTCCTGTACCTGCAACGACTCCAAAACGTCAAACACCTTTCAAACGGCTTTAATCCTTTTCGCCAATATTTAAGGGCTTTTTTCGACGCCCCCAGCTTTGCCGCATCCCACACAAACACCTTCCTCTACATCTACAACACCCCTGGGGAATCCACCGGCATCCCACACATCCCCTACAGCTACACCCACCCGACCCACACCTGCGCAATCTCACATCACCCCGGATCACTACACGACACCGCCGCCCCTCAAACCACCCGCTCCACACCACAACAAGAGGAATCTTTTTCATTTCAAGGGATCTTATTTTGGCCAAATCGGGATCCTATTGGGGAAGTAGGAGGCTTCAATGTTTACGGTTTTGTTGGAAACAATCCAATTATACAATATGACCATGATGGAAGGTTTTTCAACCTTGCCGGAGGTATATTGAGCGTTGGTCTCGGTTATGGTATTGCTTGGGCAACTGGTGAAGAATATTCATGGCAAGAAGGTTTAATTGACTTTGCAATGGGTTCTGCTGGTCCTGGTCTAGCCACAAAAGTTTTTCGAGCTGCAAGACTTTGTAAACGTTTAAGAGTATCAACAAGAGCAACAAGAATTTTAGTGCAAAGTCAAAGGCATGTAACAGACTATAACACAGCAACTATAATTGGAACTGAAATAGCTAGATCGACTAATGCAGCGTTTTCAATTTCTGTTCAATTAGAAAACGAGATTCGCTCAATAGTTTTTGTCACAGGCTGGCAAACCGTTAAACGCTTTGTTAAACAAGAACTTAATGAAATGACGGATATAACTGTTGAACATTATGAGCATTTTTATGACACTCCTGGGGACGGATCTTTCGAACTAGGGGTAGATGCCTATAAGCAAGAGATTAGTTTTGGTTCAGGTAATTCGATAAAGAATGAAATTAATCGTTTTTCTGAAAGAACAAGCTTTTCCCCTGAATCCAGTAATTTGCCACCTGATCTTAGAAATCATAACAGCATACCTTTGAAATAGTAATGTCCGATTTATTTAAAGTTTTGCTTGTCTGTTTTATAGGTTCAGCATGTTACATTTTTTGCATATTTTGGGCAAAAACTGAGAAACATATTTATATTGGAAAAGCAATTTTTTCTTTTTTAGTATTTTTATTGTTTCTTTTGGTTTCTCTTGCCAAAAATGACTCAGTAGCTGGATTAATCTCTTTAGCCTCGCTTATTTCTGCTGGGGTCTATTTTTGGAAATGTAATTCTTGCAAAAATTAAATTGAACAACTTAATGATACTCCAATTAAGAACCCCGGCCCGCCCGTAAGGCGATTACCCCCAAACCCCATCGCCTTCCCGGCGGTCCCATACCCCAAGCGGACTCGTCGCAAGCTCCTCGATAGTCCCTGCCCCGAGCGCCGCGCAGGTGTCGCGCCAGGCGGTCAGCTTTCCCCCTTCTGCCCCAAAGCTCACCACCTGTCACGCCCCCAGCTTCCTGCCCCGGAGCTATCCCGAAGAGATCTTATGCGTTCGGTCGCAAGCTCCCACCTGGCCGCTGATCCGTCCTCAGTCGCGGGCTCCTTCCGGGCGGGCGGCGAGGTCGCATAAGATCGTCTTCGTTATAGCTCCCCAGCCCCCGGCGCTCCTCCCCCTTGCAGGGGGCCGCCCCTCCAGCACCCGCCGCAGCCATCGCGCCAATCCCATCAACCGACCAAAGCGCGGACGGCGAGCAGCACCCCGAGGTCCGCGAGGGCGTGGGTCAGGACTGGTATCAGCAGCCCTCCTGTCTCGCGGGCGAAATACCGCCAGATGGCGGAGGCGGTCAGGAGGACAAGGAACACCAGCGGCAGCCAGACGGCGTGCACCAGTGGCGCGAGCACCAGAAGATGGAATCCGGCGAAAAGCGCGTCGCTCCAAAGCTGATCCGGCAACATGCCGCGCCAGAAGGTTTCCTCCAAAACCGGATGAAGGGTCACGGAATACACCGCGAACACCCATGCCGTGGTACCGGTTATCCCCCATTGAGACAGCAAAGCCGAAAGGTCCACACCGGACCGCGCCATATGCGGCCACAGGATCCAGAGCAAAGGCCAGGTCAGCAAACACAAGGCCCCCAGACCGAACAGCGCCGGCCGGCGCATCCCCCCGAATACCCTCCGCACCGGAAACCGGCATCCGCCCCGGGCCGCCAGAATACCAAGATGATACACCCCCACCGCCACCAGTCCCTGATCAAACACATACACCCCCAAAGCCGTTCCCACATACGGCAGCGCCGCCCAATACATCGGCAGTCTGTTGAAAACAGGGTCAGAACGGTCCTTCATCTAAACATTCAATCGAACAGAAAGGAAGAGCACAAGCGAAATGGCCTGAGATTTCCCCAAAAAAACCGTGTTCTTTTCCCCCTGCCCCAAAGCATCCGCAGTCCCTCCTTCACTTACCCGCAATCACCGCCGGTTCACCGAAACCGGATCATGCAGAGTCGGCTCGCACTCGGGGCCACCACCACTGTGGATTCGGTTCACACACTCCCGGCCCTGCATAAAACTGTGGTCCTGGTTCGACACCTCATACTTCCACGCGCCGAACCGCCCCCGGCTATAAATCCCCTTCGCCTCAAACGCGCGCAACATCGGATCCACCACCCCGTCCCGCCCGGAAAACGGCACCGGGTACCCCCTGGGCAGGACGCGGTGCACGGTGCTGAGCACCTCGGTATCCTCCGGCAGCAGCCCGTCCTCCCTCAAGCCCCGCACCGTCTCACGCAACAGGGTCTCCCGGTCCACTGGTTTGTGCACCGTTTCCGACACCTCCGCCATCAGCGACCACTGCTCTCCCGGCCTCGGAACGTTCTCCGGACTGTAATGACTGAACACCGTCACCCGGTAATAGGGACTGTTCACCCCCGGAAAATACATCCAGCATTTTCCCCTCAAACTCTCCGGCGGAGTTCCCTTCAATCCCAGTCCGATCACATGCGTGGAGGCATACCGCAGCCTGGCCGCCTCTTCCGCCGCCACCACCCCCGGACACATCCGCACCAGTCCGTCCAGCGGCACTGTGCTGATCAGGTTGTCATATCTTAACTCTTCACCGTTTCGGCTCCGCACTCCGCGGTTCGCGGCATCCACCGAGACGGCCGCGTCGCCATACGCCATCCGGCTCCGGGGCAATTCGTCCGCCACCGCCCGCCAGACCGCCCCCGTCCCGCCGCGCTTGGGAAACCGGAACACCGCGTTCGGCCCCCACCCCCGGTTGTCCTCCCCCGTCTCAAGCGCCCGCATCACCCGCGCCATGTCCGGCGCCGCCACCCGGTCGCCCATCCACTGACAATCCATCTCCTCCGGCGGAAAGCCCCAAACCTTAAAATTGTAGGGGCGCAGAAACAGTTCAGCAATCCCCTCGCCGAAAGACCGGTCCATCCAGTCCCCAAACGAAACCGCCCTTCCACCTTTGGCATTCTTCAGCCCCGCCAGACACCGGTCACGGTCCTCCGGAGTCAACCGGTGCAAATTATACTGAAACGGATACGGGACCCAGCGGTCCCCGAAGCGAACCCAGCTTTCCCGCTCATGGGTCAGCCAACCCTCCGGCCCCAGAATCCAGTCCATCAGCCGGTCAAACTCCTCGTAATGGGAAAACTGCACATGCCCCCCGAGGTCCCAGGTGAACCCCCGCTCATCCACAAACGAGGACGCCAGACCACCCGGGCCGGGAGAGGCCTCCAGCAGACGCCAGTTCATCCCCAGCGCCTCTGCCCGCGCCGCCGCCCCCAGACCCGTCGGTCCGGCTCCAAGGATCAGCAAGTCCACCGACCGGTTCACTGAAAATCGGCCACCACATTCTCCACCAGACCTCTCGCCCGGTCCAGCGTCAACGCGCACGGCTCCAGCGCTTTTCCTTTGCTCCGGTACACTGCGGCGTATTCGCTAAGCGCTTTCGGCAAACGGCGGATATCCTCGTGCAGGCGTTTCCATTCCTCCGCAAATGCGTCAGGATCCAAGCTGATCCGGTTTCCGGTCTGCGCCGCCCGCACCGCCAGCCGCTCGTCCGCATGAAACGGACGCGCCGGACTGACCTGACAGTTATACGCCCGCGCTTTCTCCAGCCGGGTCATCATTCCTTTAAGACCCGGCGCCTCTGTTGATTCCGTCAGCACCACCTCGGTGTCGGCGTTCAGATCGCATTTTCCCAAATCCAGAATGAGCGTCGCGGTGTCGCCGTCATAACGCCATTTCGCGCCCTCCACCGATTTCGGAGGGGCCATGCCCTCAAGCCTAACCGTCACCAGCCGCTTCTCTTTGAAGCCCTTGAAGTCGCCCGCCGCTTTTTCCAGCCGAAGGGTGCGGGTATTGCGCGATTTCCGATGACTGAACCGGATCACCGCGCACTCATCCTGTTTCCAGCCCATGCTTTCTCCGTCGTCCTCGTAGACCTCGCAACTTCCTTCTTTGCCGCCATAGACACGGAACACCAGATCCGGATACGAACCCGGTTTCAGCCGGCGGGTGAACGACTGCTCGGGAATCACCGTTCCCGGCCGCACAAACACCGGAACCTCCTCCAGCGTGTATCCCGCGGTCATCCACTTCCCGCCCTGAACGGTAAGCCCGCGGGCCGTATCCACCCAGTCACCCTCCGGCAGCCAAACCTTCACCTTGGCGGTCTCCGTCCGGGGATCCATCGGCCCAATCACCGGCGCGACAATCATATCGTCGCCGAACATATACTGGTTCGGACAGGCATACGCCTCTTTCGTTTCGGGATATTCGTAATACATCGGACGGATCACCGACAAGCCGGTCTCGGCGCATTTACGCATTTCACCGTAAAGATAAGGCACCAGCTCATACCGGCGCCGCAGCGTCGCCATCATCACGCTCCGGTCGGGATCGGGAAAATGAAATACCCGACGTTCGCAATCGATGGACTTAGAGGTGTGCGTCCGCAAAATCGGGGAGAACATCCCGAACTGAAGCCAGCGCGTGTACAGCTCCGGGGTCAGTTCCCCGCCCATATGCCCGCCGATGTCATGACTCCAATAGCCGTAGAGCACATTGGCGGAGGTGGCGGTGAAATAAGGCTGGAACGCAAGCGACTCCCAGGTCACAATTGTGTCTCCCGAGAAGCCAACCGGCATGCGGCCCGCGCCGATGCCGCCGAAACGGCTGAAATTGATCGGACGTTTCACCGCCGGATTCCGCACCTGATCCTGCCAGTGCAGCTCATTGATCCACGGCAGCGTATCCAGATTCGGCAACTGACTTCCGCCCCGGCCCTGCTGCCAGTCCATCCACCAGAAATCCACCCCGATTTTCTCCTGGGGATGATGCAGACACTTGAAATACGCCCGCATATACTTCGGATCGTTGATGTTCAGCGGAATCCGTTTTGCGGTTTTCGGATCCAGGCCCATCAGCTCATACAGGGGATAATGATGCTTCTCCAAATCCGGCAGCTCTTCGCGGGTCAACCCCATTTCCTTCAACATGTCCGGAAACGCGTCTTCAAAGTCAAACACTCCGTCGGCAGGATGCAAATTCAGGGTGATCTTCACGCCCCGCCTGCGAAGCCAGGCCAGGAGTTCCTTCGGGTTCGGGAAGAAGTCCGGATCCCAGGTGTAGCCGGTCCAGCCGAGTTTGTGCCAGTCCATATCGATCACCAGCACATCCAGCGGCAGGTCCATGCGGTCGAAATCCTCCACCAACTGCTTCAACTCTTTATCGGTATAGGCCCAATAGCGGCTGTACCAATAGCCCAGCGCATAGCGCGGCGGCAGCGGCTGCTCTCCAAACACCTTCGCCCCGTCCCGAACCGCCGCCTTGTAGTCATGACCATACCCCAGAAAATACAGATCCCGCCGCTCACCGGGATTCCGTTCGCGCGGGAACGGTTGCCAATCACACAGATCCGGATCGAGCACCGGCGAAGTCGAATCATCCACCACCGCCCAGCCTGAACGCGAAATCAACCCGTCACACAAGGGCAACGGCTGCATATCCCCCTGCCAAATCCAGTCCCCGCTTGCACTGGCGGCTTTAATCGGCTTATTTGGATCCCGGTCATCAATGCTCAGCCAGTGCTTCTGGGTCGAGCCATCCACACCATCCAGCGTTTTAGCCGTTCCCTTGAGATTGTGCGCGTCCTTCTTTCCGGGTGTCCACGTCACCTCTTTTCCGTTCAGCTTCAACGAAACCGACAGATTGTTCCGCGAAAACGGCTTGCCGTTCTCCGTGTACACCAGCGTCAGCGCACCTGTTTTCAGCGTCAGCGTGTTTCCTTTAACCGACTGCCGGAACGGAACCGGGTCCAAACAGCGATTGCTCACCCTTAGGGTCAATAAATCCTCAAACACCGCGTCCCCGGCATATTCCAACCGGATCAGCCGATCTGTCAAAACTGTGAAACGCGCATGGTGAAAAACAACGATAGAGTCAGGGTGGGCTTTGTTCATGTCGAAACGATATGCACCCGAAATCTCTTGTCAACATTGAGCCATATTTTCTTATTGAGGAATGGGCTTGCCCGTTCCTCGCATTACGGGCTTGTCCCTTGTGCGCAAACATCTCATTTCACCGAAAGCCCCCCCGGCCTGAGGAACAGTGGGGAATGATAATTTTCATCTCCAAAAGCGCTGTACGGGCTTGCCCGTGGAGCGCAAACATCTCATTTCACGGAGAGACTCCAACCCGCGGAACCGCAAGGAATGGGCTTGCCCGTTCCGCGCAGTCATCTTATCGGGACCCCATCACCCCATCACCCCATCACCCCAACACCCCGTTTCCCCAACACCCCTAAAAAAATATCGCTTTTTCAAAGGACCTTACTTATAGTTTTAACGTATGGATTAAACCATTATTGTTAACATTCACCTTGCAGGTGTCTCTCATGAAAAAACTTCTGAAAATTTTTCTGTTTTTATTCGTCGGTATCCTGTTGATCGTGCTGCTCTCGGCAACGTTCATCCTGAACAGCGCCGGCATCCAAACCTCCGTGGTTCGACGCGGTCTGCCCGACGGAATGACTCTCGAAAAAGCGCACTTCGGACCGGGCGGCCTGACCGTGGAGCAACTCCATGGCGAAGTCGACTCCGTGAAAATCTCAATGGAACGCCTGCGCGTTGACTTTCCGTTAATGGGAACACTCTTCAGCCGCAAACTTCATATCCGCGAACTGAGCCTGACCGGCCTCGTCCTGGATCTCACCGATTTCGAACCCGCCCCGCCGGCCGAACCCGTTACCGCCCCCCCGCGGGATCCGTCCCCCGTGACCCGAACCGCGCAGCCCTCCCCCGCCGAAGCGTTCGAAGGACTGTTTCAGGACATCAAATGGCACGGACTCATCGTCGACAGCGTTTCGATCGAGGCCCTGGTGATTCTTCCAGGCGGCCTGCAAAACGCCCGCCTCACCCTGTCCGGCAACGACATTACCCCGAAAAGTCAACCGAAACTACAACTCGTCCTCGCCTATGAGGATCATCAGGCGGAAGCCGTTGTTCCCCTGGCTTCGCTCACGACGGATCTGAGCCTGACCCTGCGCAATGAAGACATCCTGACCGGCATCCTTGTCGAACTGCTGGCCGATGTCGATGTCCGTTTAGAGGAACGCACGGAAACCCTCCAAATAAGCGGTGCGCTCGATTTGTCTGAGAACGCCGACCGCAGCGGAGAGGACTATTCCCTCCGCCTGACCCTCTTCCCGGGCGCCGAAAACGCCGCGGACCTGGTCACCCTCCAGGCCGCTTTCGAGTCCGCGGAGCGCGCCCTCAGCGGCACCTGGTCGATTAATGCCGACACACGCACGGCGGCCTTTTTTGTCGACCCGCTTTTGAACGGCGCATGGGCCAGGGCGGCTGGAGAAGGCCGGTTCACCTTCGCCACCGCCTCTCAGATCAGCTCCACACAGGGAACCTTTTCCGTTGAGGCCAACGAACTGGAAAACTTCCGCCCGGAACTGGCCTCAGTGCCCACCTTCCTGCTCGACAGCGCCTTTGACCTGTCGGCAAACCCCGAAAAAGCCGAAGTCCGCGAACTCCGCCTGCTCGTGGCCGCCCCCCGCGAAACGCCCCTTATTCAAATGGATGCCCGTCAGGTCTTCGGCATCAACCTTGAGACCAACGAGCCCTTTTTCAGCACCCCCGGCGAACCGCTCATCGAAATGGCGCTGTCCGGCCTGCCTGTCGAATTAATCAACGGACTCGCACCCGATCTGAACCTGACCATCGAATCCTTTGGCGGCCGCCTGATCCTTTCCGGCGAAGGCCAAACCCTGCGTCTGACCACAACCGAACCAGTCACCCTGCGCGGCCTGAGCCTCGCTCCGGACGGCGAACCCCTGGTGAGCGACCTCACCCTCTCCCTCGCACCGTCCGCCGCGTACGATCCCAAGGAGCTCAGCTTTGATCTCGGCGAATTAACTCTCACCGGTGCCGAACAGGAAATCGCCGGCCTCCGCGCCGCCGGCTCCATCACCGACATGCAGCAGGAACCGGAAGTGGAACTCACCGCCGATTGGCAAGTGAATCTCCCCGCCCTGCTCGCTCAGCCCTTCGGGAAACCCTTCCGCAATACCTCGGAAGGTGTCCTCGCCGGAACCCTGAACGCGAAAGGCGGGGAAAGTGATCTTACGGCCTCCCTCGATTTGTCGCTGAGGGATCTGCGGGTCACCGACACCGGAGACACCGTCAGCGCTCTCACCCTCGCGCTGGAGATTCTCCTTGCCGAGTCCGACCGCATCAGCGTGTCCGGCCCCCTCCGCATCGCCGCCGCGGATCAAACAACCGACTTCGATCTGGGCCTCACCCTCGACCTGTCCGCAGAGGTCCCCGATGCGCGGTTCCAAAGCCGAAGCGAGAATGTCTACAGCGAGCACTTCACCACCCTCGCCGCCGCGTTCGCCAATCCCGACGCGGCCGCACCCGCCCCTTCCGGTGCGGCGGAAGAGAGTGAACCCGTCCACGCCTCCCGCGAACCGGATCAATCCCCGGTCTGGGACGGTGTGCTCGCGCATGCCGATCTGGAAATCAACCGGATCATCCTGCCCGGGAACATCACCCTCAAGGATCTCAAAATCCTCGCCTCGGTCACCGAACAGGAAGCCATGCTCGAGACATTTTCTGTCGTCATCGATGACGCCGTCGCCCGGGCGAAAGGCGGACTCCGCTTCCGCGAGGATCACCCGGAAAAACCCTACCAATTGTCCACCGAACTGAGCTTCCGGGATTTCAATGTCGGCAATTTCCTGCGCAATGCGGACCCCGGGGAGGAACCGGTCCTCGAAGCGGTCATCTCCATGGTCGGCGGGGCGGCCGGCGAAGCTCCGAACCTCGGCGTCCTCGCGGAATTCATCACCGGGGAATTCAAATTCTCGGCTGAAAACGGAACCCTCCGCGCCCTGCGCCGGGGCGCAGTGTCCGCAGGCGCCCAGGCGGGCGGGGTGACCGGACGCCTGGGCGGTTTGGTGGCAGGCCGGGGCGATGTCGAGGCAATCGGTCAACTGGCCACCTACTTCAATGCCATCGAATTTGAAACCCTCTCCCTGGAGGTCAACCGCGAACCGAACTTCGACCTCGCCCTCACGGATTTCACCCTGCGCAATCAGGATCTTCGCCTCCGGGGAAGCGGCAAGGTGACCCATGTGGAGGATCAACCCTTGACCGAGCACCCGCTTCGTCTGGAGTTGACCATAGCCGCCCGTCCGCCCCTTGCCAATCTGTTTGAGTCCATCCGTCTTCTTCAGGAAATCCCCGACGAAAGCGGCTTCCGGTCCCTTCTCCGGCCGGTCGTAATTCAGGGCACCGTGGCCAAACCGGATGCGCGCGCCCTCTGGACCCTCATCGCCGAGGCCGGCGCCCGCGCCGCCGCAGAACGGGCCGTCCGCCCCTCTGAAAAACCGGAAGGCGATCAGCCCGAAGGCGAAGCCCCGGCGCCAACCGAACGCCGCCGCCCCCGGATTCCGAGTTTTTAGAATATCAGGGCCAGTCTTTGGCGACGGTGAGCATACTGCCGCGGGTGTCCACCGAAAGACGCCAGTAGGCGATCGCGGCGGAGGGGTCGCCCTCCAGATAAAACAGCATCGTGTTCACCGGAATCCCGGCGGGGATCAGGCGCACCGCCTCCTGAAACAACTGCATCCGCCGCGCGCCACTGACGGATCGGCGCAAGGCGGGCGGCCTTCGGTCCATCGTGGGCAAACTGTCCGTGAGCAGTATGATGTTATCCGGACGGGGATTCATTCCCGCTGCCCAGTCAAAGGCCAGATGCAGACTGGACCCGCTGGACGGGGTCAGCGCCTCCAGCGCCTCCGCCGCCGCATCGCGCACCGCCGGATCCGCCGCCGACCACCAGCCGGCGTCCGACAGCAGCGAACGCGCCCCGTCGTGAAACACCGCGATCTGAAACTGACCCTCCGCCGGCAGATTCGCCAGCAGCCATTCCACCGTCCGCCGCACCTGCACCCATTTGGCCGCCTCTTTCTGTTCCGCCGCCGGCAGATTCCGAATCCGCAACACATCCACGATATTCTCCGCAAGCATACTCGCGCTGATGTCGACCAGAATCAGGGTCCGCTCTCCCCGCAATTGCAGCCCGGTCAAATACTGCCGCCGTCCGTCCCCCCGGAACATCCGCAGTGCCTCCCCCTCCTCCTCCGCCTCCGCGCCGGCCCGCAACCGTTTCAGCCCCTCTTCCAGACTCAGCAAATCCGTCTTCAACTGGTTCACGTGCTCCTCGGTCGCCAGCGTCTCCCCCTCAAACCGAGCCAGTTCCTCGCGGGCCTCCTCCAGCAACGCCAACACCTCCCGGCTCAGCCCCTGCGTCTCCTCAATCTCCTCGATCAGTTCATCCAGCGCGTTCCGCGCCAGCACCTTCTCCCGCTCCAGATTCAGCACCTCGATCTCCACCAGATCCACCTCCCCCCGCAAATCCTCCACCCGCTCTTCGCGCACAGTGGCCGACCGCGCGCTCATCAGCACAAACAGCAAAATCACCGCCCCGAACCCGCAGCAAATGCAGTCGAGAAAACTCAGGCTGAAGACCGTGAATTTACGCCGCGCCATGAGTCTCCCGGACATACACCGCCAGCGCCGTGCGGCCGTCCGGCAGCTTCACCGTTTCCCCCGGCCGCGCCTCCCCCGTCCAGGGCTCCGCTATCCCGTCGATCACCACATGCGTCGCCCGCGGTCCGCCGCCGTCCCGCTCCACCGCCCCCAGCGTCTCCCGCCAGCGCGCCGAATCCGCGTCATGATCCTCCACCTCCACCTCAAGACCCGAAACCGACAGCTCCGCCCGGGCCCGGTGCCACCCCATCAACCGCAAAAACGCCATCGGCGCGATCACGTCCTCAGCGTCCGACACCTCCGCCATCACCGCCCCGTGCAGCGCCGAGAACCGGGTCCGCTCTCCGGACAAATCAATCCGTCCGCCCTCCGGGGTCGTCACCGACCACTCCGTCCCCTCCCGCAGTGACGCCCACCATCCCGAAAACAGCGCCTGTTCCGTCCGCCCCGAATACAAAGGATCAAATCGGAATTTTTCCAGCGCCAAATCCTGAACCGCCAGCGCCTCCCGGCGAAAACACGCCAGAATCCCCGCATCCGCGACCAGACGCATCTCCTCCTGGCGCCAGGTTTCCCCCTTGCGGACCCATTTCACCCGCTGCAGACGGTTCCAGGACCATTCCACCACCGTGCACGCGTCTCCGGCCGGATTCAATTTCGACACCACCACCCCAGCCCGCGGGGTCAGCCAGCGCACCTTCAGTCCCGCCGCCGAAGCCGCGCCCAGGAACACCCCCATGGTCTCCTTGTCCCAGCCCGAAGGCGTCAGCGCCACCCGCGGTGCATCCGCCCCCCCCCCCTCCGCCCGCAGCATGCGCACCGCCAAATCCGCCCGATGCCGCACCCCGTCCCGGTTCACCCCCAGCGGAATAAGCGACAGCACCTCCCACACATCCCAGCAGGTCGCCTGCGGATCCACCCGGCACGCCGCCAGCGCCTCCGCGCCGAAGCGCCAGGCTCCGCCGTTCCACACCGCCAGACCCCGCGACGCCGGATCCAGATCCAACAGCCTCATTCCTGCGGCTCCCGCCGGGATTCGCGGATCACGTGCAGATGCCGGATCAGCTTCTCCTCCGCATAATCCTGCACATCCAGCACATACCGCTCCTGTTGCAACTGCAACTGATGCACCACAAACATCAGCAGAATACTCAAGCACAGCGCGATCAGCGTCGAGTTGAACGCCGTTCCCAGACTCTCGGTCACCGGACCGATCTCCCCCTCCACCGCCGCGTGCGCCTGCGACAGTGCCAGGCCGATCCCCCGCACCGTGCCGATAAATCCGATGCTCGGAATCGCCCAGGCGATGTAGCGGATCATGCTCAACTCCGACTCCTGCCGCTCCCCCTCCGACAAACACAACTGCGTCACCGTCTCCGACACATCCTGCACATTCCGGGTCGACTCAAACCGGTGCAGCGCCGCCAGCAGCGTCCGCGGCAGCAGCGCCGAACGCTGATCCTCCGGCAGGGCCTGCAATTGACGGCTCAGATCCCTCGCATCCACCGGCAGAATCCGTTTCCCCTCCTCCACCTCCACAAAATCCCGCTGAAGAAACACCAGATCCCTCCGCAACAGCTTGCCCTTGTACGCCATCGACGCCAGCGCCCAGAACAACAAAATAAAACACGCCTCCTGCTCATAATCCTTCAGAATCACCGACAGCGACTGCGGCACATCCACTTCCGGCTGACTCTCCCGGATTTCCGCCGCCCGCTCCATCGCCGCGATCGCCCGCGGCCGAATCACCAGCTCATACGCCGTATGAACCAAAATCACAATCACTCCCAGGGCCAAAGCCTGAAAAACGAACTCTTTACTGCCGTTACGTGTGCGCATATTCCTATCATGCAACCTCTATGCCGCTTCCGCAAGCACGATTCGCAATTAGCCGCTCCAATTAAGCCCCCGCACCGTCCGGGCGATGATGTCAATCCCCTTCGCGGTCATCTCCGGATTCATTGCCGTGTGCACGCGCAGGCATTCATGCTTCTCCGGCGGATCCCGGTCCAGCCCGTAGAAAAAGAAATGGCCCGGCACCACCAGCACGCCCTTCCGTTTCAAAATCTGATACAGCTCGGCGCTTTTCACCGGCAGACCGGGAAAACGAATCCAGTGAAACATCGATCCCTCGGCCTCATGGCGCATCCAGGGCACCGAATCGCCCAGAGCCTCCTCCCACACCGCCGCCGCCCGTTGCGAACGTTCCGCATAAAACGGACGGATCGCCTCGCGGCACAAGGCGTCCAGGCGTCCGTCCCCCAGCAGCGGCCCCACCAGTGCCTGCCCCACGTTCCCGTTCGCCAGACCCGCCACCGCGTTCACCGAGGTCAGCATCTCAATCACCGGACGGTCCGCCACAATGATCCCCGTCCTCACCCCCGGCAATCCCAGCTTCGACAAACTCATCGATAAAATAATATGCGGAGCCCACACCGGTTTCACCTCGCGGAACAGAATCCCCGGAAACGGAGCCCCGTACGCGTTGTCGATCAGCAACGGAATCTCATGCGCCAACGCCAAATCCGACAGGGTCTGAATCTCGTCATTTGTCAAAACGTTGCCCGTTGGATTGGTCGGCCGCGAGACCGCGATCGCCGCCACATCGTCCCCGATCTCCAGCGCCGCACGGTCCATGCGGTATTTGAACCGGTGCGGACCGGTTTCCTCCAGACGCCCGTGCACAGCCCGGAACATTCCCGGACCGTGCCCCTGATCCGCATACCCGATATACTCCGGCGACAGCGGCAGCAGAATCTTCTTCCCGCCGCCCGCCAGCAGATTGAACAAATAGAAAAACGCGGTCTGACTCCCGTTCGTGATGCCGATATTTTCCGGACCAATCCCCCAGTCATACTTCGCATTCAGATACGCCGCCAGTGCCTCCAGGAAAACCGGAGAGCCCTGCGCGGTGTCGTATTTACCCAAGACCGCGTCCAGGCGGGACGGATCCCGCGCCAAGGTCTGCCACTGTTCACGGAACAAAGCCTCCACCTCCGGAATCGGGGCCGGATTCCCGCCCCCCAGCATGCACAAATCCGGATCGCCTCCCGCCAGAGCCTCCCCCAGATCCCGCATCAGTTCTAAAATACCCGAAGGCTCCTCAAACTGTGTGCCGAAGGCCGACCAGGACCATTTCATAAGCGCTCATTTCCCGGGAGAACCCCGTCCAGAACCTTCAACCACGCCTCCGCCATTTTCAACTGTCCCTGCGGATTCGGATGCAGCCAATCGAAGGTGTCCGTTTGCGGATGATTCGGATTTTCATTCCAGTCCCGATACATCGGCACCGTCCGCACCGGGGAGGTCTCCGAATCAAGTTCCTCCGCCAACGCCTCCACCTTCGGTCGAAGCCGCAGGGCCGGCCCGGAATTAAAATTCAAATGAGCCAGCAGAATCACCATCCCCGGATTTTTCTCCCGCAACTGCGCCACAATATCCCGCAAAGGATTCAGGATCGCTTCTTCATCCCGGTTGGTCGACAGATCATTCGTTCCCAAATGAATCAGGGCCACATCCGGCGGATCCATCCGGGGCAGTTCGTCGCGTAAACTCCGCGCCACCTCCGCCGTGCGCCCGCCGTAGAATCCGAAATGATTCGGCTGAAACGGCACGCCCTCCGCCACCTCCGGCCAGGAGCTGCCGCGCTGAAAACCCCGTTCCCGCGTGCCCAGAAAGCGGAACGCGGTTCCCCGCTCGTGCAGCAGCCGCTGCAGCGGCAAACGATACGTGTACTCCTCACGCCCCCGAATTCCACCCTGCGTAATCGAATCCCCTACCGCCAGAATCCGGAGCGGCTCCCCCGCAAAAAGCACACTCACTCCAAACCAAAACAACAAAACGATACATTTCATAATCCAATCTCCATTTGCCCCCAAGCCTATCCAAGTCGGGCCCACACGTCAAACTCCATCCATTGACCGAACGCAACGCCACATCCGCCGGATGGGGGGCGATTTCCATATCAGACAAGAAAAGTTGAAACATAGCTTACTTTTCCCCGAAATCCCGCCAGAAATCAAGCATCCTTCGATCCAAAAGAGCACAGATCGCCATAGTAAAAGCACAAATGAAATAGTTAACTGTAATATCTGGATGTGCAGTCTGAAGGCGTGCGAGACCGGTTCGGCCCGAACGGTGAGATCCTTTTCAAACAAGACTACTCCTCCCCAAACCCCTCAGGGTCCTCCTCGTCAATCGCATCTTGAAGGCTATTCATAAAATTGCCGAAAGCATCGAACATTTCCTCTTGTTGCCGGCATTGGTCCTCCTCGGTCATCCGCCAGGTGGGCATACCTTCGACATGGACCTCTGCGTCGCCGATTTCAACCACCACCCGGCCGTTATACGAACTGAACCACTCTAAATACAACGTATTGCCCCAATGCTCAGGAAAAGGCAGCTTTTGTTTCGCCAGCGCCATGGCCTCTTCTACCGAACAATCCAAGATGCGGTTTTTGCGGGAGGCCGTCAAATCTCCTGTCGTCCCCTCCTGAATTGGATGCATTCCGTACGGTAAAGGTTGATTTGCCTCGGGATTCTTAAAACGCAGGATCACGCCCGCCAAATCCGGATTGGGAAAACCCCTCAGATCCAGATGGACCGGCACATCACACCCAAAAAGGTCAAGATATCCGGTCACCCGTCCTTTTACACGAAAATCGAGTTCGCCTGAGACCACACTGTCATGAATTCGATACGCCATAAATTCAACTAATCACCGGCAAACTGAAAAATCAAGCCGAGAACGGAGCTGCAACAAACGTGGCTGCAACAGGTGCGCGCAGCAAAAAAATGAAATAAGCGTGGAAGGCGGAGTCTTTCGGGGGTGTAGGGTTATGAATTTAAAATCATTCAGCTCGAACCGGGAGTTTCTGACATGTCAATCCATCACCGCCCCGCCAAGTTGAATACCCTGAAACGTGGACTGCGGATTTTGCCAAAGTCCGGTGGTTACTTTGTTCACGTCACCAGCCGCGTCGTCCAGCAACGGTTTTTGTTTGGCGACGAAGAAAAAACCGTTTTTACCAGAATGTCCGAGCGTCATAAGCTTGAATCCATTTATCCCGACTGATGAGGGCCAAATCATCAGCCTGAGCCTGGGCTACAAGCAGTCGATCAAAAGGATCCCTGTGCAACAGGGGTAAGGCGCGATAGTGCAACAGGTGCGTTTCTGAAATATCCAGCCGCCTATAGCCCGTTTCAAAAATTCCGGTGAAGAAATCCTTCGGTAAGATGAGTTTTCCAATGCTTTGTTTAATGGAAAGCTCCCAGAGGGTCACCATGCTGACATACACCAAGTTTTCAGAGTCCAGTAAAATATCCCGCACACGGGAACTCAGCTGTTCGGGCTGACTTGATGCCCATAAAAGCGTATGGGTATCCAACAAAAACATCATTACTCCGAAATTAAACCTAGTGCTTTCGCCTCGTCTTCAGGCCACTGATCATAATCGTCAGCCATCTGAATCTGATCCCGATACGCACCAAGCATGCGTTGCGGTTGTTTCGTCTCGAAAACACATAGCTGCACCATAGGACGCCCATGCCGGCCAATTACAACCGGCTGACCTGTAGTGACAACCTGTTCCACCAATGAGGATAGCTGCGTTTTGCTTTCTGTAATTGTGTATGTCTTCATATTATGAAGCTAACCAGATCTGGTCTGGTTGTCAAGTAATCCTTCTACCTCTATGTGCAACAGGTGCGCACAGAAGTTATCGACGCTTCGACATGTCCCCGGGGACTGGTACCGCCGCCAGTAGTTTACGGGTGTAATCGTGCTCGGGCTGTTCGATCACCCGCGCCGGACTCCCCTCCTCCACCACTTGCCCCCGCCTCATCACCAGCACGTGATCACAGAGGCGTTTCACCACGCTTAAATCATGCGAAATAAATAAATACGCCAGCCCGTGACGTTCCCGAAGCTCCACCAACAAGTCCAGAATCTGCGCCTGGATGGTCACATCGAGCGCACTCACCGCCTCATCGCAGATGATCAGCTTCGGCCGCAGCGCCAGCGCGCGGGCGATGCAGATGCGCTGACGCTGTCCGCCGCTGAATTCGTGCGGATAGCGGTACATCATCTCCGGGGTCAGCCCGACCTCCTCCAGACAGTTCGCGGCGTAGTCGGGGTCTTTTTTGTCGATGAGCCCATGCAGTTTCGGCGCTTCGGTCAACAAATCCAGAATCTTCAAGCGTCCGTTCAAACTGGAATAGGGATCCTGAAAAATCATTTGCATGTTCCGCCGCACCGGTTGCCAGGCTTTCCCGCGCAGACCGTTCAGGCTCTTGCCCTGAAAAAACATCTCCCCGCCCGTGGCCGCCTCCAGGCCGATCAGCGTGCGGCCCAGCGTGGACTTGCCGCTGCCGGATTCGCCGACGACCCCAAGCGTCTCTCCCGAACGAATCCGCATGGTCACCGCGTCCACCGCCTTCACATGCCCCCGCGTGCGCGAAAGAACCCCGCCCTTCACCGGAAACCAGGTGCACAGCCCCCGGGTCTCGACCAGCGGCGCATTCTCGAATTCCGGCAGCTCCCGCACCGGCGGATCTTGCAGACTCGGCACCGCATTGAGCAGCTTCCGGGTGTACGCCTCACTCGGCGAAGCGAAAAGACTCACCGCCTCCCCCTCCTCCACCAGCTTCGCATCCTTCATCACCAGCACCCGGTCGCACAGTTCCCACACCACCCCCATGTCGTGGGTAATAAAGATCAGCGAAGTCTTCGCCGACTTCATCTTCATCATCAAATCAAACACCTGCGCCTGCAGGGTCACATCCAGGGCGGTCGTGGGCTCGTCCGCGATCACCAGCCTCGGCTCCAACATCAGCGCCATGGCAATGGTCACCCGCTGCCGCATCCCGCCACTGAACTGGAACGGATATTGATGCCGCCGCGCATCCGGCTCCGGAATCCCCACCTTCGCCAGCCACTCCACCACAAACGAGTCCTTCTCCTTCCGCGTCCAGTCCGAACGGTGAATATCCAGCAATTCCCGCAACTGATCCCCCACCGTCTTCAGCGGCGACAGCGCGGTCATCGGCTCCTGAAAAATCGCGCTGATTTTCGAGCCCCGGATTTTCCGCAGATCCTCCGGCTTCACTTTCAACAGATCCTGCCCCTCAAACCAAATCTCGCCCCCCTCATAGGTCGCAGGCGGTCTGGGATTCAAACGCAGAATCGACATGCCTGTCACCGTCTTGCCGCTGCCCGACTCCCCCACCAGCCCCAGCACCTCGCCGGGTCTCACCTCAAAGGACACATCGTCCACCGCGCGCACAAAGCGGTCATCGGTCTGAAAAGAAACCGACAAATTTTTCACCGTCAACAAGGGTTCCTGAGTCATTACGCTTTCCATTATGCTTCCCATTACGCTTCCCAATGGGCCTCCCGTTTCGGATCAAACGCCGCCCGCAATCCCTCGCCGATAAACACCGTCAGCAGAATCACGATGAACAGCGCCAGCGACGAATAGGTGATCAGCCACCACGCGTGCCGCGCGGTCTGGGCCTGACGCAGCAGCGCTCCCCAGCTCGGGGTGCCCGCGGGCAGACCAAATCCCAGAAAATCCAGGGCGTTCAAGCTCCCGATCGCCCCCACCAGCATGAACGGAAAAAAGGTGATAATCGGCACCAGCGCGTTCGGCAACAGGTGAAACCACATAATCCGGGCCGTCGGCAAACCCAGCGCCTTTGCCGCCTCGGTAAACGGCTGACGCCGCAGCCGCAAAAACTCTGCCCGCATGTAATACGAAATCGAAATCCAGTTGAACACCGCGTACACCAGCAACAATAAGATAAAACTCCGCCCGAACACCGATCCCACAAAAATCATCACATACAGAAACGGAATCGACTGATAAATTTCGATCAGCCGCTGCCCCACCAGATCAATCCATCCCCCGAAATATCCCTGCAAGGCCCCCAATACCGTTCCCAGCACCACACTGCTGATCACCAGCAGAAAGCCGAACGACAGACTGATCCGCGTCGCGTACAGCACCTGCACCAGCACATCCCGCCCGCTGTCATCGAACCCCATGCGGTGCCCCCGCACCGGACGGAACGGAAACTGAATCGACTCAAACGTCACCTGAATCTCCCAGGCGTAGCCCCCCGGTTCATCGTAGCGCACCGGACGCACCGGCACCACCCGCACCTCCTCAATCGCATCCGCCACCTGTTCCCGCACCGCTTCCGGCACATCATGCCACCAGCCCGGCCAGCGCGGATCACCCACCTCCGGAATCGTGAACTGATCCCGCACCGCCGCCGTGACCGGAAACGATTCACGCAGCGTCACCCGCACCCGCCTCGGCGCCCGCGCCCGGGGTTCAAACGCCGAAAACGACCACTCAAACCGCCCGTCCGGGTCCGAAAGCGTCCGTCCCGGTGACGCCTCGTTCGCGAAACGGGGCGCGAGAATCTCCCGCACCTCCGGCGGCACTGAACGCCCCGCCAAAGCCCCATCCGACGCATCCCCGAAAAACCAGGCCGCCGACATGCCCTGCATCACCTCGAAATCCTCCCCGATGTTCACACTGCCCACCCGCTGCACCCGGCGACGCATCACCGTCACCTCGCGGTCCACCGGAATATCCACCGGATTCACGGTGCTGCGCGGTCCGTAGGGAATCGGGGCCCAGAACATTCGATTCTCCGGCTGATCCCGAAACGCCTCCGTCCGCTGAATCTCACGGAAATTGGGACGGGTCATCACCCCGTCATTCAGAAAAAGATCCTGAGGCACATGCCGCCAGCGCGGAAAATAATTCTGCCCCTCAAAACGCACCCGCCAGGGCGTGTCATTGGCGATTAGATTCGCGAACAGACTCGTCACGAAAATCAGCGTCAACAGCCAAAGCGACACCCAGGCCCGCTTCTGTTGACGAAAGCGCGCGAACTTTTCGCGGGTGGTCGGATCCATAAACGCCATCAGCGGTCCCCTCCGAAATGGATCCGCGGATCGATCAGCACATAACAGAAATCCGACAGCACCAGGCCCACCAGACCTATGATCGACTGAATACTGATAATCGCCAGAAACAGCACATAATCCCGCCCCACCAGTGCCTCATAGCTCAAAGTCCCCAGCCCCTGAATGTCAAAAATCTGCTCAATAATCACCGAACCGGCAAACATCACCGACAGCAGACCGCCGATCCCCGTCGCCAGCGGAATCAGCGCGTTGCGCACCGCGTGCCGCCACACCGCCCGCCGCATCGTCCCGCCCTTGGCCAGCACCGTGCGCACATAATCCTGGTTGATCTGCTCCAGCAGCGAATTTTTCATCAGCAGCGTCATCACCGCGAAATTTCCGATCACATAACACAGCACCGGCAGGAACATATGCCAGGTCTGATCCTTCACCCGCTCCCAGGCCGACAGCGTGTCCCAGATTTCCGGCGGCGAGCGGTGACCTCCCAGCGGAAAGATATCCCAAAATCCCTCCACCGTGCCGCTGAAAAGCATTTTAAGCACCATCCCGAAGGCGAACGTCGGGATCGCGTACAGCGTGAACACCACAAAACTGCTCACCAGATCAAACGGTTTCCCGTTCCGCAGCGCCTTGGCGATGCCCAGCGGGATGCAGATCAAATACGTCAGCACCAGACTGGGAATGCCGAAGCTCAACGACACCGGAAAGCGCGAGGAGATCAGTTCCCAGGAGGTCCGGTTGGTGTATTTAAAGGACTGCGCCCGCATGCCCATGCGGTCCGTCACCAGCCATTTCCAAAACCGTTCATGCGTGGGCAGATCCAGCCCGAATGCGCGGCGGATCGACTCAAGCTGATCCTCCGACATGGCCGCGCTGGCCAGCTCGCTGCCGCCTCCCGCCGTTTCCCCGCCCACTGCCTGCATCGACGCCAGATACTGCTCCATCGGACCGCCCGGCACCAGGGTGGTGAACAGAAAACACACCACAATGATCCCCATAAAGCTCACGCCCACCAGCAGCAGGCGAACCAGAAAATAATGGAGGCGGTTTTGCATAGGCAGGGTCAGACCCGAAATTTACCGCGAAGGTTCAATCTGCGTCGGAATTAACGGCGCGAAATCCTGGAAATTCACCCGATACGGACGCGCCGGCATCTTCAGCCCCGCCTCCTGAGCCGCGCGGAGTTCCTCGTCCAGGTCCAAATCAATCCACCAGTACGCCTCCGCGCTGCGCTCATCCCCGTATTTGCCCAGCACGTGATCCGGCATCCCGAACTTGTTCCAGTACAGCAGGCGCGTGTGATCACTGTTCCAAAGCAGAATGTACGGAACCTCCTCCACCAAAATCGCGTCAATTTTCCGCACCACCTCATGCCGCTTGTCGACATCAAACTCCGTCGCCAGTCCGTCGATCATCTCATCCACATCCTCCCGCGCGAAGCCGGTGATGTTGATGCTGTTGCGGGTGTCGGCGTGACGGCTGTGCCACATTGCCTCCGGATCTTTAAACACCCCCGCGCCCCAGGCCGACCAGGTCATGTCATAATTAAAATCCTGCATATCCGCCGACCACGCCGCCCAGTCCTTGCGGTTGATGTTCAGCTCGATGCCCACCTGGTCCAGCGCCTCCCGGTAAATCATCAGAAAGCGGTCCGCGACCGAATCACGCGTGAGGAAATTGATCACAAAGCGCCGACCGTCCTTCACCAGGCGGCCCGCGTCGTTCACCGTCCACCCCGCCTCCGCCAGCAAACGCCGCGCCGCCTCCACATCGAACGGGATCAGTTCATTCGGATTCCCCTCCGGATACAAATCCTCGAAATAACTTTGCGAAAGTGCATACTGATTAAACATCAGCGACGCGTTCATCCGTTCGCGGTCCAGCAAATGCGCCAGCGCCCGGCGCACCCGGCGGTCGCGGAACAGCGGACGCCGCATATTCATCGCGAAGCCCTGAAACCCCTGCGGATTCTGATTAAACACCTGCTGCTTCACAATCCAGTTGTTGTCGAACCGCTCCCCCGTGGCCCGCTCCACCCAGAACCGGGCGGTGTAAATCGCGTGCACATCAAAGTCTCCGCGCAGAAAATTATCCAGCGCCTGATCCCGCTCGCCGAAAAACCGGTATTCAATCTCATCAAAATTTCCCAGATGCTCCGCGCGGGGATCGTCTTTGTTCCAATAATCCTCCCGACGCCGCAGCAGCACCGACCGCGGTTCGCTCAGCCGCACAATTTCATAAGGCCCCGACACCACCGGAAATTCAAAATTCACCCGGTTGAACTCCTGATCCGTCCACCAGTGCTTCGGCAGGATATTGAATCCGCCAATCGACCACAGATTGCGCCAGTGCACTTCCGTCGAAGTGAAGCGCACCGTGCGCTCGTCGAGCACCTCCGGCGGATGAAACTTACTCAACCCCACCTTGTGCGGACCGGTCAGATTCGCGTCATCCATAATCGCGTTAAAGGTCCAGGCCACATCCTCCGCCGTGATCGGCTTCCCGTCGCTCCACGCCGCCCGCGGATCCAACTCAAAGGTGAAAACCTGCCGATCCTCATGCGTCTCCACCGTCACCCGTTTCGCCAAAGCAGGCTCCGGCTCCAACGTGATCCCGTTTCGGGTGATCAGCGTCTCGAACTGATGTCCGAACAACTGGGCCGAAAACACATTCTGATCCAAATAATAATTAAAACTCCGCGGATACTGCGACGCGAACGTCCGGAACCGCCCGCCCGGCTCCGCCCACTCCGAGGCCAGCGGCGACACCTCCGGTTCCCACCCTTCCGGCGGAATCACCTGCGTCTCTGCGGCGGACACTCCGAAACAACTCAACGACAACAACAAAAAGCAGATCCGTTTTTTCATAACCTCAAGCTACGGAGCCGCCGGAAATTTGCAAGTGTCTAAAAAAAGGAATTAGCGCGCGCGGTCCGATAAAGCCAGCAGGAGACCGAAATGCAGACTGGTCACCCAGTAGCTGCTTCCGCCCTGACTGATGTAGGGAAGCGGAATCCCGGTGATCGGCAGGACATTCACCACTCCGCCGATGTTCACCAGCGTCTGCACCGCCAGCGAAGCCACCAGCCCCGCCCCCAGCAGGCGGGCGAAGTCCTCCTCCTGACGGCGGGTAATACGCACCCCGCTCCGGAAAATCCGGGCAAACAGGATCAACAGCAGCACCGACCCCACAAAGCCCGCATCCTCCGCATACACCGCATACACGAAATCGCTGCTCGCGATGGGAAGACGTTCCGGACGCCCCGCGCCCAGCCCCATGCCCATCAACCCGCCCGCATACATCCCCGTCAGCCCCTGAAGCACCTGCCAGCCGGAGCCGGTCGGATCCGAGAACGGGTCCAGAAACGCCTCAAACCGCCGCGCGCCGTGCGCGAAATAGCGCAGCACCGCCCACACGCCGCCCGCCATCGCCGCCAGCGCCGCCACCCCCCAGGACAGCCGACAGGTCGCGCACATCAACATCACCAGCGCCGTCGCGCTCAACAGCAGAAACAATCCGAAATCCCGGTGCAGCACCAGCATTCCCGCCAGACTCCCCCATATCACCAACAGAAAAAACGTGTCCCCCAACGGAGGCCGGAACACGCCGCGCCCCTCCCAATCCGCATTCGGCCGACTGAAAAAACCCGCCAGCCCCAGCACCGCGAACAGTTTCAGAATCTCCGTGGGTGTCAGCCCGCCCGGCGCGTACAGGCCGCCCCGATAGCGCGCGCCCAACACCAGCATGCCCGCCGCCAGCCCCAGCATCAGCAACAGCGACAGCCCCCAAAACGGACGCAGCAGCTCAACCCGTCCGCGGCGAAAGCAAAACCAGGCTCCGAAAAGCAGCGCAAAGCCCGCCGGCTGAATCAGCACATGCATATCCGTCACCCCCGGCGACATGCCGCTCATGCGGCTCCGCACCACCACCCCCAGACCGCTCAGCAGGAAAATCCCCGCCAGCAGCGCCCCCGATCCGCGCCACCGCGCCGCCTTCAGCGCCACCGCCACCGCGGCCGAGGACACCAGCCAAAACAGATACGGCCAAATATCCATCATCATCAGCGGCCTCCCCTCCCCCGCCCGGGCGCTCAGCACCAGAACCTGCGCAACCGTCACCAGACCGACAATCCCCAAAAAGAAAAACACCGGCTTCGGGGCCTCCTGCGTGCGCGGCTTCGCCGAACGTCCGGCGCCTTTACCGCCCCCAGTCGGCTTGCGCTTCGCGCCTTTCGCTTTCGCCGCGCTCACGGAACCAGCCACCCTTCCGCGACCCCGGTCTGCAACAACTGACGCGCCACCGGCACCGCCGCCCGCGAACCGTAGCCCCCGTGCTCCACAATCACCGCAAACGCCCAGCGGGGATCCTCCGAAGGCGCGAATCCGGTGAACCAGCTGTGGCTCTCCCGTCCCGCGCCGGTCTGCGCGGTGCCGGTTTTCCCGGCCACGCTGATCTCCGGCATCACCGCGCCCCGGCCCGTGCCCTCGGTGACCGCCCGGCGCAACATCCACCGCAGCGCGGCGGCGTGCTCCTCACTGCAAAGCCGACCGCCGGTCCGCACCGGCTGCGCGCTGTCGATCCGGGGAAAAACCGTCTCCCCGCCCCGCGCCACCGCCGCCGTGATCATCGCAATATGCAGCGGACTCACCAGCAGATCCCCCTGCCCGATGCTGAACTGGGCGATCCCGTAGGGCCGCGCGTCGGAAAGCGCGGTCACACGAGCCGGGCCCTGGGACAGGGTGGCCTCGGGCCGCTCCGAGATCGAAAACCGGCTCAGCATCCCCGCCGCGTCCATCGCATCGGTCAGCGCCCCCGCGCCGGTGCGAATGCCCAGTTGCGCAAAAAAGACATTGGAGGATTTCGCCAGCGCCTCCGCCAGCCCGATCCGCCCGTGCCCCCGCCATTCCCGTCCGGCCTGCCGCGCGATGTAATAATCATGATCGCGGATTTTGGGATTGGCGGGCGCGGTGGTGAACCCGTCCGCGGGCGTGTCCAGGGTGCCGGTGAATCCCCCGTTCAGCGCCGCCGCCGCCACCAGCACCTTGAACACGGACCCGGGTGGATACAGCCCCGCCAAAGAGCGGTTCAGCAGCGGCGATCCCTCGGTCTGACCCGAGAACAGCCGGGGATGCAGACGGTTCGGATCAAATTCCGGACGGCTCACCAGGGCCAGCAGATCGCCGGTCCGCACATCCATGAGCACCACCGAGCCGCGCCGCCCCTCCAACAGGGTGTGCGCCGTGAGCTGCAAATCCACATCCAGGGTGCTGGTCAGTGCCGGACCCTCGGTGTGTCCTTCCCGGTCCAGCAACGCGGCCCCCAGATGCGCCAAATCCCCGCGCGTCCGCAGACTCCCCCGCATCAACCGGGTCCGCCCGGCTGCCTCCAGACCCGTCATGCCGTAAATCGGATGATTGTACCCGATCACATGCGAAAACACCGGACCGTAGGGATAAACACGCCGAATCCCCCCCTCCGTCACCCGGCTCCCCGCCAGCGTCCGTCCTTTGCGGTCGGTGATCCGTCCCGCGCGGAAGCGGTGGGCCGGATTGAATTCCCGCCGGTCATAGCGCTGCATGAACGCCAGAAACTTCTCGTTCCGCTGCCCCATCAGTTGCCAGTCCGCCTGACGCAACGCCAGCACCCCGAAAAACACCCCTCCGATCAGCGTCAGCGCATTCGGCCAGTATCCGTTCGCCGGCGGCTTCGCCTCGCGGCGGATCTGCCGCCCGAAGCGGAACATAAGCCAGGCGAAACCGGCATGGAACAGAAGACGCAACACCATCCCCGCCCGGGGCCAGAGCGGGTGGGCAAAGAGGAGTTCGAGGGCGTCCAGAGAGGGATTGGGCAGATCAGGCATCGGCATGGAAACATGAAACAAACGAAAGTCTTCCTTGACCGAAAGGATTTAAATCGACAAGTGTTTTCGTTCATTGGCATTCCGCCTGCAATTTTAACACAATTCCTTTATACATCTCCTGGAGAATCCTTATGGCTTTAGACGGCACCAAAAATTCGTACGGAAAAGAAGACATGCTCCGCGCCGGCCGCGGGGAGCTTTTTTTACCCGACTCCGCAAAACTACCCCTTCCCAACATGCTCATGGCCGACCGCGTCGTGGAAATCAACGAAACCGGCGGCCGGTACGGCAAAGGCGAAGTCATCGCCGAGCTGGACATCAACCCCGACCTCTGGTTCTTTAAATGCCACTTTCAGGACGATCCGGTCATGCCCGGCTGCCTTGGACTGGACGCCACCTGGCAGTTCACCGGCTTTTTTCTCGCCTGGCAGGGCCACACCGGCCGCGGCCGCGCCCTTGGTGTCGATGAAGTCAAATTCGTCGGCCAGGTCCTCCCCACCAACAAAACCGTCCGTTATCACGTCCACATCAAACGCGTCATTAACCGCAAACTGGTGATGGCCATTTCCGACGGTCAGGTATTTGTGGATGACCGCGAAATCTACACGATGAACTCCATGCGCGTGGGGATTTTCAAATCCACGGATGATTTCTGAGCCGATCCGCACAGAAAAAATCGTAACCGATGACGGCAGCCTCACCTGCCGTCATCCTCTTTTCGGCGAACCCTATCACGCCCTGCAGGGCGCCCGTTCCGAAGCCGAATCCAAGTTCATCCGGCCCTCCCGGCTTGCGGCCCGTTTGACCACAGGATCGGTCCGGCTCCTCGATGTCGGCTTCGGCCTGGGCGTCAATTGCCGCGCCGCGGTGGGCATCGCCCACGCCGCATCGGCCATGTCTGAGTCCCGGTGTGATGGGGACCTGTTGCGGTGTTGTGATGGAATTCCCATCACCGCATCCCCCAAAACCCCATCCCCCCCGCCGCCGGGTCTTACGCCTTCAAATCCCGATTCCCGTCGGCGGCGGTGCTTTCCACTGACCCTCGACACCCTTGAGGCCGATCCCGACGCCTGGCTCCGCGCCCGCGAACTCTATCCCGACTGCGCGGTAACCCGCGCCCTCGCCGAAACCGGGCGCTTTGAGGACCGTCATTGCCGTATCACCCGATATGATGGCGATCTCCGGCGCAGCCTCCCCGACCTTACCGAACCCTATGACCTGATCTTTCACGATCCGTTCAGCCCCCTCAAAAACACCGAATGCTGGACCCTGGATGTCTTCCGGCTGCTTTTCGCCCGCCTCAAGCCGGACGGACTCCTGCTCACCTACTCCGAATCCGCCGCCGTGCGGGCCGGACTCCTCCAGGCCGGCTCTCACATTGGCGCCACCCCGGCCGTCCCCCCGCACCGCGGCGGAACCATGGCCTCCCCCGACCCCGCCGCGCTTCCGCATCCCGTCGACCCCGTCCCCTTCCGGATTTACCCCAAAAACATCCCCTTCCGCGACCCCGCTCTCACCGACACAGGCCACGCCATCCGCGCCCGCCGCGAGGCCGAAGTGCGCGACGGTCGGTTTGCTTTGAACAGGATTTGACATTCCGGACAGGAATCGGCATGGTAACTCTCCCCTTCAGCCTTTACCCCCGGGATCACATGACCTACGCCGAAAAACTCGCCCATCGAATCGCCGCTGTGGACTCCAACCTCTGTGTGGGGCTTGATCCCCGTCCCGATCTCATCACCGGCGACCTCGAAACGTTTCTCCTCAATGTGGTCGAGCAGACCGCGCCCCACGCCGCCGCCTTCAAGCCCAACGTCGCCTACTTCGAAGCCCGCGGCTCCGATGGCATCCGCATCCTCGAGCATATCATTCAGCACATTCCCAATGACATCCCCATCGTGCTCGACGCCAAACGAAGCGACATCCCCGAAACCATGAAATACTACGCCGAGGCCTATTATAAAACCTGGAATGTGGACGCGGTCACCCTGAACGGATTCATGGGCTTCGACAGCATCGAACCCTTCCTGCACACCCCCGGACGCGGCGTGTACCTGCTCGGCGTCACCTCCAACCCCGGTGCCGCCGATATCGAACTGCAGAAAATCGGCGACCGCCACGTGTTTGAACTCATTCAGGACTACGCCGAACGCGCAAAGGATCTTCCCGGCGATGTCGGCCTCGTGGTCGGCCTCACCAACGTGTCCGACGATGTCCTCTCCCGGGTCCGCGACATTCCGCTCCTCATACCCGGCCTCGGAGCCCAGGGCGGCGATCCCTCGCGGCTGGATATCGCCTCCCGCACCGCGCCGAACCTGATTAACGCCTCCCGTTCCATTCTCTTCGGATCCGAAGGCACTCCCGCCAGCCGCGCCGAAGCCGCCAAAATGAAAATCCGGGCGGTTATGCGGGCCTAACCGCTTGCTTTTCCCCCTGTTTTTCATAGGTAAACCCCACTTTCGTACCTTTAACATACAATCGGAGAATATCACCATGGGTGCTCACACCTTTGAATCCCAAGCCAAACGCAATCAGAACCTTCTCGCGCAATCCACCTACCTCAAAGGCACCGTGGAAAGCAAAGTGCTCCCCTTTCAACTCGATCTCAGCGCCGATAAGCTCACCGATGAGCAGGTCGCCGCCCTCAACGCCCTCGAAAAACGCGCTGCGGCAACCGCACTCGGCTCCCTGGCCTCCCTCGCGAAAATCGGCGAACTCGACCACCTCGGCGGCGGACTCGAACTCATTCCCTCTCTGCTCATGACCCTGGCCATCACCGACTACAAGGCCAAACACTACACGATCGAGCACGCCCACACCTCCATCGGCTACTACGGCGCGCTTTCCGCGCTCGGCTTTATTTCCAAGGAATCGGTCGTCGACACCTTCCGCCGCAGCCTCGACATCGCCGGACACGTCTCCTGGCTCCCCGGCGGCACCCAGATGAACGGCGGACGCCTCGGCATCATGGTCCCCGTCGCCGTCGGCCAGTCCCTCGCCTCTAAATCCTACCACGGCAAGGACGCGTTCACGGTCTGTCACTGCGGCGACGCCGCCTGGATTTCCGGCCAGGCCCTCAACGGCTTCAACGGCGCCGACCTGCACGGCGCGCCCATCTGCTTTGTCATGCACCGCAACGGCATTCAGCTCTCCGGCTCCTGCAAGAGCATCATGGACAAGGATCCGCGGCCAGTCATCGCCTCGCTCGGGATCGAAATCATCGAAGTCACCAGCCTGCACAACAAACAGGAACTCTTCGCGGCCTACAAAAAGGCTTACGCGCTCGCTCAGGACGGCCGGCCCAGCCTGATCTACCCCACCGGCTTCGAAACCACGGTCGCCGGCCTCGGCGAAACCTACGGCATCTCGGATGTCGTCAACAAATTCGCCGCCGAACACGGCGTGGACACAGGCAAGACCATCTGGGTTCCCGGATCGCTGATGTCCTGGCGCGATGTCATTCCCATGCTCGAATGCATCTTCCTGGTCAACGAACTCCCCGGCGGCGAAGGCCATCACGACGGCCACATGAAAGGCCGCGAGCTCGCCTCCGTCCTCTCCAACCCGCTGTTTGCGGATGACGAGGCCGAAACCCGCGCGCTCGAAGCCCTCGAAGCGGCCGCGCCCCGCGTCGTGGTCACCGAAACCCGCCCCGCGCCCGGCTCCGCCAACCTGGTGGTCGACGCCGCCGAACGCGCCAAAGTCGAACTGCCCGCCGTCGGCAAATCCGTCAGCCCCCGCGCCGGATCTCAGGAAGGCTACGCCATCGTCGCCAAAACCTATCCCGACCGCTTCTTCAACGTCAGTTGTGACCTCGACCCCTCCACCAAGCTCGCCAACGCCGTAGGTTTCATTCCCGCGCACAACAACTTCCAGATGAGCATCGAGGAACAGGTCTCCGCCCTCATGGCCAACGGCATCGCCATGGCCGACAACGCCCCCCATGCGGTCGTCTTCGCCACCTTCGCCGCCTTCTTCGAAGGCATTGCCCGCGAGGGCCTCGAAATGTGGCGCTACACCCGCAACCTCAACGGGGTCAACGAAGGCCTCAACGCCATCATGCATCTCTCCCACGTGGGAGCCTGCACCGGCCGCGACCACTTCTCCGGCTGGTCCCTCGACTGGATCACCCTTGCCATGGGCTACCTCCCCTACCTCGACCGGTTCTACACCCCGGCCGACGCCCGTTCCGCGTTCATCGCCACCCACGACGCCTGCGCCCGCTACGGCGCCAGCATCGTCGGCATTCCCCGCGACAACCTTCCGATCCTCGCCAAAGCCGACGGCTCCGCCCTCTTCAATCCCGAGGACAAGTGGACCCCCTGCACGCCGATGATCGAAAACACCGGAGCGAAAAAAGCCATTCTCGCCATGGGCGCAACCGCCTTCCTCGGCGCCGAAGCGGCCAAACAGCTCGGCGATGTCGACGTGATCGTCGTCAACGGACTCCCCTTCGGTGCGAACGAACTCGAACAGCTCATCGCCAAATACAGCGGCGGACTGGTCACCATCGAGGACGGCATCATCGGACACAAGGGTGTCGGCCTCCGCGGCTTCGCCTCCCTCGTGCAGAGCGCCGCCAGCGGCAGCGGGGTCAAACTCGCCCATGTCGGCATCACCGATCCCACGGTTGCGCCCTCCGACGGCCACAGCGAAGTCTGGGCCCACTTCGGCCTCACCGCCGAAGCCGTCATCGACGCCGTCAAATCTCTTTGAGAGTCACACACGCCCTCCGAGCTTGCTCGGGCAAGGGCGTAACCATCTCATTCCACGAACTGCCCCCAAAAAAAGCGATCCACGAGCTTGCCTCGTGGATCGAAACCCATCTTTGCCACTCTGAAAGATGAGATGTTTCCGCGCAACGAGCAAGCTCGATGCGCGGGGGGGGAGGGCCACAAGGTCCTGATATGAAATGCGTGCGGGCGGCCGAGCAAGCTCAGCCTGCACGAACATCCTCACCATTCAGTATAAAATCGTGCCAGTACTTATGGCCGGATTCGGGTTGGATTACGATTAAGATTAAGATTAAGATTAAGATAAAGAAAGCATATCATCCGTTGTCCGGCGCAAGCCATCCGTTGGATTCTCCTCCATTTCCATTCGCGGGACGGCAAGGACATTCGCGGGGCTGGCCCCTACTTCATCCGTTAGCCGGCAAGGCTATCCGTGATTTATCCGTGGTCTTCCATCCGTGGTCTCCCACTGTCTTCATCCGTTGAATCAAACCCGCGGCAAATCCGCGCCGAGTTTACGGGGCAGTACGGTGGGACGCTGCATCAAATACTCGTCCACCGAAGCCGCGCACTCACGCCCGTCGGAAATCGCCCAGACGATCAGGGACTGACCCCGCTGACAGTCACCCGCCGCGAAGAAGCCAGGGGTGCTGCTCATCCAGTTGTCGTCCACTTTCACGTTTCCGCGGCTGTCGAGTTCGCATCCGTACTGACCGACAATTGAATCGGTTTCCGGACCGACGAAACCGAGCGCCAGCACCGCCAAATCGCACTCCCAGGTCTTTTCGGTGCCGGGAATCTCTTTCAAATTCGGCCGACCGCCGCCTTCGGGCGTTTCCAACACAATGTTAATGGTTTCAATTCCGGTCAGCTTGCCGTTTTCACCGACAAAGCGCTTGGAGAGAATGCTGTAGTGCCGCTCGCATCCCTCTTCATGGGAGGTGCTGGTGCGGTACTTCATCGGCCAGAACGGCCAGGGCTGCGACTCGGGACGCCCCACCGGCGGCATCGGCAACAGTTCGAAGTTTTCGACGTTCTTGCATCCCTGACGGATCGAGGTGCCGATGCAGTCCGATCCGGTGTCGCCGCCGCCGATCACGATGACGTTCTTGCCGGTGGCCAGAATCTCATCCCCCCAGCGGGCGGACACATTGTCCCCCTCCACCCGGGCGTTGGATTGCGGCAGAAAGTCCATGGCGAAATGAACGCCGTCCAGTTCCCGGCCTTCAATCGGCAGGTCGCGGGATTTTGTCGCCCCGCCGCAGAAAACCACCGCGTCAAATTCTTTCTCCAAATCCTCTTTGGTCACGTCGATGCCGACCTTGACGCAGGTTTTGAAGACAATGCCCTCCTGCTCCATGATCTCAAGACGGCGGTCAATCACCCATTTTTCCATCTTGAAATGCGGAATTCCGTACCGAAGCAGTCCGCCAATACGGTCGGCCCGCTCAAACACGGTCACCCAGTGCCCGGCGCGGTTCAACTGCTGCGCGGCCGCGAGGCCGGACGGACCGGAACCGATCACCGCAACCTTCTTTCCGGTGCGGTTTTCGGGGGGCTCGGGTTTCACCCAGCCTTCGGAAAAACCCTTTTCAATGATGGACTTTTCGATTTCCTCAATCGTAACCGCCGGAGCGTTGATGCCCAGCACGCAGGCCTCCTCACAGGGGGCCGGGCAGAGACGTCCGGTGAATTCCGGGAAGTTATTGGTCGCGTGCAATTCGTGCAGGGCCTCTTTCCAGTTGCCGGAATAAACCAAATCATTCCAGTCGGGAATCAGGTTCCCCAGCGGACAGCCGGTGTGACAGAACGGAACCCCGCAATTCATGCAGCGTCCGGCCTGCTCGCGCCGCTTTTCCTCCGGCATCGGCAGATACAGCTCTTTATAGTCACGAATACGCTCTTCAACACGGCGTTTTTTAGGCAACTCGCGTTCAAACTCCATAAATCCGGTGATTTTACCCATGATGTCTTTTCCTTAAATTAACTTTGTTTGACGTTGAGTTCCTCGGTGGTCTCAATCGCGGCCTGACGGGCCTGCTCACGTTCGCGCGCCAGCCGTTCGAGGGCCAGGCGGTAGTCCCGCGGCATGATTTTGACAAACTTCGGCAGGAAGTCGGTCCAGTCATCCAACACTTTACGGGCCATGTTCGATTTGGTGTGCCGATAATGACGCTCGACCAGATCGTGCAGCTCCTCGACATCATCGGGGTCGACAACATCCTCAAGATCCACCAGCTCGTGATTGCAGCGGTGCTCCGGGAAATCGCCGGCCAGGTCCAGCACATAGGCCACACCGCCGCTCATGCCGGCCGCAAAGTTGCGGCCCGTCGGCCCCAGCACCACCACGCGTCCGCCGGTCATGTATTCGCAGCCGTGGTCGCCCACGCCCTCGACCACCGCGTTCGCGCCGGAATTCCGGACACAGAACCGTTCGCCGGCCGCGCCCTGAATGAAGGCTTCGCCCCGGGTGGCCCCGAAGAGGGCCACGTTGCCGATGATCACGTTCTGCTCGGCCCGGAAGGGTGACACCCGGGGGGGATAGACCACCAGAGTACCACCGCTGAGGCCCTTGCCGAAGTAATCGTTGGAGTCCCCGTCCAGACGGAAGGCCACACCCGGCGCCAGAAACGCGCCGAAACTTTGCCCGGCATTGCCGTTGAAATCAATTTCAATGGTTCGCTCCGGCAAACCGGCCTCGCCATACTTGCGGCTGATTTCCGCGCTGAGCATGGTGCCGACCGTACGGTGGATGTTTTCGATTTTCATCTCAAAATGCGTGTGCTCCGCGTTCTCAATCGCGGGGGCGCATTTCTCAATGAGTTCGTTGTCCATCGCTTTGTCCAGACCGTGATCCTGCTCGATGGTCTTGTGCATCGGCCAGGAATCCGGAACCTGCGGCTTGTGCAGGATCCGGCTGAAGTCGAGCCCTCTGGCACGGTAGTGGTCAATCGCGGCCCGCATGTCCAGCAGTTCGCTGTGCCCCACCATTTCTTCCAGGGTCCGGAAGCCCAGCGACGCCATGATCTCACGCAGCTCCTCGGCCACCAGATGGAAGAAATTGATCACCGAATCCGGGGAACCCGTGAATTTTTTGCGCAATTCGGGGTTCTGGGTCGCAATGCCCACCGGGCAGGTGTTCAGATGACACACCCGCATCATGATACACCCCATGGTGATCAGCGGCGCGGTGCTGAAGCCGTATTCTTCGGCACCCAGCAGACAGGCGATCGCCACATCGCGGCCGGTCATGAGTTTTCCGTCGCACTCCAGCGTGATCCGGCTGCGGAGGTTGTTGAGCATCAGCGTCTGATGCGCCTCGGACACCCCGAGTTCCCAGGGAAGCCCGGCGTGTTTCAGCGAGGTTTCCGGGGACGCGCCGGTGCCGCCGTCGTATCCGCTGATCAGCACCACGTCGGCTTTGCCCTTGGCCACGCCGGCCGCCACAACACCCACGCCCACTTCGGACACGAGCTTGACGTTGATCCGCGCGTATTTGTTAGCGTTCTTCAAGTCATGAATCAACTGCGCCAAATCCTCAATGGAGTAAATATCATGGTGCGGGGGCGGAGAAACCAGTCCCACATACGGCGTGCTGAACCGGGCCTTGGCGATGGTCTGGTTCACTTTCAGACCGGGCAGCTGACCGCCCTCGCCGGGCTTGGCGCCCTGGGCCATCTTGATCTGAATCTCTTTGCTCTGCGTCAAGTAGTAACTGGTCACGCCGAACCGGCCGGAGGCCACCTGCTTGATCGCGGAACTGCGGCTGTCGCCGTTCGCATCCGGTTTGTAGCGGTGCTCTTCCTCGCCGCCCTCACCCGAGTTGGACTTGCCGCCAATCCGGTTCATCGCGATCGCCAGAGTCTCGTGCGCCTCGCGGCTGATCGATCCGTAGGACATCGCCCCGGTCTTGAACCGCTTGACGATTTCCGTCCAGGATTCAACCTCCTCCAGCGGCACCGGCGTGCGGATGCCGGTCTTGAATTCCATCAGTCCCCGAAGGGTCGCCAGCTTGCGGCTCTGATCGTTCACCAATTGTGAATACGCTTTGTAGTCCTCTTTGCTGCGCACTTTGGTGGACTTCTGCAGCATGGCCACCAGCATCGGCGAAATCAGGTGATGCTCGCCGCGGCGGCGCCACTGATACACCCCGCCCACGTCGAGACTGAGATTCTCCGCGATATCCCGCGCCGGATAGGCCGCGTCAAAGCGCTTGAGCACATCCGTCGCCAGCGCGTCCAGATCCGCCCCTTCAATCCGGGTGGGCGTGCCGGAGAAATAGCGGTCGACCACATCCTGCTTCAGACCGACGCACTCAAAAATCTGCGCGCCGCGATAGGAATGCAGCGTGGAAATGCCGATCTTGGACATCACTTTGAGAATGCCCTTGTTGACGGCCTTGATGTAATTCTGAACCGCCTTGTCGCCGTTCAGATCGCGCGGAGCCTCACGGCTCACCTGATCGCGCACCGTGGCCAGTGCCAGGTAGGGGTTCACCGCGCCGGCGCCGTATCCGAAGAGACAGCAGAAGTGATGCACCTCGCGGGCCTCGGCGGTTTCCACAATCAGTCCGCACTGCGTGCGTTTGCCTTCGCGGATCAGGTGATGATGAACGGCGGCGGTGGCCAGCAGCGCCGGAATCGGCATTTTTCCGGCGTCCAAATGACGGTCTGACAAAATCAGTATGGTATGACCCTTGGCCACCGCCTTGGAGGCTTCGAGGCAAAGGGCATCCAGCGCCTTGGCCAGATCCGCGCCGCCTTTGCGCGCGTCGAACTGCATTTTCAAGGTCGCGGCTTTGATGCCCGGACGGGTCGACAAACGAATCCGCTCCAGGTTGCGGCTGTTGAGAATCGGCTGCTCCAGTTTGAGCATCTGCGCGTGCTCCGGCGTTTCCTCAAACAAATCGCGCTCCTGACCCAGATTGGTGATCAGCGAGGTGACAATCTCCTCACGGATACCGTCCAGCGGCGGATTGGTCACCTGCGCGAACAACTGCTTGAAGTAGTTGTACATCAACTGAGATCGGTCACTGAGCACCGCCAGCGGAATGTCCACACCCATGGACCCGAGGGCCTCAACGCCTTTTTCGTACATGGGCCGGAGCACCACGCGCAAATCCTCCAGCGTGTACCCGAAAAGCTGCTGGGCTTTGAGCAGCTTTTCGCCGCGGATCGGCACCGGGTCCACCTGGGGCGGCAGATCGTGAATGCTCATCATGTGCTGATCCAGCCAGGCGCGGTACGGACTGCGGTTGGCCACCTGCTGCTTGATCTCCGCGTCCTGCACGATCCGTCCCTCTTCAAGATTGATCAGGAACATGCGGCCCGGCTCCAGCCGGCCCTTTTTGATGATTTTCGCCGGATCAATATCCACTACGCCGGTTTCAGACGCCATCACCACCTGATCATCGGAGGTCACCAGATAGCGGGCCGGACGCAGGCCGTTGCGGTCGAGAATCGCGCCCACAAAGGTCCCGTCACTGAACGGCATCAGCGCCGGACCGTCCCAGGGCTCCATCATGCAGGAGTGATATTCGTAGAACGCTTTCTTTTCGTCCTGCATGGTTTTGTGATTCTGCCAGGCCTCCGGCACCATCATCATCATCGCATGCGGCAAATCGCGGCCGGTGTGGTACAGCAGCTCCAGGGTGTTGTCCAGGGTCGCGGAATCGCTGTTTCCGGGCGTGCAGATGGGATACAGCTTGGTGATCCGGTCTCCGAAGGCCTCGTTTTTAAACTGATACTGCCGCGCGTTCATCCAGTTCGCATTGCCGCGCACCGTGTTGATTTCCCCGTTGTGACACAGCAGCCGGAACGGCTGGGCCAGACGCCAGGCCGGGAAGGTGTTGGTGGAAAACCGCTGATGCACCAGCGCCAGACAGGTCTCCAGATCCTTCTCCAACAGGTCCACATAATACGATTCAAAATCCTCGGGCTTCAGCAGGCCTTTGTAAATAATGGTCTGCGAAGACAGCGTCGGCACATAAAACGTGATCTTGTCTTTGATCTCTTTGTTCTGCGTCACAAACTGCTCCACACTCTTGCGAATGATGAACAGCTCGCGTTCAAACGCGCGGTGCCCCTCGGTGCCTTTACCGCGGCCGATGAAAATCTGTTCAATTTCCGGTTCGGATTTCGCCGCGATCTCCCCCAGAACCTCCCGGTTCACCGGCACCTTGCGCCATCCCAGAAACGACTGACCGTTGGCCGCGACCTCCTCCTCGAATTTCGCTTTGATCCGTTTGCGGTCCGCCTCGTCCTTCGGCAAAAACACCAGACCGGTGCCGTAATCGCCTTTGGCGGGAAGCGCAATGCCCAGCTCTTTGGTCACCCGGCGGAAAAATTTATCCGGGGTCTGGATCAGAATCCCGGCGCCGTCCCCGGTCCGGTTGTCCGCGCTTTCCGCCCCGCGATGGGTCAAACGCACCAGAATCTCCATCGCCTGATGGACAATACTGTGCGAGGTTTTCCCGTTCATGTTGCAAATAAAGCCGACGCCGCAAGCGTCGCGCTCTTGAGAAGGGTCATAAAGACCCTGGGGTTCGGGAAATCCGGCGGGGCGGTGTAATGCGTCCATAAAGTGTCCTAAAAGCTGACTTGACCCGGCATCCTGACAAACCGTCAGAACAACCGAAAAAAGCGGGTTGAAAACGTATAGGAAAAACCAAGGCGTTTTTCAGTGAAATTGGGGCAGGAATGAATACACCCGAACCCGCATTTCTACAAGATTTTTTTTACATCCCACTCCAGCACAGCCTTAAAAAAATACATTATTGTAGAATATTTTCATCAGGAATTACAGTTTTGTACCTTCCTTTTCCAAAACTCGTTCTTTCAGTCTCCGCGAAAAACGGTAAGTGTTGGGTTCACGTGAAGACTCCACTGTACAAGATCGCCCCCCTCCTGCCCCGTCACGCGTCGGAAATGATGCGTCTGCGCCATGCGGCACTGCGGGAGGCCCCGACCGCGTTCGGAACCGATCCCGACTGGGAACTGGCCAAAACCGAGGCCTACTATCAGCGTTTTCTGCTTCGGATCGCCGCCCGCAGGCGCGAATGCATTCTCGGCATCCGGCTCGGGGAAACCCTCGTCGGCATGAACGGACTCGGCATGCGGCGTCAACACGACGTGATCTACGGACTCATTTACAGCATGTTCATGTTGCCGGAGGCGCGCGGACAGGGCCTCGGAGCCGCGCTGCTGGCCCACAGCTGCCGCCACGCGCACGAATCCTGGTCCCTGACCCGCTGCCGCATCACCGTAGAGACCCATAACCAACAGGCCCGCCGTCTCTACGAGCGCCACGGATTCACCTTCCTTTTCCGGGAAACCGCCGCCTTTTCGCTCAACGGCATCGACCACGATGTCGACCACCTCGAAGTCCCCCTGCCCCTCCCCGCACCCCTGTAAGTGAACCGTCCACTTCAGCCCGGGGCAAAAGGCTGTAGCTCATACCATTCGCGATACCATGGTGTGCGTCAGGAATGCCGCCCCTCCCCATTGATGCCTTGCCCCAAAGATCAGTGAATATCAGTGTTATCAGTGGTTTCTCTTTCTCCCGCCCCCCCGCCACAAAGCCCACCTGCTTCGGGTAAACATCCGCGGTATTCATCCGCATAATCGAACGTTGAAATTCAAAACGCCACCTTTTCGATTACAGGCTTTCAAACCCGGAGTACTTTACGCCGGACAGGTGGGCCATGTCCCGGTGAAACGTCGCCAGATCCTCCCGGTTGAATTTGTGGAGGGCGTCGTGTCCGCAGGCGCGGGCCATCACCTGCATGAGTTCCACGGAGGCCCGGAAAAAAGTGTTGAGACGCTGCGCGGAGGCGTCGATATTGAGGCGCTTCCGCAACTCGGGCCTTTGCGTGGCGATTCCGGCGGGACAGTTGTTGGTGTTGCACATTCTGGCGCCCACACACCCGATAGCCTGCATGGCGCTGTTCGAAAGCGCGATTCCGTCCGCGCCCAGAGCCATGGCCTTGACAAAATCAATGGGCACGCGCAAGCCGCCGGTGATGATCAACGTCACCCGTCCGCTGGCTTTTTGCTCGTCCAGACAGCGGCGGGCACGGGCCAGGGCGGGAATGGTGGGCACGCTGATATGATCCCGGAACATTTCGGGCGCGGCCCCGGTGCCGCCGCCGCGTCCATCCAGAATGATGTAATCCGCGCCCGCGTCCAGGGCAAACTGAATATCGCGCTCGATGTGGTTGGCGCTTAACTTGAACCCGACCGGAATGCCGCCGGTGATTTCGCGGACGCGCGCCGCGAACCGCGCGAAATCCGCCACGGTCGACATGTCCTTGAAGGTGGGCGGCGACACCGCGTCCGTTCCCTCGGGCAATCCGCGCACCTCGGAAATTTTCCCCTTGTTTTTGATACCGGGCAGATGTCCGCCGGTACCGGTCTTGGCGCCCTGGCCGCCCTTGAAATGAAAGCACTGCACGCGTCTCAGCAGCTCCTCCCGATACCCGAAACGGGCGCTGGCCAGTTCATAAAAATAGCGGGAATTTTCGGCCTGCTCCTCAGACAACATCCCCCCCTCTCCGGAACAAATGCCTGTCCCGGCAAGTTCCGCACCCCGCGCGAGAGCGATTTTAGCCTCTTCGGACAAGGCCCCGAAACTCATGTCCGAGACAAAAAGCGGAATCTTCAGCGTGAGCGGCTTTTCCGCTTCCGGTCCAATGACCAGTTCCGTGGCGACCGGCACATCCTCCATCAGCGGTTTCACGGCCATTTGGGCCACCATGATTTGCAAGTCATCCCAATGCGGCAGTTTGTGACGGGGAACCCCCATCGAGGTCATCGGCCCGTGATGGCCAACCTTGGTGAGGCCCTCTCTGGCCAGTTGGTGAATAAACTCAACCGTTGGCTCTTCCGGGGTGGCTTTCGCGGCAGGGGCTTCATCGTCGGACGCGGACACCCCCGGACCTTCCCGTCCCACCTGATCTCCGGTGAATTCTTTGTGCGTTCCGTCACAAAACGGGGCGTTCCCCGTATGCTTACAACGGCAAAGATACGCCTCGCCGGTTTCCTCCGCCATGAAAGATTTGGGTTTAAAATCTGTGCCCGCATGTGCCCCGTCACAGAACGGCTGGTTTTTTGACTGCCCGCAGGTGCAGTAATAGTACTCAGTCCCCTGCGTCAAATCCGCCTTGACCGGTTTATTATCCGCGATGATTGGATTTCTCATGTTTGAAACTCCCCTGGTTGGATGGCTGCAATCGGGTTCGTGTTGAATACCCTCCCCAAAATTGGGATGAACATCAAGGGGAAAATTGAATCAAGTCCCGAAAAATAGACAAACACCTGAATCCGTGAGATATTTGCAAAGAAGACGTGCAAGATCGTGTGGCGAAAGAGATTGTGCGGATTCAGGAAACAAGCTTATTCATTATTCCCGGCCGAAAAACGACTCAAACGCCTACCTCACTCCTCCACATTCACTAGGATCACGTCACCCTCTACCTTCACGGGATAAGCCTCAATGGGCTTTACGGCGGGGAGGCTGAGGTGTTTTCCGGTCCGCAGATCAAAGCAGGCCCCGTGCAGCGGGCACATGAGTTCGTAGTCCTCCAGATCGCCGTTGATCAGCGACACCCGCTGATGACTGCACCACACTTCGACGGCATAGAACTTGCCGTCGTCGTGCTTGAACAGCCCGATCTGCACCTCGTCGGTGAGTTCGCAGTATTTCCGGTCGGTGCCGTTGAAATCGGCAAGCTTTGCGGCTTCCATCCAGGCCATGTTATTTCTCCGTCACAGGATTCAGCTTCTGTTCAATGACCTCGTGCAGACGGTCGCGCATGGTTTCAAAGGGCACCCGTTCGATCACCTCTTCGAAGAATCCAAGCACCAGCATCCGCCGCGCTTCAGACTCGGGAATGCCGCGGGAGCGCAGATAGTACATCTGCTCGGGATCCAGATTGCCCATGGTGGCTCCGTGACTGCACGCCAGTTCGTCGGCGTCAATGATCAGTCCCGGCAGCGAATCGGCGCGCGCACCGGGATCCAGCACCAGGTTGTTGTTGGTCTGATACGAATCCACCCCGACGCAGTTTTTCAGCGCCCGGATAATGCCCTGATACACCGAGTATCCGGTATCCTTCACCGCGCCTTTGTAGAGCATGTTGGAATAGGTGTTCGGCGCGGAGTGAAACTGGAGCGTCTTCTGGTCGAAGTGCTGTTTGCCGTTGGCAAAAAACAGTCCGCCCAGGTAGGCGTTGGCGTTGGGCTCGCACACATCGCAGCCGACTGTCATTTTACTGACTTTCCCGCCCAGCGTCATGCTGAAGAGATCGACTTTGGCGTCCCGCTTGATGCGCGCCCAGTCCTCGCCAATATGAATCCCGGCGGACCCCCAGTCCTGCAGCGAGACCAGTTTCACATCCGCGTTCGGCGCCAGATGAAACTCCCGTGCACTGATGCAGAGTGTCGCCACGCCGTCCGGCGAGGTGAACTGTTCGGCCAGAGCAAAGGCCGCGCCGGACTCGGCAGTCACCAGCAGACGCGGCAGCAGGGCCGACCCCTCGCGGTCATTGTGGTAGCGGAGCAGAATCCCCCGCTCCAGCGTCGCGTTTTTGGCCACGTGGATGTGAAACCCGACGTTCCAAAACGCGCTGTTCAGCTCAAAAAACTTGCGGGGCTCCTCGGATTCGATGGCGGTGCCGAGCGCCTGCTCCACCTCGGTGGTGTAATCCAGGGCCGCCTGCTGCAGCGTCTGAACCCGCACCTTGCCGGAGGCGGTCACGTCCCCGCGGTCTTCGATGGCAATGCCTTCCGGCGTGACCGAAATCACCACATCGTAGTGCCCGTCCACCGGCTGGGCGTTGTAAGCGATGGTTTGATGCGGAATATCCAGCCGGGTGAAGGACCCGAACTTGAATTTGCGCGGGTCCATCCGGCGGTATTCCTCGTGGAAGGCCTCCGGATTCTGAATGGTGGTGTAGGCCTCATACGCGGCGGTGCGTTTGGCCTGCAACAGCGCGGGCTCGCCTTTCAGGGCCGCATCGAGAACGTTTTCATCGAAACCGGGCAGAATCGCCGGTTCGACGGCGGGGGGGAGTGCTAAAGTGGGCATATGATAAATTCCTTTTGGTCAGCCGATACTGCCTTCAAGTTTGATCTCCAGGAGTTTGATCGCCTCCACGGAGAATTCGAGCGGGAGCTGTTTGAACACGTCTTTGCAGAAGCCGCGGACCACCAGCGAGGCGGCGTCCTCCTCGGCGATCCCGCGGCTGCGCAGATAGAACAACTGCTCCTCGCTGATCGAGGAGGTCGTCGCCTCGTGCGCCAGCACCGCGCTGGCGTTTTCCGATTCGATATACGGAAACGTGTTCGCGCTGCATTCGCGGCCGATCAGCAGCGAATCGCAGGCGCTGTGGTTCCGCGCGTTGTCCGCGCCGGGGTTCACCTGCACCAGTCCGCGGTAGTTGTTGCTGGACTGATCCGCCGAAATCCCTTTCGACACAATGGTGCTGCTGGTGTTTTTGCCGACATGAATCATCTTCGTGCCGGTGTCCGCCTGCATCTTTTTATTGGTCAGCGCCACACTGTAGAATTCACCGGAGGAATAATCTCCCTCCATGACCACACTGGGATATTTCCAGGTGATCGCCGCGCCGACCTCCACCTGCGTCCAGGAGATCTTGCTGTGATGTCCCCGGCAGTGACCGCGTTTGGTGACGAAGTTGTAAATCCCGCCTTTGCCGTTTTCATCCCCGGCATACCAGTTCTGAACCGTGGAGTATTTCACTTCGGCATTGTTCAAGGCCACGATTTCCACCACCGCCGCGTGCAACTGATTGTTATCCCGCGCCGGTGCCGTGCATCCTTCCAGATAGGAGCAGTAGGCGTCGTCCTCGCACACAATCAATGTGCGCTCGAACTGCCCCGTGTCCGCCGCGTTGATCCGAAAATACGTGGACAGTTCCATCGGACAGCGAACACCCTTCGGAATGAAGCAGAACGAGCCGTCCGTGAAGACCGCCGAATTCAGTGCCGCAAAAAAGTTGTCCGACGGAGGAACCACCGTGCCCAAATACTGTTTCACCAGATCCGGATGCTTCTGAATCGCTTCGGAAATACTGCAGAAAATAATCCCTTCTTTTTCCAGCAGCTCGGTGTGGGTGGTCCCCACCGAAACCGAATCGAACACCACATCCATCGCCACGCCGGAAAGGGCTTCCCGCTCGTTCATGGGAATGCCGAGGCGTTCAAATGTCTTGAGCAACTCCGGGTCCATTTCCTGACCCTCCTCCTGCTTCTTCGGCGCAGAGAAATAGTGAATATCCTGATAATCAATCTTTGGATAATCCAGATAGGCCCAGCGGGGCTCGCTCATTTTCAGCCAGCGGCGGTAGGCTTTCAGCCGCCACTCCAGCATCCATTCCGGCTCTTCTTTTTTCGCCGAAATTATGCGGACCACGTCTTCACTCAGCCCCTTGGGAATCGTTTCCTGCTCAATATCGGTATAAAAACCGTATTTATATTCCTGAGCCAATTTACTGTCGGTGTCAAATTCAGGCATGATAAACCTCCTTTAGGTTTGATTAGGCCGTTGCGGCGGCTTGTTCACGAACCCAGTCGTAGCCTTTTTCTTCCAGTTCCTTCACGAGATCCGGACCGCCGGACATCACCACGCGCCCCTCCATGAGGATGTGCAGATGATCGGGTTTGATGTAGGTCAGAATCCGCTCGTAATGCGTAATGACCAACAGACCCATGTCGTCGTTCTTCATTTTGTTCACGCCTTTGGAGACAATCCTCAGCGCATCAATATCCAGCCCGGAATCGGTCTCGTCCATGATCACCATGCCCGGTTTGAACATCATCATCTGCAGAATTTCCATGCGTTTTTTCTCACCGCCGGAAAAGCCCTCGTTCAGCCCGCGGTTCGCAAAGGAGGCATCCATTTCCAGAAACGCCATGTTTTCGCGCATTTCCTTCAGAAATGGACCGCTCGGGGCCTTGCCTTCGGGATGACGCGCATCCACCGCTTTTTTCAAAAAGCTGGAGATGCTTACCCCGGGCACGGCCACCGGATATTGGAAACACAGAAAAACACCCGCTTTGGCGCGCTCCTCCGGGTCCATTTCCAGAATGCTTTCCCCCATGAACAGGATATCGCCTTCGGTGACTTCATAATCGGGATGTCCCATGATCACGCTCGACAAGGTGCTCTTGCCGGACCCGTTCGGACCCATCAGCGCATGCACCTCGCCTTTGTTGATTTCCAGGTTCACACCCTTCAGAATTTTCACGTCGCCAATCTGCGCGTGAAGATTTTTAATTTCCAGATCTGCCATTTTTCTCTCCGTTACTGTTTTAATTTTTCTGATTAAATCCTGTCTAAATTCTTTCTCCACCCTCTACCCTCTGACCTCTCTCTTCACTCTTCATTCGTCATTCGTCATTCGTCACTCGGCATTCGTCAAAGGTCAAACCCCAAATCAAGCTTGGCCTCGTCGCTCATGCGGTCCGGACTCCAGGGCGGCTGCCAGACCAGATCAATCTGTACGTCACCGGCACCCAGGGAAAGCGTGGACTCCCGCACATCGTGAATGATCATCGGACCAAACGGACAGGCCGGCGAGGTCAGCGTCATCTGAATCGCCACGTCTTTGGACTCATTGACCTTCACATCATAAATCAGACCCAGATCCACAATGTTGTACTGGATCTCGGGATCCACCACGTTTTTCAACACATCAAACACTTGTTCGGGGGTAAAAACAGCGTCACTCATCCGGTGGCCTCCAGGTTCGGGGATTCAGGCAGGTCAAACTGGCTGAGCACCTCGGTCAACCGCATCGCGTGAACACGCTCCACGACATTCCGTTCGACTTCATGGGCCAGACCCTGCACATAACATGCGGGAAAAAGGGTTAAAATGGTGTGCGGCTCCCGAACCGCCGGAGCGGCTTTCCCCCCGAGCGCCTCCAGGACATCCCCGAGACGAATCTCATTTAAATCTTTGAGAAGCTCATAGCCGCCCTGAACCCCCTGAACCGACTTCAGCAATCCCGCTCTCCCCAATGACTGCAACACTTTCCCCAAATGCTGCTCGGGAATATCATACCGTTGGGACAGATCATGCGTGTTCACGCGGGTTCCTTTCGGAGCCACGCGGTCCAAATGAAACATTGCCACCAGGGCATAGTGCGTTTTTTTGCCGAGCTTGATCATCGCACTCCCTATATCAACCCGAAGCCGGGAATGTCAAAGCTCTATACCCGACTTTTTTATTCCGATTTACGGTTTGAATGGGGAACCCGCTGAATTTTATCGCGGTCATACCCCTCGTCCACCGCGATTTGAATCAGCCGGTCCAGATCCTCCCCGGGCAAATTCACATCCCGGGCCATGATCCACACATAATCCCGTTTCCTGCGGCCAATAATGGTTTCAGAATAATCCTCGTCCACATGCACAATGATAAATTCCGCGCGGAACGGCCAAATAAACTGCATCCCCCAGACCGCGTTCGACTCCGTGTCCCGCACAAAGCCCTTGGGATGATATTCCTTCAACGGCCCCTCAGGCCCCCCTTTATTAAAGGTGAACGTCGTCAAAATCACCCCGTCCTCCCGCAATTCGTAATGCTCCAGCGCGTTCCAGGCATCCCGCTCCAAAAAGGTCGGAATATTGGCCATCACATACCAATCCCCCATAAAACGGTCCAGATCAACAGCCTCAGCGGTTCGAATCGGTTTCATAGACGCACATCCTGACAGAAAAAGCACAATTAAGATAGGAAGGAATTTCATATCAATAGATCGAAGCCCTCCGGCATTCCTTACGGAACGACAAATCATCCGTTGTCTCTCCCCAATCCTGCCCCACAGCATCCGGGGTCTTCCATCCGTGGTCTCCCCCCAACTTTGCCCCACAGCATCCGGGGTCCGGCAAAGCCACCCGTTGGTTAACCCTGTCATCCCGCCCTCCGAGCTTGCTCGTCAAGGACGGAACATCTCATTCCACGACAGCCGCCCAACAAGGATAAGCAAGGAACGGGCTCGCCCCGTTCCGCGCAGACATCTCCTCCATCGCAATTCCGGGCTTGTCCCGGGGGCTGCGAAACATCTCATTCCACGACAAATGCCCCCCAAAAAAAGAAAGCGGTCTACGAGCTTGCTCGTGGACCGCAAAACATCTTTCCCCGAAAGATGAGATGATTCCGCGCAACGAGCAAGCTCGATGCGCGGTGTGTGAGAGCCAAGCTGTCCGGATATAAGATGCGTGCGGTCGGCCGAGCATGCTCAGCCTGCACGAAGACAAGCCCCCCCCTATCCTCATCCGTTGTCCGGCGAAGCTATCCGTTGGATCTTTCCCGTCATCATCCGTGGTCCGGCAAAGCTATCCGTGGTTCCCTCTGTCTTTATCCGTTGTCCGGCGAAGCCACCCGTTGGATCTTCCCCTACTCGACAATCACCCGCGTGCCAGAGGGCACCAGATCGTGCAGCTCTTTCACATCATCGTTGTGCATCCGCACGCAGCCAAGCGACACCGGTTCGCCCAGCCTTTCCGGCTCATCCGTGCCGTGGATCCCGAATCCACGCACATTCCAGCCCAGCCAATGGGTGCCGATCCGGTGGTCGGGATCGCCATAGGGAATCCGCCGCCGGGTTTCCGGATGCCACCAGTCCGGATGCACAATCCGGTCCGTGATCCTGAATTCACCTTCGGGCGTGTTCGCTCCCGCGCCGGTGGACACCTGGTAGGCCTTGAAAAATCGCCCGCCCAAATACAGTACCAGCTCGTTGTTCTCTTTATTGACCCGAATCAGAAACGGCTCCCGCAGCACTTTCAACCGCTGACCCAGCCGAATCGAATCCCCCCGGATCTGATTCGACGTCCGCAACAGCTCCACCGTCGTGCCCTCCCGGGCCGCGATTTTCCCCAGCGTGTCCCCCGAACGAATCTCCACCCAGGCGCTTTCCGCCTGCGGGTGACGGGAATGCAGCAACTCCAGATTGATTTCGCCCAGCCGGGAGCGAACCTCGGCCAGGGCTTCAGGCTCCTCCGCGAACCGCATCGCGCGGAACAGCGTCTCGCGCGCCTCCTCCAGCCGTCCCCGCTCCCGGGCCCGCTCAGCCCGCTCCATCAACGGACGCACATCCCCGTGGCCCGAAAGACCGACACAAACCCAGAAAAGTAGCAGGAGGCGTTTCACGTTAAAAGTCCATGACCGCGTTGGGATCCAGATTCGTGCTGTCGTCCCAGTTCCGGGGACGCTTGGTGGCGATGTTCTGCACTTTTTTCATGGTGATCTGATACCCCTTGGTTTTCGCGCCTTTCACCTGGTATTTCTCCACCTCCAGCAGTTGCTGATGCACCCGCTGATTTTTCATCGGCGCGAACTTCACATACACATGCTCGGGCGCGCCCTCCTCAAACAGAACCACCTTGGTTTTTCCGTCGGGGCACAAACTGTACTCCTTATTCTGAATCGCGCCGCCAAAGGTAAAGCGCTTCAGATAGGTGGTCTGTTTGTGGGTGTAGGCCATGATGAACTCTTTGTCGCGGTCAAACACACCGACATAGAGCACATCTTTGTCCACAAACAGTTTATCAGGAGGCGGTATCATCATGTACCGTCCATCCTTCCACACCACCATGATTTTGTCCAGGGAACTGCATTCCAGAATCTCGTCGCCATCCTTCATGGCATGGCCCAGATACCCGCCGGCGGTGTCGTAACGAAGCTTCAGCTCGCTCGCGGTCAACTTGCGCACCTCGATCTTCTTGAAGCCGTCCTCGGAAATCACCGTTAACCGCGGATACTCTTTGGCGTATTTCTTGTGCAGATCCTTCAGGTAATCCACGGTGTAATCCACCATCCGCTTGAGATTTTCCTCCACCGCCTCCAGCGCAATGAGAATATCCTCAAGATCCTTGCGGTTTTTATCAATGTCGAAACGGCTGATGCGCTTGATCCGCACCGCCAGCAGCATTTCCACATCCTCGGTCACCACGTCGCGGCGCAGCAAATGCCGGAAGCGGTTTACCCCGTCCAGCACCGCCTGCTGCACCGCGTCATAGGTTTTGCATTCCTCAATGTCTTTGTAGATCCGGTTCTCAATGAAAATCTGCACCAGCGTCTTGTTGTGAAACTCGTCCAGCAGCCGGGCTTTCTCCCATTCCAGCTCCTGCTCCAGAATCTCCACCAACCGGTGCGTCAGCTTTTTGAGCACCTCATTCACCGTCAATTCCACCGGACGGTTGTTCTCGATGCAGAGAATTGAACTGTTCACACTGATTTCGCAGTCCGTGAACGCGTACAGCTTTTCAATCGTCTCGTGCGGATCCTGACCCGACAGCAGATTCAGATGGAGTTCCACGTTTTCGGCGGTGTAATCGTGAATTGAGCGGATTTTGATTTTCTTTTTCCGGATCGCGTCCTCGATGGTTTTGATCAGGGTCTCGGTGGTGGTGTTGAACGGCAGTTCCCGTACAATCAGCGTGGTCTTGTCTTTCACCTCGATCACCGCGCGGACCTTCACCCGGCCGCGGCCCTGATCGTAGTCCGATGCGTCCATCACCCCGCCGGTGATGAAATCCGGGAACAGCTCAAAGCCCCGTTTCCGTAAAATCGCGATCTGCGCTTTCAGCAGTTCGCCGAAGTTATGCGGCAGAATCCGCGTGGCCAGTCCCACCGCGATCCCCTCCGCTCCCAGCATCAGCAGCAGCGGAATTTTCGCCGGCAGCGTGACCGGCTCCTGATTCCGTCCGTCATAACTGGGAATAAACCGGGTCAAATGCTTGTTGAACAACTGTTCGCGCGCCAGGGGTGTCAACCGGCACTCAATATACCGCGAGGCCGCCGCCGGGTCGCCGGTGTGAATGTTCCCATAGTTCCCCTGCCCCTCGATCAGATAGCGCTTGTTCGCCAGCGTCACCAGCGCGTCCGCGATCGAGGCGTCCCCGTGCGGATGGAACTGCATGGTATAGCCGACAATATTCGCGACCTTGATGAATTTGCCGTCGTCGTTGCGGTGCAGCGACCACATAATCCGCCGCTGCACCGGCTTCAGACCGTCCTCCAGCTGCGGAATCGCCCGGTCACGGATCACATACGACGCATACTCCAGAAAATTGTCATCCATCATCTCCCGCAACGCCGGATCATCCTCTCCAGAGTGACGAGTGTCGAGTGACGAGTGACGAGTGCCGAGTGACGAGTGACGAGTGTCGGGTTCAGCAGATTCTTCGATGTTCGACGTTCGTTTTTCTTTATCCTCCCCACTCACCTCTGACCTCTGACCTCCGACCTCTTCTTTGGCCTCTTCCTCCGGGAACAAATCATCATCCTTGCTCATACCGCCTCCTCATCGACCACCAGGTGGTTCAAAATATACTCCCGCCGCGCCGGCGTGTTTTTGCCCATGTAAAACTTCAAAATATGCGGCACATCCGGCGGATCGTCAATGCACACCGGCGTCAGCCGCATCCCCTCGGAAATAAACGCCCGGAACTCCTTGGGCGAGATTTCCCCCAGCCCTTTAAAGCGGGTCACCTCCGGCGTGGACACTTCCTTCAGGGCCCGCTGACGCTCCTCCTCGCTGTAACAATAGCGGGTTTCCTTCTTGTTCCGCACCCGGAACAGCGGTGTCTCCAGAATATACAAATGCCCCTCGGTCACCAGCGGCTGAAAAAAGCGCAGGAAATAGGTGATCAGCAGATTCCGAATGTGCATCCCGTCCACGTCCGCGTCCGTCGCCAGCACCACTTTGTGATACCGCAGACCGTCCACGGAATCCTCCACCCGCAGCGCCTGCATCAGGTTGTACAGCTCCTCGTTCTTGTAAATCGCGTCCCGCTTGAGTTCCGCCACATTCAGCGGCTTGCCCTTCAAGGTGAAAATCGCCTGCGTGTTCGGATCCCGCGAGGACACCATCGATCCCGCCGCCGACTGACCCTCGGTCAAAAAGATCATCGACTCCTGACCCTTCTGCTTCGCCGCGTCCCAGTGAATCTTGCAGTCCTTCAACTGGGGAATCCGGATCGAAATCGCCTTGGATTTCTCCCGGGCCAATTTTTTAACCGTATTGATTTCCTTGCGGAGCTTCTGCGTCTCCTCGATCTTCAAAAACGCCCGCTCCGCCGCCTTCGGATTCTTGTGCAGCAAATCGACAATCACATCCCGCACCCGGTTCACCAAATCCGACCGGATCTCGCCGTTGCCCAGTTTATTTTTGGTCTGCGATTCAAAAATCGGCTCCTTCAGGCGGATTGCGATCGCCCCGATCAGACCCTCCCGCACATCATCCCCCTCGTATTTCTTCTTCGAAAACTCGTTGAACGCCTTCAAAACCCCCTCGCGGAACGCGCTCAAGTGGGTGCCGCCGTCCACCGTGTACTGACCGTTCACAAACGACCAGTTCTCCTCCCCGTACAACTGCGCATGGGTCAGCGCGATTTCCAGGGTTTGATCACGAAAATGCAGCGGCGGATAAATCGAATCGCTCTCCGACTCCTCCACAATCAAATCCAGCAGACCGTTTTTCGCCTCCAGCTTTTTGCCATTGAACGCCAGCGTCAGCCCCGGATTCAGATAGGTGTAAAACTTCAGCCGGCGCAGGATATATTCCTCTTTGAACTTAAAATTCTTAAAAATTGTCTCGTCCGGGGTGAACGACACCAGCGTCCCGTCTTTCTCCTCCGTCGCCCCCTCGTCCTGCGAGACCAGCGCCCCTTTTTCAAAGCTCGCCTCGAAAAAGCGGCCGTCCCGGTAACTGCAGACCGTGAAATAGGACGAAAGCGCGTTCACCGCCTTGGTGCCCACCCCGTTGAGCCCCACCGAAAACTGGAACACATCGTCGTTATACTTTGCCCCGGTATTGATCCGCGACACACAATCGATCACCTTCCCGTGCGGAATCCCGCGCCCGAAGTCACGGATCACCACATCCGAACCGTCCAGCCGGATATCCAGCTTCGAGCCGTACCCCATGATGTGCTCGTCGATCCCGTTGTCGATCACCTCCTTCAGCAACACATAAATGCCGTCGTCATAGTGAGACCCCGACCCGGTCCGGCCGATATACATCCCCGTTCTCGCCCGGATGTGATCAATCGAAGACAGCGTCTTAATGGTGCTTTCGTCGTATTTATGCGCTTTTTTGGTGGCCATAACCTCAGTAATACATTTGTTTAAATTCTTTGCAAGCCCGCGATGACATCCGCCTATAAATTCATATAGATCAATCCGCGACCGGGATCGGGTCCAGGGTCTCGTCCAGCGAAGTCGGATACTCCAACCGCTGCAGAATCCGGTTGTGATCGTCACAAATCACCACCTTGGAGCGGTGCGACTCCAGCGCGTCCGGCCCCATCAGCGCCATCGAAAAAATGATAATCCGGTCCCCGTGGTTCACCAAATGCGCGGCCGCGCCGTTGATCCCGATGATCCCGCTGCCCGCCTTGCCCTTGATCACATAGGTTTCGAACCGAGCCCCGTTGTCGATATCCGCGATCATCACAAACTCGTTCGCCACCATGCCCGTGGCGCGCAGAAGATCCTCATCCACCGTGATCGATCCCACGTAATTGAGGTTGCACTGCGTCACCCGCGCGTTATGAATTTTCCCACAAAGGATTTTTTTCAACATGACGCGGTTTCATAAGGGAAAACCCCCCGGCTGTCCATCTCTTTTCCCGGATTCCCCACATCCGCCAACCGCCCCGCAAAACCCCGTTTTCCGAACCTCGGAAAACCCCCGCCCCGCTTTTCCGACCCTCGGAAAAGTGAACAATCCCTTTTCCGAACCTCGGAAAACAGAACATTCGGTTCAAAATCATATTACCCCACGGCGCAGAAGGCTGCAGGGCACGGCAGGGCACGGACAGGCACGGACGGGTGAGCCTGGTGTGCGGCAGCTTGCCCCTGCGCCGCGCAGTTCCGCCGCCCGACGCGAAGCGTCCCTGGAGTGCGTGTAACGAGCCCTGCGAGCTACCGCCTTCCAACCCAAACCTGCCATCAACCCCCGGCCTCATCCAACCCGCGGCACAAAAGGCTGTAGCATATACCATTTGCTTAAGCACGCCAGGGCGGCTTCGCCGCACATTTCCACCGAACTCCCCCTCTCCCGATCAATCCCGTCCATCCCGTCAATCCTGTCAAAAAAAACGGAGGCGAGGCTTCGCTCCCTTCTGTAAAACAATCCGGTCTCCCGGGTGTGCGGCAGCTTGCTGCGCGGGCGGAGCGTGAAGAAATTGGTACAGTTTCTCTTCCTCTTTATCGCTTTTCTGCTGTTTATGTGAGGTTTTTAAGGAGAGGAAGATGCACCCTTTTCGATGAAAGGGTCAGGAAATGGGGTAGCAATCCTGCTGGAACCTTTCATTTCGTGCTCTGAATTCTAAAAACTCCAACCGCTTTTTCTCCATCGAATAGAGGGTAACCTGAAGGAATATTTAAACATGGATTCGTCCTCTTTTAAAACGCGGGCGTTTTGTACACGGATATATTCAATGTCATCGTCGAGAATTAATAATCCTTCCGCCTCAATTGGAATATACGCATTGGGTACATTTAAATCGAACGGATCAAAAGATCTGGACAGTTTAAGATATGACTCCCTGGTTATATTCGACTGTTCTTCAAACTCTGATAAAACCTCAGTTGGCACCCGGCTTAGTAAGATTTGGAAGTCCTCGCTATCAAACAATGCTGACGGTAACCACATTACAAAACGGCCACTGTTATCCTTCTTCAGCATCCCGCGAGTAACCATAGGCTTCGGGAAATCATCTATTTCCATGACCTTTTTATGTTGAATGGTTCTAAGATCAATCCAATCCCCGGAATCGTCATTTTTTGGACCCTGAAATGGATCGAAGTGAAAATATGCATTTTGTAAGCCCCAAGTTTGTTCAAAAGATGGATAGTGCCATTGAGGAAGTTCGACCTCATTTACAGTGATTTCCTTCACAACCACGCCGTTTTCAACTTTCATGTAAATTGAGTGCTCGAATAAAGAAGGGCCAAATTCCGGCCAATGTTCAGGACGAGGGTGCCATCCGTCAATGGTGATGCGCAAAGTGGTGTTCACCTCTTGAAAATGATGTGGGAGTTTTGTGTCGCCGGTAATGAGATATACAGGCAGATTCGGTCTGTTCCGAGTACTATAATTCCGTTCAGGATCAAGCTTTTTAAACGCTTCATTCCCGTAAACCAAATCTATTAAAATCAGTTTGGAATCCGCGATTTTCCAAAGGCCGACAAAACCATTCCAATTTCCGGAGTTCCAGCTTGCATATCGCTCACGGAAAGCCTCCCATTCCTCCCATCTTTGTATATGTTCCTCATCTTCATTTTCAGGTTTGATTGAATCAGGAGCAAAAAGGTTGGCTGCAGATACTCCGGCCCTGATTTGGTACCACTCTCCATCGATGAGGATGAGGTCACCCAACTGGTAAGTGGCTTGTACTGGTAAAGCCACGATCATAATCAAACAACAGAGTAGAATTTTCCGCAGGGATTGTGGATGGGAAGTTGTATCGGACATGGGATTTCCTTTCAAACACCAGTCAACCGATCTCAATCCGGGCTGTCGAGGATTTTAAGAGAGGAAATTAAATGAATGAACCCTATTCCCTTTGCGTTCTTCGCGGCTTTGCGAAAGTCCCTTTGCGTTTACCTCACGGTCAGGATTTTAGTTCTTGGCGGAATTTCCGATGGGCCGGAAGAATGAGCCGCCGGTTTTCCAATGCCTGCTCGGAAAGGCCGGGAAAAAACCTTGTATCCTTTATGAATGCCAGACCTCATCTTCAACCCAGAGGGCAAAAGGCTGTAGCTCATAAAATTCGCTAAAGCACTCCAGGGCGGCTTCGCCGCATATTTCCACCGCACCCCCTCTCCCGATCAATCCCGTCCATCCCGTCGATCCTGTCAAAAAAGGCAGCGGACATGCTTTACTCCCTTCGTTTCCTTCTGTAAAAAAAATCTCCGTCACCCAGATGTTCCCCAGGAGCACCGCTCTTCCCCAAAGAATACCCGCCCTGCCCCAAAGATCCGTGTCAATCAGTGTTATCCGTGGTTTATCTCTTTCTCCCTGCCGCAAAAAACACCACAAAAATCGCGGCGAAAATATTACCGGGGTGTGCGGCAGGAATGCCGCCCCTCCCCATGGATTCCCTGCCCCAAAGATCCGTGTCCATCCGTGTTCATCCGTGGTTTAACTCCTTCCCCTGCCCCAAAGATCCGTGTGGATCAGAGGTTTTGCACCTGACCCCGGAGCCCTGGTTACACCAGCCCGAAATGTCCGCACCCTTCCAGCACCCCGCTGGTGGCGAAACCTTCCGCCCGGTAGAACCGGTCCGCCATCCCTTTTGCCGTCAGCGCGTCCCGCACCTGACCAGCCAGCGCCTCCGTCGCATTCCCCACCACAATGGCACGGAATCCATGGGTCAGCGCCGCCAGGTCGTTGCCCGAGTCGCCCGCATACACCACCTCCTCGGGATCAAAATCGCCATGGGTCGACAACCACGCCAGCGCGTAGGCCTTGGTCACCCCTTCCGGCAGCAAATCCACCAGTCCGCCGCCGGTGAACGGGTCCACACTCCCCATGCAGCGGAACCGGCACCCGTGCTGCTCCAGCCGCCGGTCAATCTCCGCAATGAGCCCCTCCATCGCCTCCGCCGCACAGTCATAACTGATCTTGTATTCCCCCTGATGCGCCGCGCACTGCAGCGTCAGTCCCTCCATATCCGCCAGCAGCGCCTGAATCCCCTCGCGGTCCACATGCCCCGTCAGTTCATCCAGATGCGCATAATAGGGCGCAAAGCGCGCATACCCGTCGCCCTCCCGCACATACATCGCGCTGCCCACCCCGCAAATCATCCACGCCGGCCTCGGCAACCCGAATTCATCCAGCGCATCGATCACCGACTCGAAATGACGCCCCGTGCAGAAAATCAGTTCCCGGTCCCGCTCCGTCAAACGCGTGGACAACTCGTTCAAGGCCCGGACATTTTCAGGACGGTCCGGCAGCGGAATCAGGGTTCCGTCCAGGTCGGTTGCAAGGACCCGGACATTAAAAAAGCTTTCTTTCTTGGATTTTTGCATGCTTCACCCTTATACTGGCTTCATGATTTTTAAAGGAAAAGGACGTATTTATGCCCGATAAACCGAAACTTCGCATCGCCCTGATCAGTCTCCACGGTCTCATTCGCGGCCATCACATGGAACTCGGCAAAGACGAGGACACCGGCGGCCAGATCCGGTATGTTCTCGAACTCGCCCGCGCCCTCTCCGAACGGGAGGACATCGAACGCGTCGACCTCATCACCCGTCAGATTATCGATGACCGCGTCTCCGACGATTACGCGCAGCTTGAGGAGCAAATCGCGGAAAAGGCCTTTATCGTCCGCATCCCCTTCGGTCCCCGCCGCTACCTCAACAAAACCAAGCTCTGGCCCTACATGGAAATGTTTGTGGACCAGTGTCTGAATTATTTCCAGCGGACCGACTCCTCGCCCGACATCATCCACGGCCACTACGCCGACGCCGGCTACGGCGGCGGTCAGCTCGCCCGTCTTCTGGGCGTGCCCTTTGTTTTCACCGGACACTCCCTCGGACGCGTCAAAAAACAGCGCCTGCTGGATTCCGGACTCGATCCCGAAAAAATCGAATCCCGTTACAACATCTCCACCCGCATCGAGGCCGAGGAGTTCGCGCTCGAAACCTGCTCGCTGATCTGCACCAGCACCCACCAGGAGGTCCGCGAACAGTACGAGATCTACGAGAATTACATCCCCGAACGCATGGAGGTCATTCCCCCGGGCGTCGACCTCGCCTCCTTCCGTCCGCCCCGCGAAGACGATCCCGAACCCGATGTCGCCGCGGCCATCAACCGTTTTCTCGACGATCCGGGCAAACCCATGATCGTCGCCATGGCCCGCCCAGACGAGCGCAAAAACCTGGAGAAACTGGTCGATGTTTACGGTCAGTCCCCTCAACTTCAAAAGACCGCCAACCTGGTGCTCATCATGGGCTGCCGCGACGACATCCGCGACATGCCCGCAGGCCAGCGCCGCGTGCTCCAGAACGTGCTCACCCTCATCGACACCCACGATCTCTACGGTAAAGTCGCCTACCCCAAGCAGCACAGCTCCGATGAGGTCCCCGCCCTGTACCGCATGATCACCAAATCCAAAGGGGTCTTCGTCAACGCCGCCATGACCGAACCCTTCGGCCTCACCCTGCTTGAAGCCGCCGCCAGCGGTGCCCCGATCATCGCCACCAACGACGGCGGCCCCAGCGACATCATTGCCAACTGCCACAACGGCATTCTCGTCGATCCCTTCGACGGCAAAGCCATCGAGCGCGCCCTCCTTCACATGTTCCTGGAGCCCGAAGAATGGCAAAAGTGGTCCGAGGCCGGCCTCAAAAACGTACACACCCACTACTCCTGGGAACGCCACGCCCAGCGCTACATGCGCGACATTCACGAAATCCTGAAAGGCTTCGAAGAGGTTCCTCAAATCGTGCACGGACGCAAAACCCGCCGGCTTCCCCAGATCGACCGGCTGATTATCGCCGACATCGACAACACCGTCACCGGCGACGACGAGGCCATGCACCGGTTTTTTGACCTCATCAAACACGCGGACGAGCACATCGGCTTCGGCATCGCCACCGGCCGCCGCTTCGAGGAGGTCACCAAACTCATCGACTCCCACGGCATGCCCCACCCCGAGGTGCTCATCACCTCCGTCGGCACCGAAATTTACTACGGCAAAAATTTCACCCTCGATAAAAGCTGGGAGAAGCACATCAATTTCCGCTGGGAGCCCGACCGCATCCGCGAAGTGCTCAACAGCATGGAGGGCCTCTTCATCCAGCCGGACGAGGAACAGTCCCATTTCAAAATCAGTTACAAAATCGATTTTTCGGTCGCACCCTCCATTCAGAAGCTCAAACGGATTCTGCGGGAGCACAAACTCCGGGCCAAAGTCATCGGCTCCCACAACATGTTTCTGGACATCATCCCCTCCCAGGCGGGCAGCGGACTCAGCATCCGCCACATGGCCTACAAATGGGGCTTTCCGCTCGAGAAAATCCTCATCGCCGGCGATTCCGGCAATGACGAGGAAATGCTCGCCGGCAACACCCTCGGCGTGGTTGTGGGCAACTACAGTCCCGAACTCGAAAAACTCCGCAAATATCCCCGGGTCTACTTCGCGCAGGCGCACCACGCCGCCGGAATTCTCGAGGGGATTGAGTACTATCAGTTCCTGGATTCCATCGTCATCCCCAACGAGAAATCCGACAACGACGGCTGAGCGCCATGGCCGAATTCGATCTTCCCTACGAAGCGGAGCGCTCTCTCCGGCGCCTGCGCCCCAAAATCCTCGCCCGCATTGAAGCGGCCTGCGGGGATTCCCTTTACTGCCCCGAGGAGCGCATCCAGATTATGGACGCCCGTCTCGACGAGCACTGGCCCCGCCTCTTCCGCCTCCTGCATGAACTCTACGGCGGCCACTACGACTTCTTCTATTACCTCGAAAACATCCTCCTCACCTGCATCGACTGCTGGCTCACCCGCCCCGACGACCTCTTTCAGCTCGACCTCCGCCGCGAAAACGATCCCGGCTGGTATCTCTCCGAACGCATGATCGGCGGCTCCCTCTATGTCGATCTCTTCAGCGACGACCTGCGCACCCTCCGCGAAAAAATCCCCTACTTCAAACATCTCGGACTCAATTACGTCCACCTCATGCCCCTCTTCGCCTCCCGCCCCGGCAACAGCGACGGCGGCTACGCGATCAGCGACTACCGCTCCGTCGAGCCCCGCCTCGGCACCCTCGGGGATCTCGAACGCCTCGCCGGCGACTTCCGCGATGAAGGCATCTCCCTCGTTCTCGATTTCGTGTTCAACCATACCTCCGACGACCACGAATGGGCCATCCGCGCCCAGGAGGGCGAACGCGAGTATATGGAGTACTACCATATCTACCCCGACCGCGAAATCCCCGACCAATACGAGCGCAACCTCCGCGAAATTTTCCCCACCATCCGCCGCGGCAATTTCACCTGGCACGAAGGCATGCAGCGCTGGGTCTGGACCACCTTCAACAGCTTTCAGTGGGACCTCAAATACGCCAATCCCGAAGTCTTCCGCGCCATGGCCGCAGAGATGCTCTTCCTCGCCAACACCGGGGTGGAAATCCTCCGCCTCGACGCGGTCGCCTTTATCTGGAAGCAAATGGGCACCAACTGCGAAAACCTGCCCGAGGCCCACACCATCATTCAGGCCTTCAACGCCATCTGCCGCATCGCCGCCCCCGGCCTGGTCTTCAAATCCGAAGCCATCGTCCACCCCGACGAAGTCGTCAAATACATCGGCCGCGAGGAGTGCCAGCTCTCCTACAACCCCACCCTCATGGCCCTGCTCTGGGAAAGCATCGCCACCCGCGAGACCCGCCTGCTCAAACAATCCCTCGCCCACCGCCACAGCCTGTCCCCCGGCACCGTCTGGGTCAACTACCTTCGCGGCCACGACGACATCGGCTGGTCCTTCGACAACGGAGACGCCTGGGCGGTCGGCATTCATCCCGACGGCCACCGCGACTTCCTGAACCGCTTCTACACCGGACGCTTCGAGGGCTCCTTCGCCAGCGGCGTTCCCTTTCAGCACAACGAGACCACCGGCGACATGCGCGTCTGCGGAACCATGGCCTCGCTCGCCGGTCTGCAGAAGGCCCTCGAGACCGGCAACAAACACCACCTCGAAATGGCCCTCCGCCGCATCCATGTGCTCTACGGCGTCCTCTGCAGCATCGGCGGCATTCCCCTTATCTTCCTCGGCGAGGAATTCGGGGTCCTCAACGACGAATCCTATCTCGACGACATCGACAAAATCGACGACAGCCGCTGGATACACCGCCCCCGCATGGACTGGGAGCTTCCCAAAGAACTCAAAAAGAAATCCTCCCCCCACAAGCGGATCTATCTCCAGCTCCAAAAACTCTTCACCCTCCGCCGCGAAACCGAGGCCCTGCGCGGCAATCACATGCACCTCCTGCACGTCGACAATCCCCACGTGCTCCTCTACCGCCGCTGGCACGACGCCAACGCCCTGATCGTCATGGCCAACTTCAGCGAAATCCCGCAGGAAATCGACATCCGCTTCCTCCGCGCCCAGGGCCTCGGACATTTTTATAAAGATCTGCTCACCGGCGCCGTGCATTCAACCGCCGGGAGCCTCGTCCTCGACGCCTATCAGCTCCTCTGGCTGGTCGAGGACTGATTCAGCCCGCTGACCACAACGGAGCGGCGGCGCCAAAAGACACCGGAGCGGCGGCGCCCAAAAACACCGGAGCGGCGGCGCCCCGCCGCTGAAATATTATAAGCGACGAGGGCGTCGCCTCTCCGGCATCATTTCGCCTCTCTCTCAAAACGCCCCCTTGCTGTCATATAAAACGAAATGCCCCTCTGTCAGCCGGGCTTTCGATGGATTCTCACGAATATAATTTCGGCAGCGTTTATAATGCAGGGGATTCCGGATCATGCGGTCCCAGGAATCTTTTTGCCAGAGTTTGCCGGAGGTGTTTCGCTGCTTCTGGATTTTGTGCGAACTCACACTTTTCCACTGTTGAAGAATGTCCTGCAGTTTCCAGGACCCCGCCAGCGTAAACAGCACATGCACATGATTCGGCATAATTACAAAACAATCCAAATGATACCTGGCCTGATCGAAATGCCGGAAACATTCCGCCATAATCTCCGAGTAAATCGGGTTGCGCAGCAAACAGGAGCCGCATCCTTTATCCAGCGCCTCCTCATACCGCCGGGAAAAATTTCGGTGAAATTCCGCTTCCGTTTCCGGAGTCCATGGGCGCGGATGGGTCATCTGCCAATCCTCCCGTTCCAAACGCCATTTTTTCAACACCGCCACCGGCAGGGAATCCCCCAAATGCCAGGTCACAAAATACATGGCCCCTTCCATCTGCCAGTGGGGCAAACGGTTCTCATGAATTTCCTTGGGTTTTTCCGGATGAAAGTAGCGGATATAACGAACATCGTTTGTGAAGAACGTCAGACCCTGTTCCCAAACCGGCAGGGGCATATCGTGTTTTCCAGAGCGGAGATAATAGGCGATTAGGTCCCGGATCACCGCCTGACCCGGTTCAGGGAACTCCGAATCTGCAAACGAAGCATGACCATGCATCGCATAGGCTGGGGAAGCGGCCCGGGTGGCGAGAAATTCCCCGCGCGGATCGGCCCACAAATCCTCCACCGCACTGCACACCAACAGCGGACGGGGCGCAATCAGCGCCAGCAGCATATGCTGATCCATCGGCATCTCCGCCTCGCGGCCGGCCCACGCCCGCAAACGCGGACAAAACCAATGCGGGAATCCTTGGGTGATTTTCTCCACTGTCTCCCCGAAACACCGACGGCTCAGCGCCGCCCCCATGCAGCCGCTGCAGTTGCTCAGCGCCCCGGCAAACGCCTCATCCTGCGCCGCCGCCCAGAGGGCCGTTTTGCCCATGCGGGAATGACCGACCGCCACGCAGGGAACACCCTCCAGTTCCGGCAGCGCCGCCAAAACCTCCCGCACCCGGCAGAGTCCCCAGGCCCAGATGCCGATGTTGCCCCATTCACTCCCGGGGTCCGGCGGCGCCGGAAACAAACGCTTGAAGTCGGCAATTTTCGGATGCCCCGCCTGATCCGGCGCGAGATCGCCGCAATAAAAGGTCCCCAGCGCGAACCCTTTTTCCAAAATCCGTGCCACCGGCCAGCGGCGCGAACGCGTCCCCCGCCCCGACGCCGTCGCGCGGTGCGCCACAACCCCTGTGCCCTCCCAAGGATACATCCACCCCCGAGGGAGTTCGATCTCCGGATCGGCATCAATCGTGTGATTCCCCGCGAAATTCACCCCCAGAAAACAGCACCGCGGCTTCTCAGCGGGAAGATACAGCAACACCCGGACCGCATGACGGTTCGACACCGGCCCGATCTCCAGAGTGAACTGAATCCTTACCGCGCCTTCAACCTGCGGGGCCGCACCGCGCACTGTGTCCACCACCCGCACCCCGCCCTCCGGCGCGGCATCGGGCGTGCGGCCGTAGGCATGATCGGAAAAAAAATCCATCAACGTCCGGCGGCGGGCGGGCCAATCCGCCTGTCCGCCCTCCGGCAAAAGGGACGGCAAATCATACTCCGGCACCCGGGATTCCTCGTCAATATGCGTATGGGACTTGCTGGAGGACGTTTTCATGAATCAAAGTTTATTGAATAAAGAATCCGCCCATCCGTATCCACCCGTTGCCATCCGATTCATCAGTGGTTTTCCCTCACCATATCCTAAATCTCCTCCGCCCAAGCACAGCGGTGTGGTATCCGTGTTTATCCGTGTCCATCCGTGGTTTAACATTCTTTCTCCTGAGTAAACCCGCAGTACCTGAAATCAAACCTCAAATCGGTTTCCTCCGCATCACCCCGCGCTCCCGCTCCACCCGCGCCCGGTAATCCTCAAATGCCTGCCGGTATCCACTACGCACTCGATTATGCACCGATGGCGCATCGAAACGCCCCTGCGCATCCTTAATCCCCGAAATCTCCTCCAGAAATCGACACACCAAATCCCGCCAGCGCTCCGCGTGACGCTCCTTCAGAGCCAGCTTCTCGCACACATGCGCCCAGCGTTCGAGATCGATCTGGCCGTGCAAAGCCCGCCATTGACGCCGGTATCCGCGAACCGTCTCCACGCCGCCGCAGTAGCTGTCGTAGAGAGACTGAATGAGGGTTTCGCCTCCGGGCAGACTGTGAGTCCAGGGGAGATGATGAAAATAAAGCAGACAGCGAAGCGGACAGGTGGCGGGATCCTCGAAACGCCCCGCCAGCTCAGGCGGATAGAGTCCAATGTACCCGCTGCCGGTGGCGGCGGTGCGGTCCACGCCGATGCCATCGGCGGTGATGCCCGCCCCGTCGTGGTTCGCCCAGGGGTCGGGCTCGAAATGATGCAGAAACTCACTGATGTACGTCATCCCCATCGGCATGGTGTAGGAGGCCACCGTGTCGTAGCTGTCGGCCATCATCTCCGACACCGCCGGACCGGCCTCCGGACCGAACATCTGCACAGTGTATTCGTCCAGCACCGCGCGCGGATCCGCATCCGGCCGCCAGGCGAGACGTCCGTGGGTGTACAGGCTCGCGCCGTGCAGCAGATGCCCGAAGCCGTTGCGGGAATTGTTGAGGTTCGCCACCGCGGTCACCGCATCCATGCGCCCCGCGACCAGCGGGGACCGCAGAATCTCCGAGACATACGGGCCCTCCCAGTTCATATGCACATCCAGACCACTGTACTCCTTGGTCAGCGCGAACTCCACGCACATGCGGGTGTTCGACAGCTTGCCGAAGAGCGCGTGCACCGGCTCCCAAATCTGAAAATCAATGGCCGAGCATTTGATCTGCAAAATGACGTTCTCCTCGAACTGGCCATCGAGCCCCATAAACTCGTGGGTGGCGTGGTTGGCGCGGTCGGCGCGGGCCTTGGGATCGGGCAGCTTGTCGGCAAGATTGCGGCCGTACACGAAGGTCCGCCAGAAAAGGGTGCCGCCGTGGGGCGCCAGCGCGCGGGCAAGACAGGCGCTGCCCTCGACATGATTGCGTCCGTAGGTGCCCGGACCCGGTTTGCCCTCACTGTCGGCTTTGACCACAAAGCCGCCGAAGTCGGGAATCGCGGCATAGATTTCATCCGCTTTGTTCCGCCACCAGTCCTGCACCCGCGCATCCAGCGGATCGGCGGTGTCCAGTTCCCCCAGCAGCACCGGCGTGGCGAAGTTCACACTGATGAAGATGCGGAGGCCCCAGGGACGGAAGACGGAGGCCAGCGCGGCCAGTCCCCGGATCATGTCGGTGGAAAGGATTTCCGGTTCGGCATTGACGTTGTTGAGGCAGGTGGCGTTCAGGCCGACCGAGGCCAGCAGACGGGCATACTCCTCATAGCGTGGATTGGGACGCGCGAGATCGGTCCAGTCGAAGATCGTGTCGCCGCCCTTGACCCGTTCGATGCTGCCGTGAACGGGGTCGCACACCAGATTGTCCCAGTGATTGATCATCCGCAGAGGCACCGCCGGCGCGGAGGCCCCTTCCAGCGGCAGCCCGCAGTTCACGCAGCGCAACAGATGAAACATGCCGTAGAGCAGACCGCGCGGCGAGCCGCCCGCCAAACGCACCTGTTGCGGCGAGGGACGCGAAATACAAAACCCCTCTTCGGGCAAGGCGGGATCGAGGGACAAACTCAGTCCGTCGCCGTCCGTGCGGGGCGGCAATCCCCAGCCCGCCAGCGCCCGGTCCAGTTCCGAAAGCGCCGCCTCCGCGCCCGGGCAGGCGTTCACCGTGCAAAGCGCCTGCAATGCGCTTGCATCCGCCGCGCAAAGCCGTGGATACCGCAGCCACGCTTCCCCCCCGGATTCGTCCGGGGGAAACGCCAACAAACTGGTTTCTTGCGTCATCATGCCGTCCGGGTTGTCCGCTTTGTTTGAGTTGTCTGAGTTGTCCGATCTCTTCCCACAAAAAAGCCCCCTCCGGTCACCCGGCAGGGGGCTTCCCCACACAGAGAAGTGTTATGCCTTGCGGCGGCGGAACAGCACCGCCGATCCCAGCGCGATCCCCAGCAGGGCCAGGGTCGAGGGCTCGGGGATGGCGGCGAAAGTGATTTCGCCCACACGGAAATCCAAGCCTGTGGTGGCGCTTCCGTCTCGCGCATTCTCGAACCAGAGGCCGATTCCGGTCACTTTGGTGAAGTCGGGAGTGGCGGCGGGACCAAAGCTGGAGAGAGAAACCGTCGGATCAAAAGTATTCCACGTCACCGCTGTGGGGTCCGTGAGGGTGAAAAGATGGCCTTGGCCTGTACCCCGCTCATTGTCATTATAAGCAATCTGATGCAGGAAATAATTCCCGTCGGCCTGAAGGACGTAGCCGATCCGGGAAGGATTGCCGGACACGCGTTTGGCAGTGTAGGAAAGCGAGGTTTCGCTGTTCAACGTCACGCCCCCCGCGACAGCATCCAGACCATTACCAAAAGAAGACTGGTCAAAGAAAATCACCCCGTGGTGGAACTTGGTTTCAGTCTGGCTGACCGTAGAGCCAAGGCTCAAGCGGAACACATCTTTCCCCAACAACACGTTCGATCCGCCGTTGTTGCTGATTTGCCAGTCACCGATGATGGTATCGGTTGCAACCGCGCCGCCGCGGAATGCCGGGCCGCTGTATCCGGTGGCCGGTTGAATGTTGGCACCGGTCATCACAGAATTGCCGTTGCCCAGGGCATTGGTCGCCGTGGCCCAGCCATCACCAGTCAGTTGCACAGCGATCGTGGCGGCAAAAACCGCTTGCGAGCACAGGGCCGCAATCAAAAGCATCATTTTTTTCTTCATGTTCATCTTCCTTACAGGTGGGTTTGAAACCGGGGTCTAGATCATCAACTCTGAGAGAATGCCATTAAACTTGCCAAGCGACAACCGTTTGTGTATGTTCCTTGTGTCATGGCAAAAGTCACCGCTGTTAATGTCCGCGAAATTGCCGCGAAGGCGGGGGTATCGCACATCACCGTTTCCCGCGCGTTGCGGGATGCGCCGAATGTTTCCGCGGAAACCAAAGCGAGAGTGCGGGAGGTGGCGGAGCGGATGGGCTACCGTCCGAATCCGCTGGTGGCGGCGTATGCGGCGCAGATCCGCCGCGGAAAAGGCAGTGCTCCGGACTGCAATTTGGCGTGGCTGGGGAGTGAGTTGACACCGGGTCACAAGGATTTCGCCTGGATTCGACCGTATCGGGAGGGCGTGGCGGCGCGGGCGAAAGAACTGGGCTTTGCGCTGGAGACGCATTTGGACACGGAAAAGCTTTCAAGCAAACGCCTGGGCTCTTTACTGGCGGCCCGGGGTATTCGCGGCGTGATCGTGCCCCATATACGTTACAAGGGTCCGGAATTGACCGACCTGAACGGCATCGCGCGGGTGGGCATCGGCCCCACGCCCTCCGCCACCCCCATGCATACCGTGACCCCGGATCATTTCACGAACATGACCACCGCTTTTTCACATCTGCTGGCCCTGGGGCACAAACGCATCGGCTTCTGCGAGCATCTGCAGGGGGCTGTGTCCAATCAGGGAACGCTCTGGGGGTCGTTTTTGTTCAATCAGCAGCGGGTGGCCAAAAAGAATCGCGTCCCGCCTCTCACCGGTCTGTATGTGGCCAACACGCACAAGGAGGCGGAGGCACGCTTCCGGGCCTGGTTCCGCAAAGAAAAACCGGACGCGGTTCTCTGCACCTTTGTCCATGTCCGCGATTGGCTGACCGAAGAGACGCGGGTGCCGGAGGACACCGGGCTGGCCCATTCAGCCCTGGCCGAAGACACCCCCGGCTGGAGTGGCATCGATGTATTGCCGCATCAGCTCGGATCCGCCGCCGTGGATCTGCTCGCGGCCCACATCCAGCGCAATGAATACGGAATCCCCGACATCCCGAAACTCATGCGGGTGCCGGGCCGCTGGCGGGACGGGAACAGCACCCGGCTGCCGGAAGGCGGAACCGATCCAAGGGTGGATCCCCCCAGCCACAACCATTCGCTGGACTGGTTTCAACACGAGTTCGGAATGAACTCCTGACGCCTCAGGACATCCGCCGCAGCAGATCGATGGCGATCACCAGGGTTCCCGCCGCGCCCCGGAACTGGGCCGCGCCTTTGGCCAGCGCACCCCAGCCCTGTCCGATCAGCTCCGGTGAGGGATCTTTGACTTTCCCGGCGGGCACATTGTCGCGGTCGTACCACTCGAAAAATTCCCGGTCGCGCAGCACCCGCTCCACCATGGGCAGCAGCGCCGCGTACGCCCCGGCCACATAACCGGCATCCGCGTAGGCGGCGGCGGTCTGCGCTCCCCACCAGGTCCAGTCACCCCCGTTGGCATATCCCCAGGGCTGAATTCCCTTGGCGGCGTAACACCCGGCCGGATACGGCGGCCAGGGACTGAAGCCGATCGAAGCCGCCCCGGCGCGGCGCACCGCCTCCAGCGTGGCCGCCCAGGAATGCGCGGTCTCTTCCGCGTTCAACACGCCGGCCCGAACCGCCAGCGCGGTGCCGAGCGGAAAGAAAATCGCGTCCTCATCCAGTTCCGGCGGGAACGGCGAGCCCTCCTCCAAATAGCGGTGGGGCACAAATTTGCCGCGGTTTTCATCCCACAGCACCTCCCGGATGGCGGTGCCGAGATCCTTTTGCCGCTGCCGCCACAGCGCGGCGGTCTCCGCATCCAGCGCGTCCAGACTGAACAGATCCTCCAGCGCCAGCATCGCCAGCGCGTTGGAGTACACCCCGACCGCGCGGTGACTGTTCTCATCCATTTCCAGTCCGTGGGAATCCTCGGGCTGCACGTCATGCCAGTCAATCGTGGCCGCGTTGCAGATCAGGCCGTGTTTCTCCGACCACCGGTCCCGCCACAGGAACGCCATCGCGTCCACCGCCCGGTCCAGACAGCTCCGGCCGTTGACCTGTTCATCGAGAATGCTCCGGTCCCCGGTGGTGCGCACATAGCGGGCCACTGCCTGAACAAAGGAGCTTTCCTGGTCGGCGCTGACGTCGTTTTTCATGGCCATCCGGCCGGGAAGCGACTCCACGCGCATGAAGCGTTTGTAATAGGGGTCGTGCTTTTTCTCCGCCACCACCCCGTCGGGGATATTGCCGTCCGCGCCCTGGAAATGCAGAAACTCCAGCAGGGCTTCGCGGACCTGCGCCGGCGGCACCGCCTCCAGCGCCGGCACCAGAAAGGTGTTCAAATCGCGGATCCAGACTTCGTGAAAATGACTGCCCGCATTCAACCCGCCTTTCAGGCACTGGATGGCCATGGCCCGGCACTCGTCCAGACGGACGTCCGCCTGAATTGCCTCGCGGGTCTGCGGGTCCGGAGGCACGGGAAAAATCGGGTTCAAGTCGCGGGGACACACCGGTTCACCGGCAAACGGAAGCATGGTGGTCATATGTGGAATCTCTCAAGGTTGTGGTTTCTCTTCATACTCAAAATCTTTCTCTTTCTCTTACTCTTACTCTTACTCTTACTCTTAATCTTAATCTTAATCTTAATCTTAATCCCAGTCCCAACTCCTGTTCGAACTCGTTCCCGCACCCGAAAACCCAACGGCTCAAACCGCGGCGGGCTCCCGCAAAAGGGAGCGAATTTCGTCCAGCGCGCCGGACAGACCCGGCGGAGGCGTCTGATCCGGCCAGGCCCAGCCGTGAAGCCGGTACAAACTAGCGCAACGGGGATATTCCTCCGGCAAAGCCTCATACCGCGCCCAGGCCCGGTCAAAATCGCAAAGCGCGCGTTCCATCGCCCCGCGGTCCGCGCCGCCCCCCTGCTTCAGACACCATCCCGGCAGCAAGGCCCGCCAGGCGGCTTCAATGGCGGTAAAGAAACGCAGTCCATGCTCCACCGAAGTCAGAATCACCTGCCGCAGGTTCGCATCCAACCCGGGGCTGAAGCCTTGACAATCCTCGCGCATGGCCCGCCAGCGGGAAGCACTTTCCGCCTTCTCGCGCAGAGCCTCCTCCACGCCTCCCGCCTCCAACAGATAATCGAAGACCGGTCCCAACCGTTCAAACCCCTGCAGCACATCGTCCCGCATCCACTGGTTGGTCGGATACCCGGGATGCTCCTTTTCGCGCCGGTCGTATACTTCGCAGCATTTTCCTTTCAACACCGCCTTGCAGGAACCGAGGGCAATCCGCCGGAACACTTCCGCATCCCGCGTGCTGATGCCATACCCCTCTTTCGCCACCTCCATGAACACCGCCTCCTCGCTCCGCGCCGGATCCCGGGCCCACTGCATGAGCACCCGCGCATTCAGGTCGCACCAGAGTTCGTTGTGCCGGTCCACCGCCGGACCGTACCATCCCCCGCCCCGCGACCAGGTATACATCCCCGCGAACAACGGATCGTCCTGAATATCCCGCAATCCTTTCGGCTCCCGCTGTTCGGGAAACCCTTCAATCACCCCGCGGGCGATGTAATTCGGATAGGCGCCTTTGCCTTCATACTCCCGCTGACACTGCACCTCCACCACCTGCGGATGGTTTCCCCGCATCAGACAGGGATTGAATTCCACCCAGCGGTGGAAATCCACCTGCGTGTGCTTCACGGAAAAAATCAGCTTCGGATGCGGCGGAACCGCATCCGTCACCCGCAAATAAAAATCAAGGTTCGCGTGAAACCGGTTTGGCCAGGTGTCCCAGGTGCGGTGAATCAGAATCTTTCCGTGTTTTTCGCACACCGCTTCCCGAAGAAAATTCAACAATCTGACAAACTGCCGGACTTTGTTCTCTTCGGGGTTGTCGGTGGAATAATGAACCGCCCCGTTGCCGGCGTGATACGGGGTATCAAACAAATAGGTCTCCCCCACCCGGATAATCAAACCGTCCACCTCCGGAAAGTCCCGGAACAGTTCCTCAAACATCGCCCGGTGCAGCTCCAGCGTGAAGGGCTGATCCACCGAAACGCGGCCCGTGTCCGGATCCCGCAGGCGGTCCCCGAACCGCTCCAGAATCCGTCTGGGCAGCACAAACAGATCAATATGATAAAACACCGACAGACCCGCCGCTTTCGCGTCGGCGATTTCGCCGCGGATGCGGGCGCGGGAGTCCTCCAGCCACCGGGCCTCCTCCACCGTGCCCGGGAACACCCCCGGCGCGACCGCTTCGAACGTAAGCACAGTGTTGATATGTTTAAAGGCCTGCCCCGTATACCCGCAGGCCTTCAAATAGCCGGGATCCGAAAACGCGCTGTCAAACGCCGGCTCACCCGGATTATGATGAATCATATCAATCCGAAAGTCCATTTCCGTCGCTCCGTTTCCGATTACCACCAGCGGTACCAGGACGGATTCACGGACATTCCCTGATTCCCCTTGCGGGGCTCCACCCGTCCGTCCGCAAACAGATACAGCGCGACATCCCCGGGATTGGAGATGCGGTAACGGGTTGCGGTATTCCCGTTGAAGACGGGCTCGACATCGGGCCGAAAATCACTGGCGTTGGCATTCATCTCTCCCACAATCACGATTTTGGCCGGCTCAGGAATTCGAAGATGACGATATTCCCATTCAGGAAAGGCCATGAAGCGGTTTAATCCAAAATGCTGGGTACCCATGCGCTCCGCGTGCGGCGAATACCAGATCGGATTCCGGGAATGATTAAAAATGGAATTGTTTTCACCTTCCTCCGGCCCGCCGACATAGGAATTCATCTGCTCCTGCCAATGCCGCGCACGGCCGTTTAAGTCTTTACCGTACGCGATACTTTGTCCGAACATCACCGGATACATCTGATTGTGATCCATCAGGTACATCTGCATCCCCAGTCCAATTTGCCGGAGATTGTTCGCGACCTGTGTGGTGCGCGCACGGCCCACCGCGCGGTTGACACCCCCCGTAATCAGGGAGGCCAGCAGGATGATGATCGCAATCACCACCAGCATTTCAATCAGTGTAAAACCGGATGACTTGGAGTTGGAATGTGTTTTCATTTCAACATCATACCCTTAAACGCCTCGTTGTGTCTCTTCTTTGATGTGTAAACACGTTTACTTTTCAGCGTTTCCGCGAGAGGCTGTCGCCCTCGACCCAGGTCGGTGAAATCTGAACGTTCATCCGCAGGGCCGGCGCGCCCCGCTCGTTCCGGTACAACTGTGTCGACAGCAGCTCCACCGCCGAGGCCCCCTCAATTGCGTAATTTTGATTTATGCCGCAAAACGGTGGATTGTCCTGATTACAGATGAGCAGCACATAGTCGGTTTTCCGGCCCTTGCTGTACTCCTGAATCAGGTCCCAGGCCACGCCGAAATCCGAAATCACCACCTCGGGCCGGGTCGACTCCAGCCATTCGGCGAATTCCTCATGCGAGGGCTGGTCATAAAAATGCAGCAACTCCCCGGGCGGGGAATGCTCCAGATTCGAGCAGTGCCAGTAGTACAGTCCGCTCCAGGCATGGCGCACCCGCCGGTCCAGCTCCGCCGAAATATACAGCCCCACCCGGTGATACCCCCGCTTCGACACCTCGCTCAGCGCCAGCTCCATCCCCCCAAGCTGATCCGGCCGCACGCTGTTGAACGGATGAGACCGGCAGACAAACCCCGCCGTCACCACGCTGAAATCCTCCCAGGGAAAACCCTCCGGCAAATCCGGCTGTCCCGGCAGCGGCGGCACAATGATCCCGTTGATTCCCCTCGCCCGCAGGATTTTCGCAAAGCGGTCCAGACTCCAGCCCTCTTCAATCGGTTCAAACAAATCCAGCCGGTATCCCAACGCTTTCGCCCGCTTCGCCGCCCCCTCGTAAATCAAATTCCGGCTGGTTTTCCGCAGCCGGGCGGCGCCTGTGAAAAAGTCGACCATGGCCAGCACCGTCTCCTCCTGTACCGATTTGTTCCTGCGGATCTCCGCCATCAGCGCCGACACCATCGGATGCGGACTGTATCCCATCTTTTCCGCCACCTCCAGAATGTGCCGCCGCGTCTCCGCCGACACATGATGATTCCCGCGGAAGGCATGGCTCACCGACGCGGCGCTCACGCCCGCCTCTTTGGCAATGTCACGGATGGTCACTCGGGAACGCTTGGACGGGGAGGATTCACTCATGGACAATCTCTTGCCAAAGTTCCGCCGGGATGTCAATAAACTCTAAACGTGTTTACATGTCGGAGAATCGCACCGGAGGCCTCAAAGGGCTAAACTATGAATATGAGCCGTCAAAATATCCCGTCCCCTTCCCGCGCCACCGCCGCCTGGTTTAAAGAGCCTAAACTCGGCCTCTTTCTCCATTGGGGTCTCTATTCCATTGAAGCCTGGCACGAACAGGATCAGTGGCGGCGCGAATGGAGCCGCGAAGACTACACCAAACTCGCCCAACGCTTCACCGCGCGGAGATTTGACCCGCATCACTGGATCGATGTCGCCGAAGAACTGGGCGCGCGCTACCTATGCCTCACCACCAAACACGCGGACGGCTTTTGCCTCTTCGATTCCAAACACACCGACTACACCTCCGTCAACACCCCCTTCGGACGCGATGTCGTCCGTGAACTTTCCGACGCCTGCCACGCCCGCGGGATGCCGTTGTTTCTGTACTACTCCATCGTGGATGAACACCATCACGCCTACCCGCACGCGGGCCGCCGCTGGGAATATCCCGTTCCGCAGCCCGGCGACAAACCCTCAAAAAAGAACTATCTCGAGTACCTGAAAGCTCAGGTCACCGAACTCTGCACAAACTACGGCAAAATCCACGGCTTCTGGTGGGATGCCAACCCCGCCGCCTGGCGCGATCCGTCCATCAACACCCTCATCCGCAAACTGCAGCCCGGGATCGTCATCAACAACCGCGGATTCGACGCCGGCGACTTCGGCACCCCGGAACGCGACTGGGATGAATCCGTGAACACGGAACTCGTCTTCACCCATCCCACCGAAGCTTGTCAGGCCCTGGGCAGTCAAAGCTGGGGACATCGGAAAGAGGAGGATTACTACACCTGCGCCCACCTCGCCCGCTCCATCGCCAAAATCCGCGGCAAGGGCGGTCATTACCTCCTCAACACCGGGCCCCGCCCCGACGGGACCATCAATCTCGCCGAGCGGCGCACCCTCCGCAAACTGGGCGGGATCTTCCGCGCCACCCGCGAAGCCTTCGAAGGCGTCAAACGCGTCTCCGACCTCATCAGCACCCGCGATGCGCTCCTGACCCGCAAAGACGCGAAAACCTGGTACGTCATCCTTCACAAACAACAAACCACCCGTGCCGTCCCCCTCAAACCGTTTACCAGTCTGCCCGTGCGGGCCACGGAACTGACCACCGGCAAACCCGTCAAAACCCGCAACGATCTGCTTCCCTGGGACCACGAACATCACACCGGCTTTCTGCGGCTCTACGATCTGCCCGAAACCCTGCTCAACAACACCGCCCCCGTCATCAAGCTCGAATTCGACAAACCGCCCCGCCGTGCCCGGCTGGAAAAAGACAACGCATCCCTCGAAAGGTAAGCGAACCCGAAGGTTGACATATACATTTCCATCATCCTATCCTTAAAGTTAAAAGCAAAGATAACGACTCAAAACACCGTATTGGATCCACGATCTTACATCACCCAGACGATCTTACATCACCCGGAGATAAACCATGAATCCCTCTGAATTCTCACCAAAAGCCTTCACCGGCATCAAATCACCCCTATGCCCGTTGAAGCCCCGGCGAAAACATAAAAAGTCAGGCTTTACCCTGATAGAAATGCTGGTGGTCATCGCCATCATCGCGCTGTTGGCTGCCATTATCTTCCCGTCGGTCTCGGCCTCGATGCGCCGGTCAAAAACTACAGTCGGTTTGTCCAATTTACGGCAGATCGGTCAGGCCTTTCAAAACTATGCCACTGAGAATCAGGGGAGGTTTCCATTTGAAATCGGTATTGCCGGAGCTGCGGACCGCCGCACCTGGCATGTTGCCATTGCTCCTTATCTGGATGAATTTTCACTGGAAGATCTAAACGCCCGTATCGGCCAACGGCCTGTCGGGGTCTTCGCCTGCCCCAACAGCACCAACCGGACGCGCAGCGGAAATTACGCGGACTACGGAATGAATATTTATGTCAACGGCAGTGAAACCGAACAGGAAGGGCGTCAACGAACCGTGTTCCAAATCACCAATCCGGAACGGGTGATTCTCGCGGGAGATTCAACTGACTGTAACCGGCCGCTCCGCCCCGGATCCGTAGATGGACTATTGGACCGCCGCCAGGGTCGTAATGAAGACAGCGCGAACATCCTCTATGTCGACGGCCGCGTGGCCACGGAACGCGTGGATCCACTCTGGTTGGAAGTCACCGGCAACCGTCAGCAGCAGCACCCCTGGGGCTGGCCGGGCTGGCGGCCTCTGTAGCCAAGAGATCAGGACAGCTCCGACACCTCAGGACAACTCCGACCGCCTCCGCAAAGAGTCCTCTTCCCGTCCCGAGATGTCCCAATTTGTCCTGAGTCGTCCCGATCTCCCCCGTCCCGATTTGTCCCGATTTGTCCTGATTTGTCTGATCTCTTCTCCCCCCCTCACCCCGCAACCACCTCCACCCCGTATTCCCCCAGCATCCTCCCCACCGCCTCCGGCACCTCCCGCTCGCTCACCAGTGCGTGCAGACGCCGGGGATGGATCATCAGCGAGGCCGCCTCCACGGAGAACTTGCGGCTGTCCATCAGCAGCACCACCCGGTCGGCCATGGCCGCGAGGGCGCGTTTGACTTCGATCTCCAGCGGATTCGGATCGGTGGGCCCCCTGGCCGCGTCCCAGCCGGTGGCGCTGAGGAAGCAGACCGTGGCCGGATGACGCCGGATCTCCCGCAGCGCGTCCGGCCCCGTGCAGTTGCCCGACACCGGACTCACCCAGCCGCCGATCATGCGCACGGGAATCTCCGGATGCGACTGACGCAGCCGCAGCCCAATGGGCAGGCTGTTGGTGATGACCGACACCCGTTGTTTGGGCAGCAGCTCCGCCAGTGCCGCCACCGTGGTGCCTCCCTCCATCGCGATCACATCGCCCTCCCGCACAAAGGCCCCCAGGGCCAGTTCCGCAATTTTCCGCTTCGCCGCCAGCCCGGTTTGGTCCTTGCTCTCGAAATCCAATTCCCGCAGCGCCGCCGCCGGACGGCGGATGCCCCCGTGGTCCCTGCGCAGCAGACCCTGCTCCTCCAACAGCTTCACATCCCGCCAGACCGTCATGGAGGTGACCCCCAGCCGTTCGGTAAGATCCCGCACCCGCAGCTCCTCCTCCTCCTGAAGCCAATGCAGGATGCGCTGATGACGGGCGGCGGGGGATAGTGATTTCATGTTATGTTTTTCGTTTTGTGTTAGGTTCTGTTATCTTTCTTGTGTTCGGGGAATCCCTTTGTCAAGAGAAGAGCATGAAACACGCATTGGGAATCGATGGTGGCGGCACCCACAGCCGCGCCGTGCTGGTGGACGAAACCGGCAGGATGCTGGGCCGGGGTGAAGCCGGGTCCGGAAATTATCACAATGTGGGCCTGGATCAGGCCGTCGCCAACCTGAAAGCGGCCAGTGAGGCCGCCCTCGCCGATGCGGGGCTGAAATCCTGCCGTCCCGCCGTTGCCTTTCTCGGCTGCGCGGGGATCAAATCCTCGCTGGATAAAAGCCGCCTGCGCGCGGCGGCGGAACGCGCGGGGCTCGCCCCCGCCGGGGAAATCACGGTGGAAAACGATCTCCACAACGCCCTCGCGGGCGGACTCGGCGGACGTCCGGGCATCGCCCTCATTTCCGGCACAGGCGCCAACTGTCTCGGACGGGACGAAAGCGGCGACACCTTTATGTGCGGCGGCTGGGCCTGGATTCTGGATGACCGCGGCAGCGCCATGGGCCTCGCCCTGGCAGCCTTCCACGCGGCGGTCCGCGCCGCCGACGGACGGGCCCGTCCCACCCGCCTGCTGCCCGCCGCCCTCGCCTTTCTGGGTCTCTCCGAACCGGAGGAAATGCTCGCCCGCCTGCATGTCACCCCCTGGACCCCCGACGAAATCGCCGCCTTCGCCCCCGTGGTCGGCCGCTGCGCGGAGGCAGGAGACGCCGCCGCCAAAAAAGTGCTGCGCGATGGAGCAAACGCTCTCGCCGAAATCGTCAAAGGCACCGTTCAAGCCCTCGCGTTTCCAAAAGGTGCCGACGTGGTGCTCCTCGGCGGCTGCGCCCGCTCCGGAGCCCCCTACCAACCCCTCATCGAAGCCGCCATCCGCAAACAGGTCCCGCAGGTCCGCATCATCGAACCCGAAGGCTCTCCGCTGGACGGCGCCGCCATCAACGCCCGCCGGCTGCTGGGCAAAGAAGACAAAGAAAATTCAACCACGGATGAACACGGATGAACACGGATCGTGCAGAATTTTTTTCAATATCATTTCTTAAGGATATATCCTTCCAAAAAAAGATCCATTTTCCAACGCAATGATCAGTGTTCATCAGTGTTCATCAGTGGTTTAATAAAACAGTGTTCCAGTACCCTATCCGTGTTCATCCGTGTCCATCCGTGGTTAAAAAACAACTCACCCCTCCCCCTTATTCCCATGCTAAACTCTATATCCCCTGAAGATCTATTTGTGGCCTTTGGCCTCGACTCCGCCCGCATCGGCGAACGTCCTTTTGTGCAGCGCCGTCTCTCCGACCTGCGCGGCTGCTTTGCCGACACCGCGGCCTATGATGCCGCGCTGGCGGCCGAGGATCCCGTCCTCTACGAAGTCACCGCCGTCGAACCCGCCAACGGCGACGGACAGCTTCACTACGGACTGGGCATTCTCTATCCCGGCAAAATCGGCGATGAATATTTCCTCACGAAAGGGCATTATCACAGCCACCGCCCCGCCGCCGAAGTCTACGTCGGCCTCAAAGGCGAAGGGGCCATGCTGCTCGAAGACGAGCACAGCAGCGAAAGCCGCATGGTCCCCCTCCGCGCCAACAGCGTCGTCTACGTGCCGGGTCACACCGCCCACCGCACCCTCAACACCGGCGACACTCCCCTCGTCTACCTCGGCATCTACCCAAGCAACGCCGGCCACGATTACGGAGCCATCGCCGACAAAAATTTCCGCATGACCATCGTCGAGCAAAACGGCCAGCCGGCCTTAAGAGAGAGGGTAGAGGGTAGAGGTTAGCATGACCTTCAATCTAAGCCGTCCTGATTTGTCCCGATCTCTTCCGTCCTGATTTGTCCCAATTTGTCCTGATTTGTCCGATCTCTTCCCTAACCTCTAACCTCTACCCTCTACCCTCTAACCTCTAACCTCTAACCTCTAACCTCTTCATGTCCTACCTCCCCCGCCTCGGCCTCACCGCCCCCAACTACGACACCCGCCCCGCCACCGACGTCCCGGAACCTGTCGCCGACCAGTGCCATTCCGGCTGGAACGCCATCGCCGCTGAACTCCAATCCCGTGCCGCCTCCGCGCGGCAAATCGCGGTGGAGTGTTATCCCGGAGTGGATGACGACGCCGTCCGCGAAATCCTCGCCAAAGCCCTGACGCCCGCCCGCACCGTGGACAGCAAAACCGCCTTCAAACCCGAAGCGGACATCGACGTCATGGTCGAACCGTTCCTCGGCGGGGACGATCCGGTTTTCGGCTTCCTCAATCAGACCCTGAGCCTGTCCGACTTCTTCGATCCCACCCGCCTCCCCGATCTCTCCGGGGCCCCGGGCCTCACCCTCATCGTGGGACCGGGAGCGTCCGTGCTGGCACCCGACGCGGACATCCTGGTTTACGCCGACATGCCGCGCTGGGAGGGTCAGTTGCGCCAGCGTCGGGGCGAGGCCGACAACCTCGGCACCCGCAACCGCGGCCTCAAAGCCTCCCTGCAATACAAACGCAGCTTCTTCATCGACTGGCGTGTCGCCGACCGTCATAAGGTTGCCACCATGGCCCGCTGGGACTATCTGTTGGACAGCACAACCCCCGCCGCGCCCAAACTCATCACCGGGACCGCCCACCTGGCCGCCCTGAAAGCACTCTCCCGCCGTCCCTTCCGGCTCATGCCCTTCTTTGATCCCGGCCCCTGGGGCGGTCAGTGGATGCGCGAGGTGTGTCAGTTGCCCGACGGTCCGCCGAACTACGCCTGGAGTTTCGACGGCGTGCCCGAGGAGAATTCCCTGCTGCTGCGCTTTCACGGCGGCGTCACCGTGGAGATCCCCGCCTACAACCTCGTCTTCCGTCACCCCCGCGCCCTCCTGGGCGAACCGGTCTACGGCCTTTTCGGCCCGGAGTTTCCCATCCGCTTCGACTTCCTCGACACCATGCAGGGCGGCAATCTCTCCTTTCAGGTGCACCCGCTCACCGAATTCGCCCGCGAGCACTTCGGCCTGCCCTACACCCAGGACGAGAGCTACTACATCCTCGACGCCGAGCCCGGCGCGATTGTTTATCTGGGCTGCAGGGACGGCACCGACCCCGAAGCAATGTTCGCCGATCTCGAAGCCGCCCAGCGGGGCGAAAAGGTATTCGACGCGGAGCGCTTTTCCGCCACCTTCCCGGCCCGCAAACACGATCACTTCCTCATTCCCGCCGGGACCCTGCACTGCTCCGGCGAGAACTCCATGGTTCTGGAAATCAGTGCCACGCCTTATATCTTTACCTTCAAGCTCTGGGACTGGAACCGCATGGGACTGGACGGCAAGCCGCGTCCGGTCAATCTGGCGCGCGGCAAGCAGGTGGTGCAGTGGCACCGGAACGAAAGCTACGCCCGCGAGCATCTCGTGAACAAGATCACCCCGCTGGAAAGCGGCGACGGCTGGCGCGAGGAAAAAACCGGACTGCATCCTGCGGAGTTCATCGAAACCCGCCGTCACTGGTTCACCGCCCCCGTGACCCATCACACCGGCGGCGAAGCCGAGGGCAGCGTGCAGGTGCTCAACCTCGTGCAGGGCACGGAGGCGGTGGTGGAAAGTCCGGCGGGGGCCTTCGACCCCTTTACGGTACATTACGCCGAAACCTTTGTCATTCCCGCCGCCGTGGGGCCCTACACCATCCGTCCCGCGGTTCCCGGCGAAGAATGTGCCACCGTCAAAGCCTTCGTGAGGTGCAAAGCGTGAACCCCGGGTTCGACATTCATCCGGTCCGCGACCCCATGGGCTTCCGCTACGGCCCCGGGGTCTTCGGCCCCGCCTGCGAGCTGCGCCGCCTGGACGCCATCCGCCCCAGTCTGCTCGATCCCGACTGCGACGGCCCCGACCCCGTTTACGCCATCGCCATGGACGTCGGCACCGAAGACCGCCGCGCGGATCTGCTGCAGCGCAACCTGCTCTTCGGTGTGGTCACCTACGCCGCCGGACAACTCGGGCGCGAACCCGTCCGCTCCCAGGGTCACATCCACGCCGTCAGCGCCAGTTGCGGACGCTCCACCCCGGAACTCTACGAGATCTGGAGCGGCCGCGCGGTGATCCTTATGCAGGAAAGCGCCGGGGACGATCCCGGACGCTGCTTCGCGGTCGAAGCCGGCCCCGGCGAGCAGGTGGTGGTTCCCCCCGACTGGGCGCACGCCACCATCAGCGCCGACCCCGCGCAGCCCCTCACCTTCGGCGCCTGGTGCGTGCGGGATTTTGGCTTCGACTACACCGGCGTGCGCGCCCACGGTGGCCTCGCCTGGTTTCCCACCTTCACGTCCGGCGGCCAGCTCGCCTGGCAGCCCAATCCCCGCTATCCGGTTCTGCGGCCGCTGGACTGCAAGCGCCCCGCCGACTACGCAGCCTTGGGTTTGCGCCCCAAGTGCCCCATCTGGCAGCAATACCTCGACGATCCCGGGTGCGTCATGTGGGTGCCCAGGCCCGAACGGGCCGAGGCGGTTTGGGGGGAGGGGTTTGTGCCGTGAAACAATCAGGACAAATCTGGACACCTCAGGACAAATCCGACCACCGCCGCAAAAAGGCCTCCTCCCGTCCCGAGGTGTCCTGAGGTGTCCAGATTTGTCCCGATCTCTTCTGTCCTGAGGTGTCCCGAGTTGTCCTGAGTTGTCCCGATCTCTTCACCCCCGCTTACGCCCCTGCGACCGCCTCCTGAACAGCTCCTCGCTGAATCCCCCTTCGGATTCAAACTGGCGCATTTGCCCCTGCATCTGCCGCCAGAGCAGCCAGGTGGCCTGGTAGATGGCGCAGATCATCGCGTTGGCCGCGAGTTCGGGCTCCGCGTGACGCACAAACTCCACCAGCCCCTCCTGCCCCGTGAGAATCACCTTTCCCGGCGCGGGTTCGGGAAGATTGCCCGCCATCCGCACCTTCAGGCGCCGCCGCATCTCCAGCGTCTTCGGCGCGTCTTTGTCCCAGATCTGCAAGCCCCGCTGCCGCAGAAAGCTTTTATAATCCGGCAGCAGCTCATCTTTGAGACTCGCCCTCGCCACATTGGTCAGAAACATCTCCGACTTCTTCGAGGTGGCGGCGGCCCCGCTGCCCTCGCTGATGTTCCGCACCCCGCTCCGCGCCGCCTGCACCATCTGATCGGTCGTGCGCCGGTTCTCCGACAAAAACCGCTCACAGAAAATCACCGTCGCATCATAAATCAACTCCGCCAAAGGATACACCCGCAACGACTCATATCCGCCAAACGGCTGAAAAGGCTTAGGCTTGTTGTTCATGCGGGCATGGAAATACATACGCATAGTTCCGTCAAGCGAAAACTCAGACAAATCAGAACACATCAGGACAACTCCGACAGGCTCAGAGCCCCCCCCTTGTCCCGATTTGTCCCGATCTCCCCCGTCCCGAGTTGTCCTGATTTGTCCCGATTTGTCCTGATCTCTTCCCTCCCCCCCCTACCCCCTCTCCCCAAACACCTCCGCCCCCATCCCGGGGGCGGCGGGATCATCCGGCCAGTGCCAATAGCCCAGCTCATAAAGCGAGGCGGCCTGCGGAAGTTCCGCCACCCTGCAAAAAGCATCGTATTTGGCCTGAAAGTCCTCCACCTGTTGCGGGGTCACCGGCGGGGTTGCGATCCCCTCCCGCGTCCGCCAGCGCCGGGCCAGGATCTCCCAGCCGGCGGCGATCAGGGCGAAAAGCCGCGCGCCGTATTCGGCGGAGCTGCGGACGGTGTCGGTCACCGCCGGATCCGCTGCCATCACGGACGCGGCCAGGGCCGGCAGACCGGCGAAGATCCGGGCCGCCTCCCGCTTTTCCTCCACCGCCTCCTCCAGCATCCCGGCGGCTTCAAGCTGACGGAAAATGTCCCCCAACTGATCCAGCCCGCCCAGTTTGTCATCCCGCATCCACAGCAGGGCGCAATCGGCATCCGCGAATTTCCGCAGCCGGGCGAAGGCGGGAATGGAGCGGCCCAGCCAGATGCCCTCTTCGGCCTGGTCACAGATTTTCCGCAGCGCTGAAACCGATCCCGCGTCCATGCCGTAAACGGTGCGGCAAACCGCCTCGAAATGCAGGCGCTCGGATTTGGCCGGATCCAGCGTCCATGCCGCGAGCACGCGGGTGTTGAGATCGGGCCAGAATTCATGGGTCAGAAAGGGTCCGTACCAGCCGCCTCCGCGCGACCAGGTCCACCCCCCCCGAAACAGGGGCGATTCCCGCCAGTGCTTCAGCCCCAGCGGATTCGGCACCTCGGGGAATCCCTCGATCACCCCGCGCGCGATGTAGTTGGGATACGCGCCTTTGCCCTCGTATTCGCGCGCGCACTGCACTTCGACAATCTGCGGATGCCGCCCCAGGCCCAGACAGGGATTGGGCACACAGCCCCGCCAAAAATCTCCGGCCACGTGTTTGATCGAAAACACGAGCTTTTCGTGCGGCGCGACCGCGTCGGTCACTTCCTGATAAAACGCGGGATCGGCATGAAGACGGTCCGGAAAATAATCCCAGGTGCGGTGAATCAGCGTCCTGCCGTGGCGCACACAAACCTCTTCCCGCAAAAACTGCAGCAGACGCGTGAAGCGGTCCGCCTGTTCCGCGCGGGAGAACGAGCTGTCATGCAGCGGAACCGCGGTGTTGCCTCCGTGATGGGGCGTGTCGAACAGATAGGTTTCGCCCACGCGGATCACCAGACCGTCCACCTGCGGAAAGCGGGTGAACATCGCGTCGATCAGTTCCCGGTGAATCTCCAGCACCGCCGGACGGGTCACATCGATCCGGCCCTGTTCGTCGCACAAATCGGCCCGACGCTCTTCGATAACCGCGGGTGGTGTACGGCGCTTCACCGGGATTGTGGTGAACCATGTCGAGGAGCATGGGCTTCATGAATCAGAATCCGATGGAGGCGCCGCCGTCGACCGGCAGACAGACCCCGGTGACAAATTTCGCGGCGGGGCTGACAAGATAGACCGCCGCCCAGCCGATGTCTTCGGCTTCGCCAAAACATCCCAGCGGCGTGCGGGAGAGAATTTTGTTGGAGCGGGCCTCATCTCCGGCAAGCGCCTTGCGCATCATCGCCGAATCAATCCATCCCGGGGCGATGGCATTTACCCGGATGCCCGCCGGCGACAGTTCGGAGGCCATGGAGCGCACCACGCCGAGCTGCGCGGATTTCGCGGCGCTGTAGGCCACCACCCACGGAATCCCAAACAGCGAGGCCATGGACGCAGTATAAAGAATGTTCCCGTGACCGCGCGCCTTCATGCCCGGAATCACCGCCCGGTTGAGCGCATGCGCCGCGCAGAGATGTGTGCTCAGCACGGATTGAAACTCCTCGGCACTGGTCTCCTCCACCGGCTTTTTCACATGAATCCCGGCGTTGTTCACGAGAATGGAAACCGGACAGCCCGCGCGTTCTTCCGCCGTGGCCACCAGCTCCGGAGCCGCCTCCAGTCGGGTGATGTCCTGTGCCACCACCGAGGCGACTTCGCCGATCGACTCCGCCGCCTGGAGGAGTTCGGATTCGCGGCGGCCGACCAGCACCACGCGCGCCCCGGCCGCGGCCATGCACTGCGCCATGGCCAGCCCCAGACCGCTGCCGCCGCCCGTGATCAGCGCGCACTCGCCGGAGAGATCAAAAGGTGTTTTTGAAATGTTCATTGTGAGTCTCCTTAAAGGACGCCGTAGGTTTGGAAGGCTTCGGTGCTGCTCATGCCGTTTTCACCCAGCAGGGCCTTCATGTAGCCCATCGCGTAGGCCATGCCGGCATGCCAGGGACCGGGCGCGGACATTTTAGGGGTGTGGTCTGGAATCAGCACCCCGTCAAAACCGCTTTCGCGAAGGATGCGCACGATCGTGCGCATGTCGAGGTCGCCTTCATCGATGAACACTTCGTGATAGTTCGGCACCTGACCCCGCACATTGCGGAAATGAATATACCCGATGCGTCCCGCCTCGGCATAGCGCCGGGTCCACTCATACACACCGCCCTCGGTCATTCCCGCCAGACTGCCCAGACACAGCTCCAGCGCGTTCGACGGACCCGGGTTGAGATCGATGAGTTTCTGATACAGCGAGGGCTGATTGACCAGCCGGGGCTGACCGCGCAGGCGTTCGACCGGCGGGTCGTCCGGATGGGCCGCCAGCCGCACCCCCGCTTGTTCCGCCACCG
>JAFIGD010000009.1 GCA_020831625.1 Verrucomicrobiota bacterium | reverse complement strand
CGATAATCAGAGGTGTTTTTTGACACCAGTTGCGTCGAATAAATCGACACGCCCTCAACGCGGGACTCCGGCCAAGTCCTCCGCGCTGTTTCTCCGGCAGGGAAGAAGTAGGGTTCAGCCTTTGGGCGAAGGGGAGGCGCGTTTCGGGATATGAGATGTCTGCGCGGCACGGGGCGAGCCCGTGCCTTGCTGTTTGGAGGGGAGGCGCGTTTCGTGGTATGAGATGATTTCGCCTGCACGGGCAAGCCCGTATGGCGATGACCCGCATTTCCCTGATCCTGATGTCGGCTTTAAAGGCCAGCCCGTATGGAGAGGACTTAGTCTTTTTCTTTCTCTACCTGTTCGGCGGGCAGGAAGTCGATTTGGCGGGTTTCGAGGTCGACGCGGACGATGAGGACCTGGCAGGGATCGCCGAGCTGGATGACCCGGCCGGTGTTGCGGCCGGTGGCGCGGGTGCCGGTGCTGTTGACCTCGAAGTAGTCGCTGTCGAATTTGGGGAAGGGAATGAGGCCGCGCTGGCCGCTTTCGTTGAGTTCGACGAGCACGCCGCGGGGGATGATGTTGGAGACGGTGCCTTCGTAGGGGCCGGGTTCGCCGCGGTTCAGTTTTTCGCGGTAGTAGTCGAGGCGTTTAACGTTGACGGTCTCCTGTTCGGCGTCGGCGGCGGCGCGTTCGCGCTCGCTGCAGTGCAGGCAGATTTTCCGGAGTTCGTTTGCGCCGTAGGGCGAATCCTTTTCCTTTTCGAGCGCCAGCAGGAGGCGGTGGGCGACGAGGTCGGGATAGCGCCGGATGGGCGAGGTGAAGTGGGTGTAGGTGTCGAAGGCGAGTCCGAAATGTTCTCCGAGTTCCTCGCTGTAGACGGCGCGGTTCATGTTTTTGAGGAGGGTGATGGTGACCGCCTGGCGGAGCGGATCGGCCATTTCGCGTCCGATGATCTCGTTGAGGGTCTCGCGGCTGACGGGGACGCCTTCAATGCCGAGCTGGCGGAGGTCCTCGGCCATTTGATTGAAATCGTCCTCGGTCGGTTCCTCGTGGACGCGGTAGATGGCGGTGCCGAAGCGGGAGGCGAGCAGGGCTCCGACTTCGCGGTTGGCCATGAGCATGCATTCCTCGACGAGGTGGTTGGCCTCGATGGGGGTTTTGCGGGTGAAGCCGGTGACCTGGCCCTCGTCATCGAGCACGCAGCGGATTTCGGGCATTTCGAAGGCGAGGGCGTGCTCGCGCATGCGGCCTTTGCGCAGCTTGCGGGTGAGGCGGCCGAGGGCGAGGACGGCGTCGCGCGCCTCATCGGAAACGCCGGGGACCTGACCGCCGTCGAGCAGGGTCTGGGCCTGTTCGTAGGTGAGGCGCTGGTCGCTGTGGATGACGGAGCGGCAAGTGTCGACCTGTTTGACGGTGCCACGGCTGTTGAGGTCGAGAAAGACGGTGTGGGCGAGGCGGTCCTGATGCGGCACGAGGCTGCAGAGGTCGTTGGTGAGATGCTCGGGGAGCATGGGGACGACGCGGTCGACGAGGTAGGCGCTGGTGCCGCGGGCGAAGGCCTCCTGATCGAGGGGACCGCCCATGCGGACAAAGTGGGCGTTGTCGGCGATGTGAATCCCGACGCGGGTGATGTTTTTGTCGAGGATCTCAATGCTGAGGGCGTCATCAAAATCACGGGCGTCGTAGGGGTCGATGGTCAGGGTGAGCAGTTTGCGGAGGTCGCGGCGTTCCTTGAGATCTTTGGGGGTGACGGCGGTTTTGAAGGCCAGGGCCTCGTCCATGACCTCTTTGGAGAATTCGGAGGTGAGGCTGTGGGTGCGCATGATGGCGAGTATGTCCACGCCCACGTCGTCGGCGTGACCGAGGTCCTCGACGAGCACGCCGGTTTCGCCCTGGGCGGGATCCATGCGGTCATCGAGGCGGACCACGACCTTGTGGGACGCCTTGGGGACGATCTTTTCGAAGTCGCGGACGCGGACAGAGGACTGGAAGCGTGAATCGTCCGGGAGGATTGACCAGCTGCCGCCGGAACGGCGGAGGGTGCCGACGCAGAACACGTTGGCCCGTTCGATGACTTCGAGCACTTTGCCTTCGAAGAGGCCTTTTTTGCGGCTGGAGGGTTCGACGGTGACGAGCACGCGGTCGCCGTGACGGGCCACGGAGACGGCTTTAACGGGGATGAAGACCTCGTCCACATCATTGTCGCCGGGCAGGTGGTCCTGGGATTGCGGCTCCACGGCGACGAAGGCGAAGCCCTGGGGGTGAATGGAGATAACCCCGGTGACGCTGGGGCGGGGTTTATCCTTCCGTCCGGATTCGGGCGCGGCCAAACGGCCGCCGGGAAGACGGACAATGCGGTTTTGATCCTCCATGCGCTTGAGAACTTTGCGCAGTTCTTTGCGTTTGGAGTTGTTGTATCCCAGACCGGTGAGCAGTCCGTGGAGTTTAATCGGTTTAAAGTCGGGCTTTTTAATAAACGCCTCAACTTGTCGTTGTAAATTGTCTTGATTCATGAAAAAATGATTTCCTATTTGATGTCTGGTTTGTGAAAGGTAAGAGCTTGCTCATGAGTGATCCCCAATTTCCCCGCGTCTTGTTTGTCAGCAGTGAATCCCGTCCCTTCGCCAGCACGGGAGGGCTGGCCGACGTGTCGGAAGCCCTGCCGAACACGTTGAACCCGATGGGGGTTCAGGTGGAGCGGATACTGCCGCTGTACCGGAGGGTGTGGGAGGGTCAGAGCCGACACGGTTATTCTCTCGAACGCACGCCCCACACCTTGAAGATTCCCTTGGGGGGTGAAGTGATTGAAGCCGAGATCTTTTCGTGTCGCCATATGGGCACTCTTACCTATTTCGTAGGATGCGAAGAATTCTTCGATCGGACCGAACTATACGCGCTTCCGCATCGAGAGTACAGAGATAATTTCAAACGTTTTCTTTTTTTTCAAAAAGCGGTGGTGGCGCTGATCGACGGATTGGGGCAGCCCTATGACGTGCTGCACCTCAACGACTGGCAGACGGGGATGATTCCGCTGCTGCTGGACAAGGGGCTGAACGGGACCGGGCGGAAGCGGCGGGAAAAGGTGCTGTTCACGATTCACAATCTGGCGTATCAGGGGGTGTATGCGGCCACGCACTTGTACGAGACCAATCTTCCGGGAAATGTGCTGAACCGGTACCCGGAGATTGAGTTTTACGGTCAGATCAACCTGATGAAGGCGGGGCTGGTGGGCGCGGACCGGGTGAACACGGTGAGCCCGACCTATGCGAAGGAGGTGACCACAGAGGCGTTCGGGTGCGGTTTGGACGGGGTGATCCGGGCGCTGCCGGAACCGATTGTGGGCATTGTGAACGGGGTGGATGTGGATGCGTGGAATCCGGAGACGGACAAGACGCTGCCCGCGAATTACAGCCGGAGCAAACTCGCGGACAAGGAGATCTGCAAAAAAGCGGTGGTGGAGGAGTTCGGGCTGAAGTATCAGAAAGACCTGCCGTTGTTTGTGCTGGTGGGGCGGCTGGTGGATCAGAAAGGCGTGGATGTGATCGCCAAAGCCATTGAAGAAATGCTGGCGCTGCCGTTGCAGTTTCTGTTGCTGGGGTCGGGGCAGGAGAAATATCACAAAATGGTTTTGGAATGGAATCAGGCCTGGCCGGAGAAATTCGCCGGCAGGATCGGCTACGATTCGGATTTAAGCCACCGGATGGAGGCGGGGGGCGACTTTTTCCTGATGCCCAGCGCGTTTGAGCCCTGCGGATTGAATCAGTTGTACAGTCTGCGTTATGGCACCGTTCCGGTGGTCAATAAAACCGGAGGCCTGGTGGACACGGTGACGGATGTGCGGAAAGACCCGAAAGGCGGTACCGGGTTTTTGATGAACGCGTACACGCCCGAGGCGCTGCTGGCCTGTGTGCGGGCGGCGATGAGCCTGTACCACGAGCCGAAGGAGCTGCGCCGGGTGCGGGTCAACGGGATGAAGCAGGATGTCACCTGGACACGGACGGCGGAGGAATACCTTCGGTTGTATGAGGGGATGGTGACGGGCTGAGAGGCGAAAGATCGTTACTTGACTTTCACGGAAAATTATACATATTTTATCCATGAAAACTACGTATACGATCACTCAGGCGCAACAACAGCTTCCTGCGATGGTGAAAGAAAGCGCCTCGCTGGGGATGATTCCCATCACCCGGCACCACGAAACGGTGGCCTATGTTGTTTCCAAGGAGCGGATGGATTCGATCGTCGAAACACTTGAGATTCTGGCTCAGCCGGAGACGATGCATCATATTCGGGCCTATGAACGCGGAGAACTGAATTTTCACTCCGTGGATGCGCTTAACGATGATCGTTGAGGTTTCCGATCAGGTCATTGCCTACGTGAAAGGACTGCCTCCCGCACCCCGGCGATCTTTACGTTTGGCTATTCACAAGCTTGAAAATCTTCAGGGGGATATTCGCAATCTGGAGGGGCGTTTGTCCAATTATCAACGGTTGCGTGTTGGTGCACATCGGATTATTTTTCAGCCCATCCCTTCCCAAAACGGCCCCGTGATCCGTTGCCTGTTCGCCCAACATCGCAGTGTTGTGTACACGATGGTGGAGGAAATTCTGCAGCAATGACTGAGGATTGCGACGGGCTTGGAGGCAGGGTGGGGCAGGGTGAGGGGAGACCACGGATGAAAGACCACGGATGCTGGTTGGGCCATGTGCCTTTTTCGTGGTCTTCGATCCGTGGTCTTATTCCCGCGTTGCCTCAGAGCCCGTCCCCATCCGTGGTCTTATTCCCGCGTTGCCTCAGAGCCCGTCCCCATCCGTGGTCTTCAATCCGTGGTCTTTTCCGCATCCGTGGTCTTCCATCCGTGGTCATTCATCGTTTCGTACGCATCCGTGGTCTGTTATCCGTGGTCATTCATCGTTTCGTACGCATCCGTGGTCTTCCATCCGTGGTCATTCATCGTTCCGCCCGCATCCGTGGTCTATTATCCGCGGTCATTCATCGTTCCGCCCGCATCCGGCTTGAGGATCCAGTTGTTGTACAGTCCAACGGGGTAGCGGAAGGCGCGGAAGGGCCAGACGTCCAGGAGGTCGCTGACCCAGGGCGTGCCCGGGGTGGGTTTGTCGGCGGGCAGACGCCAGGCCCAGAACGCCATGAGGACGCGCAGGACGGTGCTGATGAGAAAGATCACCTGAAAGGCGTTCAGCGGTCCCCACGGCGCATGAAGATCCAGGCCTTGAAGCCGCTGAATCAGTTGACCGCCCACTGTGGCGGACAGGCCGCCGACGAGTCCGCACAGTCCGGTCATGGAGGCCACAAACATCGCCCGGTCGCGGTCGGGTGAACATTCAAACATGAGGCCGTTCTGTCCCACCCCGTATGCGGCGTTCCACATGCCGTCGAAGAAACAGACCGGGAGGAGAATCCAGAAGGCGGTTTCGGGGGTGATGACCACAAACGCCAGGCCGATGAAAATTTTGAACATCATGCCGGTGCGCAGCAGAAAGACGCAGCCCCGCCGCTGCGCCAGACGGCCCCAGCCTTTGGCGGAGAGCGCGGTGCCGAGTCCCTGCAGCGACCAAATCAGGGTGGCTTTCCAGACCGGCATGCCCATCACCGCGAAGAGGTAAAAGCCCATTTGCACGGCGGCGCAGACGGCGGCGGCGTTCCAGCCGCTGAAAAAGAAGACCAACTGACGGTACCGCCTGTCGCGGAGGGGCTGCAGGAGGATCCGAACGGGATGTTCGGGAGCCTGAGGGTGGGGCGGGGGTTCGTGGACCCGCAGGAAGAGCAGGATATCCCAGATGCCGGCAATCACGCTGACGGAGACCACGAGCAGAATCAGCGAATAAAACGGAAAGCCCGGAATGCCGCTCAGGCCCATGATCACGAGATAACTCAAGACCCAGACGGCGGAACTCCAGGAGGCCCGCACGCCCCAGTAGCGGTTGAGGACGCGGCGGGGAATCAGATCCCCCATCCACGAATAGAAGAGAGGGGTGGCCATGTGATTCAGCAGATTTCCCAGAAACAGGAAGAGAATCATCCAGCTCACCCCGCGCGGATTCCTCAGCGCCGGAACGAGAACCGGGCCCAGCAAGGCCGGGAGATAGAGCAGCCGGCCGAGAATGATCCAGATCATGAACGCGGGTTTCCGGGCTTTCAGGCGGCGGGCCAGCAGTGCGCCCACGAACTGCATGGATAGGGCAATCAGGGGAATGCCGCCGTAAAGCCCCACCTGCGCTGGGGTGCCGCCCAATTGCTGAATCAGCTTTAAGATCAGGGGCGAGGACACGCCGGTGTTGAAGATCATAAACAGACAGCACCCCCAGGTCACCAAACGCAGGGAGGCACGGAGTTCTTTTGCGGGAGGCATGAGGGGGCTTTAGCCTGTTGCGGAGGATCTGACAATCGAATATACCCCGGATTTACCTTGCGCTTTCGGGAAGGGAAGTGCACGATGTACCGGTCTTGTACTTTATATACCTCCTTGGGAGACGACCATGAAAATACTTCTGTCCTTCTTATTCTTCGCCCTGATTCTGCCCCTCCACGCGCAGGAACATCTGAACCGCATCGGCGGCGGGATGAATTACTGGGTGGCGGTCGATGACATCACCAGCGAAACCGATGACGACGGGTTCAGCTATTTCATCAGTTATCAGCGCCGTCCGCAGCTTATCGGATGGGACCTGGCCCTGGAATTTCTTCCCGACCGGTTCGGCGAGGACGCTCTTGCGCCCCAGTTCCATTTTCTGATCGGTCAGGGGATCTATGCCGCCGCGGGCGCGGGATGGGTGCATCAGGACGGCGGATTTGTCGATGATCCGTTCTTCAGCCTCCGCGCCGGCTTGAACTTCCAGGTGCTGCCCGGCGTGTTTTTCGATCTGTTTGGCAATTACCGCTTCAATGAAAAAGCCGAGCTTAGCGATTCGGACACCAAGATCAGCACCGACACGGTGTTCCTCGGCGTCGCGCTTCGGTTTTCGCTGTAACGGTTCCATCGTTCCGACCGCATGATTATTCCCTGGATCGACCTGATCATCCTCCTTGCGGCCGCGTTTGCGGCCCGCAAGGGACGGGAGCGGGGTGTCGGTTTGGAACTTTGGCGTATTTTGCGCCGTCTGTTTCCGGCGATCTTCGGTTTCGGTCTGTACCGCGCCATGGCGGCGATGCTGGTGAAACTGCCGGGACTGGGGCAGGGCGCCGCCCGATTTTGGGGCTTTATCCTGATTTTCGGCGCGGTGATGCTGCTGATGCACAAAGGCCGGAGCCGGTTTAAAGCCTCCCTGACCGCCTGGGGCAAAAAACGGCCCGCGTCCTGGGGAATGACCGCCGGTGTGATCCGTTCACTGATGACCTCCGCCCTGGTGTTAACGCTTTTGGCAATGGCTCCCCTGGAGGCGCTCCACAATGCGGTCATGAACGCCTCCTGGCTGGCCCGGTTGTTTAACCGCTTTGTGTGACCCGATATCGACATTCGGTTCTGATGCGGTAAGACGGGAGCATGAATTCTCTCAGCTCCTTTGACTCTCTGCCGCTTTCCCCGCCGCTTTTGGAAAACCTTTCCGGGCTGGGGTATCATGAACCCACCCCGATTCAGGCGGCGGCGCTGCCGCTGATTCTGGAGGGAAAGGATGTGCTTGGACAGGCCAAAACCGGAAGCGGCAAGACGGCGGCGTTCGGACTGGGGCTGCTGCAGGGGCTGAACCCGGATGTTTTGGAGACCCAGGCGCTGGTGATTTGTCCGGTGCGCGAACTGGCCGAGCAGGTGGCGGCGGAAATCCGCCGACTGGCCCGGAACATTCCCAACATCAAGCTCGTCACGCTCTGCGGCGGCATGCCCGGCCGGCCTCAGGAAGTCTCCATGCGGGCGGGCGCGCACATTGTGGTGGGAACTCCGGGGCGGATCGCCAAGCATATCCGCAAGGAACTGTTGCAGGTTTCGGCGGTCCGGACGCTGGTGTTGGACGAGGCGGACCGGCTACTGGATATGGGGTTCGCGGAGGAGGTGATGGAAATCGTCAAAGCGCTTCCCCGCAATCGGCAAACGCTGTTGTTTTCGGCCACGTTTCCGGAGGAAATCCGCACTTTAAGCCGAAAACTGCAGAAAAATCCGGAAAGCGTGATTGTGGACACCACCCTCGCGCCGGGCATTGTGGAGGAGCGGGAGGTGTATTCAAAAGCGCAGGACAAACTCCGCACGCTGTCCCGGATTCTGCGTCAGGAAATGCCGGAAAGCGCGCTGGTGTTTTGCGCGACACGTCAGGGATGCCGGGATGTGGCCGGGGCGCTCAACACGGAGGGGTTTTCGGTGGCGACGCTGCACGGAGAGATGGAACAGCGGGACCGGACGGACGCGTTAATCCGGCTGGCAAACCGCAGTGTGTGTATTCTGGTGGCCACGGATGTGGCCGCCCGCGGACTGGACATCGAGGATCTGCCGCTGGTGATTCACTTTGATCCCGCAAACGATCCGGAAATTCATCTGCACCGCACCGGACGCACCGGCCGCGCGGGGCGGAAGGGCAGGGCGTATGCCTTGGTGGAGCGCCGCGCCCCCGGCGTGCTGAGCCCGGAGGATTTAAAGCCCCGGCCCGGTTCTCCGCCGCAGCCCGCCATGGTGAGTTTTCTCATGAACGGCGGCAAGAAAGACAAAATCAGGCCCGGGGATATCGTCGGGGCCATGGTGAACGAGGCGGGACTGAACGCGGAGGATCTCGGAAAAATTCATGTCTCCGACACCTATACGGTGATCGCGTTCCGCAACGGGGTGCAGCGCAAAGTGCAAAAATGGGCCGCCGCCGGGCGGATTAAGGGAAAAAGACTTTCGCCGATGACGGGGCCGAGTCTGTTCTGATTTTTTTAAAGCGGCAGAAGGTCTTGATTCCTTACTAAAACCTGTTAAAAGTAAGGAATGATCACGTTACATGCAAAAGTCACATCCAAAGGGCAAATTACGCTGCCGAAACAGATTCGGGATTCGCTTGCGATTCGTGCCGGGGATCATCTTGAGTTTGCCATGGGGGGGGCGAATACAATTTCGATGCGCAAGATGCGCGGTGCCGGGTCGTCAGCAGGTTGTGCGCAAACGCTTTTGAAGCCCAATTCACCTTCCTTGACCGATGAGCAGGTAAAGCGGGCGATTCGTAACCGGATCAAAAATAAACACGCCCCGGAGATGACGGAAGATTGATCGCGTTTGAAACCAATTATTTGCTGCGTCACCTGCCCACGATGCGGTGGCCGGCGTCGAGGAAGATGCCGCGGAGGTTCATGTGGAGGGCCTCGGGGTTGGAGGCGAAGCGCATGGCGGTCTCCTGGTCGACGATGCCTTCTTTGACCATTTGATAGAGGGCCTGGTTAAAGGACATCATGCCCTCCTCTTTCCCGGTTTCGATGGCGGTGGCGAGGCGGTCGACACCTTCCTCAATAATCAATTTTTTGACGAGGGCATTGGTGCGCAGAATCTCGCAGGCGGGGCGGACGCGTCCGTTCAGACTGGGAATGAGCCGTTGGCAAATGATGGCCTGAAGGGTTTGAGAAACCGCGAGGCGGATCTGGTTGCGCTCTTCGGGTTTGAACATGTCGAGAATGCGGAGGACGCCCTGCACACTGTTCTCGGCATGGACGGTGGAAAAAATGAGGTGGCCGGTTTCGGCGGCGGTGATGGCGGTTTCGACGCTGTTGCGGTCCCGGATTTCTCCGACCATGATGACATCAGGGTCCTGGCGCATGGCGGCGCGGAGTCCGGTCTGAAAGGTGTCGGTGTCGAATCCGATCTCACGTTGGGAAATCACAGATTTGTTATCTTTGAAGAGGTATTCGATGGGGTCTTCGATGGTGATGATCCGCCTGAATTCCCGGTCATTAATGTAATTAAGCATGGCGCCGAGGGTGGTGGATTTCCCGCTGCCGGTGGTCCCGGCGAGCAGAACGATCCCCCGGCGGGTCATGGCGATTTTGACCAATTGAGGCGGCAGGTTTAGGCTTTCGAAGGTGTGGACGGCGTTTTTAATGTAGCGGAGGGTGAGAGTCGGCTCGCCGTTACTGGAGAAAAGGTTGGCGCGGAAGCGGACACGGTCGTTCATGTTCCAGGCGAAGTCAGCCTCCTGATTTTTATCGAACGCCTCCTTGAGCCCGGGCGTGAGGATTTCACTCATCAGTTCGAGGATTTGATCCCGGGTCACCGGAGGGCAGTCGGCTTTGTAGAGATGTCCTTCAAGCCGGTAGATGGGGGGCTGCCCGATTTTGAGATGGATGTCGGAGGCTTCGGCTTCGACGACCTGGACGAAAAATTCGATAAGGATTTCTAGTGACATGATGTGGATGATGCAGAATCAGCGCAAGCGCCGCAAGAGAAAAACGCCGATGCTTCCGAAAAAGAGCGAGGGAAACCAACCGGCGATCCACGGGGGGATTTGCTGACCCTGGCCAAGGGCTTTGAAGAGGCTGAGGGTGAAGATAAGCGAGAAAAAGAGCAGGATACAGAGCAGGACACCGGCGAAGACCCCTTTGCGGGCGGTGTGAGTGCTGAAAGGAACGGCGAGCATGATGGTGACCAGACAGAGCCAGGGCTGGGCGCGGCGCATGTGAAGCTGGGTGAGGAGGTCTGCGCGGGTTCGGTCGGAGACCGGGCGGTTGGCCAGATATTCCCGCATTTCGCGGGAGGTCATATACTCGAACTTCATGGTTTCGCGCACAATCCGCTGGGGCGATTCGGTGAGTTCCTGCATCAGACGCACCGAATCGGCCACCGGAGGACCCTGCGGCCAGCCTTCCTCGGAATGATTCTGGGTGACAACGTCGTAGAATGCCCAGTGACTGTCCATCCACACGCCGCGCTGAGCGCCGATGACGTAGTGGATGGTGTCCGTCTGCAGGCGGCGCTGCACCACGGTGACGTTCCGGATTTCGTAGGTCTCGAGGTTCAGCTCCTGAATATCCCAGGTCCGGTTGCTTTCAGGGTCGCGGAAGCGGAGGTTGAGCAGTTGGGAGGCGTCCGGACGGCGCAGGTTTTCCATGTACTGTTCGGTCCAGCCGAGCGCTTTCGGGGCGATGTTTTCGGAAATGTGGACGGTGAGGATCGAGAAGATCACCCCGAGAATCAGGAACGGCAGCATCACCCGGTAGATTGAGATTCCGCTGGCGCGCATGGCGATGATTTCATTGTGGCGGGTCAATTGATAGAGCGCGAACAGCAGTCCGAGCAGGAGAGTGATCGGGCCAATGTAGATCCAGACCGTCGGCAGAAACCGCAGATAGTAGAGAACGATGTCCAGAACGGGAACGTTGCCGTCCAGGAAATAGTTGAGGCGGTCGATCAGATCAATGATGATGAACAGAAAGGCAAACCCGAGGGTGACGCAGAGCCACGGGAGCATGAAGGTTCGGAGATTGTATCGGTCGAGGATGCGCATGGGGGAGAAGTTCGAGTTGGGAGTTCGAGTTCGAGTTCGGGTTGGGAGTTCGAGTTCGAGACAGAGGTCAGGGAAGAGGGGGGCGGGATCGAGTAGGATTAGGATTAGGATTAAGATTAAGATTAAGATTAAGATGAAGCAAAGTCATTGGGCGGATTTCGTGCGGGAGAGGTGGAGCCAGGGGGAAAGGAGTTCGAGGAGGCGGGCGCCGGGGTCGGAGGTTTCATAGGCGCGGATGCGCGCCTGTTGCCCCTGGAGCAGAGACTGCCGCAGTTCCGCGTCGCGGCCGGCGCGGACAATCCACTCGGCGAGTTCGTCGAACAGTTTATCGTGAAAGACCAGTCCGGCCCCGCCCATGGTTTCGGGCACGGCGGCGGAGGCGTAGGCGAGGACGGGAATGTCTGCCTGCATGGCCTCAAGCAGCGGGATGCCGAATCCCTCATGTTCGCTCATGCACAGAAACACATCGGAAACCTTATAATACGCGCAGAGGTGGTCTTCCGGAACCGATCCGACAAAATTCACGTTTTTGAGATCCAGATCGCGGGCGATGGCCTTGAGCATGGCCAGATATTGTTCGGTGCCCGCGAAACTGCCCACGTGCAGGAGGCGGGAGCGGGGTTCCACATACTTCTGAACATAATAAAATGCGTGGAGCAGGTCCTCAAGGCGTTTGTTGGGCGCGCAGCGGCCGACAAACAGAATATTCAGCATCCCGTCGGCATAGGTTTCAAGGATTTCGGCGTTGGGCTGATCCGTCAGCCGTTTGAGTTCCAGAACCAGCGGGGACACATGCACGTTTTCATAACCGGCCTCGCGAAGCTCCTGCGCGTTGTATTCGCTGTCGGCCATGTTCAGAACTGCGGTCCCGGCGAGGGCTTTGAGCTGATGCCGTCCGCGCTCAAGCTGATGGGCGATGTGGTCATTGAGCGCCCGGAAATAATGGGCGGGGGTGATATTGTGATATCGGATCACTTTGATGCCGGGCAGAGCGGGAAAGACATCATTCACCTCCGAGCCGATGGAGAGGTGGAGGATAACGACATCCTCCGGGCCGATGGCCGTTTTGGCGGAGGCGATGTCGCGGCAGTCTTTGCGGAGTTCGGGCAGGGTGCGGGAAATTTCACAGAAGATTTCGCTTTCCGCGCCAAGGCTGAGGAAGAGGCCCCGGATTTTCCGGGCCTCGTTCGAAATCGCGTCGCCTTTGCTGTAACCGGCAACCAGTTGATGAATCCTTTGCATATTAAGTTTTCCGAAGTTCGGAAAACGTCTTGTCTTATTTTCCGATGTTCGGAAAGCGCGAAATATCAGTTTTTCCGTTCGGAAGAACGGACGAGGGCGAAAAAGCGGTCCTGGTTTTCTTCGAAGACGCCGTGGCGGTGGAGTTGTTTGTAGAGATAGGGGACGCGGGCGGCGTCGCGTTCGGCCATTTGGAACTCCTGCTCGATTTCCTGCGCGGCCCGGTTGGGGTTGGGGAGCAGGTTGCGCTCCTGCAGGGCGGAGATCTGCCCGGGGGCGGAGCGCTCGACCATATCGACCATCATTTTGAAGAGGCAGACCTCCCAGGGCTGTTCCACCCCCAGGAGCACGGCGCAGTTGCCCTGATCGCGGTCGGCCACCTGCTTCATCACGTTTTCGGTCACCACCTCGATGGAATCGTGGAGGATGGTGTCTTTCACGTCCTGTTTGCTGATGGTGAAGCCGTACTGCAGGAAGCGCATGTCGGGCTGATGGGTTTTGAGCCATTCCAGGAAGCGGTTGGTTTCCTCGTCTTCGAATCCCTGAAGGTTTTTCCGTTTAAAGTGGTCCGGCAGCAGAATTTGCGGCTGGGAGGCGTTCAGAGAGCCTTCGCGGACACGGACCTCGTTGACGGTGTCCATGGATTCGGTCAGTAAATGATACTGAATCCGGGTGGTGCCGAAGGTTTCGAGATTATTGCGGGGCAGTTGTAAAATCCGGGTGTTCTGGACCGCGTACCAGAAATCAAAAGGTGTGTGTTCAGTCATATTTTCAACCTACGTCAAAAACAGGGGCCTTGCAATCTTCAAGAACGCTTGAAATCCTCCGGTGCCTCCATAGAGAAAGACGCATGGGTTCCTCCTTACCGCCAAACCGTCTTGTCCGTGCGCATCGAAATATCAACGAGGCGGGGCGGATGCATCCGGCGGTGATGATGGGCAGCAGTTTCGCGGTGGCCATGGGGCTTTTCGCCTGGCTGGGGCACCGTTGGGATGAGAAAACCGGGCGGGAGCCGCTGGGGGTTTTGCTGGGGGTGGGGGTCGGATTCATCTATGGGGCGTACGAGGTCTGGAAGCTGACCCGGACGGCGGACGCGCCGGCGGAGGTTGAAAAAAAGGCGGCAGTCTCCACAACGGACGCGCCGACCCAACAGGCTTCGGGAGAGGACGCATGAGACGGTGGCTCCTTGGCGGATTGTTTTGGGTCGCATCCACCCTATGTCTTGTCGGGCTGGCGATAGGTATTCACAATCGAATTGCCGATACCCCGCCGGGCCGGGATTTCGCGGCGGCGCTTGCTTTATTGCTGTTTAATCACGGAATGTTCGCATTGGCGGACCTTGGCCGGGGACCAAAAATTGATGAGCTGGGCCTTATTCCGGGGCTCTTATGGATTGGCGGAAAGCTATTTGTGAATTGTTTCACACTTTTTTTACTTATAGGGTTGCAAGCTGTGGACATCCGAGTATTTGTGTCCGTGTTTTTCATAACCTATCCCGTGGTTTTAGCGTGCGGAGTCGCGCGCATCCATTTTGCAACAACCCCTTAATTTACTTTTTTACCGGATGAGCCCCGAACAAAACGTCGACAAAATGCAGGAAGTGGTGGATTACATCACGCACCACGTTCTGGATGGCCACGCCTGGACCATCGGGGGACTGCATTTGGACTTTGCGAAAGCGAATCTTCCGCCCTGGTTCACCTTGTCGGGGTTGATGGGCATGATTGGAGCCGCGTTCCTGTGCTGGCTTTATTGCAAAGTATATGATCAGAAGGCGCGAGTCCCTCATGGGATCACCAATTTTCTTGAAGTGATTGTGGTGTTTGTCCGGGACGAAATTTCGGTTGCGAATCTTGGCCGAGAAGACGGGCGCAAATATGCCTGGCTGTTTTTAACGCAGTTCACGTTTATTCTTACGCTGAATTTCATGGGTTTGATTCCATTGTTCACCACCGCAACCGGGGTGGTGGGGGTCACCGCGGCGTTGGCGTTCACCACTTTCGCGGCGATGCTTTATCTGGGCATTGAGCGTTTCGGGTTTGTGGGATTCCTGAAAAACTTCATCCCGCACGGCATCCCGCTTCCGGTTTTGTTTTTATTGGTCCCGATCGAAATTGCCGGGATTTTTATTAAAACCATCGTGTTGTCTATCCGTCTGTTCGCCAACATGCTTGCGGGACACATCGTCCTGTTTGCGATGATCGGCTTGATTTACATCTATGGGGCTCCCGCGCTGCCCGCGCTTTTGGGAGGCCTTTTCGTTTTCTTTCTGGAAATGTTGGTCGCATTCCTGCAGGCCTACATTTTCACCATGCTGTCCGCGATTTTCGTTGGGCAGGTCCTTCACCCTGAACATTAAATCTTGTTTAACTCATAACCTCACGACTAAAGGTACATCATTATGGAATCAGCAGCAGTTCTCGCCGCCATCGGAGCCGGTCTTGTTACAATCGGAGCCGCCCTTGGAATTTCCCGTCTGGCTGTCGCCGCTCTGGAAAGCTCCGCCCGTCAACCCGAAATCCAGCCCAAACTTCAGACCATGATGATTATCGCCGCGGCGCTGATCGAAGGTGTGGCATTGTTCTGCGCTGTGATCTGCATTATCGCTGTCGGTAAGTAAGCCTCTCTCCGGAACCCTCTTCGGAGACGCATCGCATGTCACAACCCACACCGACCGCCACTGGTCAGCACATTGAAGTGCCCGCCGGACACAGTGCCGCCCCCCACGGAGGTTCATCTTCCGCGGTAAGCGGTGCCATGTTCTTCTGGTTTCTGGTGATCTTTGGCATTGCGGCCTATATTCTCAAAAAACACGCCTTCACGCCGATCCTGGACAACCTGGACAAGCGCGAAGAGGAAATTGAGAAATCGCTCGAAAACGCCGAAACCCTTGAACGGGAAATGGCGACGCTGGATGCCAAGGTCAAAGCAAAGATTGATGAGACGGATCAGAAGACCCGTCAAATGATCGATGCCGCCCGTGAAGCCGCGAAAGAAGCGGCCCGCGGAATTGAAGCCGAGGCCAAAAAGCAGGCGGACATTCTCCGCGAGAATGCAGCCAGAGATCTGGCGGCCGCGCAGGGCAAGGCGGAAGCCGCTTTGCGGGCCTTCAGTGCCGAATCCGCTGTTGAACTCACCATGAAACTTCTGAACGAGAAGCTGGATGCGAAAAGTCGCAAAGTGCTGACCGATCAGTTGCTTTCGGAGATCTGACCGCATGTCGACCGTCGCTAAACGTTACACCCCGGCCTTTCTGGATGTTGCCCGTGAATCGGGCAATCTGGATGAGGTTTTGGCGGATGTGGCCGCGCTTTCCGATTTGATAGGCTCTTCACCCGAGTTTGTCGCTTTTCTGCAGGATCCGCTCTTGCCCTCCGGCAAGCAGGATGAGGTCCTTCGGGCGTTGTTCGAAGGGAAACTGTCTCCGCTGACCCGGAATTTCCTCCATTTGCTGGTCTCGCAGAACCGGCTGGCCGCGCTTCCGGACATTCTCACCGAACTTTCCGCTTCCCTTGATCAGGAACAGGATGTTTTGGAAGTGTATCTCCGCTCGGCCGCAAAGTTTACGGAGGCACAGGAGAAGACGCTGAAAGATAAACTCTCTGCGCGCAACGGAAAATCCGTTCGACTGATCGAAGAAATCGATGCGTCGCTGATCGGCGGTTTTCTGTTCCGTATCGGGGATGAGATTGAAGATTATTCGCTGCTCGCCAAGCTCACCCGTTTTAAACAAAATATCATTAACGCTTAATTAAGGAATCGTATATGTCCATCGACATCCAGCCCGATGAGGTGGCTTCCATTCTTCGTCAACAACTCCAGGACTTCAAAACCGGTCCCGAACTCTATGAGGTCGGCACGGTTCTGAATGTGGGCGACGGCATCGCCCGCGTGCATGGTCTTTCCGGAGTCATGGCCGGCGAACTGGTGGAATTCCCGAAAACCGGCCTGCGCGGCATGGCCCTCAACCTTGAAGAAAACAACGTCGGTATCGCCCTCTTCGGTGACGACTCCGCGATTCAGGAGGGGGATCAGGTCAAACGCACCCAGTCCATCGCTTCTGTTCCCGCCGGGGACGCGCTTTCCGGCCGCGTGGTGGATGCCCTCGGGGTGGCCATTGACGGCGGTCCGCCGATTCACGCCGAAACCACCCGCCAGATCGAACTCAAAGCGCCCGGCATCATTGACCGCAAAGACGTGCATGAGCCGATGCAGACCGGGATTAAGGTCATCGACGCGCTGACGCCGATCGGCCGCGGTCAGCGCGAATTGATCATCGGTGACCGCAAAACCGGCAAAACCGCGCTGGCGATCGACACGATCATCAATCAGCGCGGGCATGATGTGCACTGTTTTTATGTGGCGATCGGTCAAAAGCGTTCGACCGTGGTGCAGGTTGTGGAGACGCTGAAAAAGCACGGGGCGATGGAATACACCACCATCGTCGCCGCGACCGCTTCGGATCCCGCCGCGATGCAGTTTCTGGCGCCGTATGCCGGCACCGCGATGGCCGAGCATTACCGGGACAACGGCAAGCACGCGCTGATTATCTATGACGATTTGACCAAACAGGCCCAGGCCTACCGTCAGTTGTCTCTGTTGCTCCGCCGTCCGCCGGGCCGTGAAGCGTATCCGGGCGACATTTTCTATTTGCACAGCCGGTTGCTGGAACGCGCCGCGAAAATGAGCGACGACAAAGGCGCGGGTTCGCTGACGGCGCTGCCGATCATCGAAACCCAGGGCGGCGACGTGTCCGCGTACATTCCGACGAACGTGATTTCGATCACCGACGGACAGATCTTCCTGGAATCCGACCTGTTCAACGCGGGTCAGCGTCCGGCGATCAATCCCGGTCTGTCGGTTTCCCGTGTGGGGGGCGATGCGCAGATCAAAGCGATGAAAAAGGTTGCGGGCACCCTGCGTCTTGATTTGGCCCAGTACCGCGAACTGGCGGCGTTCTCGCAGTTTGCGAGTGACCTGGACGCGAATACCCGCCGTCAGTTGGAGCGCGGTCAGCGTTTGATGCAGGTCATCAAACAGGGCGTGAACGCGCCGCTGAACGTTGTGAAGCAGATTGTGATCATCTATGCGGGCACCCGCGGTTATCTGGACAGTGTTCCGGTAGACCGCGTCCGCGAGTTTGAAGCCAAACTGCACGAGGCGCTCGACTCCTCTTACGCCGAATTTGTCCGCAAGCTGGGCGCTGAAAAGGCGCTCACAGACGAATTGGAAACCGAATTGAAGGCGTTGATTGACGACTTCAAGCGAACCTGGAACTGATCTTAACCGGTCCTCCCTCCCGAAAGCGACTCCGCGATGCCGAGTATCAAGGAATACAACACCAAGATCAACAGTCTGAAGAACACCAGCAAGATCACGAAGACCATGAAAATGGTTTCCGCGAGCAAGCTGCGCAAGGCTCAGGACGCCCAGCGGGGCGCCAAGGACTTCGCGCATGAGGTGAATCAGCAGATTCGCCGGATCGCGGAGAACGTGGACAGCTCCATGCATCCTCTGCTGGAGCAGCGGGAGGAGATCAAATCGGTGTTGGTGGTGATGTTCACCTCCGACAAAGGGCTTTGCGGCGGATTCAACAACAACCTGATCCGTTTCGCCGAGCGTTTTTTCGCGGAGCGGGAAGGGGACGGAATCGAATACCAGCTGGCCTTCTGCGGCCGGCGCGGGTTCACGCATTTCCAGAAACGGGCGACGGTGTACCGCCGCTTTGACCTGGTCAGCGCCAGTCCCACCACCCACGACGCGTCCCGGGTCACCAAACAGCTTGAAAAGGTCTTTCTGGACGGCACGTTTGACCGGGTGTTGCTGATGTGCAACGAGTTTGTCAGTCCGCTTGCGCAAATTCCCCGTCTGCATCAGTTGCTGCCGCTGGAAACCGCGACCGACCTTCCGGACATGGAACTGGAAGCGCCCCAGGCGACCGAGGATATCATTGCCGAACCGGGCATGAAGGATCTTCTCGGATTTCTGGTGCCTCGACTGGTGACCTTCAAGGTGTTTTATGCGCTGCTGGAAAACGCCGCCGGTGAACACGGCGCCCGGATGACCGCGATGGACAACGCCACCACCAACGCCAAAAACCTCATTGAAGAAAACACCCTGCTTCGCAACCGCGCCCGCCAGGCCGCGATCACCACCGAGTTGATCGAGATCATCTCGGGTGCCGAGGCACTCTAAAATGCGCGTTGATGATTTAATGTTTTTTTGTTTTGATGTGTACAACCTTTAAAAGAATGACCACGATAAACCAAAGGCGAAACAAAAACAGAGGCTACCGAAACCTTAGGGTTTGGTCTCATGCTGTTGACCTCTATTCAGAGGTTGTCTTTGAGTGTCGTCAGTGGCCATATGACATGAAGCGTTTAGCTTCCCAAAGCATGGCTTCAGCAGATTCTGTTCATCGAAACATAGCCGAGGGGTATTGCCGGAAATCATTAAAAGAGTATCTTCTTTTCATAAATTACGCTCTCGGAAGTCTGGGTGAGACGGGTTCCGCGATATTGGCGTACAAGAAATCCGGACAAATCACAGAGGCGGAGGCCGAACAACTGGATGAACGTATTTACCAAGTCGAGAATGAGCTTCTAGCTTTAAATCATTCTCTTTTAAATCAGTCGGTTCGCTCTGAAGGAAATCAAATACGCGAGTCTTCGCCCGTTTATGGGAATGACAGCCTGGATTTACTGAATTTAATCGACTATCTGGAAGATGATCTTTCAGATTTTGAGCGTGAGCAGCACCTTGTTGAAGCCAATCAGGCATTTGTAAGTTGATTCATTACCCCATAAACGCATCACAACATTCCCCCACCACATTTTTTCCATCACCCCACTCTCCAATACAACATTCTTCAATACACCATAACCCCTTTATTCCCATGACAGCCAAAAAGAAAAAAGCCTCTTCAGCCAAAGCCGACCCTTCCGTGAACACCGGACGCATTTTGCAGGTGTTGGGCGCGGTGTGTGACATTGAATTTTCCGAAGGCGGCATGCCCTCCATTCTCAATGCGCTGACCTGCTCCAATCCTTCGATCAGCGATGAGCCCGACAACCTCACCTTTGAGGTGGCCCTGCATCTGGGGAACAATGTGGTGCGCGCGATCGCGATGGACACCACCGACGGTCTGGTCCGCGGCATGGAGGTGCGTGACACCGGCGTGCCGATCAGCATGCCGGTGGGTGAAGGCACGCTGGGCCGGGTGATGAACCTGCTGGGTGAGCCGATTGACAATCAGGGTGACATCAAGTGCGACAAGCGTTCGCCGATTCACCGCGCCGCGCCCAAGTTTGAAGACCAGGACACCACCGACAGTATGCTGGTGACCGGCATTAAAGTGATTGACCTGCTCGCTCCGTACCGCAAGGGCGGTAAGATCGGTTTGTTCGGCGGCGCCGGGGTGGGGAAAACGGTTTTGATTCAGGAACTGATTCACAACATCGCCAAAGAGCACGGCGGTTACTCCGTGTTCGCCGGGGTGGGGGAGCGTACCCGTGAGGGAACCGCGCTGTTCAAGGAAATGGCGGAATCCGGGGTGATAGACAAGACCTCCATGATTTACGGTCAGATGAACGAACCGCCGGGGGCCCGCGCCCGGGTGGCGTTGTCGGCGCTGACAGTGGCGGAGCATTTCCGCGATGAAATGAACCAGGACGTGCTGCTCTTCGTGGACAATATTTTCCGTTTCACCCAGGCGGGCGCGGAAGTGTCGGCGGTGCTGGGCCGTATTCCCTCCGCGGTGGGCTATCAGCCCACGCTGGGCACCGACATGGGCGCCCTGCAGGAGCGGATCACCTCCACCAAAAATGGATCGATCACCTCGATTCAGGCGGTGTACGTGCCCGCGGACGACTACACCGACCCGGCACCGGCCACAACCTTCGCCCACTTGGACGCCACCACCGAACTGAGCCGTCCGATCGCCGAGCTGGGGATTTATCCTGCGGTGGATCCGCTGACCTCCTCCTCCACGATTCTCGCCCCGGAAATTCTCGGTGAAGAGCATTACGCGGTGGCCCGCGGAGTGCAGGAAATTCTGCAGAAGTACAAAGAACTTCAGGACATCATCGCGATTCTCGGGATGGAGGAACTCTCGGAAGAGGACCGCCTGACCGTTCACCGCGCCCGGAAAATTCAGCGCTTCCTTTCCCAGCCCTTCCACGTGGCCGAACAGTTCACCGGACTGAAAGGCTGCTACGTCGAACTGGAGGACACAATCCGGTCCTTCAAGGAAGTTCTGGAAGGCAAACACGACGATGTGCCCGAACAGGCGTTCTATTTGGTGGGCAGCATCGATGATGTGCTCGCCAAAGCCGCGAAGATGTAAGGCGCTCCCGAAAGAGATTCATGAGTTATCCCATTCGAATTTTAACCCCCGAAGGCCCTGTTTTTGAACACGGGGCCGTCGATGCCCTGCAGGTGACCGCCTACAAAGGGTCGATGGGGATTTTGACCGGACACGCGCCGATGATTTCGGCGCTGCTGACCGGTCCGGCTAAAATCACCGTGGACGGAAAAGACCACTGGTATGTCTTCGGAGAAGGCACGCTTGAAGTTCGTCCGCCGGATGTGGTTCTCCTGATCGACTTCGCGGAGAAGGCCGCCTCCTATGAAGAGGCCAAGAAGATTGCCGCCGGAGACAGCGAGTAATCGCCATCGACATGCCGGCCTGGATTAACCGACTCAAAGCGAAATGGGGGATCACGTCCACGGGACAGGTGGTTGCTATTTTGGTGACGTTTTCCCTGGCGGGCTTGTCCATTACGCAAATCCGCAGAATTTTTTGGCCGTTACTTGGATTTACGTCTGAGACACCCTTTTTGATTCGGGCCGTGACGTATTTGCTTTTGATGTTTCCCACCTATCAGATTATGCTGATGGTGTTCGGTACGCTGTTGGGTCAGTTTCACTTTTTCTGGGCCAAAGAGAAAGCGATGTTCCGTTTTTTGACGGGGCGGGGGAGAGTGTCGAAGGGGTAGGTGGGAGGTCAGAGGTGGGAGAAGGGTATCCCGACTAAGCGTTCGGTATAGAGGCGGGGTGCTGTGTCATTTTGAATTACCAGTCCCAGGGGGCTTTTTTGTTCCTCCATAAACCCTTTGATTCCGCGCAGATCGCGGGGATCAACGCGTTGACCGTGTTTGATTTCAATCGGGATGATTCCGAATAGGCCTTCACAGACCAGATCGACCTCGGCACCCCCTCCTGTACGGTAAAAGGAGGGTTCCACTGAAACGCCCAATACTGAAAACTGCCGGAGGATTTCCTCAATGACCATGCCCTCCCAGCTTGATCCTGAGCGCGGATGTGCCAGCAATGCATCCAGGTTGCGGATATGCAGAAGTTGATGTGAAAGTCCGCTGTCGCGCAAATAGCCCTTTGGATGTTTCACCAGCCGTTTGACGGAATTGTGGTGGAACGCTGGAATTTGGCGCCATAGAAAACTGCCGTGGGCGATTTCAAAGTAGTCACGGGCCGTGGGGCTGGAAATATTTAACGCCCTGGCGACTTGCGCATAATTTATGACATCGCCGGATATTCCGGCCAGGATGCGGATAAAGAGGCGGTAGCGCTGCGGGTCCAACCCGGGAAACAAACGGGCCAAATCTCTTTGAAGGTAACTTTGAATGTACTGATCGCTCCAACGTTCCCGGAAGAGCGGTTCTTCATTGAGCCAGGGTTCGGGATAGCCTCCTCGAAACCAATAGTTGTGCACGTCCGCCAACGTTCCCCTGGGTTGGAGCCCTTCAATAAGTTCGTTTGCATCCGTGACGCCTTCCGCAAGGCGTTCCACCACCGACATGGGAACAGACGGGGCTGTTTCCGACCAGAGAAGTGGCGACATCTCAATGATGGCCATTCTCCCCGCCAGGGATTCTGAAACCGACCGCAGTAAATCCGGAGAACTTGATCCGGTGATCACAAATCGGCCTTTCCGGTTTCGATTCTCATCAATGGCGACACGTAAAGCCGGAAACAGAGATGGAAGCATTTGCGCTTCATCAATGACGACCTTGTCTGAATTCAGTCGCAGAAACAGATCAGGATCTTCAGAGGCGACAACAAGATCCGATCCCCGCTCCATATCAAAATACCGCCAGTTTCCTGAGAGACCTTTCACCAGGGTTGTTTTTCCGCACTGACGCGGCCCAATCACCGCAACGCACGGAAACATACTCAACTGCTCTTCCAATAAATTAGAATACGACCTTTTCATACCTTGTATTATTAAAGTGTCACTTTAATTTTGCAAGGTAAAACAAGTCTCTTTATCCTTGGTCATTTTCAGTCGACCCATATGTCATTCGGGCTGCAGGCCAAGAATCGCAGGAATTTCAGCCGGGTAATCCACGATCCATTTTGCGCCGTGGGCCAGAAGTTCCTCTCGGTCGCGGAAGCCCCAGGTGACACCGATGCAGGGCATGCCGGCGTTCACGGCGGTGAGCACATCGGTGGAGGTGTCGCCGACGAAGACGATCTGTTCCGGGGGCAAATTCCATTCGCGGGCGATATCGAGAGCGGCATCAGGGGCCGGCTTGATCGGAATGCCGGGACGGGCTCCGCGGATGGCGGCCCAGGGGGTGAGGGGAAAGAAGTGCTCGACGATGACGGTGGTGAATTCATCGGGTTTGTTGCTGAGCACGCCGAGCTTGAGCGGCGAGGCCCCCAGCGTTTGCAGCAGGTCATGAATGCCGGGGTAGGGGGCGGACCAGTGATACCAGGTGTCTGAATAGGTCCGCTTCATATGGCGGACAATACGGGCGCGCAGCTCGGTGTTTCCGGCTTCGCCGGGGGGCAGGACGCGGCGGGCGAGGGTGTCCATGCCGTCGCCGACGTGGTGGTTGTAATCCTCCACGGGATGGGTCGGGAAGCCGTGTTGTTCCAGAACAAGGTTCATGGCGTTGGCGATGTCTTTGAGACTGTCGAGCAGAGTACCGTCCAGATCGAAAAGGACAGCGGAGGTTGAGGGGGATGCGGTCATGAGGGGGGCTTAGCAGGTTTTGGGCGGGTGTGAAGCGATTTTTCCTGATCGTACACCTAATCGTAATCGTAATCGCTGAGCGGTGCGTGATTAAGATTACGATTAAGATTAAGATTAAGATTAAGATTAAGATTAAGATTAAGATTACGATTAAGATTACGATTAAGATTAAGATTAAGAGGAAGAATATGAATACGGGTTTGCGCTTGGAAGTCCCGATATGCTAATCAGGGCAGCATGATGAACGAACCCTTTCCCATTCCGCACGATCAGATCCCGAGCCCCTGTTTTATTGTCGATATGGAGGCGCTGCGGCGGAACGGGGAGCTTCTGAAGTCGGTGCAGGACGCGTCCGGCGGGAAGATTATTCTGGCGCTGAAGGGTTATTCAATGCATCCGAGTTTTCCGGGGCTGCGTCCTTATCTGGCCGGGACCACGGCGAGTTCGCTGAACGAGGCACTGTTGGGATCGCTTGAGTTCGGCGGCGAGGTGCATGTGTACGCGGTGGCGTATACCGATGAGGATTTTCCCAAGTATTTGGATTTGGCGACGCACATCAGTTTCAACAGCGTCGCGCAGTGGGCGTATTTCCGGGAACAGGCGCTGGCCCGTCCGGGGGTGGCATATGGCCTGCGGATCAATCCGGAGTACAGCGAAGTGGAGGTGGATTTGTACAATCCCTGCATTCCCGGATCGCGGTTCGGCATGACCGCCAGCGATCTGGAGGGCTGCGATGTGACCGGGATTACGGGACTTCATTTCCATACGCTTTGCGAGCAGGGCAGCGACACGCTGGAGCGAACGCTGGAGCGGGTGGAGGCAAACTTCGGGCCGCTGTTGCATCGGATGAAATGGCTGAACATGGGCGGCGGGCATCACATCACCCGGCCGGATTATGATGTGGAGCGTCTGGTGCGCTGTATCCGCCACATGCGGGAGACCTATGATTTGGAGGTGATTCTGGAGCCGGGCGAGGCGGTGGCGCTGAATGCGGGATGGCTGGTGAGCGAGGTGCTGGATGTGTTTGAGAGTCAGGGGCACCGCCACGCGATTCTCGACATCTCGGCGACCGCGCATATGCCGGATGTGCTGGAGATGCCGTACCGGCCGCACATTCTTAACAGCGGAGCCGCCGGGGAAAAGGCGCACAGTTATAAGCTGGGCGGGGTGTCGTGTCTGGCCGGCGACCGCATCGGGGACTACAGTTTTGATGCGGCCCTCAAACGCGGGGACCGCCTGGTGTTCAGCGATATGGCGATCTACAGCATGGTGAAGACCACGCATTTCAACGGGGTTGCGCATCCGGCGATCGCGCTGTGGGATCCTCAGGCGGACGGACTGCGGGTGACCCGCCGGTTCGGATACCGGGAATTCCGGGACCGGCTGGGATGAGGGGGGGGACGAGTGACGAATGACGAATGACGAATGACGAGTGACGAGTGAATAACGTGAACGATTTTTTAATTCCGGAATATCTTCGGGGGGTGCGGTTTTCGTGCACGGAGTGCGGGGCGTGCTGCACGGGTGAGCCGGGGCGGGTGCGGGTGAGCCGGGAGGAACTGGCGCGGATCGTTTTGTATCGGGGGGAATCCGCAGACGAGGCCCTCCCTGAATGGGCCATCCGGGAAGGGGATGAGGTGCGGATTCGGGAGCGGGAAAACGGGGATTGCGTGTTTTTTGAGGAAAACCGCTGTTCGATTCACGCGGTGAAACCGGGGCAGTGCCGCCGCTATCCGTTCTGGTTCCGGAATGTGAGAAGTGAAGCCGCCTGGGCGAAGACCTGCGCGGAATGTCCGGGGATCGGAGAAGGGCCGCCGGTGGATCCGGAGGAGATCCTGCGCCGGGTGGGCGAAGACCTGGATGCGGAATGATTTTACCGCCTTTGGCCCCTCCGGTCTTGACGAAAGCCCTAAAAACAGACAGGGAGGATTGCCCCGCATTTTTTTCGCGGCTTTTTAAATGAATTTTGGAGCTTTTATGTTGTTTTCCTCTTTGTTTGACGCCTCTGTCTTGATTGCCATGGCCCCGCCCTCCGGTGAAGGCGGTCAGTCTGGTCCCGGCTTCGCCATGATGATGTTCCTGTTTTTGGCGATCATGTATGTGATGATGATCCGCCCGCAGATGCGCAAAGAAAAAGAGCGCAAGGCGATGCTGGAGCAAATGAAAAAAGGCGACCGGGTGCTTTTGACGGGCGGGATTATCGGTCAAATTGCCCAGATCGACGGGAAAGTGGTGAAAGTGAAAGTGGCCGACAACGTGCGGCTGGAAGTGGTGCGGGGAGGGATTTCCATGATTCTGTCCGATGACGAGGATCTGGACGCCACGCCGGTGCAATAATCCCGCGGACTTTCGCCCTGTTCCCCCGGACGGGAACGCGGGCGCGATTTTAAATGTAAAAAACCTAACGAAAGATTCATCCCTGGTATGAAGAATAAAAACATGATGTGGCGCTGGCTGGTTCTGGCCGGTTTGTGTGTATGGTCGTTTATGCTGGCCTGGCCTTTGGGCGAAAAACTCCCCCTGGGGATTGACCTGGCAGGCGGTTACCGGTTTGTGCTGGACGTTGATTACGACGCCCTCCCGCTTGAGGAGGGGCAGACCGAGCCCAGCTCCGAACAACGGCGGGTGGCTCAGGATCAGGCCCTGGAAGTGCTCCGCAACCGGATCGACGGCGCGGGCACCCGCGAAGCCACGGTGTATAAAGAGCCGGGCACCGGGCACATTGTATTTGAAATTCCGGGCGTGGGCGATGATGAGCGCCAGCAGCTCGAGGATTTGATCCAGCGGCCGGCCTATCTGGAGTTCCGTTTGATTCATGAGGAGAATAATGCGCTGGTGGCACGGTTGTTCGCCGAAGGGATCGCGCCGCCGGGATACAACATTGTCACGGTTCAGGGGAATCAGTATTATCAGCGGGATTCTGCGTTTGAGCGTGAGGGGATGAGTGATGATGAGTATCAGGCGCTGGTCGCCAATACCGGGCGGGTGTCAAGCCAGTACGAGCTGATGCTTTCCAGAATCACGGTGGAAAACTACGGGGATTTCTTCGAGCCCAATTATGTGGATGTCCGTATTCAGTTGGAGGGAACCGCCGTTCGCCGCGCCCGTCCGGACCAGGATGAGTTCGGCCGTCTGCAGGTGGCGTTGAGCCTGACTCCGGAAGGCGCCCGGCGCTTTTTCCGGATCACCAGCGACAACATCGGCCGCCGTCTGGGGATCGTGATGGACGACACCCTGTACAGCGCCCCGAACATTCAGGGCGCGATCGCGGGCGGCAATGCGGTGATCACCGGCAGTTTCACGTTTGAAGAGGTGTCTTCGCTGGCGAACGCCTTGAACTCGGGCTCGCTGCCGGTTCCGATTGAGATTCTGATGCAGCAGCAGGTGGAGCCCTCCCTGGGTGCCGACGCGGTTCAAAGCGGTGTTTACGCCGCATTGGCCGGTATTGCAGTGGTGGTGATTTTCATGCTCATCTACTATCGTGTCTCCGGGGTGATTGTGAACCTGGCGCTGATTCTGGACGCGGTGCTGCTGCCACTGGGCATGATGCTCGCGGCCGGGTTCCTTGGAATTTTCGCCGGCGGCGGCGGCGCCGGGGCCGGCAACATCAATGCGCTGCCCACGCTGACCCTGCCGGGGATCGCGGGACTGGTGCTGACCATCGGGATGGCGGTGGACGCCAACGTGCTGATTTTTGAGCGGATCCGTGAAGAGCAGAAATCGGGCAAACGCTTTGTGAGCGCGATTCAATCGGGATATGAAAAGGTGTTCAGCACTATTTTCGACGCGAACATCACCACACTGCTGGTGGCGGTGATCCTGTTCATGCAGGGTTCCGGACCGATCCGCGGTTTTGCGGTGATGCTGACGGCGGGGATTTTGGTGTCGATGTACACGGCGCTGGTCTTTACCCGCATGGGCTTCGATTTGCTGGCGGCGTATTCGCCGATCAAGACGCTGAAAATGATGTCGATTTTGCCGGATGATCTGAAAATTGATTTTTTGAGCAAACGCAAAATCGCGTTCGGGATCAGCGGGCTTCTGCTTGTGGCCACCCTGGTGAACATCGGACTGAAGGGTTCGGATGTGCTCGGGATTGATTTCACCGGCGGAGCCTCCATGCGGTTCAGTCTGACCTCGGATGAAGACACCCGGCCTTCCACGGGCGAAATTGAGACCGTTTTAGGACTTCCCGAGGCCGTGATTCAATATCAGCGCGGTCTTTCCGGCGAAGGCGCGGGCACGGACACCCTGCAGGTGAATGTGGCCGCTGAATTTTCGGAACAGGCGCGCGCCCGTTTGTTGGAGGCGTTTGGCGAGGAGCATGGTTTCCAGGTGATTCATCTGGAGGAAATCGGCCCCCAGGTCGGCGCACAGATGCGCAACCGCGGTATCCGGGCGATCCTTTTCGCGCTGATCGGGATTGTGATCTACATCACGCTCCGCTTTGAGTTCGCGTTCGCGATGGGCACCATCACCGCGCTGGCGCATGACGTGCTGCTGACGGTGGGGATCTACACGCTGTTCGGACGTCAGTTGAGTCTCCCGATTGTGGCGGCGCTGCTGACGATTGTGGGGTACTCCGCGAACGACACCATCGTGGTGTTCGACCGGATCCGCGAGGACCTCAAGCTGCTCAAAGGCAAGCCTTACAAAGACATTGCCAACATCAGTATCAACCAGACGCTGAGCCGGACGTTGCTGACCTCAGTGACGACGCTGCTGACGGTGCTGATGCTGTTGATCTTCGGCGGCGGCGCGATTAACGACTTCGCCTTCGCGCTGTTCATCGGCGTACTGGTCGGCACGTATTCGTCCATCTTTGTGGCAACTCCGGTGATGTTGCTCTGGCACAAAGACGAGAAGACGGCGAAAGCGTGAAGGATGGGGGCTCACCGTCGCGTATGATCCAGCGCGTGCCCCGGATCTGGTTGGACGAATCCGCATGCCCCGATGAAGCGAGGGGGTTGGCGGACGCTTTTAACCTGCCCCTGCCGATCGCGGAGGTGATGGTCCGCCGGGGCATCGCGGATGTGGAGAACGCGGAGGTGTTTCTGGATCCCCGGCTGGAACGGCTCACGGATCCGCTGCGCCTTCCGGATATGGCGAAGGCGGTGGACCGCATTTGGAAAGCGCTGCTCGGCGGAGAGCGTATTCTGGTGTTCGGGGACTACGATGTGGACGGCGTGACCAGCACGGCCCTGCTGAGCAAGGTTCTTCAGGGCCTTGGCGGGGTGGTGTTCCGCTACATTCCGCACCGGATTGATGACGGATACGGATTGAGCCGCGAGGTGTTGGAGCAGTGTCTGGCCGCGTATACTCCGGGATTGATTGTGACCGTGGATTGCGGAACCGGCAGCGTCGAGGCGGTGAACGCGGCCCGCGAGGCCGGGGTGGACGTCATTGTCACGGATCACCATGAGGCAAGCGGAGACGTGGCGGAGGCCTTCGCGCTGGTCAACCCCAAGCTGGGCGATGCGGAGGATCTGCACACGCTGGCGGGGGTCGGGGTGGCGTTCAAGCTTTGTCACGCGCTGGTGAAGATCGGACGGCAGCGCAACATTCCGATCAGCGGCCGGCTGGACATGCGTTCGCTGATGTATCTGGTGGCGCTGGGGACGGTGGCGGACATGGTGCCGCTGGTGGGGGAGAACCGGATTCTGGCGCGGTTCGGCATTTCGGTGCTGAACAAGCGGGAGGTGCCGGGGATCGACGCGCTGGCGCGCAATGCCGGGGTGCAGCAAACCATGACCAGCTATCATATTGGTTTCGTGCTGGGACCGCGGATCAATGCAGCCGGACGGATGGCCTCTCCGGACACGGCCCTGAATTTGTTGCTGGCGCAGTCGGCGCAGGAGGCGGAGCCTTTGGCGGCGGTGCTGGAAAACGCCAACAAGGATCGGCAGGCGATTGAGCAGGCGATTCTCGAGGAGGCGGTGGAGGAAATCGAAAGCTTTTACGACGCGACGGTTCCGGGGGTACTGGTGGTGGCCCGGCGCAGTTGGCATCCGGGGGTGGTGGGGATTGTGGCCTCACGGCTGGTCCGGCGGTATCACCGGCCGTCGATTGTGATTTCCATCGGCGAGGACGGGGTGGGGCGCGGCAGCTGCCGAAGCATCGACGGGTTTGACCTGATCACGCATTTGACCGAGATGGACGCGTTCCTGTTGCAGTACGGCGGACACCGCATGGCGGCGGGACTGGACATTCCCGAGGAGAATATTCTTCACTTTCGCAAAGCGATCAGCGCCCGGGCCCGGGAGGTGATGGCGAAGGAGGATTTGCGGCCCCGTCAGCACATCGACGGCTGGATCACGCCTTCCGATTTGAACGAGCATTTTATGGCCGCGCAGGACCGTCTGATGCCGTTCGGGCATGAGAACACCACTCCGGTCTGGGGCATGCGGCAGGTGAGCCCGCGCCACTGGCAGGTGGTGGGCGGCGGCAAGCATGTGCGGCTGGTGATCGATTCCCCGTACGGCCCCCGCGACGCCATCGGGTTCGGCATGGGCGAGCGGGACCGGCCCGGGGGGCCGATCGATCTCGCGTTTCAACTGCGGCGGAACGTGTTCCGGGGCGAGGAAAAGCTGCAGTTGATGCTGCAGGATTTCCGGTGAGGTCCAGGGGGGCCTCAGCCGTGGGGCAGCACGTAAAGCATGAGGTAGACCAGCACGCCGGTGATGTTCACGTAGAGCCAGACGGGCCACAGTTTTTTGGTGATGCGGATATGGGCGGTGAAATTTTGCTTCAGGGCGGTGACCACGGCGGCGATGATGAAGGGGAGCTGCGCGACCGCGAGAAGGATGTGGGGGATCAGGATGATCAGATAGATAAAGCGCATGAACGCTCCGCCTTCGTAGCGCATGCTGCCCTGAAGCACAAAAAAGTGATAGAACAGGTAGCTGGCCAAAAAGAGCCCGGAGGCGCAGAGGGCTTTGGTCATGTTTTTCCAGTGTCCGGAAATATCCCCCCGCTTGACGGCTTTGCGTCCAACAATCAGAAAATAAACAGAGATAAGGTTTAGGATTGCATTGAGGGTGGGAAGAAAAGATATAGGGGCAATGGGCATGTGCTCTCTCGGTTGGTATTTTGAAGATGAATAAAAAAAATCCGTTTCGATCTATACGCGTTCTCCGTTTCATTCTGGGACGGATGCTGATGCTTGCGCTGTCGGTTGGCGGAGCGCTTGTGATCGGCTCTTTATTCCTTCGAATCACCGAAAAGGCAAGAGCGGTTTCCATTGAAAAGCCGGAAATCGAACCTGAGCCCCCCTCAAGGGCGCCGGAAAGCCTTCGGGTGGTGACGTATAACCTCTCGCACGGCCGCGGCCCGGGGGGCAAGCGGGCGGAGGGCGGACGGGGGGCTTCCTCGGAGATGCTTGAGCGACTGGAACGGGTCGGCGAACAGTTCGGGACCCTGGGGCTGGATTTGATCGCCCTGCAGTCGGTGGATTTTGATTCGTGGCGGAGCGGGGGGCTGGACCAGGCGGAGGTGGTCGCGCGCGCGGCGGGATTTCCCTACATTGTGCGTCAGCGGAATGTGGACACGGGCATTCCTTTTTTCCGGCGGGTGGCGCACGGAAACGCCTTGCTGAGCCGGTTCCCGGTGGTGGAGGCGGCGCGGGTTGAATTTTCGCCGCTGTCGAACTGGGAGAAAGCGCGGTCGGGAAATCCGGACGGTCTGTTGGTCACGGTGCGGATCGGTGCGGACCGGGATATCCGGGTGCTGGTCACGAAGCTGGAGAGCCGGAGTGAAGAGGTGCGGGTTCGGGCGGCCGGAGAAATCGTGAGCCTGCAGCGGGCCAGTCGGCTGCCCATGCTGGTGATGGGCACCCTGAACAGCACGCCGCCGGGATTTCCGATGTCGCAAACCACCGCGAGCGGCCAGAACGCGATTGAACTGCTGGAGAGTTTCGGCGGGTTCCAACGGCGTCCGGCGCGCGGACAGGCCACCTGGCATGACTTCACCGCGCCGACCGGCGGACCGCGGCGCATCGTTGACTGGGTGCTTCCGGACCGGAGCTGGACCGTTCAGCACCATCAGGTTCTGCGCGAAATACAGGAGTCGGATCACTTCCCGGTCATGGGAACGTTCAGACTCCGATAAAAAGACCGGATTCTGTCTGGACCCCGGCGGCTGTAATACGCTATACAATCTCCTGAATTTTTTGATCACCCCGTTATGGAGTTTTTGGTTATGCGCGCTTGTTTTGTTGCTTTGTTCACCTCGTTTTTTTTGTTTTCGGTTCAGGCTGAACCCACCGACGGCTTTGTTTCCGACTTGAATTTAGGCCTGACGCTGAACCGGGGCAACACGGAAAACAGTCTGATGAATATCGGTTTGCAAACCCGGAATAAAACCGAGGTCGGCGATTTCCGGGCTTCATTTGTTTATAACTACGGAGAGACCACCCGGGAGGAGGGAGACGGAACGTCCACATCGTTCACGTCCACGGACAACACCAAAGCCGAAGTGCAATACAATCATCTGTTTTCCGAGCGGGCGTATGGGCTGGTGGCGCTTTCGGCCTTCCGGGACGAGCTGGCTGAAATCCAGTACCGTATCCTGACCGGTCCGGGTCTGGGGTATTTTCTGGTCCGCAACGAGGTTTGGTCGCTGGCCGTTGAGGCGGGTCTCTCCTATTTGGTGGAGGAAGTGGATAACGAAACCGACGACTACGCTGTTTTCCGCTTTGCGCAGTTGTACGAGCGGGCGCTGAGCGAAAACGCGTCGGTTTGGCAGAATCTGGAATACCTTCCGGAAAGCGCGGATTTTGAAAACTATTTGCTGAATTTTGAGATCGGCGCCCAGGCGAAATTGAACGGAAATCTGAGCCTCAGAGTGGTGTTGATTCAGCGCTATGACAACACCCCGGCGGCCGGAAACGAGCGGAGTGACTGGTCGCTGGTGTCCGGAATTTCGTACAGGCTCTGATTTTACGAGCCGGGTCTGGCGCGCGGATGGGCTTTGTTGTAGACCTCTTTCATCCGCTCAATGGAGACATGGGTGTAAATCTGGGTGGTGGAGAGGCTGCTGTGGCCGAGCAGTTCCTGGACGCTGCGCAGATCGGCGCCGGCATCTAAAAGATGGGTGGCGAAGGAGTGGCGCAGGGCGTGGGGTGAAAAGTCGGGATTCAGTCCGGCGGCGGCAAGCATGGTTTTCATCATGCGCTGAATCGAACGGTTGCTGAGAGCGGTGCCGTGCTTATTGAGGAACAGTGCGGTGGGGCGCTTGAACTCTCCGAGGGAGGCGAGAAAGGCTTCCCTGGCTTCCAGCGCCTCGTGCAGGGCGTTCACCGCGGGCGCGCCCATGGGGCACATCCGTTCTTTTTTGCCTTTGCCCAGCACCCGAATGACCCCACCGAAAAGATCAATCCGGTTTTCGCGCAGACTGGTCAGTTCGCTGAGGCGGATGCCGCAGCTGTAAAGCATTTCGAGAATGGCGGTGTCGCGGGCGCAGGCGTAGCGCTTGAACGCATCGGGATCACTTTGCTGCGCCAGCAGGGTTTTGGGGGCATCCAGCAGGCGGCCGACCTCTTCGGTTCCGAGAATTTCGGGCAGATTCCGGTCGCGGCGGGGTTGCGGCAATCCGGCGAAGGGGTTGACCTCCACGCGGCCCTCGCGGTGCAGGAACTTGAAAAAGCTCCGAAGGCTGGAGAGTTTTCTGCCGGTGGTGGCGGGGAGGGCTCCGCTCTGCTGCACGCGGGCGAGAAAACTCCGGGCGTGAATCCGTGAAACGGTTTCCCAGGGGAACGGAGGCGTTTTCTCCGGCCACAGACTTTCTGTGAACTGAGAAATATCCCTGGCGTAATTGTCCAGGGTGTGGGGGGACGCGTTTTTTTCGCCTTCGAGATGACGGAGGAAGGCGTCGAGATCGGGATCGACGCTCATAATGTCCGGGAGGCTGAACGCGTCAGCGCTTCAGCATCGCTTTGAGTTCGGCGGAGAGGTATTTGGAATCGGTCCAGTCGCGTCCTTCGGGATGCTGCCAATATTCGAGGCTGGCTTTCAGCACGTCTGGACGGCTGACAATTCCCACGAGTTTGTCCTGATCAATGACCGGGAGGCGGCGGTAGGGGCGGTGCATGAAAATACCGGCGACCATGAAGAGGTCGGCTTTGGGGCCGACGGTTTCCGGGTGCATGACCATGTATTCCGCCACGGTGCCGCGGGGCAGGTTGCTGTAAGCGGCGGCGGCGAACAGGCTCATGCAGTCTTTCTCGGAAAGCATGCCCACCAGGGTGTCGTCCTCGACAACCGGCGCGCCGGAGACGTCATGCTTCATCATTTTCAGCATGGCCTCATAAATGTCCATTTCCGGATTCAGGGTGACCAGATCTTTGGTCATGAAATCTTCAACAACGGGAATTTTACTCATAGGGGAACTCCAGGAAGGGGGCGTCCGGAAAACGGGATCAGGCGGTGGCGTAGCTTTGTTTCAGGACATTCGCCAGATTGATTTCTTTGGGCGAATCCACCACGGCTTGACATCCGCTGAAGTCCTGGAAGGCGGTGAAGCGGTCCGGTATGGCGACGCAGTGGACTCCGGCGGTCATCGCGGCTTTGGTGGCGGCCATACTGGTGGTCAGCGCCAGCGAAACCGGGGCCAGCAAATCGTGATCTTTGCACATTTTCAGCCACGCGTCGGCGCGGGGATAGGCCTCCAGCTGGGTGCCGAAAGGGGCGTATTCAATGCCGAGGCCGGGCAGATCCAGACGGTCGCCCAGGATTTCACGGGGGCCTTCGGGGAGGGCGGTGAGGGCATAAACGGGCATGCCGCGTTCCCGGGCCTGGACAATCACATCCCTCAACGCGTCGGTCACCTGAATGTTTCCGGTTTCGAGGTGCATGCGAATCCCGTTCATGAGTTCATCGGCCAGTTTTTTCGGGGTGCCTTTTTTAATGCCCAGGGCGGTTTGAATCTGATCGACGGCCTTTTGCGGGGTCACGTTCAGGGCGTACCGGGATAAATGGAGGGGTTGAAGATCCTGATCTTCAAAAATTGTTTTCAAGATGTCCAGCGTAGCCTCGCGGAGATTGGCCACCAGGTGGTCGAATTCAAAGAGTAGGGCGGCGGTCCGGGGAGTGGGTGCGTTGGTTTCGGAGGAAGACTTCAATGGGGACTCCAGAAGGGGTTGTGAACAATCAAAATGGCTCTGCGTTATATGGTTACGGGTTGAAATGTCAAGGAAGAGTCTCGGTTTCCGGAAAGGTATTTTGGCGTTTTCCCTTGTTGCCAAACGCGAATTCATCCCTTAAATAAAAGCATATGTCAGAAACGACGCTTCATCAACCGCTGCCGCAGCCGCCGTTCCGAATCCACAGTCGGACGGATGTCGGAAAGCGCCGCAAACGCAACGAGGATTCGCTGGGGGTGGTGGCCCGTCACGGGATTTTTATCGTGGCCGACGGCATGGGCGGCGTGGACGGGGGGGACTACAGCAGCCGCAAAGTGGTGGAGATGCTTACGGCGGCGTTCGAATTGATTGAACCAAACGATATCCGGTACGAGGATAAACTGAATCTGGTTGAGGAGACGATCAACGCCGCGAGCGTGGTGATTAAGAAGGAGGCGGAACTGCGGGGGATTCAGGGGATGGGCACGACAGTGGTGTTGATGTGTTTTGATGTGACGACATTCCGTCAGGCCTGCATTCTGCATGTGGGGGACAGCCGGGTATACCGCTACCGGAATCATGATCTGGCGTCGATGACGGTGGATCATTCCATGGCGGCGGAGTCGGGTTTGAGCGACAGCGCGCTGGTGCCGGTGTTTATGGCGGGGGTGATTACCCGCGCGGTGGGCGTGCGCCCGGAAGTAGAGGTGGACCGCACGCCGGTGGATGTGCGCAAGGGGGATCTGTTTGTTTTGTGCAGCGACGGACTCTATAATATGGTGCGCCGCCCCCAGTTCTGTTCAATTTTACAGCATAAGCCGCTCGATCCGGCTGCGGAACTGGTGAATGCCGCCAATGATGCCGGCGGGTTTGATAACATCACGGTGGTTCTGGTCGAACTGTTGGCGGGCGGGGAGCCGCCGATCCATCCGCAACTGGCGGACACCACATCCTGACGGGCGTGAGCCCGACAACAGATCATTTCTCCTGACTCAGGTTCCCCGTATCGCGGCCACCAGCTCGGCGCGTTCGGGGATGATGGAGGCGAATTTTTCCTCTCCGTTGATGCAGATGCTGGGGATAGCGGTGACCTTGAGCTTTTTCATGTAGCCGAGTCCGTCGCGGCCGGTAATTTTGTGTTCGCGAACAGAGACGGGGATCCCGGCGGCCCTTGCGCCCTCCTGCGCGGCTTTGAGCATGTAGGTACAGGGTGCGCAGCCGGCGGAATCAAGCGTGACCACGTCGACAATGACTTTGGCGGATGCGGCGTAGTCAGGGATCACGATGTCATCGAAGGTGTCGGTGTCGATCACATCCGGCAGGGCGAGGGCGATTTGGCGGAGGTAGTCGTCGTGGACAATGCCGGAGACCACGTCGATGTTTTCAGGTTTACAGGCGTAGGGGAGGTCGCAGCCGGGGGCGAGCATGAAGCCGGGGCCGTCGCCGGCCTCGCGCAGGCAGCGCGCGACATCCCGGCGGGTGGCGTCGGCATCCCCGAGCAGGAACACGGTGGTGAGTCTGAGGTTGCCGCCAAAAGATTTTCCGGCAGCGCGGCAGACGTCACCGAGTTTTTTCAGATCCACGTTTTCATCCACACAGATATTGTCGCAGGTGGTCGCGGACATGACCTCCAGATTGCGGGTGGCGTTGCCGCAGACAAAGAGCGAGGAGAGTCCTCCCGCGTCGCGGACCGTGTCGAAGATGCGGTTCAGCGACGGAGCGACCACCGCTTCAAAATGGTCGGGGCCAATCTGACTGATCATGGGGTCAACCACCGCGACGACATCGATGCCGGCTTCCAGATAGGCCCTGGCGAAATCGATGGCGATGTCAGTGCAGAAGTCCATGAGGGTGGCCACGCCGTCCTCCTCATCGAACATGTCGAGGAGGAATTCCTCGCCGCGCAGGTGAAGGGCGAGGGTGAGGGGTCCGGTGAGCAGGCCGAAAAGAGCGGTATCGCCTCCGATGGAGCTTTTCAGTCGTTTGATGGCGTCGAACACCGCCGGGAAACGGCCGTTTTTCATGGAGAAAGACGGAAGAGAATTCAGATCATAGCTGCCGTCCAGCGGATGAGTCGCGACGGAAGGCGGGGTTTCTTTGGCCCAGGCGAGGGTGCAACCCAGCACTTCAGCTTCGAGCTGAAGGTCGAAGACGACGGGTACCCCGTCCGGTTGGTAACGGGCGTTGGCGGCTTCAAGACCTGCAACAATATGGTCGGCTGATTTCAGGTAGGCCTCCGCATTCACCCCGATGAGAGAACCGGCGTGCACGCCGGTGAAGGGAACCCAGGGCAGGCGGTCCGCCGCTTCGCAACGGAGGGTTTTCAGGAGAATGTCTTTTCCGGTCATTTTATTTTCCTTCGTTGTATTCTTTGACGGCGTTGATCATGGCGAGCATGTTGTTCACGGGGGTGAGGGCCTGAACGTTGTGAATGGCGTTGAAGACAAAACCGCCGCCTGGGGCGAAGGTTTCGCAGCGGGCGAGCACTTCGGCCCGCACCTGTTCCGGGGGGCCGAAGGGCAGGGTCTGCTGGGTGTTCACGCCGCCGCCCCAGAAGCAGATTTTGTCGCCGTACTGCGCCTTAAGTCTTTCCGCCTCCATGCCTTTGGCGGAGCATTGCACAGGGTTGAGGATGTCGAAACCGGCTTCGATGATACTCGGAATCAGGATTTCAATCGCGCCGCAGGAATGTTTGAAGGTCTTCCAAGAGGTGTTCGCGTGAATCCAGTCGTTGATGCGGCGGTAGTGGGGGAGCCAGAGTTCGTGGAACGTGTCCACGGAACAGAAGGTCGACTCCTGGGTGCCGAAGTCGGTGCCGCAGACGACCACGACGTCGAGCACGTCGCCGGCGATGGCATTGAGTTTCGTCATGTTATCCAGGGCGATTTCGGTTTGGCGTTCGAAGAGCCGGAACACGAAGTCCGGATCGGAGGCCAGCAGCATATACCAGTCCTCCACGCCGCGCACGCCTTTGGGATGTGTCAGAAAGGGCGCGGGCACCAGGGCAATGTCGCCGAGGCAGGTACCGTTGAGGTGGGTGATGACCGCGCGGTCACCGCCGCGAACCCTGGCGGCCTCCCGCTCCCAGTAGGCGGTCTCCTCAGCATTCATGGGGCCGAACTCTTCGAGGTTTTCCTCCAGCGTAAGATCCTCTTCGTCGTAGTCCTGCGGGCGAACAACGGTGTCGAAAAAGTAACTGGTTTTCGGCATGTGACCGCTGGGCGCCGCCGTGCGGTCGCCTTTGGGGAAGATGTAGGTGCCGTCGGCGCGCTCTTCCGTTTGAAAATGTTCAGAAACCAGAACCGTCTGTCCCCACCATGTGCGGTACTCCTTCCAGTTTTCATTCACAAATCCGAAGATGGTGCGGTTGGGGAATATGCTCTCGATGTCGATGCCCATGGCATCCTTGAGATCGTCCTCCACCCGTCCCAACATCTGATAGGGTTCGCAGACTTTCACGGGACGTTTTTCGAGTCCATACACGTCGCGAAGCTGCTCCACCACGCTGCAGTGGATGCCGGTGATGAAGCAACCCCCGAAATCCATGGGGAGCTGATCCGGCTGACGGTGTTCGACAGCGGCGCGCACGCGTTGTTTGGAGGTCATCATGCCGCCACCTCCACCAGACTGCGGGCTAGATCCACCGCGCTGGCGGCATCTGCAGAATAGCCGTCCGCGCCGATTTCTTTTGCGAAAGCATCCGTGATGGGCGCGCCGCCCACCATGATTTTCACAGCAATGCCCTCCGCTTTCAGCAACTCGACTGTACCTCGCATGGCCGGCATGGTGGTGGTGAGCAGGGCGGAGAGGCCGACCAACTGGGCGTTGTGCGTTTTCACCGCCTCCGCGAAAGCGGCGGCGGAAACATTGGTGCCCAGATCGATGACCTCGAAGCCGGAACCTTTCAGCATCATGGCCACCAGATTCTTGCCGATGTCATGGAGGTCGCCCTCCACGGTGCCGATCACCACACGGAATTCCGCTGTAATGCCGGAAGCCGCCAGCACCGGTTCCAGAAGTTCCATGGATGTTTTCATGGCGCGGGCGGCAACAAGGACCTCCGGCACGAAAATTTCATTGGCCTTGAACCGAAGGCCCACGTCATCCATTCCAGTTTTTAATGCATCGAGAACCGCCTGCGGTGACGTGTTCTCCGCCAGGGCTTGCTCCGTGACGGCTTTCGCGTCTTTGCGTTTGCCGGTCTTAACGGCTTCAATGAGAAGAGACAGATCGGTGGTGTTCATAGATACTCCTGAGGATTTATATAGACGCCTTCTTTTGAAGGTATAGGCATCATACATCAATCAGCTCCGAAAAGCTTCTCGAATTCACTCAGAAACATCTCATATTTTGTGAAGTTGAGGCTCAATTCCCGCCGGCGAAGTTCCGGTCGAAGGATCGGCGGCGCGGGGCGTTTTTGTGCACCTCCTGGAGGGCTTCGATGAAGAGGCTGTTCTCGCCGAGCAGGTGTTCCACCGCCCGGTGGAAGGCGTGGGTGGGGTTCACGTAGAAGGGTTTGTCGGCGGAGAGAAAAACGCGCTGGCCGGCATCGAAACTCACGCAGATCACCAGCGGCGTGTATCCGTGGTGTTCCTGACAGATCTGCCGGAGTTGCACCAGCCGCTCATGTTTTACCTGGGATTCGGTCAGATGCATGGAGATTTTCACCGCGTACCAGGCGGCGGCGTTGCCGAGGGGGGTGATTTCGTTGATGACGATGGAGCGTTCGCTTTCGCGGTCCTTGATTTCGCCGGAAAGAATGACCGGCAGGTCATTTCCGAGGTCGGCACCGTAGGTGCGCAGGGTTTCCTGATAGAGCAGGGCCTGGACATGACCGGAGAGGCCCTCCAGTTTGAAGGTGGCCATTTCGGTTTCGCTTTTGGTGAAAAACCGGCGCCATTCGGTGATGAGTCCGGCGACGCGCACCGCCTGACCGGCCTCGAGTTCGGGAATTTCCTCCAGGGTATTTTTGCTGTAGGTTTTGATTTCCCACTCGAACTCCTCCAGAGGGTGGCCGGAGATGTAGAAGCCGAGGAGATCTTTTTCGTAGGCGAGCATTTCACTGGTGGGCCAGGGGGCGCACTCGGGGAGTTCGTCGTCCCCTGCGGCGGGCTCCGGACCTTCGCCGTCACCGCCGCCGAGGAGGTCGAAGAGGCTGGTTTGGCCCTGCTCGCGGTCGGCCCGGGTGCTTTCGCCGCGCTGAACGGCGAAATCCAGTCCGTTGAACATGCGGGCGCGGGTGACATCGGTCCAGTCGAAGGCCCCGGATTTGATGAGGGATTCGATACAGCGTTTGTTGACTTCGCGGGTGTTGACGCGCATGCAGAAGTCCATGAAACTTTTGAAGGGGCCGTTGGCGGCGCGTTCGGACACGATGGCGTCCACGGCGGCGCTGCCGACGCCTTTGACCCCGGCCATGCCGAAGCGGATATTGCCGTTTTCGGGACGGAAGCGGTTCATGGACTGCTGGACGCTGGGCGGAAGCACCTGCATGCCCATTTCTTTGCACTCGCCGATGAATCCGGTGAGTTTGTCGGCGTTTCCGATTTCCAGCGAAAGCACCGCCGCCATGAATTCGGCGGGGTAGTGGGCTTTGAGGTAGGCGGTCTGGAAGGAGATGAACGCGTAGGCGGCGGAGTGGGATTTGTTGAACCCGTAGCTGGCGAATTTTTGAATCAAATCGAAAATTTCCCCGGCCTTTTCCCGGGGGATTTGGTTGACCGATTCGCAGCCGTCAATGAACTGCGCCCGCATTTTGTCCATGATGGCGGCATCTTTTTTGCCCATGGCGCGGCGGAGAAGGTCACCCTCGGCAAGGGTGAAGCCGGCGAGAACGTTGGCGGCTTTCTGGACCTGCTCCTGATAAATAAACACCCCGTAGGTTTCCTTGAGCACGCTCTCCAGCAGCGGGTGGGGATAGTCGAGGGTGAGGGTTCCGTGTTTGCGTTTGATGTAGTCCGGGATCATGTCCATGGGGCCGGGACGGTAGAGCGCGATGAGGGCGATGACATCCTCGATGCGGTCGGCCTGAAACTGACGCAGCAGGTCGCGCATGCCGCGGGACTCCACCTGGAACACGGCCACGGTGTCGCCGCGGTTGAGGAGTTCGAAGGTCTTGGCGTCGTCGAGCGGTATGGTTTGCGGATCGATAGTGACCCCGTGGAGTTCTTTGACCAGATCAACGGCCTCCTGGACGACGGTGAGGGTTTTGAGTCCGAGGAAGTCCATTTTGAGCAGCCCGGTCATTTCCAGGGGCTTCATTTCGTACTGGGCCACGGGCTGGCCTTCTTTATCGCGGCAGAGCGGGACAATGTCCATGAGCACGGTGTCGCCGATGACCACCCCGGCGGCGTGGGTGCCCTGGTTGCGCTGCAGGCCTTCGAGGACTTTGGCGTAGGGCATGATCTGCTTGGCGTCGGGATCGTTCTTGAGGGCCTGCTTGAATTCGGGGTTGGCGTCCTCGGCTTTGGCGAGGGTCATGCCGGGCTCTTCGGGAATCATCTTGGCGAGTTTGTCGCAGTTGCTCAGGGGAATTTCGAGCACGCGGCCGATGTCGCGGATGATGGTTTTGGCGCCGAGGGTGCCGAAGGTGATGATTTGGGCGCACTGCTCGGCGCCGTATTTGCGTTTGACGTATTCGATGACCTCGCCGCGGCGGGTCTGGCAGAAGTCGATGTCGAAGTCGGGGGGCGACACGCGGTCGGGGTTGAGGAAGCGTTCGAAGATGAGGTCGAAGCGCAGGGGGTCGATGGCGGTGATGCCGAGGGCGTAGGCGACGAGACTGCCGGCGCCGGAGCCGCGTCCGGGACCGACGGGAATGTTCTGGGTGCGGGCGTAGTTGATGAAGTCCCAGACGACGAGGAAGTAGTTGACGAACCCGGTTCGTTTGATGACCCCGAATTCTTTGTCGAAGCGGGCCTTGAGGGTCTGTTCCAGTTCGCTTTTGGGATTGGTGATGTCGGCCCCGTTGTAAAGCTTTTTGAGGCCTTCGACGGAGAGGTGGGTGAGGTAGCTGTCGAGATCGAAGCTCTCGGGCACATCGTAGGTGGGGAAGTGGAGGGGAGCCTCTTTTTCGAGTTTGATGTGCAGGTGGCAGCGCTCGGCGATGGCCATGGTGTTGTAGAGCGCCTCGGGGGTGTCGCCGAAAAGTTTCCACATTTCGTCGGCGGTTTTAAAGTAGTACTGATCGGTGGCGAAGCGGGGGCGGCGCTCGTCCCGGAATTTGGTCTGCATCTGCAGGCACATGAGGATGTCGTGGGCTTTGGCGTGGGACTGTTCGAGATAGTGCACGTCATTGGTGGCGACGAGGGGAATGTCGAGCCGTTTGGACATCTCGATCAGTTCCCGGCAGATGCGTTTTTCGCTGTCCTTGCCGTGATCCTCCAGTTCGAGGTAGAAGTTCTCTTTGCCGTAAATTTCCCGGAACTGACCGGCGAGTTCCTCGGCGCGGTCGGGGAGACCGTCGGTAATCGCCTGGGGGATGGCGCCGCGTTCGCAGCAGGAGGTGGCGATAAGGCCGCCGCTGTATTTCGCGAGCAGTTCCATGTCCACCCGGGGCTTGTAATAGAAGCCTTCGAGATGGGCGAGGGCGCTGAGGCGGGAGAGATTGTGATACCCCTCCACATCGGTGGCCAGCAGCAGCAGGTGGTTCATGGAGGCGGCCTGGCGCGACTTGTCGTGACGGTTGGCGCAGGTGTAGACCTCGCAGCCGACGATGGGATTGATGTTTTCGGCGCGGCAGGCGTTGAAAAAATTGATAGTGCCGTGCATGACCCCGTGATCGGTGAGCCCCAGGGCCGGCATCCCCAGTTTCGCGGCCTGTTTCACAGCCTTTTTGACCTGAACCGTGGAGTCAAGCAGGGAGTAACTGGAGTGGACGTGGAGGTGGACGAAGGGTTTGTCTGAGGCCATGGTTCACTCCATGCCAGACAGGAGAAAGGAAATCAACCCCGGATCGACGGGTATCGACACGGAGCGGTTGTGAAGACCGGTTTTGGATGCATTTGACCCGTTTTCCGATCCTCGGAAAATCAACCCTTTCGGTTTCCGAATGTCGGAAAACACGGGAGCGCGAATCTCCGTATCCGCTGAGCGGCTGGCTGTCGCCGACCGCTGGGCAAATGCGGAGATTTGCGCTCCTGTCCCGCCTCTAGTCCGGGAGGAAAGAGAATTAATCCCGGATTGAAACGGATATGCCTGCAACGCCGTGCGCAGCACTGCGGGCAGGTGGAGAGGGAATGGTTGCGAATTTGTATCCTGAAGGGAAGCCTCACACAGCGGATTTTGAAACAGAGAAAGGCGGATTTTCGGTGAGTAACCCTTTCAGGGTTTGCTTGTTCTTAGAACAAAAACCGTGGGCGGCGGGGCTTGAGCGCCCCTTGCCCACGGCTACGGTGAACATCTCCTTCGGGGATCGAGATGTGCCGATCCTCTGTGTTCGGGCCAACGGTCCGAGCCGATACCAGCCCAGTCCGCAGACGGACTGAAGGTCCGTTTGCGGGCTGGGAATCGGGTTCATCCGATGGAACGCGGGCTGAAAGTCCGTGCAAATCACCCCCGCACACAGGCACCGGAAATCTGTGCGGACCTACGGCCCGCGCTCCTGTGCTTCTTCCCAAACCCAGCCCGGACGCAGGTTCCGCCTGCGCGGCTCCTGTGTCCGGACTGGGCTGGCATCGGCTCGGACCTTCGGCCCGAAATGGCTCAGGGGTTTTCATTCGTTCTGAAATCGAAGATGAATATCCCGAATAAGAATTTTTAAGTCTTCATTCTCTTTGTACACCACTTCACGTGACCCGTCTTCTAAACCCAGGTGCAGTTTGTCTATAAAACGGTGTCCTGATTGAATTGAAATAATATTGGTTTTTCGGAAAGTACTCACAATCGCGATAATATTTCCTTGATCATCAAGGAACACCAAATACCCGTAGATCCCGCTCAGCGGGTGAATTCCGTCCGATGGGGCGGAGTCTTTAAGGTTGTCTAACACATCATTTTTCTCTTTGTCTGACAATTTCCCAACGATCATTAATTCCGTTGATTCAAAAGCATTCACAAGACGACAGAAAAAAGCAGTGTCAACATGACCGCTGAGTATATTGTTTAATAAATTACCCGGATTATTTTTATTTTCCACTGCCCTGAGAGAAAGGGCGGAGGACAGTACAACAATATTTAACAGCAATTTTGATCTCTTCATGGCGTTCACTTATTAGATATTACCGTTCCCCGGGGTCGGGGGCGGTTTGGAGCCAGGCGCCGGCGAGGTAGACGGAGCCGGCGATGCAGGTGAAGTCGGCGCGGTCGGGGTGGGTTTCGGCCAGGGTCCGGGCTTCGGGGAGGGTGCAGGCTTTGGCGTTGAGTTTGAGGGCGCGGGCCTGTTCGGCCAGGGTTTCGGCGGGGAGCGCGCGGGGGGTGGCGAGCGGGACGCAGAAAATCTCATCGGCCAGGGGGGCGATGACTCGGAGGAATCCTGCCGCGTCTTTGTCGCGCATGTGGGCGATGATGAAGCGGCCGCGGGCTTTTTTGCCGAAGAGTTCGCGGAGGGTGTCGGTCAGGGCGCGGGCGCCGGAGGGATTGTGGGCGACATCGAGGATCACGGGCGGGTCTTCGCTGAGGACCTGGCAGCGGGCGGGCCACGAGAGACCGGCCAGGGCGGTGCGCAGGGTGTCGGGGTTGAGTTCGGTGCCGAATTGGCTGAAGATGTCCTCAAGGGCGCAAAGCGCGGCGGAGAAGCTGTCGAGTTGAAAGCGGCCGTGCAGGGGGAGGGTGAGTTTTCCGTAGCGGTTGTTGGCGGTTTCGGCCTGGAGGGTTTGTCCTTTGAGGGTGACCCGGCGGGCGGAGAGGCTCACCTGTTCTCCGGCGAGGGTGACGGGGGCCGACCGGGCTTCGGCGGTTGAGAGAAGAACCTCCAGGGCCTCGCCGGCCTGGGGGGCGATCACCACGGGGCGGCCGGGTTTGATAATACCCGCTTTTTCGGCGGCGATTTTCGGGAGGGTGTCCCCGAGAAACTCCATGTGATCGAAATCGATGCGGGTGATGACGGAAACGAGAGGCGTGACCACGTTGGTGGCGTCGAGCCGTCCGCCCATTCCGGTTTCGAGGACCGCGAGCTGAACCCCGGCTTCGGCAAACGCGAGAAACGCCGCGGCGGTGAGGATTTCGAAAAAGGTGGGTAGACGGGAGAGTCCGGATTCGGCGGCCTCAATCCGGTCGAGTATGCCGTAAAAGGTTTCGTCGTCGATTTCCTGACCGTTGATGCGGATACGTTCGTTGACGCGGACCAGGTGCGGGGAGGTGAAGAGGCCGGTTTTGAGGCCGGATTCCCGGAGGGTTCGTTCCAGAATCGCGCAGGTGGAGCCTTTGCCGTTGGTGCCGGCGACATGGACGGAAAGAAAGCGGGCCCCGGGGTTCCCGAGGGCGGCGAGGAGTTCCCCGATCAGATCCAGGCCGGGTTTGATACCGGCGTGGGTGCGCTCGAAAAGGGCCGCCAGACGTTCGGAACGCGAAGGCATGGAGGCTCTACTCGCGGGCGGCCATCATTTTGTCGAGCAGGCCGGAGACGGTTGCCCGCATTTCGCCGCGGGGCACCACGCGGTCGATCAAACCCTTGTCGCGCAGGAATTCGGAGCGCTGGAAGCCTTCGGGGAGGTCCTGCAGCGTGGTTTCCTTGATGACACGGGGGCCGGCAAAGCCGATGAGCGCCTGGGGTTCGGCGAGGATGACATCCCCGAGGGTCGCGAAGCTGGCCATGACCCCGGCGGTGGTGGGGTGGGTGAGAATGGGAATATACGGCAGGTTTTTCTGGGCGTGACGCGCCAGGGCTCCGCTGGTTTTGGCCATTTGCATGAGGCTGAGCATGCCTTCGTACATGCGGGCGCCGCCGGAGGCGCACACGAGAACGACGGGCAGTTCGCGTTCGGTGGATTTTTCGATGAGGCGGGTGATTTTTTCACCGACGACGGAGCCCATGCTGGCGGCGAGGAATTTGAAATCCATGACCCCGAGGCCGATGTCGCGGCCGTCGAGCTTGGCCTGGCCGATGGTGACGGCATCCTTGAAGCCGGTTTTTTCCTGGTTGGACTTGAGCTTGGCCTCATAGGAGTCGGTTCCCGTGAACTTCAGGGGGTCCTTGCTGGTGATGCCCTCGTCCCATTCCTCAAAGTTTTCGCCGTCGGACAGCATTTGGATGCGGGAGACGCGGTCCATGGGGAAGTGATAGGCGCAGGCCCGGCAGACGAAAAGGTTCTTTTCGAGGTCCGCCTGACTGAGCATTTCGCCGCAGGAGGGGCATTTGGTGAAAAGACCTTTGGGGATGTCTTTTTTACGGGTGCGGTTGAAACCGAGCGTTCTTGAGAAAAAGGATGACATGAGGACCTTGTTAGGTGTTTAAAAGTAGAGTGTCAAATCTGAATATCCGCATACCCGGCGGCGCGGGCGGCGGCCTCGGTGAATTCCATGTAGCGGAGGCCTTCGCTGAAGGGGGTGTGGGTGACGGGTTCCCGTCCGCGGACGGCGTTGATGAATTCCTCCTCCACCCGCCATTGTCCGCGTTCCTCTTCAGGAATGCGCACGGTCTCCTCACTGCCGTCGGGACGCAGGAGGCACAGCTCGCTTTTGGTCAGATCCAAACGGAGGGTGCCGCTGGTGCCGTAGAGCAGAAAATCATTGGGGGTGGGGCAGGCTCCGGTGACCTGGCTGCAGCGCATGTGGAGGGTGGCGCCGGATTCGAATTCGCCAAGGATATCGAGGTGGTCGGGGATGTGAACCGGGTGTGGATTGCCGTCGCGGTCGCGGCGGGTTTTGGCGTGAATGCGTGCGGAGGCCTGAACGGGGAGGCGGACATGTCCGGTCCATCGGACCATGGCCTCGTAATAGATGCCGAGCATTTGGGTGTTGAGGCCGCTGAGTTCGCGGTCGTCACGCCAGGTCATGGGACTGTCGGGCTGGAAAAACGCGCCGCTGTTGGCAAAGACATCCACATGCAGCAGGTCGCCGACAGCCCCTTCGTTCAGGAGGCGGCGGATGGTTTTGTCCCACGGCAGGGTGAAGGGGCTGGGCACGATCATGGCGGTGAGTTCGGGCCGGGCGAGGGAGGCGTCGAGCATGCGGCGGGCCTCGGCGGCGTTCATGGCCATGCGGGCCTCGCAGAGTACGTGCTTTCCCGCCGCCAGAGCCGCGAGGGTGACCGGCGCGTGCAGGTAAGGCCAGGTGCCGATGACCACGGCGTCGAGATCGGGATTGGCGATGAGATCCTCCCACCGCCCGGCGGTGCGTGGAATTCCGAATTCCTCCGCCACGCGCTGGGAACTTTCGGGACTGCGGTTGCAGACCTGAATGATTTCCACTCCGGGAATGGCCTGCAACTGGGGAATATGTTTGGCCCGGGTGTTGGCTCCGGCCCCGACGATGCCGATTCGCAGGGTTTCTTCGCTCATGGTCAGATCCCCAGATTGCTCAGTTGTTGGCAAATGCCGTTGACCACCTGTGTCAGTTTGGGGTGACTGGCTTCAAAGTGGCGGACGGACCGTTGGAGTCCGTTGATGGACAGGTCGAGCAGATCCTGATCCTGTTGCTCCCGGAGGGCTTCCCGGGCACTGGCCTCGGTGAAGGCGGCGATACTTTCGGCCTCTTCGGCGCGGTCGCCTTTGAGGTTGTCGATTTCAAGACGCAGTTCGCGGAGGAGATCCTCCAGGGCTTCGCGGTTTTCACCGGAGAGGGTGGGCGAGGCGGCAAGGCGGGCTTCGATTTTTTGGAGGGTGTCGTGGATCATGCGGAAAAGAATGCCAGAAAATCCATGAAGCTCAAGTCCGATTCACCGCTTATTTTCATCTTAAAGATCCTTGAAGCCGCCCCTGTACTTGACAATATCCACAGAAACGGCAAAAGGGAGGTTCTCTTATGAATGTGAGCCATTTGAAAAGGATCGAAACCGTATGACCGAATTTGATGAAGTGTTGATGTTGCAATGTCTGGAAAAAGATCCTCCTGAAATCACACCGCTTCTCGCTCCGTTGACTGTTCTTTTTCACGAAGATCCGGAAACCGCCGAAGCCCACGCCAAGCTGATCCGAATCACGCTGGCGGAAAAAAGTCAAATCAACGCGCTGATCCGTTTTTACCGGGTGATGGCGGACTGGTACAGCGCCAGCCGGGAATGGCGCAAACGGGCGCACAAGGATTTGGCGAAAATTTTTGAAAGCGACCCGCTTTACACCGTGTACCTGACGATGTCGGGTCTGGAATCCCCGAGAGTCCGGGTAAAAGAGGCGCTTCGCCGGATTGACGTGCTCGCATCGATGTCCGCCGGGACCTTTGTGTATATGAAGAATTTCGGATTCGGGATTATTAAAGAGGTCCGCCATGATGAAATGAAAGTGGTGGTGGATTTCCCGGACAAGCCCGGACACGAGATGAACATGGGGTTTGCCGCGGAATTGGCGGAGCTGATCGATGAGCATCATTTATATGCCCGCAATCATTTGAACCCCGAGGGTGTTCAGGCGATGGTTGCGGAAAGTCCGGCCGAAGTGGTGCGGATCGCGCTGAAGAGCTTTGGTCCGACTCCGGTGGGCCAGCTTCAGTCGCTTTTGATCCCGGCGATTCTGCCCGAGGAGAAGTGGAAAAGTTTCTGGGCCAAGGCGCGGAAAGAGTTGAAAGAGGACTCTCTGGTGGTGATTCCCTCCAAGCGCAGTGAGCCGATGGAGCTGTTGACCAACGAAAAGAGCTATGATGACGCCTGGTTTCAGTCGCTGGCCCAAACCCGGAACATGGAAGTGGTGCTGGATCAGATCGAGGACTATCTCGATGCGAATCCCGGTGTGATTCCGGAGGGGGCTCCCCGGGACGTGCTGGTGGACCGGCTTCGGTTTGTCACCATTGGCGGTCAGGGAAAACATCATGACTTTCTGGTGCGGGTGTGGCTGGTTGCCCGCAAGTTGAACATCACCCCCGGCGAGGTGGATTTGAACACCTTCCTGGCGCAGATCAAAGCACCGGACGGTCTGTTGGCGGTGGTTCAGGCGTTGTCGGCGGCGCTGACCAAAGCGTTTTTCGCGGCCATGGCCGACACCGACAACGAAGCCACCGATCTGGTCTTGCTGCGGGTGCTTCCGGACCTTGAATATTCCGCCCTGAATGAGGCGATTCAGCTTCTGTTTGATCACGGGTTGGAGGATAAAGTGGCCAGTTCGCTCCGTCAGGGCTGGAACAACTGGTCGTCGGAAGTGGATGTGATGTACTGGCTGTCGCAGCACCGCGAAAAAATCAGCAGTTGGAATTACGGAAATATCCCGGATCTGGTGGCGCGTTTGCTGAAGGTGTTGAACCGCGATTACGCCGGAGCGCGTCTGCGGGTGCAGAATCAGTTGAAAGAAATTTTCCGTCAGCCGTCCTGGTTGAAAGATGTGCTGGGTTCGATGGACGAGCGTCAGCGGCGCGCCTTCACGCAGGGCGTGAAAGACAGCACCGCCTGGGATCAGCTCGACAAGGCTTCGGTTCTGGGGCAGATCGTGAAAATCGACGGCTCGCTGCAGGACATTGTTTCCGGCCGGGCCGAGGAGGAGGCGGCGGCGCTGCGTCCGAATATCCGGGTCACTTCGTTCCGCAGTTACCGCGAAAAGCAGAAGCAGCTGGACCGGTTGATCAACAAAGAGATCCCCGAGAACCGCAATGAGGTTTCCGTCGCCCGCGCCCACGGGGATCTTCGTGAAAACTTCGAGTATAAAGCGGCGAAGGACATGCAGCGCATGCTGAATTCCCGCAAAGCGGAAATCGAGGCGCAGCTCCGTGATGTGAAGCCCACTGACTTTTCGGAATTTTCTCCGGAATTCGCGGGGATTGCGACGTCAGTCCTGCTGGAGAAGGCCGACGGCAGCGAGGTTGAGTTCTCTATTCTCGGCGAATGGGACGGGGACGCGGATCAAAACCGCATTTCTCCGGCCAGCGCCCTGGCGAAAGCCCTGCAGGGGCATGAGCCGGGTGAAACCGTGGAAATTCCCGGTGAGCACGGTGTCGAAACCGTCACGGTGAAACGCGTGTCGCCTTTATCCGCCGGGCTGCTGGCCTGGCTGAGCGACGAGAATGCCTGATCCCGGTGATGCGTAATGCGGTGCCAGCCCTCCGACATGCCGCCTGTCCGCGAGTTCAGGACCTGGCTTGTCCGGGCCGCATCGCATGATGCGCCGCCGCTGATTCAGTTTGTGAAATACGGCATGGCCGGGGTGCTGGCCATGGGGACGGATTTGCTGGTGTTCACGCTGGCAAATCTGTTTTTGTTTCCGATCGGGGAGGCGGCGGAATCGGTGACCCGTCCCCTGGCGGATTATCCTTCGTTATGGGCCTGGATGGACAGTATTCTGTCGGATCCGCGGGTGGCGAATTACCTGAAGTGCAATCTGACCGCGTTTTTTTTCGCCAACGCGGTGGCCTATGTCCTGAACGTGAAATGGGTGTTTCGCGCCGGGCGGCACCGGCGTCATTTGGAAATCACTCTGTTTCTGCTGGTTTCGGTGGTTTCGTTTCTGCTGGGCAGCGCGCTGGGCGCTTATCTGGTGGGGCGTTTCGGGATGAATGAATATCTGGCCAAGGGCGGGAATATTGTCGCCGCGATTCTCATCAATTATCTCTGCCGCAAATTTTGGGTGTTTAAAGGATGAACAGGGTTCTCAATCTTCTTCGGTTCGGTTTGTTTGCGGGCTTATGTCTGTCCGGCGGATGCCGAATTCTGTTCCGCCGGGCGGACCGTCCTTTGCCGCCACCGCCGGAGCGGGCGCTGAGACTCCCGCCGCGGGGCGCGCCGTTGACGGGCTTTGAACAAATTGCCGGGTGGTCTGTGAACAGTCCCACGGGCCGGGTCCGGCTGGACAAGGACCGGGCCAAGGCGATTTGGGGGGAATATGCGGGATGGGTCCGGTTCACGCCGCGACAGAGCGGACCGCACCGTGTCGAGATTCGGCCCGGCGAACCCTGGCGGGTGAATTCGCCGTTTAATATCATCACGATCTGGGTCTGGCATGACCGTGGAGGGACCTCTCCATCCGGCGGGTATGAACTGGTGCTGCACGGCACCGGAACCCGGGGGCGTGCGTATTCCTGGCATTTCCCGTACCGCCCGCGTGATGGCTGGCAAATGCTGCATTTGCGGGTGGAGGGTGAAGAAAGCTGGCCACTGGATTTGACGCACTTGACCTGGCATTTGCCCGCGGGTGTTGAAGGTCAACAGGATTTATATTTGGAAAACCTGCGGGTGTATCAGGAATCGGTGGCTAGGATTCCGAGGGACATCCAGTTTATTAGACCCCATGATTATGCGCCGGCATTCGCGCCGCGGCGGCAGGGAAGTGTTCTGCTGGATTTTCCGCCCCGTCCGGCCGCGTTCCGGCCCAATCCGCCGACCGAGCGGTATTTGGTTTCTCTGGAGCAGAAGGAAAACAACACGTATCACTTCCGGAGCCAGAGCGGGAACACGACGGTGGAGTACCGGGTGGCGCTGCGGGAGAATTTCCCCGAAATTTCGGTGCGGGTCAATGAAGTGGATTTGGGGCGGATCTGGCGGGGCGTGGCGGTTCACACCCAGGGGGAAGCGCCGGTGTTTCGGCTTTCGCGCATGGAGGAGGATAAACTGATTTTACAGTATACCGAGGGTTTGCGGTTTTCGGTTTCTCTTCAGGGACGCACGCTGGAACTGGAGGCGCATTCACTGAACGAGACCTTTACGGGGGTGGACCTTGGTCGCTTCAGCGGGTCGGAGTCCGTGTCGGTTGAACGCTTGGATGTGCCGTTTATGCGGCTGGCGGATGATTTTCGCTGGCCGACGGCTTTGGTGCGGAAGGAGTCGAATCTTTTTTTCGCCAGCGTAATTCCGGACTGGTGGTTTTCCATGGCCGGCGAGGCCGCCCCCCCGGAAACGGAGGAGGGCATGGGTCTGGGACGTTTGCTGTATCCGGCCCGCTGGAAGGGAAGCCGCAATGTGTTCCGCGAGCGGATTTATTTCACAGTGTCGACGGGTTTTGACGATGTGATGCCGGGCGCGGCGGCCCCGCCGGCGCATCTGCGGGAGGAGGCCGGACAATTTTTTCTGCCTTCGGATGAGGGATTGACCCTTCGGCTGATTCACATGCGTCCCACGGATCCCGACTGGCGGGAGGATGATTTGGCCCGCGATCCGGAGGGGAACTGGCGGGGATATGCGCCCCAGCGTTATTTTATGAAATCCGCCCGCTTCTTTGATCTGGCGCTGTCCCGACTGGATACCGGGACCCATCAGGGGGTGTATACCCATGCCCATGCGCCCTGGCTGTCCCGTTTCCCGCCCTGGCGGTTTACGGATTTCGACGCGCGGGTGCTCGGTGCCGGAACCTTTGCGCAGACCTGGGCCGAACTTGGCGTTCTGCTTCAGCAAAGCACTGCTGAAACCGGGCTCCCGCTTTTGGGTGACGGCGGTTCCGAATGGCTGTACAGCGGATTGTTGAGCGGGCTGGTGCCGGAGTTTGCTGAAGGGTTTCAGAGCCTGCATCCATTCCTGCCGCAACTGGCGCATCAAAACATCAGTCCTTATTCGGCCCTGATGGGAATGGGCGGCACCCGTTCGTTTCAACGCCCCGATGAGACGGATGTTCCGGAAAGCGAGTTGTTTTGGCGGCAAATCGCCACCCAGATCGCATATACGGCCGCCGGCAGGATTCCCGAGGTTGCGGATCCGGATCTCCGCGATTTGGCCCGGAATATTCTGGCGCCGATTCATGAGCGTTTCACCCGTTCGCGGGTGGTTCGTCTCCTCTATTGGAACGGCACCCGGCTTCAGAGTGTCACCGAGGCGTTTTCCGACCAAACCCTTTGCCTTTCTCAAATATATTTCCGACTGGAGAGTGGCGAGGAAATCTGGGTGAACGGTTCGTTTGAAAAAGACTGGCCCCTTGAGATTCAGGGCGGAATCTTTCAGCTGCCGCCTTTCGGCTTTTTCTTTCGTGGACCGGATTTTACGCTGAAACGGGTTCGGTCCGGGGAAGGGCCGTCCTACAGTCTCTTTCAGGGCAGCGGCGCCTCCTGGCGGGTGGATGAGACGCCTTGAATTTTTTCGTTCCCCGGCATTGACAAGTCAGAAGAGAATAGACTATAAGATCCACATCAAACGAAACATCGTTTTCGGGGGGTTAGCTCAGCTGGGAGAGCGTCTGAATGGCATTCAGAAGGTCGTCGGTTCGATCCCGATACCCTCCACCATTTTCTTGAACCTGCAAACTTCGGTTTGCAGGTTTTTTTTTGCAAATACAGCTTGCCATTTTGCAAATGGTCTATTAGTAACGCGTCTGATTTACATGCCAATCAAATGAGTATGCATTAAAACCAAAGAAGGAAATAACGAACATGATATCGAAAAACAAAACAACTGGAATAAGAAAAGGAGCGGTTTCGGTCGGCCGGATGGGGCTGCTGTTGGGGTTGTCGGCGGGTTTCGCGCTTGCGGAGCCGGTTCAAGAACGTCAACAGGTGTATTTGGCTCCGGTGACCGTGACCGGACGGGGACAGGATCCCGGTTTGCTGCCGGGGTCGGTGTTTCTCGTGGGACCGGAGGCGCTCGAACAGATTCAACCGCGTTCCACGGAGGATGTGCTGCGGCGGGTGCCGGGGGTCTTTATTAAAGGCGAGGAGGAAAACGCGGTGGTGGTGAACGCGGGGGTGCGGGGATTGTCGGCCGGAGATTATAAAACCCTGGTCCTGGAGGACGGGGTGCCGATTCAACCGGGTATTTTTGTGGGCAACTCCCGATACTACAATCCGCGCATTCAGCGGATGAGCGGCGTGGAGGTTCTGAAAGGCGCGGCGTCGCTGCGCTACGGGCCGAATACGATCGGCGGGGTGATCAATTATCTGACCCGCATGCCGGAGGACGGAGTTTCGGTGACCGGCCGGATCGGTTCCTGGAACACCCGGGAGGGGATGGTTGAAGCGGGCGGAAGCAGCGAGTCCGGCGAGTCCCGTTTCGGGGTTATCGCCACCCGCGCCACCAGCGACGGGTTCATGGATAAATCGTATGACATGACGGACGTGATGGTGAAATCCGAAACCGCGGTGGGTGACAACCAGATCATCGGGGTGAAGTTTCTCTATCATGAGACCGACGCCAATATTTCGTACCGCGGGCTGTTTCCGGATGCCTATCGGGCCGGGGCGCAGTTCAATCCGGCTCCGGACGACTGGTTTTTGACGCAGCGGTTTTCGTTTGACATCAATCATGCCTGGCAGATCAATCCGGATACGTCCCTGCAGACCCTGGTGTACTGGAGCGAAATGAACCGGGATTACTGGCGCTTCCAGTTGGACGGGACCAATCCCACCACGGTGAACGCGGATGGATTCCGGGTCTGGAATTATTCCGATGAGGTCCAGGGCAACAACCGCGCCTTTTCCCGCCTGGGATTTGACACGCGGCTGACCCTGAACCATGGAGCCTTCGGCATTGAGAACGAGGCGGAGCTGGGCCTGCGGTTGATGGAGGAGGAAATGGAGGATGTGACGCTGCTTGCGAATCGCGGCACGCCACGCAATCCCAAACAGGCTCCGCTGCGCAACCGTCTCGACTCCGCCGAGAGTCTGGCCGTGTTTGCACAGAACCGCTTCAATCTGACCGACGCGCTGGCGGTGACCGCCGGTCTGCGTGTGGAGGCTTATGAACAAAAGCGGAACGATCTTCGCAATGCGGGGGGAGCAGACTCCTTCTCCAATACCGAGTGGATGCCCGGGGTTGGCGCGACGTATCAGTTGAGTCCAACCGCACAGGTCTTCGGCAGTGTGTACCGCGCGTTTGCGCCGCCGCTGGTCGGCAGCGTGGTGGGCGTGGACACGCCGCCCACGGACGCGGAAACCTCGGTGAACCTCGAACTGGGCGTCCGGGGCGGAAACGGCCGGTTTACGTATGAGCTGACCGCGTTCCAAATGGACTTCGCCAATCAGGTGGATCCGGGCGTGTCGGGCATTCGGGATCCGAATGAAGGCAGCGCGTTGATTCAGGGTCTGGAAGCGGCGGCTGGATATGATTTCCGCAACGGCTTCACGCTGGACGCCAACGCGACCTGGATTCCGACGGCGGAATTCGGTGAGGATCGGCCCGGGGATGCGGTGAAGGGCAACCGCCTGCCGGATTCCGCGGAGTGGATGGCGAATCTTTCGCTCGCGTATCAGCAGGGCCGCATGCAAACGGCGTTGCTGCTGAACTATACGGGCGAGTCTTTCGGCGACGGCATGAACGTCCGGGAACTGACCACCGAAAGCACCGGCACATGGGGCGGACGTATCCCGAGCTACTTCACGCTGGATCTCACGGGCCGCTTCGCGGTCACGGAAAATCTGAGTGTATTCGGTTCGGTCAACAACCTCACGGACGAGCTGTACATCGCCGGGTTGCGTCAGGGTATCTATGTGGGCCCGGAACGCAACTTCACGGTTGGCGCGAAATATTCTTTCTGATTCTCTCTCTCGGAAAATATCCCGCGGGGAGGGGGCTTCGGCTCCCTCCCTTTTTTTTACAACTCGGCGATGACTTCGATTTCGACGCGGGCTCCGAGGGGGAGGGCGGCGACCTGAATGGTGGAGCGGGCCGGTTTGTGATCGCCGAAGGCCTGTGCGTAAAGCCCGTTCATGACCGGGAAGTCCTTGAGGTCCACCATGAAAACAGTGGCTTTGACCACATTGTTGAGGGTCAGGTTCGCGGCGGAGAGCACAGCGCTGATGTTTTTGAGCACCTGTTCCACCTGGACGTGGATGTCGCCTTCGACGATGGCCTTGGTTTCGGGGTCCACGGGGATTTGACCACTGCAGAAGAGCAGGTGACCGACCTGGACGGCCTGGCTGTAGGGTCCCACGGCGGCGGGGGCGGCATTGGATTGAATAATTTCCATGTGTATTTCTCCTAAAGGTTTAAGCGATGCTTTCTGACAGGATTTTGCGCGGATGCAAGGATATGTTTAAGAAAACCCGGACGAGGGGGCGGCTCAATCGGTATGAGGAGGGGGCCGGAATTGAGCCGGGCCGTTGGCCCTGTGTGGATGGTGTGGGGTTTGAGACCCAGTCCTGACGGACTGGGCTGGGCCGGGCCGTTGGCCCTGATTTCGATTGCGAAGCGTCAAAAGACGTTCCGGAGATCTTCGGGAACCTGGTCGGGCCAGGGGAAGACATCGACGGCGACTTTGACGGTGTGGGCGCCGCCGCCGAGGAGGACGCCTTTGAGGGGGGCGACATCGCCGTAGTCGCGTCCCCAGGCGGTGATGAGGTGTTGGAGTCCGGCGCGGGAGTTGTTGGTGGGATCAAAATGAATCCAACCGTGTCCGGGGAGATAGACGGCGTACCAGGCGTGGGTGGCGTCGGCTCCGCGGAGCTTTTCGCGGCCGGGCGGGGGGACGGTCTCAAGATAGCCGCTGACATAGCCGGCGGCGAAGCCGCGGCGGCGGAGTTCGGCGATGGCGGCATGGGCGAAATCCTGGCAGACCCCGGCCTTTTTTTTGTACACCTCCGCGAGGGGTGTGAAGGTGGTGGTGGCTTTGGGGTCGTAGGTGAAGGTTCCGTGAATCCGGGTCATGAAGGCGTCGAGCGCCGCCAGAACGGGCCGGCCGGGCGCGAAGCAGTCATCGCAATCGAAGCCGGGCTCGTTCAGGGCCGGGAGCTGGGGGCTGGGGAACCTGAATTCGCGCTGGATGAGGGCCGGACTGCTCCAGAGGGCTCCGTCGGGAAGAACACAGTCCTCCCAGGGGCGCGGGATGTCCGGCGGCGGACTGAGGCGGCGGGTGAGTTTGGCGAGCAGGGTGACTTCGAGGGTTTCGTGGGGGACCGACAGGGAAAAGGAGTGGCGGTGATTGCCGTAGATATCCCGCCATTCGTTCCGCCATTGGGGCTCGGGGCTGAGGAGGACTTTGGAGGCGTCCAGGGATTGTTCGGCATAGTCGCGCGGAAGCAGGCAGGCGAGGTTGTGGGATTGTTGCGCCGGTTCGCTGTAGGTGTAGGCGGTGGTGTGGCGCACGAGGTAGGTGGCTTCATTCATGAGGAGGCCTTTATCAGAATGCCTCGAGGGCGCGGGTGTGGGTGTGGTTGAAATAGGCTGCGGTGACGGCGGCGGAACATTGTTCGAGGATTTGGCGGGCCTCCAGGAAGAGCGCTTCGCGGGCGGCGCGGGAGGGGTCGGTTCGCCAGGGCGCATCCATCAGGGTGTTGCGGAGCTGCCGCAGGGACTGACGGGTGGGGCGGATGGCCTCGGGAACCGTGGGCGGCGGCAGGCGGTCGAGGATGTCGATCAGTTGGCTGATGTGAAAGACCAGGGCGCGGGGATTGATGTCCATGGACAGGACCAGATCGAGCACGGCGTCCAGGCGGGGCGTGGTGCGGTAGTGCCGGCGGTAGGTGATGAGGTTTTCGTTGAGGGAGAGGGCGGTGTCCAGCATGGCGGCCTGAAGGGCGGGGGCAGCCTCGTCGAAGATGAGACCCTCCAGGAGTTCGATGAGGCCGATGGCGGCTTCGAGGGTGCGGCCGAGCATGAGCATGCCCCAGCCGGATTCGCGGGTCATCCCGCCGGAATTGAGTCCGTAAAACGCGTAAAGTTTTTCGATGAGTTCGTCGAGGTCGCCGCCGATGGCGAAGGGGGAATGGACATCGCGGCAGCAGCGTTTTCCGGCGGTTTCGATGGTGGTGAGAATGCGCCAGGAATCTTGGGACCAGACATCGCGCACGCCGTAGGCGGCGAACATGAGGGCCTGGAGGGTGCGGATGACGGTTCCGGGATGATCTTTGTCCTGGAGAGAAACGGAAAGGCGGTCTTCCAAGGTCAGCACGGGCGGGGGAGGGGCGTCGTCCTCTTCCGGTTCGGGGTAGCGGCCCTGGTAATGATCCATGAGGTCGGCCATGTGGGCGAGCACCTCGGTGGAAATGTCGGCGTCGTCCAGGAGGGAGGCCCGCTGTTCAACCATGCCGCGAAGGAGGCGGACCTGACGGGCGATGCGTTCGGCGTAGCGGCCGACCCAGAAGAGGTGGTCGGCGCTGCGGCTGGTGAACACGCCGCCGAACCAGGTGTTGTCGCGGGGCGTTTCGGTTTCGACCCAGAGGGTGCGGTGGGTGTCGGGTTTGTCGGAGAGCACCCAGACATCTTTGAGGATGCCGCCTTCGCCGATGCTGACGAGGGTGGAGTCGGGATCGGCTGCGGCTCGGCCGAGGCCGCCGGGCATGACCGCGTAGTTGTCCTCTTTGGCGCAGGCGAACACGCGGAGGACGCTGCGGCGGGGTTCGAGGGTTTTTCCGGGCAGCATGGGGGTGGTGCTGAATCCGATCTGTTCCTGTCCGACGTAGCGCATGGGGCGGGCAAGGATCCGGTTGCGCAGGGCTTCAAGCTGGACGGGCGTGCAGCGGCCGCCGTAGACGGTTTTGATGTTGGCGTTGCGGTCGATCGGCTTGATGACCATCTTGCGCAGATTGGCGAGAACGTGCTGGCATTCCTTGGGTTGTCCGCACCACCAGGTGGCGGCGGAGGGAAGGATGGGGTCTTCGCCGAGAACCTCGCGGCAGATGCCGGGCAGGAAGGGCAGGAGGCCCCGGTTTTCGAGGACGCCGATGCCGGGGTGGTTGACGCAGGCGGCCCGGCGGTTGCGCATGGCGCCGAGTAGACCGGCGACGCCGAGAAAACTGTCGCGGCGGAGTTCGAGGGGGTCGCAGTATTCGGCGTCCACCCGGCGGATGAGGATGTCAACCGGTTGAAGACCTTCGAGGGTTTTCAGCCAAAGGGAGCCCTCGCGCATGACGAGGTCGTCACCCTGAACCAGGGTGTATCCCAGGTAGGCGGCGAGATAGGCGTGCTCGAAGTAGGTTCCGGCGTAGGGGCCGGGAGTGAGCATGACCACGCGGGGATCTAGGCGGCGGCCCTGATGGAGGTCCATGATGGAGCGGCGGAAGGTGCGGAACCAGGAGGCGAGGCGGTGAACATGCAGCGAGCCGAGGAGATCGGGAAACATGCGTCCGAGAATGGTGCGGTTTTCGAGGGCGTAGCCGGCGCCGGAGGGGGCCTGGGTTTTATCGTCGAGGACCCACATGCGGCCGTCGGGGCCGCGGGCGAGGTCGGCGGCGTAGTGAAACAGATGGGCGCCGAGGTTGGCGGGAACGCCGACGCAGGCGCGGAGGTATCCGGCGTGGGCGAAGAGGAGATCGGCGGGGATGAGGCCTTTGCGGATGAGGTCGCGGGGGCCGAGGAGATCGCGGGCGACGGTTTCAAGGAGGCGGGCGCGCTGGGCGATGCCGGCGTCGATCGGTGCCCAGTTGGCGGCGGTGAAGACCCAGGGAATCGGGTCGAGATCCTCCTGCCGGGTGCTGGGCAGGGGGTCGGGATTCATGGTGAAGGTGAGGCCGTCCTCGCGGAGATCGCGGCGGATGGCTCCGGACCACATCCGCCGTGTGGCCGGGGAGGTGTTGTGAATGTGTTCGAGGACGGGGGCCCATTCGGGCGCGATGGCGCCGTCGGGGCCCACAGCCTCATCGTAGCCCTGGAGCGATTCGGTGTATTGACGGGTTTCCTGATCCGGGATGCACAACATGGCTGTGCGCATTACAGAGTTTGCCGGGAAGAGACAGCAAAAAGAGGACCGGATGCGCAACCGGGTGTGACTTGCGCCGGGATTGGATCCCACCCAAGTTCGAACACGAAGGACCCCGGAACAGGTCTCGGGTTAACGCACCCGGTCCAAAGACGGGTCAAGGCGCCGGACGGCATGGTTACAGCCCCCCCTGATTCTGTGTTTGGACATCCGGGTTGAAATAGGTTTCGCTGATGGCGGTGTGCACGCGGTTCATGCGGATTTGCAGATCGTCGAGGCATTCATGCAGGCCGATGCGGATGATTTCATCCACGGTCAGGTAATTGAGGTCGGCGCAGAGCTGACCCAGCCGCCGCTCGGCATCGTTGCTGTAGGTGCCGAAGGGGGTGCCGTTGATGTTGCGGAGGGACTGGTCTGCGTGCTGGAGGCAGTAGCGGAGAGAACGCGGGTTCTGGGGGTCCAGGAGGAGGTATTCGATGATGCCGCGGGCGCTGACGGGGCCGTATTTTTTCACGAACGGCTCGAGGCTGCTGACGGAGCGGAGCATGGCGGACCACTGGAGGTCTTCGAGGGCGGTGCCGACCTCCCGAAGGCTGGGGAGCAGCAGGAAATAGCGGACGTCGAGAATCCGGGTGGTTTTATCGGCGCGTTCAAGCATGCGGCCGAGCTGGTTGAAGTTCCAGGCCTGGCCGCGGAAGGTGGAGGCGTGCTCCACCCCGTAAAAATGAAGAACGTTTTCCTGAATTTCCCGGTAGAAATCGAAGGGATTGGTGTAAAACCCGCGGGCGTTGGAGTCGTAGCTTTTGACCATGAGGTACATGCTGTTGATGAGAACCCACATATCGGGGGTGATCACGTCCCGGACGGCGCGGCTGTTCTCGCGGGCGGCGGTCAAACAGGCGTACATGGAGTTGGGATTCAGCAGGTCAAAGGTCATGAACCGCATAACATTTTCGGCGTTGATCTCGTCATAGGCGCTTTTAAAGAGGTCGAAATCACCGCTGACATGAAGGAGGGACTCCCATTCGTTGGTCTGCACCTGGGGAAGATCGAGCATGAGGTTCCAGTTGACCTCCATGAGCCGGACCGTGTTTTCGACACGCTCCATGTAGCGGCTCATCCAGTAAATCGAATCCGCGACGCGGCTGAGCAGGATGCCGGTGTTCATGACACGCCTCCTTCCTGATTGAGAACCCAGGTGTCTTTACTGCCTCCGCCCTGGGAGGAGTTGACGACCAGCGATCCTTCGCGCATGGCCACCCGGGTCAGTCCTCCGGGCAGGACCTTGATGTCTTTTCCGTAGAGAACAAACGGCCTCAAATCGAGATGGCGTCCGCCCAGGGTTCCGTCTTTCAGGAGAATGGGCGAGCGGGAGAGGGAGAGGGTGGGCTGGGCGATGTAGCCCCTGGGATTGGCTTTGATGTGATCAGCGAAGGTGTCCTGTTCGGCTTTGGTGGAGGCGGGTCCGATCAGCATGCCGTATCCTCCGGCGCCGTCGGATTCTTTGACGACGAGTTTGTCGAGGTTTTGAAGCACATGGTTCCGCTCTTCCTCGCGGCTGCAGAGATAGGTGGGAACGTTCGGAAGAATGGGATCCTCATCAAGGTAATATTTGATCATATCGGGGACGAAGGCGTAGACGACTTTGTCGTCGGCCACGCCGGGACCGGGCATATTGGCGATGGCCACGCGGCCGGCTTTGAAGACCTCCATGAGGCCGGCGACGCCGAGAACGGAATCGGGGCGGAAGGTTCGGGGGTCGAGATAGTCATCGTTGATGCGGCGGTAGATCACGTCCACGCGCTGGAGTCCCCGGGTGGTTTTCATGCAGACGAATCCGTCGGAGACCACGAGATCCCGCCCCTCCACGAGTTCGGCACCGGTTTGTTGGGCCAGAAACGCATGTTCGAAATAGGCGGAGTTGTAGATGCCGGGAGAGAGGACGACAATGCGGGGTGCGCCCTGGGTGTGTGGACTGACGGAGCGGAGCGTTTGCAACAGCATGTCCGGGTAGTCGGCGACGGGGCGGACATTCATCCGGGCGAAGACTTCCGGCAGGGTTCGTTTCATGACCATGCGGTTCGCCAAAACGTACGAGACCCCGGAGGGGCAGCGGAGGTTGTCCTCCAGCACATAAAAATCACCGTGCTCATCCCGAATCAGGTCGGAGCCGCAGATATGACACCAAATGCCAAGCGGAGGATTCATGCCCTCGCAGGGTTCCAGATAGCCCTTTGACGAGTAAACCACCCAGTCGGGCACAATTTTATCCTTGAGGATTTTTTTATCGTGATAGATATCATCCACAAACAGATTCAATGCGGTGATGCGCTGTTTCAGCCCGCGCTCAATCCGGTTCCATTCGGGGGAGGTGATGACTCTCGGGACCAGATCGAACGGGAAGACCCGTTCCCCTTTTCCTTCATCGCCATAGACCTGGAAGGTGATGCCCATGCGCAAGAGGGCGGTTTCGGCGGCCTGTTGGCGGGCAAGCAACTCCGGGGGACCCATTTGAGAGAGCGCGTCCCCCAGCAGAGCCTGTTCAGGTCGAACACTTCCCTGAGCCGCAAACAATTCGTCGTAAAAATTACCGGGATCGTACGAAAGGATGTCAGTGGCTTGGGATGAATTCATGCATTCAATCTAGCACCTGAAATGCCAATGTGAAGAAAAAGATTCTAATTATCTTTTAAAGGGTAATTTAGGCGTCACGGGATAATTTTTATGCAACAAAAAAGTATTTAGACATCTTATATAATACAAATTTGTTTTCAAGACGGGGTTACAGAAGGAGAGGCTGAACATCCTGCGGGGTTAGGAAATGGACGGAACCGTCGAACATGAGGAACAGAGCCCCCCGGCCATGACGGAACCCCCGCATTCTGATGTGGTCTTTGTTGGTTCGATCCCAATATCCGTTGGGGGATGTCATGTGATGATCAAACCGTTCTTTGGAGATGTTGAAATTCCATGACGTTTCGTCCGCAATAAGAATCGTTCGGGACGGATTCCGCACTTCACTGAGAGGCGTTCGGAAGTTGGCCGCATTGCCGTCCGGCCAGGGCCAGCCCCCGGAGGGCAGGCGGATGGTGTGAATGTTCATGCCGTACCCGAGTTGCAACCAGGAGCTGAGGGGTTCGTTAGGCATTAGCCGGACAAACTCCCGGGCGTAAACCGGGCAACGGTAAACAGAAGAAAGGTCCCGTGCCCCTCCCGTCTGTCCGTCCAGATATGGGGAAATCGCCACAAACCAGGGTCTGCCGAAGGGATGGCCAGCCACCCCCTGTTCGTTGGGCGGCGGTAATTCCGTGCGGCGGTTCTCGGCGGCGTACATCATGAACGCCTGACCAATTTGTCGCTGGTTGGCCATACTTTGCGAGCGGTGTGCGCTGGCAATTCCCCGGTTAACCATCGGGATGGTGATCGCGACCAGCAGGGCAATGATGGCGATGACGACCAGCATTTCAATCAGGGTGAATGCGGCGCGGGACGGTAGCAAAGGTGTGTGTTTAGTTTTCATAAACACAGTATCGTTTATCTCCGGGTCCGCTTCCAGATTTATGTAGGTTTATTGTCAACCTGTTCGGGAACACCCCTGATGAAAAACGCTTCAGTCAAGCGTATGCGGGACGGCGCGGGTGGAGCCGGGCTCCAGCGTCTCTTCAATGCATTGCTGTTCTGTGTCGGTTTCGAATTTGACGAGGACCCGTGCTGTGTATGGCGTCGGGTTGTGAAGGAGCAGCGATTTGCGGGCCGGCGATTCCCATTGGGCCTCCACGCTGTCCAGACACCAGACCCCGCCGGTGTCCGGGCGGGCGTAGACGCCGGGAAGTTCGGCGCAGGTGAGCGCCAGTGCGCCTTCGCTCCAGCAGGAATAGTAAAACACTTCGCCGGCGGGTTCGGTGGGGCCCCATTGGGTAACATTGACGCGCTCGCACATCCAGCCGGGTTTGAGGTGTTGGATATCAGGGGATTCCGGCGGATTATAGGGGATTTTCCATGCGATGGGCCGGTCGGTCCGGGACATATACTGGGGAAGCGCCCGGGCAATGTCCCGCAGGAGATCCATAAAAAACGGGTCACCGGTCAGGCGATAGAGCCTGAGCAGGGACAGCCCAGAGTGGGTGCAGATGCCGGGAGCGCTGTGTTTGTTCTGGACGTTCGCAAGCACAGTGCCGGCGCTGAGCATGTCCATACGGCCGAAGGTGCTTTCCGGCGGGAACGCGGCGTCGTAGCTGAACACCCAGCTGGAGGCTTGGACGGCGCAGCGGCGGGCGGCATCGGTCCAGCGGGCTTCGCCGGTTTCCTCGGCAAGGGTGACCAGGCTTTCAAGAAATCCGGCTGCGGATTCGCTGTCGGGACCCTGGGCGATTTCGCCGGGGCCGCCGTTGGTGAGGCCTTGCTTTAAATAGTGTTGATCGTAGTGCTCCGCCGCGGCGACGGCCACGCGCAGGTACTCGGCGGCGCGTTGCGGAAAACGCCGGGCGGCGAGCACAAGGCCTGCGGGAGCGATCCCGGCGCTCAGGGAGCCGGAAACCAGCAGTGCGCCGTCATCGTGGTTCACAAACTGACCGAACTGACCCTGCGTGTCCCAGAGCCGGACAAACGCGTCCGCGCAGCGCTGGAAGCACAGCTTCCAGGCGGGTTTGATGTCGGATTCGTTCATGTGGGCCAGTGTGGAGAGGCCGTAAAAGAGGACATCTCCGCTTTTACGGAGCAGATGCCAGGGAGCGGTTTCATCGCGGAAGTTATCCCCGAGAGTCCGGCCTTGATGGATAACTCCGTAGAAAAAGCCGGAGGGCGCCTGGCCACGGTCGGCCAGAAAATCAAAATTTCGCCGGACTCGGGCTCGTGTTTGCTCATTTCCCCGGAGGTACAGAGCGTGGGTGAAAATCATGCCGCCGACCCATCCCGCCTGCCAGTCCTGGTGAATGGACTGTGAGCGCATGGGTTCAACACCCACGGCATAATATCCGCCGTCCTCGACCCAGTTTTCCCGGTTGAATTTATCCTCCTGAATTGCCCAGACGGCGGACAGCGGGATGTCGCACCGCCGGCGGGGCGGGGGAACCATGGCGTTGCGAAGCGGCACCAGGGCGTCATATAAATCCTGAACGGCCGCGCAGTCGAAGGCGCATGCCATGACCTGTATTTCGATTTGTTCGCCGACCGAAACATCGAGCGCCTGATCGGGCGACGGACCAAGATCGTTTGTCATCTCGTACGCATATTCACGCACACAGGGAGACTGAATGCACAGGCGGGCGCTGTCGCGGGTTTCATTTTCCTCCAGTGTGTATCCGTAAAGCCCCTGCGCATTGCGTTCGGGTGTCAGGATCCACAGACCTTTTCGCCGTGTGGGAAACCAGAAACCGATACCGGGGACCGCGGGGTCACTGGAGGGAATGGCGAGGCGGGAGGGGCCGGGTTCGGCGGAAAGACGCGGCACGCGGGTGATACGGGGGCGTTGATCGGGATCCTCCGGTCCGCGCGGCGGAGGGAGGGGCGGATAGCGGTCCTGAATCACCGGAAACCGGTTACCGTTGTACACCGCGCCGGGAGAAAGCACATACACGGATTCGGACCAGTCCGGGAGATCAAACGCCATCGACAGAGAAATCTTCCCGCCCGCACCTTTCAGCAGCTCAGCACAGGCAATATGCGTGACGTGTTCAGCCGCAACCGGCTTTGTTTCGAGCGATACATTCCAATCCCCCTCCGCAAAACGCAGAGAGCCTGTGGATTTTGCCACCTGCAAGGATTCGGCGATGAGAACACCATGATGACGTTGGAGGGATACGGCTGGATCAGGAAGCAGAGCTGACGTTTTCATCATCAAAATAAATTATGATTAAGGGGCATTCGAAAGAGAAGAGGGGGGTGCCGGTACAAGCTGAATCAGTTCCCGCTGTTTCAAATCCCTGAGAAAACTGAGCAGAAGCGCGCGGGATTCCAGAGGGGAAAGGCAGTGCTCCGCCGCAAATTCAATGCGGAGGGTTTCGAGGGTTTTCCGGCCGTCCAGCCGGGCGAGAACGGATTCGCCCATCGTGTCGATTTCGATATCCCGGGCACCGGGGCGGTGAGCCCGTTCGAGAACCACGCCCCGTGAGGTTCGACGGACTTCGCGGATATCGGGATGTTTCCGTGCGATCGTGGTCTCCAGTTCCTGGCGGGGGCTGGAGGCGTTTGGAAGGGTTTGAGGTTCCCCTTTGGGGCGAGGCTTGGAGCGCATACAAAAAAAAGCCCCGAAACGGGGCTTATGATTTTACGTATTCTGTAGCGGATCAGGGCCAGACAACCAGAGAGACATTGCTGCGCTGATTGATGGTCCGCTCGGCGCTTCTGGCCGGGGTTGAAACCATGAAGCCATACGTTTCACCGGAGCGGGGCGTGAAGTTGTTCAGCGGCGCGCTGCGGATGTGACCGCCGGTTCCGCGAACAGCGGAAGTGCTTTTGGCGGTTTGGCCCGGACGCATCCAGTCCCAGGTCGCCGCGTACCAGGTGCCGCCGCGGTTCACGAAAATCCAAACATTGCCCACAAGCGGACTGCCGTTGGAGGCGCGGGTTCTCGCGGTCGGCCAGGAGGAGGCTTTGTCATAGGGAAGGAGAATGGAACCGCCGCTGACCCGGGCGTTGAGCTGGGTCGTGATGGGCCATCCGGATACGTTGGCATCCAGCCATACCACGCCGCTCATGGAAATTTCATCCTGACCATTTCCGCTGGGCGCGACATTTTCGGCATCCACTGCGGCCACTTCTTCGGCGATTTCTTCGACGTTAATCGAGGATTCAGAGGAATCGGATTCAAACTCACAACCGAACATCAGCACGGAAATCAGGAGTACGAATAGTGGCGAGAGAAGGGAGCGTATTTTGTTCATCAAGAGAATTACCTTACAATAGGGGGTTGGAGGAGTCGTGTCATTTATTAGGAAGTCAGTCCATTAAGTCAAAGAAAAAAACTTTTTTTTGAATCGTGTGGATTTGCAGGATTCGCTTCAATTTAATCGTTTTTCTTTGAAGAATCAATTGTTAAAAGGGTGTCCATCCATTCCAGCCGTTCCGTCAGTCGGGATTTCATGATTTGAAACGCCTCCTCAAACGGCACGTCCAATGTGTACCTTCCGCGCCAATGCACATCATCCCATTCGGGATATCCTTTTATTCGCGATTGCTTTTCGTTCAGGAGGTGCAGAAGGGCTTCGGTTTCCCATGGGCCTTCTCTCAGGGCCGCCCAGCGTTGCCGCAGCCGGTCCATGTATTCGGGATAATCCCGCCTGAGCCGCTGGGTGAGGGAATTGGACAGCCAGACGGGATCATGATGAAGAAAGGTGTTGTCATAATCCCAGGGAAGAATTGTCAACCTGCCGTCCGGCCCGGGGAGCCGGATCAGATACAGGTTGGGGTTCATCCCGTCATGGTTCCCGGTGAGATTGAGGAGCAGTTCCCAGTCAATGATTCCCTCCAGATCAATTAGCGGGTTGATTCGTTCAACAAAGCGGTCCGGACCTGGCGACTGGACCGCGTCGATCAGGGCCTGATAGGGTTCCAGATTTTGTACGGAAAAGGGGCGGGGGCGCATATGCATGTTCTGTGGAAGGAATTGCCCGAAGTTGTCCCCGCGGCCGACAAATTTGTACGAAATCGGAGGGTGTGTGGATTCGAGCATTTCCCGGCTCCATCCGAGCAAATGACGGTCGATCCGGTTTCCGAATTCGAACAGTCCCTGATAGTGGCCGTTGATGAAAATTTCCGCCCATTCCACCGTGGCCGCGGGCCGCTCCCGCTCAGGGTCGCGCATCAGGGTGTACAGTTTGTACGAGAAGCTGTTTCGGAGGAAGGTGGAGTCGCTGTATCCGTTGGCGAGGTAAATGTGCCGGGTTCCGGAGTCCCCCAGATCGTTATGGGGGTCTTCAAACCGGAGGGACATGGAGAGTTTGCGATGGGTGGGATTCTCAATGTCTTGAAAAAAGGTCTGCCAGAAACTGGTGTTTCCGCGGAATTTGATCCCGGAGCGGTTTCCCTGAAAGGCCCGCCGCCGGTCAGGCTCGGCTTCGGAGGCGACATAGCGGGCGACCCGGGCGTCGACACGCCGGCTTTTGGACAGAGGTCTCCCGACATGAATCATCATGGCGGGTATGCGGGGATGAGCCGGCATGACCCGGAATAAAAAATCCCTGGATGCGGTTTCCCCGTTTGGATCCCGGAGAAAGGCAGTCAGAATCACCTCGACAGGGGTTCCGCCCTCCGGACGTTGAATCAGTTTTCCGTCCGGGCTCACTATATCAGGACGGGAGCTTTGCCAGCGGATGTCGAGGCCGGCGGGAAGACCGGCTGCGAGATTGAGATCGTCCCGGATATACCAGGCGGAGGGATTGATTCCGCGCAGCATGTGGGGATGAAGAAAGGCCAGGCGTTCGGCGGCGGAGATTTCCCCGGAGTGGCCGGGGTGAAGGGCTTCGAGTTCCCGGCGTGCTTTGCGCAGTTTCCGGTTGAGTTCACGGCGGCTGAAGGGGGCGTTCCGGTCTCTGGAGAGGAGCTCCCGCGTTCGGGTTTCCACCGTGTCCAGCAGGGCGGCGAACTCGTTTGCGGAAAGCGGCAAGGCCTCGATCCTGAAAAAATGCCACGGAGCGTCGGCCTCTTGCTCCCCGCGAAACATGGAGTCCCAATCCAGAGGGTTCAAGGGACCCGCGAGGAGGACATCCATATCCCCGGAAAAAGGGTTTAGCTCCCAGTCATCCCGGTAAGCATAAATTCCGGCGTGTCTGCCGTTCACGGTGACACGGCACCATCCGCTTCGCGGTCGGGGAACGTTGAGCGCTTCCGCCAGGGCCTGCTCCAGGGCGGGCACAATCCAGTGGCCGCTTTCAGGCGGGGTGAGACGAAGTGAACGCACCTCCCCGTTCCACGGGGAGTCCAGATCCACGATAAAGGATTTCCGGAAGGTGTCGGCATAGGCGAGGTCATGACCGCCGAGCGCAATTTCGGCGGGGAGGGCGGCGGTTCCGCTGCGGAACGTGGCCGGGCGGAACCGGGCGGCCCGCCGGGTGCGGCGGCCGCTGAGGAGGCTTTGACGGTGATCGCGGTTTTGCCGCCGCAGATCCCGTCTGCGAAATTCGAGATGGAAGACGGGAATCTCCCCGCCGCCCCCTCCGGTCATGAGCCAGGGATTAAAAAAGTCCAGATATCGGGGCAGGAGTTTGGTTCCCCGCTCGAAGCCGCGCGCGAGCCGGAGGGCGAAGGTTTGCGGGCGAGCGAGGTGTTGATGCAGAGGTGCTTTTCGCTGTGCGAGCTGTTGAATTTCCCCGGGACTGAGCGCGCGGTTCCAGGCGGCGGCGTCCTGAATGGCTCCGTGCAGGGGGAAAGGCATGGCGTACCATCGCGAACTGCCCAGGTTGATATTTTCAGGAGGGAGGCCTCCGGTTTCTTTCAGAATTCGGCGGTCTTTTTCCTCTCCGTTCAGATATAAAACCGCCTCGCCGGTTTCCGCGTTGTAGGTGCCGACGAGATCGACGCGGTTTCCCCATTCGGTAAAAGGGAATTTCAGGGCGTCCTCATCGCCGGTGGCGGGGGGGTGCCACAGGAGATAGCCGTTGGAAAGGCGGAAACCGGTGTGCCCCCGGGCCGCGCCGTCGTAAAAGAAAATATCCTGTTTGTCGGCGTCCGGAAACAGCCGGAGACGCACGGAGATCGAGTGGGAATCCTCGAGAATTCGCCAGTCGATCCGGGAGTGAACGACGCTCCAGCGGGTGCCGGTGAAGACACCATAAAAGCCGTCGTCCTGGCGGACAACGTCGATTCCGGGGGTGAGAACGCGGCCTCCGTGCGCCCATTCATTTGGCCCCGAGGCGTCAAACGCGAGCAGAAACGCCAGGCCGTGATTCCGGCGAAGGGTGCGGGAGACTCTTCGCGTGGCGGAGCCGAGGGCGCTTTCCGGCAGATCAAACAGGACCCGGTCCGAAGAAATCAGTCCGGCAACAAGCGCAAGTGCCGCCAGCCACGTCAACAGACGCTTGCGTTGGCGCATATCAACGGCTGCCTCCGGCCCGGTCGAGGTAGATATGGACCGAGGAAACCGACGTGATGTTCCGAAGGCCGTTTTGCAGGCCTGCCACGTCGTTTTTCATGCTGGTGAAGCTGTATTGCAGATTGGTCTCGCCCCCGCGGCTGGAGGAGTTTTCGAGACGGAGGGACCCGGTTTCTTTCCGGAGAAAGGCTTCCAGTTCGCTCAAGTGTTTTTGAAAATCCTCGTCGGGCAGGGAGACAATCAGCAAACCGCTCCGGCGCAGGATATTCCAGGTCCGGGCGCCCCGGACCAGAATCAGGCTGAGGATGACCAGGGTGTTGAGCAGGAACAGCAGATGGAAATTGTAGGTGGCGATGCAAATCGAGGAGGCGATCACCAGCATGATGAATCCGATTTCCTCGGGTTCTTTGATCGGGGTGCGGAAGCGGATGATGGACATGGACCCCAGCAGGCCGAGGGCGAGTGGCAGCGAGGTTTGGATGGCGATAAACAGGGCGGTGATGGAAATACCGAGGAGAGGGAACGCGCGGTGCACCTGGCTGCCGGTGCCGCGGCTTTCATAGAAAAGCCGATACAGGCCTGCGGCCAGATAGGCGCAGCCCAGAGAGGTCACCAGCGACAGCACCAGAAGGCCGGGGCCGATTTGCTCCTGCATTTGTTGAAATTCCGAAAGCGCCTCGAGTGAATTGATCCGTTGCATAAATGTTATAAACCTCCGTTAAGCAGCATCGAAACACATGTTCCGAATTTGGAAAAGCTTTTTTGGCGGAACCCCGCGTGATAGAGTTCTCCGGCCCAGGGGATTTCCAGGAGCCCGTTGTCTTTGAACTCGCAGACCACATGCGGCAGGGCGGGGACGTATCCGGCGGGAAGGAAATCCCGGTTTGCCCGGCGGACGGACACAGCCCAGTCGACCGACACTCTGGCTCCGCTCCGCATGCAGACAAAGCGCTGGCGCTGATACTGAATATGGATCAGGGGATGCAGGTTCAGGTGAAACGCCTCATCCATGCCGTCTGCGGCGTCCCGGAGTACCCGGTCAAAGGCGGGATCGGCCAAGGGCGTGTTTTCCAGAAACGTCCGGGAGCGCGAGAGGGAAAGCCGGGTTTTGAACCGGGAGGCCCCGTCCCGGTGTTTGCATTCCAGAAACACGGTGGTTTCCGCTTCGGAGGCATAGGTTTCGGCGTCACCGTACCATCGCAGCCGCACTTTGCGTTTTATATGGTCGCCTTCCTCTTTATGTTGATAGGCCAGAAGGCGGGGGGTGTCGTAGTAGATGCTGTTGATGGTGTTGTCCGGGAAGTCTCCGTCCGGAACGCAGTGCAGCTTGGCCAATTCCAGTGCCAGGGGCAATTTCCGGGTGTCCCCGATAAATTTACGTTCGATCGAAAGACTCATTTTTCCGGCGCGCCTTTTAGAAGCGGTACGCGAGCGTGATGCCGAAAGAGCGGTGGCTCAAGGGGAAATCGCCCCGGAGCTGGGGGGTCAGGTTGTTCGAAGGCCCGGAGAGAAAGGTGGCGTCGGTTTCGATGTCGATATACCGGGCCAGGACACTGATTTGAAAATGGTCCGCGGGCTCGAAGCGCACGCCGGCGGTGTAGACAATGCCGGTGCTGCCGCCGACATCGATCACTCTGCGGCGTCCGCGGTCGGTTCCCGGCCGCCCGGCCTCGTTATAGGCTTCCGGGGAGGGCCAGCCCAGCGTCCACCATGCGTCGTGATTGAAAGAGGCCGACCAGGGAGCCAGGCCGATTCCCGCAAAGGGGGTAATGCGGTCATACACCGTGTATTGCGCGTTGACACTGAAAATCAGTCCGGACATTTCCACATTGCCGTCGCTGAGCTGGTTGTTGAAGTTTTTGGTCCGGGCTTCGATCCGGTCATGGGAAAGTTCGAGAAATACGTACGGGTTGACATGGTATTCCGCGAAAAGCGCGAAGGTCTGGTCGCTTTGAAGATCAAGCTCGTTAATGAAGCCCAGAAACGTCTCCTGGCGGTTTGGATCTTCGGGACGGCTGGATTCGCTGAGGGTGTGTCTGAGCACGCGAATCCCCAGGACCAGCCGGTCTTCCAGGAAGGCGAAGGGGTTCTCCGTTCCGGAGGCTCCCGGCCCGAAGCCTCCGCCCGGAGCCGCGCGCCGCGGCTGCTGTGCGAAGAGTCCGGTGGTCAACTGAACAGCGATAAACAGAATCAAGGGATAGGATTTCATAAGCGAAGGATGTTTGGACGGTTAAAAGGATGTGAGGATTTCTCCTTCCACACCCGAGCCGGGCTGTCCATACCTAAAGCGCACAGTGGCAGGCGTTTTTTCTTGTTCAGGTTTTTCTTCTGTCCTATGGGAATGCACGCTGTTCAGTTTTTACGCCTTTATCCAAAGAAGAGAAATCCTATGTGTGGAATTTGTGGTTTTACCTGGAACGACGAGTCGCTGATTCGTCAAATGACGGATCGTCTTGCCCATCGCGGCCCGGATCAGGAGGGCATTTACTGTGATGACAGGGTCTCTCTGGGGCACCGCCGTCTGAGTATTATTGATTTGTCGGAGCTGGGACGTCAGCCGATCGCGAACGAGGACGGCAGGGTTCAGGTGGTTTTTAACGGGGAGATCTACAACTTCGCGGAAATCCGTGAACGGCTGGAGGCGAAGGGGCACACCTTCCGGGGACATTCCGACAGTGAAACCATTGTGCACGCGTATGAGGAGTACGGCCGGGATTGTGTGAATCATTTTCAGGGCATGTTCGCCTTCGCGGTCTGGGACCGTCGGCAGAACGAACTCTTCCTGGCCCGGGACCGGCTGGGCATCAAGCCGCTGTATTACACGGTGGTGAACCAGCAGTTGCTGTTTGCCTCGGAAATCAAGTCGTTGTTGGCCTGCGACGCGCTGGAGCGGCGCTTGAACCGTCAGGCGCTCTATCATTATCTCGGTCATGAGTTTGTACCCGGGCCGCTGACGATGTTTGAAGGGATCTTCAAACTCCCGGCGGGGCATGCGCTGACCTGGCGGGACGGCGCACACGAGGTCGCTGAATGGTGGGATTTGCGGTACGAGGATCCTCCCTCGCTGACCTCCGTCGATGAGGCGGTTGACTTGATCCGGCATCAGTTGGACGAGGCGGTGCGTTCGCGTCTGGTGAGTGATGTGCCGCTGGGCGCGTTTTTGTCCGGCGGGCTGGATTCCAGCGCGATTGTGGCCATGATGCGCAAGCACATCTCCGGCACCCTGCGCACGTTCACGATCGGATATGAGGACAAGAGCTTCAGCGAGCTGGAGTATGCCACCAGGGTTTCGGATTATTTCGGCACCGTGAACGAGGTGCTGATGGTCAATGAGATGACTCCGGAGCTGATTGAGAAATCGATTTGGCATCTGGACGAGCCGATGACGGATTTGTCCTCGATTCCGCTGATGCTTCTGTGCGCCCGGGCGAAGCAGGATGTGAGCGTGATTCTGAGCGGGGAGGGCGGGGATGAGGTGTTCGCCGGCTACGACCGCTTCAAGGCCTCGAAACTGAACCGGATGTATTCGGTGCTGCCCCGGGCGGTCCGTGAGAAAATGGTGGCGCCTATTCTGATGTCCATGCCGGACCGTCCGCAGAAAAAAGGCGCGGTGAACATGCTCAAGCGTTTCGTTGAGGGCAGCCTGCTTCCCGAAGAGGCCGAACAGATCCGCTGGCAGTTTTTCTGTTCCAGGGATCTGGAGACCCGCTTGTTTAACGACGCCTTCAAGGCGGATGTGACGATGGACCCGTTCGGGCCGCTGCGGGCCTGCCGGTCCAAATGCACCACCCGGGACCGGGTGAACGCCGAGCTGTATACGGACACCCGCTTCGTGATGGTCGACAGTGTGCTCATGAAAGTGGACAAAATGAGCATGGCCAGCGCCCTGGAAATCCGGGTGCCGTTTCTGGATTACCGGCTGATTGAACTGGCGGCCCGCATTCCCGGCAGTTTGAAATTGAAAGGCTTCGAAACCAAACACATTTTCCGCAAGGCGCTGGAGGGGTATTTGCCGCACGATATCGTTTACCGGGGCAAACAGGGGTACAGTCTTCCGGTGAAGCATCTGCTGCGGACCCAGTTGAAAGACTACATGACCGAATTGCTGATGACCTCGCCGGTGATCCGGGAGAATATGAACATTGATTATGTGCAACAGCTGATTAACGAGCATGTGGAGTCGAAACACAACCACAACCATGTGCTGTGGGGCATGATCAACACCGCGGTGTGGCACCGACGTTTCCTGGAGGGTGCCGATGGAAACTGAGGCCTCCTCCGGCACGCAGGACACCACGTTCAAGGTCAAGGCCGGCGCGAAAGGCGGGTTTGCCGCCTACCGGAATCTGGTCTACGGAGATCAAAGCATCGGCCGGGTGATCCTGGGCGAGGTTGTCACCCTGCTGTTCAGTGGCATTCCGGGGGCGCTTGGTCTTTTCCTGCGCTCCAAAGCCTATCGGCTGCTGTTTCCGCAGATCGGGAACAAAGTGATTTTCGGACGGAACCTGACCTTGCGCCACACGCACAAGATCCGTCTGGGCGACAATGTGGTGATGGATGACAACGCGGTGATTGACGCCAAGGGGCAATCCAACCGGGGCATTGACATCGGCAGCGGCGTGTATATCGGCCGCAACACGATTGTGTATTGCAAGGGCGGGGATCTCCGCATCGGAGACCGGGTGAACTTGTCCTCGAACTGTCAGGTGTTCTCCTCCAATTCGCTGGAGATCGGTGAAGGATGCATGATCGGGGCTTACAGTTATTTGTTGAGCGGCGGGGAGTATGACCGGCACAGTCCGGTGCCCTACGCGGATCAGAGCGGCATGGAGACCAAAGGTCCGTGCCGGATCGGACCCAACTGCTGGCTCGGAGCCCGCATCACCGTGCTCGACGGGGTGACATTGGGGGCGGACTGTGTAATCGCCGCGGGCGCGGTGGTGACCCGCTCCTTTCCCGACAAACGGCTTTTGGGCGGGATCCCCGCCAAAGAACTTGATTTAAAGGCCCCCTCCGCGTAGGGAGACCCTTCTTCTTGATTCAACCTTTTTTAAAACTCAACCCCCTGAACCTTTATGAAAATATTAATCACCGGCGGAACCGGCTTTACGGGCAAAGCATTGGTAAAACGTCTTTTGGATGACGGCCATGAAGTTGTGGCACTGGACTATAAGGAGGGCCTGAAAACGCAGGAACTGCGCGACTGGGGCGCGAAGGTGGTGATCGGGTCGGTGACCGACGAGGCTTTGGTCAACTCCTGCATCGAGGGCGTGGAGGTGGTTCAGCATCTGGCCGCCGCGTTCCGGGAACTCAATGTGCCGGAATCCCACTATGACGACGTGAACATCGGCGGAACGCGGATTATGCTCAAGGCCGCCGAGGCCGCCGGGGTTCGTAAATTTATCTATTGCTCCACCTGCGGCGTACACGGCAATGTGGAGACTCCTCCCGGAGACGAAACCTCCCGGATCGATCCGGCCGACTACTATCAGCGCACCAAATACGAGGCCGAACCCCTGGTGCTGGAGGCGGCGGCAAAGGGGCTGGACGCCACGATCCTGCGGCCGGCGGCGATTTACGGTCCTGGCGACCCTGAAAGGTATCAGATGATTTTCCGGAAAGTGAAGCAGGGGAAATTTCCCATGTTCGGCAACGGGAAAACCCTTTATCATCCTCTCTATATCGACAATCTGGTTGATGCCCTGGTGCTGGCCATGGAGCCCGGAAAAGGTAAAGGCGAGGCGTATTTGATTGCGGATGAAGAGTATGTTGAAATTGAGGACCTCGTTCGCCGCGCCGCGAAGGCTCTGGGCGTGGAGGTCAACATTCCCCATTATCCGATTTTCCCCGTGATTGTTGCCGGACATCTGTGTGAAAAAATCTGCAAACCCCTGAAAATCGCACCGCCGATTTTCCCCCGCCGGGTCGACTGGTACCGTCAGAACCGCGCGTTCAACATCTCCAAGGCCAAAAAAGATCTCGGGTATGCTCCGAAGGTGGGGCTGGATGAAGGCCTGAAGAAAACCGCGGACTGGTATCTTCAGGAAAATCTGATCTAATCCTTGAAATTGACCCATTGCGCTTCTGGTTTGAAATCAGCAATTCTTCAGCGTTTTATGCTTGTAAAGCTGGTTGAAAACAACATAACAATATCATCCCCTTCTCAAGGGGACGACTATAACTCATAATCACCAATATAGGAATCTACGATGATCAAATCAGTATGGATGACGATAAGTCTTTTTGCCGCCACATTTTTGCTGAGCGGCTGCTTTTTAGACAGTGACAGCAGTGGAAGTTCGAACAATTACACCGGAGTCTGGGCCCTGTATTCCGGTTCACAGGTTCAGGGATCGCCCTATTGGTACGTCCACTTTCAGGATGACGGAACCTTTTTCATATCCAACAACCTAGACGGCACGGGTGTCCGGGTGACCGGAACCTACCAGGTCTCCGGCGGGGAGCTGATCGGGCCCTTCACCAATCCCGGCGTTGGCACTGGCCGGGTGGAGGCCAAACGGGAGGGGGATCTGCTCCGCCTGGACTTCATCGAATACTGGCACACGCCGCACAAGGTCGTTCCCTACACCGGCGTGAGACCCTGAGTCAGCCCCTCCCGCTCCCCAAAAAGAGCTGGATGAATGGATGGATCGGAACGTGGCTAAACCTCACTTCCGATCCTCGCTCCCTCCACCTCGAGGGATTCCCGAACTCGGTGGGACTGGTCGGTCGGCTGCAAAAACACCCAAAATTGGCCTGAATATTTAACAAAGTGCTTGCATCAATGGTTTTGCTGGTTAGTTGTGCAAACACATACGTATAAAAAGTGGAGAGCCTCACCCACCTACACACTCTAATCAAGGAACTAACATGATGAATCTGATTCCACGAGTTGGCCTGCTGGTCGCCGTACTGTTTTGGAGCGGATGCGAATTCACCACCGACGAATCTGACAATTCTACTTTTGAGGGTACCGAGACCACTCCGGCACCAAACAATCCACAAGAACCGAACGGAGAAGGGGGGCAAGATACCTCTCCCCCTGCCGCCACAGAGGGCTCGCCGATTGATCTTGGCAGCGTGGTTTGGCTGGATGCCAATGTGTCCGGCTGGGCACAAACCTCCAATTTGCGGGCCTCACTCTCGGGGAACAGCCTCCGTCTTGACCATAATCAGGCCAGTCAGTGGCCCAACACCAGAACCACAGCCAGTAACGGCGGAGCTCTGAACGGCAACTGCTGGGTCTTGGTGAATGTGGGGGGAACCTGGTACGCCGCAACCTTCGACTGGATGCGCACGGGCCAGACCTCCAAATCCAAAAACTCTGTCCGCGGTACCGGAGGGCATATCCGCCAACCGCCGCTCAACAACTGGACCCCCACGCCGGGAGAAACTTACGGATTTATGGTCACCACCCCCGCCCGCACCAGCGAAAGAACAATTAATGAGCGCAGCAATGTTTCCATGGTGACCTGGCAATAATTCTCCGCACGCCACCTGGGAAGGCCCGGCCCCCTGGAATCTCTGGTACAGGCGGCCGGGCTTTTGGTTTCTGATCTCCGGACTTCACCCTGGTACCGCCTCACGCGCTTATAACGAAAAATGCGTTATCCTTTCCATTATGACTTTATCCATTGAACGGAAATTTGTGGCGGACGCGCGCAAGGCCGGGATCGCGCTGGATCTCGCTGAGCACTATTGCCTTCCCGACGGAGAATTTCCCGACAACACCATCGGCAGTATTTATTACGACAATCCCCGCCTCAGTGCCTTCCAGCACAAGGTGGAGGGGGACCATATCAAAAAAAAGGTTCGGCTGCGCTGGTATGGCCATTTCCAGCCGAACACCTCCGCTTCCCTTTCTCCGGTCTATCTGGAATGCAAACACCGGCTGGGCGCCGCCCGGATCAAGGAGCGGGTTCGCGTGGAGGTCTCCCGGGACTATCTGGAACACGCCGCCCTGACAGACCGTGGCTTTGTGGATTTGCTGCGGCGGCAGGCCGAATGGAACGAAGACGTGCTGCCGCTGGACCTGCGTCCGCTGCTCTGCATCCGCTACGAACGGCGGCGGTTCCGCTGCCCCCGCAGCGGGGCCCGGGTGGCCATTGACTGGCAAATCCGCGTGGACCGCGTCAACCGAGACCTGCTTCCCGCCAGCCACTGTCCCCTTTTGCCCTCCGTGGTCTGCGAATTCAAGGACAACGGACTCCAGGAACTGCCCTGGGCCCCGGCCCTCTATGCCGCCGGGTTCCGCTTGAAAAGTTTTTCCAAATTCGGCAGCTGCATCCTCATGCTGCAAAACGGAGGCCTCTAAGCTTATGAATACCCTCGACGTTCTCTCCGACTTCCAGGACATGCAGAACCGGGTCGCACCCGGCATCCTGGTGCTCTCCCTGCTCACCTCCCTGCTCACCGCCTATCTCTCCGCCGGACTCTACCGGATTTTCTACGAAAGCCGGGGCACGGGCAGCCAGGTGCACAGGGCCTTTCCCCTCCTGAGTATCTCGATCACCACCCTGTTTATCGCGATCCAGACTTCCCTGCCGCTGGCCCTGGGTCTGCTGGGCTCCCTTTCCATCATCCGCTTCCGCACCCCCATCAAAGAGCCCGAAGAGATTGGCTTTATCATGTTGGTGATTTCCTCCGCCATCTGCACGGCCACGTTCAATTTCCATCTGCTCGTCCTGCTCTACTCCATCGCCGTCATCAGCCTCATCCTCGTGCGCGGGGCCCGCACCTGGAAAATCCTCCGCCGCAGCGGTCTGTTGATTTTTGCTCTGCCGGATGAAGCACTCTCCGACACGCTGGAGCTGATTCAGGAACTGCTGAAGCGGCAAACCGGCTCCTGCAAACTGGAGAACAGCTCCAGCCGCGACGGGGAAACCAGCTTGCAGTACAGTTTTTCCAACCTGAAGAGCGATGTCGCCACCCTCCAGCAGGGCCTCCGCAGCACCGCCCCCGTGACCTCCGTGCACATCTATCTGGACCGGGCCGGAGGCAGCCGCTGACATGCGGCTCCGCCGGATCCAACTCCTGATCTTCGGCCTCCTGCTGCTGCTGGGGGCTTTGCTCTATCACTCTGACAGTTTATTGTTTGAAAAACCGGAAAAGGAGCTTCAGGCCGCCTACCGCCGGATCTCCCGCCAACTGCGCCGCGAACAGCAGCTGGTGTTTCTGCTGAATTTCGACGGGCGAGGCCCGCGCGAATGGATCTCCAGCACCCGGCCGCTCGCCCCGGGGGTCGAGGTCCGCACCGAGGCCGGGGTTGATCGCGGATACTTCTCCGGCACCCGCTGGAGCGCCCTCCACACCGCCGTTCCCTGGCGGCACGTCGAGCCCAGCCACACTCTCTTGCTCCGTCTCAAACTCCTGCCGCCATCGGACACTCAGGATCTGATGTTTTATGATGGCGGGGGACGCCACACCGGGATGCGTCTGGTTCTCGGACAGTTGCAGTGGCATGTGCCCGGCACGGAGAAGTCCGAAGCCCTGTCGTATGCCTTCACCTCCTGGGGCGAGGAGGTGGAGCTGGTCGGCAGCTACGATGCGGTCACCGGCACGGCAGCTCTCTATGAAAATGGCATCCGAAAAGCCGTCCGCGAGGTGGATGCCGGTTCCCTGCCACCGGAGAACATCAATCTGGGGAGCACCCGCTGGTACGCGATGCCCCACCCGCTGCACGCCGGGCTGAGGGAGGCCGCCATCTGGAACCGCAGCCTCTCCGCCGATGAAATCCAGCGGCTGGCCAAACGCAAGCGCCCCCTGCAGCAATCCCTCGCCGCCTCCGCGTACCACCGGCTGCGCCTGGCCCGGGGTCTCGAACGCAGCACCAAATCCTTTGCCCGCACCGTGAATTTTTTCAATCCGGGACTGATGGATCTGAACCGTCAGGCCGCCGACCTTCCCGAAGTGCATCTGGATCTGCGCAAAGGCCCCCTTCGCCGCCAGAACCAGGCGCACCTGCAGAGCCGCCAAAGCGGCCGCCGCACAGCAGATGCCGCCCGCTTCCGCAGGGTCACCATCCGTTTCGACGGCAACCGCGTGCAGGGGAGCGTTGCCCTGGACGGCAGCGACACTCATTATGCCGACAGCCCCCGCAAGGCCTATGTGGTCGATACGAACGAACCCCTGCCCAACGGCTTGAGCAGCTTCCGGCTCCGTCCGCCTGAATCCGCCGGATGGGGGGAACCCGCAGTGGACCGGGCTCTGGCCGAGGCGCTCCAGCTGCCCGCAGCCCGCGCCGGCTGGTGCCGGCTCTACGTGAACGGACGTTTCGAAGGTATCTATCTTTACGAGGATGACCGCCAGTGCGGTTTTCCGCCACACAGTTCCGGGGAGTTGCTACGGACACCACAGCATCCGCTGAAATGGGATTTTCTCTTCCTGCGCGACGCTGCGGCACGTCAGTTGCCCCGGGGCCTGCTCCGGGAGGCCCTGCCCCTTTCCCGGGAGGAGATCAACCGCATCCACGCCGATGCCGATGCCGAAAACCTCCGTCTGCTCTCCCGCGACATGGCCGCACCGTTCAGTCGGCGTGAACTGGCATACCGCCTCCGTCTGCTGCGGGAGGACGCACCCGGCCTCTGGATCCCCTCCACGGAACCTGACCCCGCGCTCCGCAGCCTCGAATACCTTCAGGAGGAGATGCTGCTCGGAGAGAACCCCTCCTCTTTGTATATCCGCGAAGATCTGAACCTGAACATCGCTCTGCCGGGGAGCAGCGCGCTGGAGTGGCACAGCTCCAGACCGGATCTTCTCGCGGCGGACGGCAGCCTGCTCCGGCATCCCGAAGGCGGTGCACCGGTGGCAGTGGTCCTCACCGCGCAACTCCAGAGCGGAGGTGAAACCCACCGCAAAACCTTCCACTTCCGGGTCATGCCCGAATCACCGCGCATTCGGGCACTGATGATCCACTTGCGCGACCCCGTGCAGAAAAGCCGCCGGGTGGATGCCCGGATTGAATACTATGGCGATGGTCTGTTCAACCCCGTCCGGTTCCGCGCATTTCAGGGGGCAAGGTCAGGTATTAAAACTCGCGGAAACACCAGTTTCTGGCAGCTCACCCGGCACGGGGACTTCGACTGGGAGCTGCGGAAAGTCCCCTTTTCCATCCGTTTTGAAGAAGCTCACGGCCTCCTGTCCCCCACGGGGAGTCGGCATCTCTATCTAGGCACCGGCTACAGCGACATGACCTTTATGCGCAACCGCCTTTCCTACGACCTGTTCCGTGCCATGGGCGATGAGGACAACTTCAGGCCCGCGCCGGAAATCGAATGGGCGGAAGTTTTCGTTAATGGCAACTATCAGGGACTTTACGAATTCGGCAGCCGCGTGGACCGTCATATGCTCGGATGGGATTCCGCGCGGCCCGACAGCCCTGATCATGCCGCACTTTACAAATTTTCCGGACGAGGGGACAATTTCGGGGAACCCCTTTTCCGGAATATGGGAGTACGGCAGCCTGCACGGTTTTATGGCTTGACTCTCGACCCTTATTTGTCGCTGATTGACACTCTCCGGATTTCAGATCCGGATGTTATGGTGCAGCGCATCAGCGAGGAAGTCGATGTGGCGGGCGTGCTGGACTGGCATCTGCTGCTGAACGCCACCGGGAATCATGATGGTGTGAATGTGAACCTCTATCTTGCGCGGGAGGCGGGCCCGGAGACCCGCTTCACGATTCTGCCATGGGATTACGACAAAACCTTTCTGGACCGCTATCCCGTCTGGCTCTCCAACACCCTCACCGACCGGCTACACCAGCACCACCCCGACTATCGGTCAGGCATGGGTGTGCGCTGGCGGGCTCTGCGGCAGGGACCCTGGCGGGATGAAGCTCTGGAGGAACTGCTCGGGCAAATGGAGGCGGAGCTGGTCGGCTGGACGGAATGGGACGAGCAGGTGTGGCAGGGGCGCTACACCCGCGGTGAATCCTTCGCTGACGCAGTGCAACAACTGAGGGAGATCCTCTCTCTGCGCCTTCATTGGCTGGATGAACGCTTTGCCGGAGCGCCCTCCTCCCCGCCCGCGGAGCCGCTCCGCGAGCGGAGTCCGTAACCGGTCCAGAACAGGGGCTCATCGGACTCCGGATGGATTGCGGGACAGATCAGCAGGATCCAGGGCCCCATCTGCATTTCTTCAAAAGGCTGGCGGAGGCGGGTGAGCAGCGTTTTGCAGTCTTGCGCATCCTGACCGCGGGTCAGAAAAACGGTGGGCCCGCCGCCGCTCACGGGGTCATCGGGGTGGAGTCCGCCAGGACGGGCCAGACGGGGATCGAGGGGCACCTGAATGCGCCCCCGGGTTTCCACATGCACCTGATTGGACGCCCAGCGGTCCGCGTAGAGCCGTTTGACCCCCTGCGCCTCGAGGAAGGCCAAAACCTGGGGCAGCGCGTCCGCTTCGGAAAGTCCGGCCTCACCCGCGCCTTCAAACAGGCCAAGCGTCACCAGGCGCCAGTCCGGGTCCGGGCGGCCGGCATCGTTGAGATGAATCCGCAGGGCCTGGATCCGGTCGCCGGACAACTGCACTTCGCTGCGTTGGAAATGTCCAGCCAGAAAGGGGCGCGGTCCGGACCAGAATAAACGGGTGGGGCGGTACATCCCGACCACGGATTTCCATTCGGTTCCGTCCGCCGGGAGGACCTCCACGGAAAGCGAGTCCGGCAATCGCGGGTCGTCGAGGCCGACTGGATGGTCAAAAGCAAGCCGGATGCGCCGCAACGCCACCGGATGCCGGAAAATGACTTCTACCGTCTGTGTTTCCCTTTCCGGGTCGGGGGCGCGTCCCGTGCCGTGGGAAAGGTCCGCGAGCTGAGGCGCAGGGATGCCGTTGAACAAAATGGCGGCGGGTGCGGGCAGGGGCTGCAACTCATCGCGCGGCGGCACAAAATCATGCAGAAAATGTCCGGCGGATGACCCCGACAAGCGGGCCTGCCCCCCCGCAGCGGCCAGAAAACTCCGCAGTCCCCCCAAATCCTTTTGGAATACGCTCCTGGAACTGAATTCCGCCTTTTCGGAATGCGGCAGGTAAAATATTTTCTCCGTGTGGGCAAAGGTGAACTGTCCGCCCATCATGAAATTCAGGTGGTAACCCGGCAGGGTGGTGTACAGCGTCTCGACCCCCTCCGCCTCCAGCGACTGGCGCAGTTGCTCCTGGAGGGCATAACGTTCCGGCACTTCCTGATTGCGCCGGTACACCGTGCGCAACACCCCGATCTGACTCAGCAGCAGCAGCAGCACCAGACCGGCGGCGGCGCCGCGCAGGGCGCGCAGACGGATTCTGGACATCGCCACCCCGGCGAACAGCGCCACAACCGGCACCAGCGGAAGCAGATAGCGCGCGGTATGCAGGGTGGCAAAAGTGGAACGGCAGAAGAATGCTGCGGAAAACAGGAAAAACAAGAGGCCGGCCAGGCGGGCGGCGAGAGAACGGGTCCATCCCAGCCGAAGATCCCGCAGGGTGAGCAGCATCCCGGCTGCGGCCGGCAGCAGATACCCCAGAGCCACGGCCCGGCTGAGGCGCCGGGACCAGTCGGGATGCGCGACCAAATGCACCCATCTTTTCCAGAGCAGGCTCATGCCCTCCCGCAGGGGAAGATCGAGCGTATTTTGGAACATTTCCAGCGAAGCCCAACCGTGGAGCAGATTGTAAATCCACCAAGGGGAAAATCCCAGAAGGAATCCACCCAGTCCGGCCAGTATTGGGCGGGGGTGACGCCAGAAAGCCCCCCGCCATCCGAGGAGCAGCACCACCAGGGCAGCCATGACGGCCGAAAACACGATGGCATGGGACCAGAGCCCGGCGCCGGCCACCAGCCCCAGTCCGAACCAGGGCCAAAGCTCCGGTGCCGCCGCACTGCGGGACCGCACAGAGATCCGCGCCGCCTGCCAGAGCAGAAAACCGGAGCAGAGCAGCGCAATCATATACCCGCCCCTGGGCGCAAACTGAAACAGAAAATACCGGTAGGGCCCCAGGACGCAGAGCCCCAGGGCCAGGCCCCCGGCCCAGACACCCCCGGCATCACTGGCCCAGAGACAGAGGACTAACAGCGCCGCCACCGCCATCAATGCGGGTCCCAGGCAGACGGCGAAACCGCTGGGCCCCAGCAGCAGCACAAACAATGCCGAAACCATCGGCTCCAGACTGCCCATGTAGTGCTGTCCATAAAAGAAAATCGGGAATTCACGGCCCTCCGCCATATGCCGGGCCATCAGCGCAACCACACTGCCGTCCGCGTCCGTGATGTAGCGGAAGGCCCAGGCCCCGTATATGCGCAGGGCGGCCGCGGGGAGAAGCAGGCAAAGGATGATTTTGTTCTGCGTTTTCAATGGTGAAACCTTCCGTCGAAGTTCGGTGCCACCGGACCCCAGGGCATTTGATAACCGATCACCACCTCGCGGGCCCCGCCGGGCCGCACCCGGATCAGCCGGATATTCCCGTCGTAGGCATAGGGCTCCACCGTGGCACCCGGGGTCTGGCTGTGCAAACCTTCGCGCCAGTTGTAGGGCAGGACGACACTCTCCTGCGGTGTGTCGATTTGCAGCACCAGCCGGTTGATGCCGGCGGTCACCCGCCCCTGCTCCGGCAGCAAAGGGCGCTTGCGCAACAGACGGTAAGCGGTCAGCTCCACCCCCCGGAACTCAAATTGCGCCAGCGACGTGATCTCCCCGGGATGCGCGGCAAAAAATTCGCGAAAACTGTCGTGGCTGGTGATGACGTGGGTGACGTTATAGGCCGCGGCAAAATCCTGAAAGGCCTCCAGGCTCCGCCGGTAGGGGACGGGGGGATAATTGAACTCCACCGTGCCGGGCGGGAAACCGTAGTAGTCGTCCGCCATCATTTCCCTGCCGCTGAGTACGGGCAAATAGGCGATTTTCCCGCCGCCGTAGGCATGCACCGCACGTCCGGCAAACAGCAGTCGTCCGTTGTCGGGCAGCTCCGCACGTATCCAGTCCACCAGTTCCCCGACCACCGGGTCCATCGTCTGCGCCGGGGCGGGACCGCGGTTGGCGTAGAGCTGGGTGCCGGTGTATCCGCCGAGCAGCAGCACGGCCAGCAGACCGGCGCGGGCCGGGATGCTGCGGGGGCTGCGATTGCGCAGGATCCGCTCCGTACAGAGGGCGGCGGGCACGATGGCGGCAAAGAGGAGCGGAATACCGAGCCGTTCAAGTTGCGCATAGGGCCGCCAGGCCAGCCCCCAGCCGCAGACCAGCGCCGAAAGCAGCAGGGGGGGCACATACCAGCGGCGCACACTCCGGGGAGCCCCCGCAACGGCCCCTCCCATCCCCAAAAACAGGAGCAGCGGATGCCCGGAGGCCAAATGTTCTCCCAGACGCCGCCCGCCTTCAAGGAATTTCGTGCCCAAGCCTGTCTCCGACACGGAGGACTGATTCACGTAATCCACCACAAAACGTGCGGGGAAGAGCAGAACGCGGATCCAGGGCCAGAAGGCAAGCAGACTGAGGACGGCGCAGGACAGCAGAAAAACAAAACTTCTGCGGGTCCAGCGTGAGGGCATCCAGAGATAGGCCAGCAGCAATCCGCCTCCCATTGTGGGAACCAGCGGCCCCCACATGGACATCAGGAAAACGGAAATGCCCAGGCACAGAAACGTCACGGGATCCAGGCGGTGCAGAATCGCGGCGCGGTAGGCCAGCGCCAGGGTGGGCACCACCATCACTGCGGAAAATGCCGCGCCAAGGGTGCCGAAATGCCACATCCACTGGAAAAAGGGATGACTGACGGCGAGGGACAGGATGGCAGCGGCGGCCATTGCCGCAGGGCGGCCGCCCACGGCCCGGACGGAAAGCGCGCAAATCAGGGGCGTAGCCAGAATAAACGTGACGAGGACCAGCGGATTATAGAGCTCGTGAACCGGAACGTGACGCAGAAGGGGGAGGACAAGCAGTCCCAGGCCCTGCACCCCCGAGGCCACGCCCGCATAGTGCTCCGTCCCCGCGTTCCACGAGGGATTGTAGCCCCCCAGAGCCGGAAAACTTTGGCCCAATTCCCAGAGCCGGTACATAAAGGAGGGATGATCCGTGCGGTACAGCGGAACGCCCCCGAGGGTGCGCAGGGCCGCACGCAGACAGGCGGCCGACAGCAGCAGGGCCATGACCGGCAGCCCCCACACACAGGGGGAAGCCTTCCTCCACGCCAGCAGACCGCCCAAGAGCAGCCAGAGCAGCAGCAGACGGAAGAGGCCGGAACGCATCCCCCCGGATGTCCAGCGCAGAAAGAAAAACCAGGGGGAAGGCGTCTGTATGGCGAGCAGGGCCAATAACAACCCCAGGAGCAACAGGATCAGCGGGGGGGCGATCCGAGGCACCGCGCGGGACACATAAATACCATAGAGCCCCAGGGGCAGCGCAAACAGCAGGCGGAGTCCGCCGACAGGCAGGATCCACATCAGCAGCAGGGCCAGTACGACCGCCAGCCAGAGACCTCCAACGCCCGGCAAAAAATGATGTTCGCGTTTCAGTTCAGGTCTCCAGAGAATCAACACGCCAGAAGATATGCATAATTTTTTTAAAAAGCTTCCGGGTATTTTGAACACATTTATAGAATTTGCGCAATAAAAAACCCGTCCATGCCATAGGCAGGACGGGTAGGAGTCGGGTTAGACACCCGGTCTCGGATCAAATCGGATCAGGGCCAGACCACCGTGGAGATGTTGCTGCGCTCGTTGATCGTGCGGTCGGCACTCCGGGCTGGCGTAGACACCATGAATCCATAGGTCTCCCCTGAACGGGGGCGGAAATTGTTCAGGGGGGGATGCGAGATATGACCATTGGCTCCGGTCACGGCACTGGTCGCTTTGGCTTGCTGGCCGGTCTTCAGCCAGTCGAAGGTGGCGGCATACCAGGTACCATCCACATTCACCACCACCCAGGCGTTGGCGTTAATCGAGCCGCCGTCTCTGGCACGGGTTCTGGCGGAGGGCCATTGCGTAGCCATGTCATAGCTCAGACTGACGGATCCGCCGGAAACGCTGGCGTTCAATGTGGCCGTCTGGGCCCAGGAGGATACATCCGCATCTAGGAAGACCACATTGGAGGGATTTATGTCGTTGGAGGCCGAACCACCACCACCTGAGACATCGGCACTGCTGCTGGAGGAGGAATCAAGATCACAGCCCGTAAAAAGGAGGCTGGCCACTGCAAACAAAGGCAGAACGAGGGAGGGGATAACTTTTTTCATAAAGAGTTTTTTTCCGGATAATATTTAATGAATGGCCGTCATGGGCCTTCCAAGGATGATGGGAACAAAGCATAGTTCGGGTGGAATTCCATGAAGCATGCTTAAAAGACGCATAATCATCTCACATCAAGAGGGGCTTGTCAACTTTTCAAATGTTAATATTTACGGACGTACGGACGGGTTCGGGAAGAGCGGTTCCGGGAAGAGCGGATCAGTTCGATGAAGAAGTGAACGAGGCCTCCGAAAAGGATGAAGATCATGGCCGAGGTGGAGAGCAGCAAGGAGATGGTGAAGCTTTCCGCTTCGGAGACGCCGACGAAGCTGAACAGGAACACGAAAATGCCCTGCTCCGCGCCCAGGTTCGCGATGGAGAGGGGGATGAGCCTGGAAATAGCGATGACCGGCATAAACAGAAAAATGAAGAGGAGTTGAACATCGCTTTGGATGGCGGCGGCAAGGGTGTACACAATCATGGCCGCAATAATCTGAATCAGCAGGCTGATCCCGAAGACTTTCAGGAGTAGAGCCGGATGATTTTCAAAAACGCGGAAGGCATCGATCAGAGACCAGATTTTGGTGATGGGTTTTTCGAGTTTGCCCTGGGGCGGAAAGGCGCGTCTCAACGTTTCCCGGAAGCGGACCAGGAGGGCGAAAACCACCAGGCCGCCGCCGGCTGCGAGACTGAGGAACAACAATAAAAGAGTTTGATCCAAAAAACGGGTCAGGACCAGAGCACTGATGCAAAGGGTACATGCCAGGCTGAGAAGGGAGACCAGATTCAAAGCAAGAACCGAGAGAGCCGCGTCCGCCATGCGCACGGGAGTCTGACGGCTTAGGGCAATGAAGCGGGACACATCGGTTCCAAAGCTGGAGGGAACAAAGTATCCGAAAAAAGATCCAGTAATGTAGGCGTAGAAGAGTTTAGGGAAAGGGAGCTTTATCTCTTTGCAGCGCAGGAGGAGACCCCAGTTATAGGTGCGCACCGATGCCTCGAGCCCCCATAATAAAAAGATCCAGACGAAAAACTGGGGTTCGATGTGTTGAACAACATCCCGAAGATTATCCAATTCAATTTTTTGGATGAGAAAGGCCAGAAGTCCAACGACAAAGGTCAGTTTCAACAGCGAAAACCCCCGTTTTTTCCAGGAAGGGCGGGGTGCGGTTGCGGGAGGGGATGGAGCGTCTTGCACTGATGGGCTCTCGGAATGGGTGTGCTATTCGACGCGGTGGATTTCCACGGACACCAGCCGGACAACATCCGTGCGGAAGTAGGTGAACGCAAAGACCAGCGGGTAAGGCTCTGATAGGGTGATGTCCAGTTCCGCCACTGTGTCTCCACCCGGTAGTATCACCGGGGCTGTCTGAGACGACATCGGTTCGCGGATGCGAAAACTGCCGATTTCGCCTTTTTGCGATTCAGCATGGTAGTGGAGCGTGATCCGGTATTTTCCTTTAGGAAAGACCTGACGCGGCCCGTAAAATACATCGGCAAATGCGATTTTTTCAGGATGGAGCACGACATGGTTTTCGGTCAAATCCGTGTACCCCGCCCTGAAAAGTGTGGGGGCGGAGAACACCATACTTTCTCCGACAGACAGATCCAACGTGGATGATCCCATCTGGAGGGTTCCCAGATCCATTTCCAGAAATCCGTTGGGCGCGTTGAGTTCAGTGGTGATGTTCTGTTGAAAGCCCTCAAATGTCGGAAAGGGGATTTCCACCCACGTCCAGTCTCCGGTGTCGATGGGAGTGGAAACTGTTTCTGAGGGAAGGCTTCCAATTTGAAACACCACAGTGAGTTGTCCCTGTCCCCGCACCCGCAGGAGCATTCTCAGGTTCTCAAAGTGCGGCATTGAATCATGCGGTATGCTGACAGGGTCACTTTCAGGAGAGAGGCGAAGCAACTGGTTTCGAAAAGCATCTTCGTCGGCGATAATGTCCCGGGATTCCGGTTTTACAAAACGGATCAGATGCCACATCCTGGCACTGGAGGCTGCAGACCAGTCCGTTTGAATTCGGTGTTCCTCGGATGCTTCGCTCATGATTTCAAAAGCCCAGACGGCCTGATCCTGTTTGAGCAAGCGGATTCGGGGGTGGTCCAGTAAGTGCGAAAGGGTAGCGGAGACGCTGAAGGGGCTGACTTGTTCAGGAAAGGCATCTTCATGCAGAATCAAGTTGCGGATTCCGCGATCCAGCAATTCATCCAGAAGTTCATCGGATGCAAATCCCTGATTGAGGGGCTTGAAGCGCAGGAAAATATGCTCATAATATCCGCCAGGAATATTGGGGCGGTACCCGTTCACCAGACGGACACGGTCCATCATAGCGAAATACTGTTTGACCGATGTCCAGTGGGAGTCACCAGGCCAGAGAACGATGCCCAGAGCTCTGGGGTGCTCTCCCAGAGACTCTGCATGTTCACGGATAGCACGGTATGCCGCACTGCCTTCATCCAGAAAGCAGATCGTGGGGCTCATGCGGGACTGACTTTCCATGAGAAACAGACTGCCCAGAATCAGAGCGATGACGTTGAGTTTCCGGTTCCAGGCAGACGGTATGTGGATTGACGAAAACGGAAGGATAATAAACACAGCCAATAAAGGTGGAAGGATCGCGTATATTTTGGTTGTTTGCCTAATCATTCCGTAGGGGGGGATGATTCGGGTAAGCATGCGCCAGTATAAGGGACTGATTCGGGTGAATAGACTGGGTCCCAGAGCAAGAATTACTAGGGAAATGAGCAGAAGAAAAAAGGAAGTATGGAGGATGATCAGGCGTTTCCCGGAGATGGCGGCACGTCTCTTTAAGAATTTGACACTGATTGCAATAGAAAATATTACCAAAATCAGGACACTGTAGGTCAAGTACAGATGATTGTGGGTATGGTCAGGATTTAAACTTAGAAGCCCTCCGGGTTCGGGTGAAAAAAGCATGACTTCCTCCACGGTGCGTCCGCCGGCCATGCTGCCGTCCGTGAGGTACAATCGAATTGCAAGTGCTTGAATACCCACAATGAAGCCAAAGACGATAAACCCTCGAAGTGAATAGATTAGATTCCGGAGTTCTTTGGATTTCCAACTGGGAATCGGTTGCAGATAGAAGACAAACAGACACCAGAAAGGGGTTAAGAGTCCCAGGAAAAAGAAGGTGTGAATATCCCCCCAGGCCGAGAGCAAGAGGCTTAGGCCGGCGATCCACCCGCCCCTGGACGTGCGGTCGATGACGGAGACATGCAGTCCGTAAAGCACCCAGGGCACGTAGACCATTGCAAAGCCGGTGGGGCTGCCGTGAAGAAGGGTGATCCATCGGTACGGAAGGCCTACACCGACGGCGGCGGCCGTGAGTTGAACCGCCAAAGGCGCGGGGAAACGCCGCACCAGGAGCCAGGTTCCCCAGACCGAAAAGAAAATAGAGGCAAAGCTTGCGAGATTCCAGCCCAGACCCGGACTTCCGCCCAGTGCGCCCAGAGTGTATACCCATGAGAACGGTGCGTAATACATATCATATTTCAGTGTGGCGGCGTCATCCCCTGTATTGAATTCATACAGGTTGTGAAACCAGGGGGTCTGTCCGGTCAGAAACCCTTTCATGAGCTCAAAATGATACATGAGTTGAAGATGGTCTCCGGGGATCATGTATCGTGGCCCGCCGATTTCCGGACGGTGGGAGGAAACCACGCCTTCCTGAACGTGCCGCGGAAGCGGCCAGGTGAACCAGGCGAAAATGAAAATGGAGACCAACATCAATCCGAAAAAACGGAATGTCCGGGATGTGAGTAGCGTGGATGACTTGATCATGGATGACCTTATAGAATTTGTATGATTGCCTTGCAAACGAAATTCAGTTCCGTCGCGCCTCCAAAACAACGGGACTGCCAAAGAGGGCGGTGAGTCCGAGAACGCGGGGCACGGATTCCAGGGCACGGCTGAGCCCGGGGCGTTTCAACATGCGATGGAGCACCATGGGCCAGAAAAATTGCGGGTGCCGCTTGAGCTTGAATCCCTCCGCTTCGAAGGCTTCCCTGACTTCGTGATGCGAAAAGAGGGTGAAGGTGCGGGTGTTTTTTTCAACGTTCTTTTTGAGGCCAAAGAGGGTGTCGGCAAGAAAATTGACGCTTTGTTTAGCCGGATAATCGACGATGACCCGTTTGTCGGCGACCCGGCACAGTTCTTTGACGAGTTCCGGCCAGCGCTCGCAGTGCGGCATGAGACGGAAGGAGATCACCACGTCGATGCTTCGGTTTTCATAGGGGAGATCAAGGTGATTGGCGAGTTGAAAGGGGATGGTTCCGGGCAGGCGTTCCCGGCAGGACGGGGCACTGCCGGTTACGGTTGTGCTGAAGCCGTGCGCCACCAGCACCGGGGCTGTTTGCGCATGGCCGCCGCCGACATCCAATGCGGTGCCGCCGGGGGGCAGGTCTTGAAGGCTGGCTTTGAGGCGGTCGGTTTGCACGTCCAGCAGCCAGGCACCGGCGGGTCCGGCGAAGCGGCTGGCATAGTCGGCGTTGGCGGTTTCGATATCGGCGGTTTCGGGAAAGTCGGTCATGATGAGGTGTCTTTGGAGAGGATGAGGTCGTAGACTTTGGCAAGTTGGGTGCGGTAGGCGTCGAAGTTGTAGGTGGTTTCGATGAGGTGTCGGCCTTTGGCGGCGAGGGATTGACGGCGGGCGGGATCGTTGGCGAGGCCGGCGAGGGCTTGAGCAAAGGCCGGAGCTTCGGGCGCGGCAAAAAGGGCGGTGGTGTCATCGAGAAGAAGCCGATTGGCTTGGACATCGGTGGCAAGGATGGAACCGCCGGCCTTGAAGTAGTCGAGCAACTTGAGGGGGGTGTTGTGGCCGGAGATGCGGGGAGAGAGGAGAATATCCGAGGCGGCGAGATAGGCGGGAAGGGCGTCGGGTTGAATTTTGCCAAGGAAGGTCACGGCATCGGTGACGCCCTGAGTCTGAAGGTCCTGTTTGCGGGCCTCGATTTCGGAGTCGGAACCGCCGATGATCAATACGCGGAGACAGGGCGCGGAGCGGAGCGCGGCCGGGATGGCCTCAAAGAGAAGATCGATGCCCTGGTAGACGGCAAAGGATCCGACGTAGGTGGCGAGGACATCGGTTTCGTTCTGCTGAAGTTGGGCGCGGAGGGTTTGCACCGCTTCGGGGTCGGCTTCGCTGCGGGAGGATGGAATGTCGCAGATAGGATGGCAGGGGGTGGCGGGACAGAGGGCGCGGACGGATTCGGCGAGGCCGTTGCCGGTGGCGATGACCGCATCGGCGCGGCGGATGGTGAAGGCTTCGACCTTGGCGTAGAGCGACATGATGAGGTTGCGAATGAAGCCTTTGCGGTAGGATTGGGGATCGGAGTGCTTCTCGTAGACGATCCGGGCCTTTTGCTTGCGGGCGAGAAAGACACCCAAAAATCCGGCATCCTCGACGCCGTGAACCACCGCGTATTGATGGGTGCGCATGAGTTTTCGGGCCGCGCAGTAGAGTTTGAAGTCGAACAAGAGTTTGGGCAGGCTGGGGCCGATGGGTAAATCGCTGACGCCGGGGAGAGGTCCAACCCGGTGAAGGGTCACGTTGGAGATGTCCCGGTCCTCACCGAAGGGCAGGGTGAGCAGATCGATATCGTAACCGAGGTCGGAGAGGGCCTGGAGGTTGTAATTGACACGAATGGGTGATCCGCGCCACTGAAAAAAGGGCTGGGGGCTGAGAAAAAGGACGCGGGGCTTCATGAGGATTTGTGGCGGCGGTGTTGAACCATGCGGCGGGCCATCTGCAGAGGAGAATTGCGTTGTCCGATGCGGACGATGGGGGTGGTGTTATCGCGCAGGGCCCGCCGGATGGAGGTGACGGGCGTTTTTTCGTCGAACTGGAGGGTGATGCGAACGCCGTAGGAGCCGGCGGTGCTTTCGTCGCCGGAAAAAGGAAGCGGATCGGATCCGGCGAGGACGGGGAGCCGGGCGTTGGCCATGGGTTTGGGCAGGGGCCAGCCGGTGCAACGCAGGGACGAGTCACCGAGGTGAAGGACATCGCCCGCGTGGCGGGTGAGCCGGTCAACGACCTCGGCGCGGGAGAACATCCATTTGCCCGGAGACCAGGCGAGGACCGGAACCGCTCCGGCGGCATCGACGGCGGCGATGATGTCGGCGGCCCGCTGACCGTCCTCCGGTTCGGTTTCGAGGGCTAATGCGAGGATTTCCACCCGTTCGGCGGCGACGATCTGCCGGCCGGCGACCAGCAGCGTTCGGTTGCCGCCGTGATGAATATAGAGGGCTCCGGATTCCGGCGAGGGGTCGACGGTGTGGGTCTCCGGCAGACGGATTGCGCCGGTTTTGAGATTCTGAAAGACCTGAAACCCTTTGCCTTCGGTTAAAAACAGCGCGCAGGACGCGGCGGGTTCCCCGGCGGCGGCGCGCAGCCGGTTGACGGCCCCGTCGATGAGGGTTGCGATGTCATGTTGCGGGTAGAGATGAATATGGGTGTCGGCGAGGAGATCCAAAATGCGCTCCGGGTTATGGAATGAAACCGGATTCTATACCCGAAAGGCATTTTGAACACACGCGAAAAAAGATTTTATCCCGTTGGGGAAATCCCCGCTTATTCCGGGAGGTCCACCCGGATGCGGTAGAAACGCTGACCCTGTGCGGGGGTATCGAGCTGGAAAGCCCGCGATCCGGCTTCGGTGGTGATAATTTCCGCATCCGCCACATCGATCCAGACGGGTTCGGCCAGAGTTTCCGCGCTTTGGAGCACATAGCGGCGGTCCGCGCGGGCGGAAAAGCCGAGGCTCATCCCGCCGTTGCCGTCAGACACAAAGGATTCCGCCCGCAGGAGACCCTGCCAGTTCCCATGGGCGTCCTTTTGCGCGTTCATGGTGTAGAGTTGTTCCGGTGTGTAGGTCTGGCCATCCACCAAAACGTCCTCCTCCTCTTCCAGCCCGTTTTCCGCGAGCCAGTCTTGATAGGGCGTTGACTCTTCTTCCGGCGTGAACGTCACCACACCGCTATAGTCGGAAAAGCCGTTGTTGTTCCAGGCCCTGACCCGGTAATCGTAATGTTGTCCGGGTGACGCGGTTTCATCCAGATAGGAGGTGGTTTCCGTATCCAGGCTGGCCAAAACGGAAAACGTATCCGCGCCCGCTGGACTGCGTTCAAGCTGAAACCCGAGTTCATTGTCGCTGTTGTCCGTCCAGGACAGGGACACGGGGGCGGTGGCACCGGACAGGATCTGAAGGCCGGAAGGCGCTGCGGGTGGCTCTCCGGGCTGGGCCAGGGTGTTGGTCATGACCTCAATGTTACGGACACTGAAGTCGCCGTTATGCGCAAAGCCCAACGCATTGAACGCATAGGACGATACTGAAGCGTGAGCGAGACTTCGGGTGATGGTTTCACCGGAGTTAGACCATTGCAGGGTTGTGATGTCCAATCCCGTGTCGGTGCGCTCAATCCTGAAGGTTACGGTAAATGTCGTATCATTATTCCGGAAGGTGGTGTTGTAATTACTGCCGATTTTGCTGATTCCGCCACCTAAGCTTCCGGGACTTGATCCAAAACCACCTCCCATATTATCAACACCCAGCAGGCCCGCCGTTCCGGAATTCTGCTGAAACATCGCATTGTTGTTTTGGTTGGTGTTTGAATTGGTTGTTTTGTACCAGGCCAGCATACCCGTCCAGGAATCGGTTACCGATGTTTGATTATTTTCAGTCGCGGGGCTTCCTGAATGATCAAACAGTCCGAACCGGTATGCCCAGGGGTTGTTGTTCCCGGATGAAAAGGAGAGAACATCGAATGTTAATTCCACGTAATCTCCGATTTCCTGAAGGTCTGCGGTTTGGGCCAGATTAAACAAAATACCCTGATAGTTCGCAGTATTGGTGAAATCGAAGCCGTTATCCGCTTCACCGGCCAAGGTGAAACTTCCGCCATAGATCAGATATGCATCTCCCAGGGCAATACTTCCTTCCGCCGGCGGCGGCACAATCGTCAGGGTTGCGGGAATGGAAAGGACCGATCCTTCGCTGTTACTGACCTGAACGGTGTATTCCCCGGCATCAATGAGAACGGTCCCTGAAATAGTGAGGGTTGTGCCGGTTTCGCCGTTGATCGGGTTCCCGTTGAAGTACCACTGGTATGCGGGCGCAGGATAACCTTCGGCGGCAACCGTGAAGGCCGCGTTTTCCCCGGCGGTAACTTCCACATCCTGCGGCTGTGAAAGAATAACCGGGGGGGCGGGCATGGGGGAGACTGAGAGAAATACGGTATCGGAGGTCACCGTGTCTTCGCTGTTGGACACCACGACATCGTAGTTTCCTTCATCCGCCAGGGTGACGGTGACCAGTTCAAAAGACGCGTTCTCAGCTCCGGCGATCGGCGTGCCATTGAAGCGCCACTGATAGGCCGGTGCGGGATTGCCTGTGGCCTCGACTGAGAAGAGGATCGTATCGCCTTCCGTTGCGCTTTGCGGTTGCGGATGCAACGTGATGACAGGCGGGGTGGGGCCTTCGGCCACGGTCAGGGTGGCGGTGTCGGATATGAGGGTGTCCTCACTGTTGGCGACCACCACATCATAGTTTCCGCTGTCCGACAAACCGAGGTTGGTGAGCGTCAGACTGCTTCCGGTTTCATTCTCAAGATCGGTGCCATTTTTGCGCCACTGGAAGGTCGGGGCGGGATGGCCGCCGGCTTCGACCTCAAAGGTCACGCTCTGGGTCACCAGCGCCGATTGACTTTGCGGCTGCCGGGTGATGACCGGCGCTTCCGGCGGAATGGGATTCACGGTGAGGGTGGCCGCGGCGGACGTGATGTCACCCTCGTCATTCCAAATAAATACCGAATAGTCGCCCGCATCCGCCAGGGTGGCGCTCCCGATCTGAAAGGTTGCCGAATTTGCGTTGGGAATGTCCACGCCGTCCTTGCGCCATTGGAATTCGGGGGCGGGATTGGCGTTCACACTGACCGAGAAGCCCGCGGGTTCCAGTTCGGTGACGGTGAGGGCGGCCGGTTGTTGGGTGATTTCCGGGGCCTGGGGGGCGCCGCCCTCGGATTGAACGCGCATGGTTCGGGAAACCAATGCCCCGCCGTCGTCGGCAAAGAGGCGCAGTTCGTAGATGGCCGGGAAGGGGCCGGCGGTGAAGCTGGTGTCGGCAAAGCTGTCCAGGCCGATTTCGGCATCGTCGGGCCCGCCTTCCTGTACCCAGAGCACTTCCACTTCTCCGGGCGGGTTCGGCAGACCGTCGTCGCTCACGGACGCGCCGAGTTGAATGGTCTGTCCGGGGCCGGTGCCCTGATCGGTGACCTGAATGTCCGGGGCCAGATTGACCGGGCCGGGATATCCGAGCAGGGCGATGTCCGCCGCCGGGACGGTCCGGTTGTAGATCCGCATTTCATCGATACGGCCATTCCAGGAGGTGTTGGAACTGGTGCCACTGCCGATGCGCAGGCTGGCGGTGGCACGGAAATCACCGGGAGCGGTGATCTGGGTGCGTTCGACCCATTCCCCGTTGATCCAGAGGTCGGGGTGGTTTTGGTTGCTGCTGTTGTCATAGGCCAGCACCACATGCATCCAGGCTCCGGAGGGGATATCCTTTTCAAAGCGCCAGTGCCCCGTTGAATTGACATGATTGGAAAGGAAATGCAGGCGGGTGTCATTGGTTTGCATGCGGAGGTGACCGCGGAGATTGCCATTGCCGTCGATGAAACTGAACAGCGTTCCGTTCCGTTGCGCCGGGGAGGCGTCGGCGAGCATCCACAGGGAGACGGTCATTTGGCCGGGCATTCCCATGGGAGCGGTCGCATAATTGCCGTTGCCGCCGAGGCGGACGGCGGTGGCGTCGTGGCCGGAGACTCCGAGTTGGAAATTGCCGTTGTCGGTAATCGCAGCGTGCTTTTCATTGCCGCTGGCATCGGACAGTTGTGAGGAACCGACGGGATCATTCATGCGCCAGTAGCCCGTCAGGCCGTCGTCCAGCACCTCTCCGCCGGAAGCGGCGGCGAAGACTTCGATGCGTTTTTCACTGACGCCTTTGCCGTTGTCGGCCGAGAGCAGAAGGGTGTATCGTCCGGGCTCGGGAAATGAAACGGCGGGGCTCAGAGAGGCCGGGTCGTCAAACACCGCATCGCCGGGGCCGGAGATTTGCGACCATGCCAAGGTCACGGGGTGACCAAAGCCTTCGACTTCCACAAGCGGATGCAGATCCAGATCCAGATGCGGCAGGGACACCGCCGCATTGCGTGGAGAATTTACCGCAATGGCCGGCCGCCGGGTATAGGTGATGTCGAAACGTTGAAGGGTGCTGTTGAATGGGTCGGAGGCTTTGATAAGGACCGGCACCGAAGAAAGCCCGGAATGCGGAGCCGTGCCGCTCAAGGTGGCGGTGCCATCCCCATGGTCCTGCAGGCTGAGCCAGCCGGGTAGATCCACGGCGTTGAACCGGATGATGTCTCCCTCCGGATCCTCAGCGGTGACGAAATAGATATATTCCGCACCGGTGAGCACTTCCACTTCAGGCAGGCTGGTGAAAAACGGCGCTTGGTTAAGGGGATCGGGGGAGGTTTGCGAACCCGCCTCAATGGTCACCGAGACCGGAGCCACCGTCACACCGTCGTAACGACCGTCCCCGGTCACGGTATGGGAAAGTGTTGGCGTTCCTCCTGCGGAGGTGTCGGCGTACAGGACCACGGTTTGCGGTTCTTGCCAGTTCGAGGGGGTGAATACGATTTCGGAGGTGAGGGCGACCAAATTGCCGGTGGTGACGGGAACCAGGGTCACCGGCGCATCCGGTGCCACGGACAATCGCAGGGTGTAGCTGGCCGTTGGTTGTTCCGGGGAGAGATGCCATCCCGCTTCCGGGGCTGTGACGCGGATGGACGGTTTGGTCGCCTCCACTTCCACAATCTGTATTCCGTTCATGAAGCGGCGGCCGGAATTGGCCCCACTGCCCGCGTTGACGACCACGCGGAATTCCGAATCGGTGATGTTGCGGAAGACGACATAATTTCCGAGACGCTCATCCGCGGGAGCCGTGGCGCTCAGGGCGGTGGATTCCTTGAAGCCCACCCAGGTTTCGTAGTTTGGGTAATCGCCCAGTCCGTTGTTGTGGTCGAGCGAGTTTTGTCCGTATCGGGGCGGGACCAAATCATTGGCTCCATCGGTGGTGGTGATGCGGAACTGCTGGGGGTTGGCATCCTGCGACGCATCGTTCACGTAATCAAAGTACACATACACATCATACTGCGGGTAGGGAATCTCCCGGGCGGTCAGCCAGGGGCCATCCTGATTGTTGTTGTTGAAGCGGACATACCCGTGCATCATGCGGCCGTTGCCGGTGGACGTGTCTGTCGCACTTTTGCCCACATTGGATTCGGTATGTCCCTGCCATTCCACGCGGACGGGGGTCGGGTACCCGTCGTTGTCGATCAGGTTCAGGTAAACACCGTCATTGGCGTCGTCTTCGGCTTTGGTGAAGTTGTTCCAGTAGGGCTCGGCATACACCGCGCCGATGCGGTCGGCAAAGCCCACCACCGTGGGGGCGTGGGGAAAGGCGAAGGAATCCGTCCCGGCGAAATTGATCCCCACCGACCGGGTGGGCGGCGGGCTTTCCACCGTGATGGTACGGACATTGGAAAGTTGCGTGCGTCCGGTGTTGTCCACCGCCAGGGCCGTGATGTGCTGTGTGCCCACCGACACGTTTTCCCAGAGGGTGGTGTAGGGGTTTTCTGAAACCGCGCCGAGGAAATTCCCGTTGGCGAAGAAACGCACCTCGGCGATGCCGTCCTCATCCGACGCTTCGGCGGTGAGGAGAATATCCGCGCCGACCAGAAAGGTTTCGCCCTCCAAAGGATTAAGGATGCTGACGGCGGGCGGGGTGTTGGTCTGCCAGTCACGCTGCCGGAGGTCCGATGCCGTCAGCGGGGTCAACGGCGAATCAAGCGTGCTCCAGCTCACCTCCAGCTTTTCCGAACCGGTGCGGTGAAAATATTCAAGGCGGACTTCGTGCAGACCCGCCTGCAGGGCGATGTTTCCGGTGGTGACCCCCGAAGTGGATTTGACCCCGTCGTTTTCGATCACCAAATTGTCGCCGATCCAAAAGCGGACCCCGTCTTTGGCGTCAATGGAGAACGTGTACACATCCGTTCCGGCCACATCCAGATATCCGGTATACACCAGAGCGAAATTCGTGTTACGCTGGGCGGGGGACAGGCTGAAGGTGTCCACCGTGCCCTCCGCCACCGGGAACAGGGTGTCGAAATCGGGCAGGAGCTGAAAACTGCCCTCATAATAGGTGTAGTGGAGGCCGTCCAGGGTGGCGGCGGGGGCTTCGGGGGCGCGATAGGGCACATCGCCGACATTCACCCAGACACCGGCATCGGTCAGCCCGCCTTTCATGTCGGAAACGGTGACCTCGACCAAATAGAAGCCGGGCTCGCTCCAGGTCTTGACCTGGGTGGCGCTGTTGACAATGTTGTAGGTGTTGTCGCCGAAATTCCAGTCAAAGGCCAGATCGTCCCCGTCCGGATCGGTGGCGTTCACGGTGATTTCAAAGGGGACTCCGGGCTGAGCGCCGTTGAGGACCGTATGTGAAAAGGTGGCGGCGGGTGGCTGATTGTTGGTAATGTCATTCCCATAGTTGATGACGACCTCAATCCATTCATGGGTCTGACCGTTCACCTCGCTGCTGCCGCGCAGCACGGGGGTGACATGAAATCCGCCGAACATCTGGGTGCCGTTCTCATTCGGACCTTCAGAGTAGGTGCGCCCGATTTTGATGGAGCTGTCGTCCCGGTCGGCATTGCCGGGCAGGGAATTGGGGGTGGTGTCCAAACGGTTGGAGCCGCTGCTCATCATGGAATGCACGGTGACCGCGTTGCGGTTGTAATCCGTCCGGCTCCATCCTCCGTCGGTGCCGCTTCGGTGACCGAAGCCCAGAAATACATTGTTCCAGGCGGTGTAACTGGTGATGGGAATATTCAGCACCCTCACCAGAGACTCGGTCTGCCGCCGGTCGTGATGCTGATAATCATAAATGCGGTAGGTGCCGCTGGACGTGATGTCTTTCACCTCATTGCGGTCGCGGGTGAGGAACCCCAGCCGGTACCGGAAGAGCGGATTGAACATCAGTCCCGGATTTCCGCCGCCCATCACGCACCAGCCGTCCTGATATTCGCCGTTGACCCGAAGGGGAGAACGCGGATGCACCTCCGGGTCCACGCCGTCCGGCGCATACCAACTGTTGGCGTGAAAGACCCCCCAGTTGTGCCCCAGTTCGTGTACCGCGATGGTGCCGCTCAGCGAGCTGCCCACCCAGGAAAATTTGCCGTTAACATATGCCCGGCCGGCTGACCCGACCATATTGGCGTTGGACATCGATACCCAGCGGTCATAGTGCACCGGATCGTACATCCCGCCGTTGTTCCATTCCGGTCCCAATTCCCGGGCCGCGGCCACACTGTGACTCTGCAGAAGGCCGAAATTATTGCGATATTGCTCATAGGTGCCCGGCAACTGCATCGGCGGGGTCACCACCAGCACCGGAATGTCCATGCCGTTGCGCCGCTTGGGGCCGAACCAGGTTTGATGATAACTGCCGCGGTAATAATTTTCCGACATGGTCATCAGTTCGCTGAGGAGGGCCTCGTCGGATTTGTAATTCGTCCACGGATCCCGGTCGCTCGGATACACCCGGAACACCATCATGGTCTTCGGCCCCAGCCGCCAGCTGTTGGTTCCCGTGTACTCATGGTAGACTTCCGTCGGCACCGTCAGTTGCGTTGGCGGATTGTTCGGATCAAACGTCAGGGGGGACTGCGCGACCGCATTCAGCGCGGCGGATAAAAACAAAATCAAATTTACGAAGTGAAGTCGGGGGTGCATCCGGGGTCTCCTGATATGAGAATTAAAGAAATTGTCCTTTAATCCTACACGATATCAGGAGAGACTGTTCAGGAATATTAATGCGAAACGGTTACAATATTCCGAACGATAAATTGCATTTTTACGAATCCAGGGTGCCCCGGACCCGGTTGCGGTAGTCTGTGGGGGTTTCCCCGGTTTCCCGTTTAAAGACCAGGCTGAGCATGCGGGGTTCCGGAAAGCCGACGAGGTAGGACACTTCCTTCATACTGAGATCCGACGTGCTCAGAAGATCCCGGGCTTTTTCGATGCGGGCGTTGCGGAGGAGCTGCGCGACCCCGAGTCCCAGGTGTTTCCCAAGGTGCAGCTCAAGCGTGCGGCGGTTAACGTTGAGGGCGTTCACCACATCGTCCACATCGGTCAGCGTCGTCAGATTTTCCTCGATTTGTTTCAGGCACCGGCTGACCAGGGGGTCATCGAACACGCGAAACTGGGTGGACGCGCGGCGCGCGATGCCGATAGGCGGAATGTTCACAACGGATGAAGGCGGCTCGATTCCCTGCACCCAGTCTCTTCCAATTTTCGCGGCCTGATAGCCGATCTGACGGCCGGCGAGCATCACGCTGGAGAATCCGATTGGTGAAAGAGCCTGCTCCATTGGATCGTTGTCGACACCGATCAGCGCGAATTTTGACGGAACCAGGCTCCGGGGATTCGACATGGCGGACAGAATCCAGCGGGCGTGAAGATCGGAGGCCGCGAACACGCCCGCAGGTTTCACGCCGCGGTCCAGCGAGGCGGCGGCTGACGGCGCGTCGAGTGGGTCGTCGAGATCCAGCCTCCGCACGGCCAACCCTTTTCCTTTCGCGAAATGTTCAAATCCCCCGGCACGCTCATGGGCAAACAGCGGTTCGGAGGGGCCTACATAGACGAGATGATTGTATCCGCGGAGGATCAGGGCTTCGGCCGCCAGCCGGCCGACCGCCGTGTCATCCGACACCACCTGTGGGCAAACGGTGACGCGGTTCTGATTTGAAACCGAAATCACCCGCGGGCAGGTCTCCATCATCTTTTCCAGAAAGTCCCGCCCGGAATGAAAGCACACGAGAACATCAAGCGGAAATTTTTTCTCTTTTCCCTCCGGAAGGTCCCGCTGGTTTGAGATGAGCCTGAGTTCGGCTTTGCCGGCCACATCGCAAAAACCGCGCAACCCAAACAGAATTTCCCGGCCCAGACCGATGGCCGCCGGAACCACAACCCCGATTTGAATCTCACCTTGCATGAAGCATGGAATACATCGCCGGGGTTGAAGCTTCAAGCAGGATCACACTTTTCCTCAAGTCCTTTTTTCAGAGTTTGGGCTTGTTTAAATCGTTTGAATTTATTTAAAACGTCTTTATGATTCAAAAAAGAGCTAAAGCCGTAACCATTAAAGAAATCGCCACGCACTGTGATGTTTCCCCCAGTACGGTGTCTTTGGTGCTCAACGGAAGTCCGAAAATCAAGAAGAGCACGAGGGACAAGGTGATTGAAGCGGCGGCCATGCTGGACTATCAGCCGAATGAAATGGCAAGAAGTCTGGTTTCGAGCCGTTCGCGCTGTCTGAGTGTGACGGTGCCGGCGTTGAATCATGTGTTTTCGGACGTGTATTTCGGTGAAATCATCAGCGGAATCTATCAGGAGGCGCAGGAGGCGGGATACAAGATCCTGCTGGATATCGCTCAGGAGTCGTTTATCGCGGAGAAAGAGTATTTGAATATTCTGCGCAACCGCCGCGCGGACGGGATGTTGTATATCGCCTCGACGGTGGAGGACCGCTTTCTGCTGGAGTTCGAGGAGCATCATGACCCGCTGATGCTGGTGAATCATTATTTCCCGGACAGTTCGCTGAATTATCTGAGTGTGGATTACAAACAGGCGGCGCGTCTGTGTGCGGAGCACCTGATGGAACTGGGGCACCGTCACATCGGGTTGATTGTGGGAACCAACACGTTTACCGGACTGGATTTCCGGGACACGTTTTTCGCGGTTTGTGAAGAAAACGGATTGTCCAAAACCTCGCTCCCCTGGACGGGCTGTACCGACTGGGATGAGCAGGACGGGTATACCGCCGCCCGCAAACTGATGTCGCGCCATCCCGAACTGACCGCAATCATGGCCGCCAACGACCGCATGGCGATCGGCGCGATGCGGTATTTGATGAACAAAGGACTGCATGTGCCGGAGGATATTTCGGTGATGGGAGTGGACAATATTCCCTCCGCCAAATTCACAACGCCGGGGCTGACCACGCTGAAGATGGATTTGTTCGAGGTGGGGCGGCGGTCCTGCAAGCGGCTCCTGGAGATCCTGAACGGGCAGCGAACCGCCTGTCATGAACTGCTGGAACCGCATGTGATTCTCCGGGAATCCACCGGACCCGCGCGGGTATAATTTTTGATCTGTCGACTTGTCTTAACAATTGGAGACTCCCCATGAAGCACTGCCGCATCCGCACCTCCCTGTGTCTTTTTGCCTTGAGCCTGTTTCACGGGTATGCCGGTGAGGCGATTCCGCTTCAACCGGCGACCGGTTGGGATGAGGCCTACACGTTTGAAAATGACGCACTCCGGGTGACGGTTGTGCCGTCGATCGGCCGGATCACGTTTCTGGGAACTCCGGACGGGGAAAATCTGCTGACGCGGAATGAGGACCTGACCGGGGAACTGCCGCCGGAGGAGGAGGGGGACTGGCTGAACCACGGGGGCGACTGGATGTGGGCGGTGCATCAGGACAGTTGGCGGACGATGGGCGGGGCGGTCTGGCCGCCGCTGCGGATGATGGACCGTCCCTGGCGCGGCGAGGCCCGGCGGGAAGAGGACGGCACCCAGGTGCTGGTGTTGCGAAGGGATCTGGGGGCTCCGGTGTTTGCGCAATTGCAGCGGCGTTTTGTTTTAGAGCCGGGGGATTCGCCCCGTCTGCGGGTGGAGCAGTCGGCCAGCCGGGTGTACGCCTCCCCGGTTCCCGTCAGTTTGTGGCAGATCAGTCAGATCGACGGCGCGGATCAGGTCCTGATCGGCCTGCGCGCGGACTCGCGGTTCGAGGACGGATTCCGGCACATCGGATTTGATGAGCCTTCTGACGAGGCCTTGATGCGCACGGCGTCCGCCCTGGCCGTGGACACGGCGCGCCTGACGGAAACCAAACTGGGTTCGGATGCGAACTGGATCGCGGCCCGGCGCGGAAATCAGGTGCTGACTCTCTGGACGGAAGGAGGGGATGCGGGTGGAGCCTTCCCCGACGGCGGCTGCTCGGTGGTGATGTATTCCAATGCCGGTCTGGGCTATACGGAGATCGAAACCCAGACCGTCGAGATTGATTTGGCGCCGGGAGAAACCTTTCGCAATGTGGTGCATTATCATGTGATGGAGGTTCCGGATGACATTGATGCGGCCGCGTTGGCGGAAACCGTGTTGAATCTGCTTCCGGAACGGGACGTGATCGATTTCGCGCCGTCCGCCGCGCATCCTGAGGATGTGATTGAAGTCCGGGTGCGCACCGATGAAACCGGCGGAATTCTGCACTGGGGGGTGAACGGTCCGGACGGCGGCTGGGAAATGCCGGCGCGGGTCTACTGGCCGGAGGGATCGAAACCCGGCGTGACCGGCGTGGCCGCGGACACGCCGATTCCCGATCCGGTGAACGGCGTGGCGGTGGTGCGGCTGGGGCCGTTCAATGATCCGGCCCAGGTGGTGACCTCTCTGCACGCGGTCGCCCGCTGGGGAGACCGCTGGGAAAGCCAGGACGGTGAGAATTACAACCTGGAACTGCGCATCCATCCCGATGCGGCGCGGATTGACTGGACCAATTATCCGACCGGCGAAATTCATGCGGCCCATCCCGTCAGCGCCGCGACCGAACCGGCGGCGGAGGATGTGCGTCTGTATGTGAACGGCGAAGAAGTGCTGGCGTCGGAGACCGGCGAATTTCAAACCGTGCTCGACACCGGGGGCTGGGCGTACGGCCCGCACACCTTCACGGTTAGAGCGCTGCGGGAGGGGCGGCTTTCGGTGGCCCGTCAGACCGCCTGGAACATTCCGGCGCTGGAGGAGAGCGATGCGTCCGGTCTGCCGCTGGGCGCGACCCGGACGGATGAGGGTTGGGAGGTGTTTCTGCACGCTCCGGCGGCAAAATTTGTGGAGATCGAGTGGAAAGGGGCGGAGGACACCCTTCACCGGAAACTCATGCGCCGCGCCCCGAACGGGTTCTGGGTGACCGGGATCGAAACCGGCGCGGAAACGCTGCAATACCGGTACGTGCTCAACGGTGAGCGGCGCTTTGCCGATCCCTGGAGCCGGGATGTGCTGTGGCTCACCCCCGAAGGCGCGCACAGTCATTTGCCTGAACATGCCTGGACGCTGGCGGGCACCCTGCCGGAGCCCATGCCGCCCTGGAACCGGCCGCCGGTGGACACCTGGGTGATTTATGAACTGAGCATTCCCGATGTGGCCCCTCCGGGCAGTTATAAAGGACTGGAGGCGAAACTGGATTACATCGCCGAACTCGGAATCAACGCCATCGAGCCGCTTCCGGTGACCACCTTCCCCGGGGACGAGAGCTGGGGATACAATCCGGTGTTTCACAGGGGACTGGAACGGAGTTACGGCACCCCGCAGGACTATGCGGATTTGATTTTCGCGGCGCGGGAGCGGGGCATTGCCAATGTGTTCGACATCGTTCTCAATCACATCGAGGCCAATTCACCGCTGCACCGCATGCACGGCGGGCCGGACACCAATCCGTATTTCATGCCCTTCGACAGCTTTAACTGGGGTTTCCCGAAGCTGGATCAGGAAAATCCCTATTTCAAACAGTACGTGAAAGACACCCTCGAACACTGGGTGTATCAATGGGGGGTGGACGGATACCGCTATGACGCCACGCAGTGGATTCAGTGGTCCGGCTACAAGGACTGGGGCGTGAGCTGGATGGCCTATGTGGTGAACAACGCGGATCCCGGCGTGGTGCAGATCGCGGAGAATCTTCCCAGCGAGCCGGATATGGTCAAGGGAACCGAACTCGACAGCGAATGGGACGGACATTACCGCTGGCGCATGCGGCGGGTGTTTGTGGAGGGCGATTTTATCGGCGAACCCGAGAAGATGTGGGAGATTCTGGATCCCCGCAATCACGCCTACCAAACCGGCCGCCAGCGGATGCAGTACATCGAGAGTCATGACGAGGAGCGCTTTGTGCGCGAGCTGCTTGAGGCCGGATACAGCCGGGAGGAAACCTTCCGCCGTCATGTGGCCGCCGCGGCGGTGACGCTCACGGTTCCCGGCATTCCCATGCTGTATGCGGGGCAGGAATGGGGCGAACTCACGAAAAAGGTCGTGGGTCTGAATCCGCTGCAGTGGGAGCTGCGGGAGGAACCGGACCGCGCGGCGATGGTGGAACAGTTCCGGGAGCTGATCCGTTTACGGACCGGTCACCGGGCCCTGCATCATGACCGGATCGACCTGTTGCACCTGGACAATGACACCGGCACCATGGCCTACATCCGCCCCGGTGTTCCTGAATCAATCCTGGTGGCCTTCAACGTGTCCCGGGAGGCCGTTACTCTGTCCCTGCCGGAGCGGTGGACCGTTGAAGCTGAACTGATGCGGGGGGAGACGGATGTTTCGCCGGGGGCGCTGATTCTGAAGCCCGGCGAAGCGAGGGTTTTTCGAGTGACGAATGAAGAATGACGTTTCTACATATCTGCGTTCTCGCGTGAGGATCACGGTGCTGGAGGTACCGCAGGGGGAGTCGGCGTGGCGGTGTCGATAAACAAGCCGGTTATTGTCACCGCGAGAAGCGCCAGGTTTTCAAGCACATCGAGGAGGGTCATGGGGTCATCTCCGGTCCCGCACCCGCAGGAGATGTCCAGACCGCGGGCGAGGGCGCTGATTTTGGCGGCGGTGAAGACGAGCAGCATGAGGGTAATCAGACTCCAGGCGGCGGTGCGCAGCGGCGGAAAGAGCAACAGCGCCAGGCCGGTCCAGATCTCAAGCCAGGGGAGATAGAGGGCGGTGAGGATGACCGCCCGGTTGCCGATCATTTGGTAGTTTGCGGTGCTTTCGGCGAAGGTGTGGGGATCCATCAGCTTGATGAATCCGCTGTAGAGGAATAACCCGCCGATGAACAGGCGAAGCGCCCACAGGAGCACGGTTTTGATCATTGGCCCGCCTCCGGCGTGTCCGCTGCGGACCAGGCCTCAAATCCGGCGGGAAAAATGCTGACGTTTTCGTATCCCGCGTCCTGAAGACGTTGCGCGAGGCGGAGGGCCTGATCACAGGCGGGATTGCCGCAGTAAACGATCAGCGGGGAGTCGGATTCGAGAATGGGGGCGATCTCTGGAAAATGGGCGTCGAAATCGGCAATGGGCACCGGGAAGGCTCCGGGGATATGGCTCTGATGGTATTCGGGCAGTGAGCGGGCGTCGAGAAAGAGATGGGTGCCCGCCTGATAGAGGGTCCGGACCTCGCCGGGGGTGAGCATGGGAAATCCGGCGGCTTCCAGTTCGGTCCGCAGGGATGGCCCCCGCCGGTGGACCGGGGGCAGGGGATCGGGGGAAACGCGTTGAGACAGGCTGCCGGTGAGCAGACTGACTCCCAGGAGCGCGAGGATGCCGAAGAGGGTTCTGGAAGAAACGAGGGTCGAAACGAAGGTCATGGCTTGCGGATTGCGCGGTGCGGATTAGATTGGGGGTTCATTGCATTCACATCAAACGTTAAGGAGTTACCGTATGTCGATTTCTGAAGGAAAACAAGCCCCTGATTTCAGTTTGCCGGACGCGTCCGGTGTGGCGCATCGTCTGAGCGATTTTCGTGGCAAATATGTGGTGGTGTATTTTTATCCCAAGGATGACACGCCGGGCTGCACCAAAGAGGCCTGCGGATTCCGGGATCTGCATGAGGATTTCGCGGGTCAAAACGCGGTGGTGCTGGGGATCAGTCCGGACGGTTCCGGCGATCACGAGGCCTTTATCGAGAAGTACGGGCTGCCGTTTACGCTGTTGTGCGACGAGGATAAATCGGTGATGAAAACCTACGGGGCCTGGGGCGAGAAGAATATGTACGGGAAGATTTCCATGGGGGTTATCCGCTCCACGGTGCTGGTGAATCCGGAGGGCGTGGTGGTGAAGCACTGGAAAAAAGTGGCCGGCGCGGATAAACACCCCGCCAAAGTGCTCGAGGCGCTGGCGGCCGCCGGCTGAGGGCGGACAAGAGCGGTCCGGTTGAAAATCTCCGGAAATATCAGTACGCGTTTTTGCGGGTGAACAGGGTCTTGATGATGATTTTGAAATCGAGACCCAGTGACCAGTTCTCGAGGTAGAAGAGGTCATAGGTGATGCGTTCGCCGATGCTGGTGTCACCGCGGAGGCCGTGGACCTGGGCCCAGCCGGTGATGCCGGGTTTGTAGAGGTGGCGGCGCATATAGCGCTCGATTTCCTCTTTGAACTGCTCAACATAGACGGGACGTTCTGGGCGGGGGCCGACGACACTCATGTCGCCGCGGAGGACATTGAAGAACTGGGGGAGTTCGTCGAGATTCCAGGCACGGAGAAATCCGCCGATGCGGGTGCGGCGGGGGTCGTCCGGTGTGGTCCATCCCGGCCCCTGCGCCTCTGCGTCTACAATCATGGTCCGGAATTTAATGATATTGAACGTGGATCCTTTTTCACCGCAGCGCTCCTGCAGGTAGAAGACCGGACCTTTGGAGGTGAGTTTCACCGCCAGAGCGAGGATCAGAAGCGCGGGGCTGATCAGCAGCAGGGCAAGGGCGCTGAAGGCAATGTCAAAAATTCGTTTCAGGATCCGGGCCCCGACGCGGTCCAGTGGCCATTGCCCCATGCCCATGACGGGGATGCCGGAAAGCTGATGCATGTGGAGATCGCTGGTGAGGGCGCTGAACAGGTCGGGAACCAGCAGGAAAGACAGATAGCGCTGCTCGCAGATGAGGACCAGATTGAGCAGGGTTTGACGGGGAATGCCGGTGTCGCGGAGGATCAGTTGATTTGCATTGACCTGTTCGAGGAGGGATTCTGCCTGATCAACCTCCCCAAGGCGGAGAGGTTCGGGAAGGGTTTCGGGCCACGGGGTTTGCGGTGAGGGGCGGAGAAAGCCAACGACTCTGGCGCGGAGGAAGGGATCGGATTCGACGGCGCGCTGGAGGCGCCGGGCGGTGGCGTCGGTTCCGAGGATCACCACCCGGGTGGCGGTGGGGGCGTGCCGGGCGCGGTGCAGCTCGATGCGAAAGATGATCCAGCGTTCCAGCAGGACAAAAACGGGGACGGTCACACAGCCGATGAGCAGGGCGAGACGGCTGAATTCGGGGTCGAGGCGCAGGGCGGCTTCGGCGGCGAAATAGAGGACGAAACTGATGATGCAGGCGCGGAGGATCCGGGGGATTTTGTCCTCGAGGCGTCCCTGATGGGGGCGTTTGAAGAGGCCGAGTTGCCGGAACACCAGCAGAAACACCACCACAGCCAGGCCGATGAGGCGGAAGAGATCGTCTTCACCGGGGACGCCTTTGAGCGGATCGAGGGCGAAATGACCGGTTTCGAACCGAATCCAGGCGGCAAAGCGCAGTCCTAAAAAAATCGCGATGCTGTCGGCCAGCACCGCGATTAGGCTTGAAAAAAAGTGTCCGCTGGTTTCTCGTTGCAACATGGTGGTTGCTTTATCGGGTCACCCGCGGTCTGACAAGTTCTATTCCAAACCGTCCAGATCCATTTCCATGGTGAGCGGGCGCATGTCCTCGGGGGAGAGGATGCCGCTGAGGCGGAGCACGGTGCCGACGGCTTCCGTGGTGATTTTCCGGACGAAGGGGCCGGCGGCTCCGCCGATGCCGGGACCGAAGTTCCGGGCCATGGCGGCGAGCTGCTGAGCGGCCATATCGTTTCCGAGGTCGATGTTCAGGGCCATGGCCATGGTTTCGGCGGCGTTACCGGAGAAGGTGATGCTGCTGAGGCCGGCAAAGGGCGCGGCGAACATCCCCATCATCGGATCGGCGGCACTCATCTGTTGAACCGTGCCGGCCAGTGTCTGACGGGCGGCGGCGGGGAGGACCAGCGCCATGCGGATCTGATTGCCTTCCAGTGCCTGCAGGGCCGGGGCAAGCCCAGCGCCGGGGGCGGCGGTTTGACCGCCGCTCAAGCGGGCATGGGCGGACGTGAGGGAGGCCTCGTTGAGGGTGAGCAACACGATTTTGCCGTCGTCGGATACGCTGACGAAGGCTTTTTCGATCGGGGTGTCCGCGTCCTCAATCTGCGGATTCAACTGGAGGGCGCTTTGACCGCCGAGTTCCACGGTTTCAACCTTCGCGTTGCCGGGAGTGTCCTCCTGAAGCAGTTCGATCCCTTTTTTCAGGTCGTCCAACGTCAGGGCGCGGCCCACTTCCACGGCGAGAACGAACTGGAGGTTTTCCAGGGTTTCGGGGCCGGGATCAAAGTCTGTTTTAAAGAGATCCTCAGGCAGTCTGAAGGAAAGCATATAACCGAGGATGTCCTCCTCTTTGAGTCCCATGGCCGCCTGAACCCGCTCCTGTTGTTGGGTTCTGAGGGCTTTGACCTGGGGAGATTGCTGGGCCTCGAGGGCTTTCATAAAAGCTGATTGACTCAATTCGGCCATATTGACCGAGAGAATCATATCGGCGTCCGGAACGACGGCGGCTTGTTGAAGGGGTTGGGCGGATGTCATGCCGGCGAAAACAGAGACGGTCAGCAGAAGGATTCGGGCGCGTGAAAGAAACATAAAAACTCCATTGAGGGTTGTGAACACACTTCTATAAAAAGATATCCCGCGCAAAGAGGCAAGGTGAAACGTATTTGATTTTTCTTTGTTTCGTTCTGCAAAATCATCTGCCATTGTTCAGAGAGCCCTGAACACGGCACACCGTGCAACATTGCACAAAGCGGAGAGGGTCTGAGGCTGAATAATTCGCCGCGCATAGGGTATGATAACACCATGCATGCTAAACAATACTTTTTCCGCAGAGGGTTCACCCTGATTGAAATGTTGGTGGTGATCGCTATCATTGCCTTGCTGGTGGCGATTATCACTCCCACGGTTTCCAGAGCCATGGACGGGGCCAAAACAACACAATGCATGTCGAACCTTCGTCAGGCGGGGTTGGCACTCACCATGTATGCGGCGGAAAACCATGGGTATTTACCGCCGGCAGGCAGTTGGGGAGGGCAATCCGCACCCACTTGGTACAATACGATCGCGGAATACCTGGGTTCCGATGTGGTGGACATCCGTGACGGGGAAATCGCTTCGATTTCCAGGGCCTGTCCCGCGTGGCAGGGACGGCGGGACGTGCCGGAATCCGCCCGGGCCACGAAACCCGGATTCGGAATGACGATTCATCCCCGCGCCGGCTCCGCGCGTAACGGCCAGCCGAACGTTGCCGGCCCGGTTCTGAACCGGTTTCGACTCATTTCGATCAGTGATTTCGACGTGCCTACCCGGACGATTCTTCTTGGGGACAGTTCGGACTGGCATCTCTATATCGTGGGCGGAAACTGGGTGAACGGCAACTGGGATGCCAGTTCAAGCAGCCCCACCGGCTACAACTCCGGTCATCCCGACCGTCACCGGGGAAGAGCGAATTATTTAATGGCGGACTCCAGTGTTGCAACCCTTGCACCCGATGTCGCGCTGGCCCGTTTGCGGAATCCGGTGACTGCTCCGCAATAATGGTCACGAAATAAAGCGGCTTTGTCCGAAAGGTTAACTGTAAACAGTTTTACAGGCCCCGAAAACGCTCTTTCTGTTAAACGTCTATTTACGTTTTCGGTAGGTTTAAGACGTGACGACCGAGATCGGTCCCGATTTTTGGTGATTTGAAGCTTTTACCCCGCATACCCTGTCCTTGAGGAGACAACCCTGATGAATCTTCCCCCAACCCTTACCCGCGTTTTGAAATTCTTTTGGATTCCCTTGTTGGCGGTTTTTGTGTTTTTAGTGGGTATTCAGTCCCATTTCGGCGCTTCGGCGGACCGGGAGCCGGCGGTGGAGCCGGCAATCCTTTTGGCGGAGGCAGTTCCGTTGGAAGCGTCGACAGCGGCTCAACCGTCTCCCGCGCGGCGTGAAATCACCGACCCGCCGTCCGCCTCCGCGTCGGCGGACCGGGCGGCGTTCGCGCAAACTTCGCAGGGGATGCCGGAAGATTTCCGCGAACGGGTGGCGCGGGAATGGCCGAATTCAGAGGTGTTGAATTTTGTCAGCCGTCCCGGAGAGCGCCTTGGAACGGAAGAACGGGTTGCGTTTGTGAAATCGCCGGATCTTCCCTATCTGCTTAGGCTGGCGGAATCGATTTCAGTTTCTGAAGACGGTCAGGAGACGGTTCTGGCCACGTATGACACGGTGGCGAATCATGTGCTGATCCAGACGCGGGCGGAACGGACGGAGGCTGATTTACGGGACGCGCTGGCACCGTTTGGTCTGACGCTTGCGCGACAGATTTCACGCCGGGGGCTTTGGCGGGTGACGCTGGAGGAACCGTTGCGAATCGAGGCGCTGGAGGAGGCTCTGGCGCATCTGGACACCCTGGACGGACTACTGGCCTATGCGGAGGCGGATCCGATTGTACGGACAATGGCGGAGCCGAACGATCCCCGCTATCTGGACGGTTCCCTTTGGGGCCTGCACAACACCGGGCAGGACGGGGGAACCGCGGGCGCGGACATTGACGCTCCGGGAGGGTGGGCGGTCACGACGGATGCCTCCACGGTGGTTGTCGGAATTGTGGACACGGGTATCCGCCTCACGCACGAGGATCTCGTTGCCAATCTCTGGGTGAATCCTCTTGAAACCGCCGACGGAACAGACACCGACGGCAATGGATTCATTGACGACATTCACGGGATCAACGCCATTCAGCTCAGCGGCGATCCCGATGACGATCAGGGGCACGGCACGCACGTGGCCGGCACCGTCGGCGCGGTCGGTGATAACGGCGTCGGCGTGGTCGGTGTGGCCTGGAACGTGCAGTTGATGGGGTTGAAGTTTCTGGCCGCCAGCGGGGGAGGGGCGGTTTCCGACGCCATTCTTTGTATTGACTACGGGGTGGAAAACGGCGCGCATATTCTCAATAATTCCTGGGGCGGAAGCTACTTCTCACAGGCGCTGCTGGATGCGATTGAAGCCTCCCGTGACGCCGGTGTCATTTTCGTGGCCGCGGCCGGGAACTCCGCCACCAACAACGACGTGGAGCCCGTCTATCCCGCCGCGCTGCCGGTGGAGAATATCGTCACCGTCGCCTCGACCACCCGCACCGACACGATGTCCGGATTCTCCTGCTTCGGTCAGGGCACGGTGGATCTCGGTGCGCCCGGCCAGGATATTCTTTCCACGGGGCATGAAAACGACAGTCACTACCGCACCCTCAGCGGCACGTCCATGGCCTCACCTCATGTTGCCGGAGCCCTTGCTCTCCTGCGGGCCGAATTTCCCGGAGACACCTGGGATCAACTGATTCACCGTATGCATCGGGGAACCGATGTGATCTCTTCGCTTGGCGACGGCGTGGTGGGCAACGGCGGTCGGCTGAACCTGGCCAACGCCCTTACGACCTCCGTGAACCGACCGCCCAATGATGATTTCGCCGACGGGCGTGTTGTCCATGGCGACCGCGCTGTTCTCCGGGTCAACCTCCGCTCCGCCACCGCCGAGCCGGGCGAACCCTTGATCGCGGGTGAAACCAATCCCAACACCCTTTGGTACCGCTTCACGCCCGCCGCCAGCGGCACCACCAGCGTCACCGCCCTCGCGGGCGAATCGCTCTGGAATCCCATGAACGATCAGACCACCCACATCACCTACGATGTGATTCCCGCCGTGTTCGGCGTGTTTACCGGGGATTCCGTGAATGACCTCACCGAAATCGTCTCGGGTGCCGAATCCCTTTCCTTCACCGCCACCGCCGGGGTCACCTACCACATTGCGGTCGCGGGCGAAGACGGAGCCGAGGGCCTTGTGATGCTGGATATCACCGGGGCTCCGGCGAACAGCACCTTGGACAACGCCATCACGTTAAGCCTGAATTCCCCCCGCTCCGGCACCAACATGAACGCGCTGTCAGAGCCCGGTGAGCCCGACCACGCCGGACAGCCCGCCGCCGCATCCGTTTGGTACAAATGGACCGCCAACATGACCGGCCGGCTGGCCTTCACCACCCGGGGCAGCAATTTTGACACCGTGGCGGCCGTGTACACCGGACCCGCCACCGAACCGACTTTCGCCACCCTTGTTCCCGTCGGCGCCAACGACAACGCCGTCGGTTCCTCGCAGACCTTCAGCCGCGTGGAGTTTCAAGCGATTGCCGGCACCACCTACTATTTCGCGGTGGACGGCAAAAACGGAGCCACCGGCAATATCGCCGTTACCCTCGCGATTCCGCCCGCAAACGACAGTTTTGAAAATGCGGCGGTTCTCAGCGGGACGGATGTGACCCGGGGGGTGACCACCGCCTTTGGATCGCGTGAAGCCGGAGAACCGGTTCACTGGCCCAACAGCGGTGCCGGAGAGACCGTTTGGTACACCTGGACCGCTCCGGAACACGGGCGCACCAGTCTTGACCTCTCCGGCTCGTTCTTCCGCGGGATTATCGCGGTGTATACCGGCAACGCCGTGAACAACCTGAACCTTGTCGCCCGCGACGGGGCCGGGAACCGTTTTGCCCAGCTCACCTTTGAGGCTATTCAGGGCACAACCTACCGCATCGCAGTGGACGCTTGGGATTTCTCTCTCATGAACGCCCCGTTGCGTCTGCAAATGGTGCCAATTCCGGCGAACGATAATTTCGCCGATGCCGGTGAACTCCTCGGTATCCGCGCCACGGCCACCGGCTCCATTGTCGGTGCCACCCGCGAACCCGGAGAGACCGGCCGGGACGGCCCCAGTGTCTGGCACAAATGGACCGCCCCCGCCACCGGAGAATACGGCGTTTACGGCGAGCGCCTCAACAAGGACGAAGACCGTTGGATCATTGTGCTCAATGTATTCACCGGCACGGCGGTTGACGACCTCACCCACATCCGTGAAGACCAGATGAACGGGATCGGCCGTGACGCCTTCCTCCGTTTTCAAGCGACTGCGGGCACCACCTACTCGTTTCAGGTCACCGGTCTCACCGCTGCGGGCATCACCGGCGGGGTGGGCCCTTATCGTCTCGATTTGCGTCCGATCGCCGAGCACGCGCCGGAGAACAACACCTTCGCCAACGCGGTGGAACTCGACGGCTCCCCGGTCTTTAATTACCGCACGCAGAATTACGGCGCCTCCGCCGAACCCGGCGAACCCGACCACAGCGGCTACGAGCCTGACCGCACCCTCTGGTGGAAATTTGCCGTGCCTCCGGGGCAGGCCGGGGAATACGTTGTGGCCACGACCCTGTCCGAAGGCTCTGTCGGCACCACCGTGTATCGCGCGGACAATCCCGCCAATCCGAGTGTCGACGCTCTGACCGAGGTCGGCAGCAACGTCGAGTTCGCCAATCAGAACTTCCCCAGCGTCACCTGGGACGCGGAGGAAGGGGAAGTCTACTACATCGTTTCCGACCGTTATTCAGGAGCCCGGGGCCGCGTGGTGTTCAATTTCCAGAAAGTCCCCGACAACATCACCTTCGCCAACGCCGCCGTGATTCCAGCTGAAGGCCTCGAGGAGGTCGTTTATAACTACGGGGCGGTCCGCGAGTCCGGCGAACCGACGGGCGGCTTCACCCCCGCCACCGCCGGGCACCGCTCGCTCTGGTGGACCTGGACCGCCCCCGCCTCGGGCCGGTATCAGGTGGACACAATCGGCAGCCGTCTTGCCGTATATGAGGATGCGCCGATCAGCGAGCAGTTCGGCAATCCCACCATCCTGGGGCTGGACACGGTTCTCGGGGTTTATACCGGCTCTGCGGTCAACGCTCTGAATACCGTCGCCACCAATTCCCGCGTCGCCAATTATGCAGGAAGCAACTGGTCGTTCCAGCGCAACAGCCGTCTCGAGTTTAATGCGGTTGAAGGCACCACCTATCACATCATGGTCAACGGGAACGCCTTCGGCCAGGATGCCGATCAGCGTGAACAAAACACCCACCAAGGCGAGATTTTTTTCCGCTTCAAACCGGTCGTCCCGCCCGCGAACAATGCGTTTGCCAACGCCACCGAAATCACCGGCACCGAATACAGCACCCTGGTCACCAACCTCGGGGCGGGCAAAGAAAGCGGTGAACCCGATCACGGCGGCATCAACGGCGGCCGAAGTCTCTGGTGGAAATGGACCGCGCCTGAATCCGGCCCCTTCATTGTCTCAACCGCCGGGAATCTGTTCGACGACTATAACGCCCGCCGCACCGGCATCGGCGTGTACACCGGCAGTGCCGTCAACGCGCTCAGCACTCTCGGTTCCAACCAGAATGCGGCGGGACTGAACACGGGGGAATACACGTGGTCCGCCGTGCAATTCAACGCGGTCGCCGGGACGACCTATCATTTCGGGGTGGATGCCGTGCACGCGGGCAATCTGTCGTTCATGCTGACCCGTCCGGCACCCAACGACAATTTCGCCAACGCCACGGTGATGCAGGGCTCCCGCTGGGTCACCACCGGGCATAACTTGTTGACAGGTGTTGAGCCGGGCGAAGAAAAGATTGAATCGTTTTTCAATCCGCCGACCCCGACCAACGCCAATGTGCGCTCCGTCTGGTGGCGTTGGACGGCTCCGGTTTCGGGTTCGATCACCATCGATACCCTCGGCAGTCAGGTGTATAATGTGATGGGCGTTTACACCGGCAGCGCCCCCGGAGCGCTCACCCCCATCGCCATCACCACCAACTCGGGAAGCAGCGTTGTCAACGGCGAGGGCCCCAACCGCCAGCGGGGCTCCAATAAACACGTAACGTTTGACGCCGTCGCCGGCACCACCTACCACATCACCGTCCAGGGGGCCGGGTTTACGGTGGCCTCCTCCGGCCCCATCGCGCTTGCGCTCGAAGGTCCGCCCGCCGTGCCTTTCGCGCCGGAGAATTTCGCGGCGGTGCGCACCGGTCCGAGCCTAATTGAACTGACCTGGGATGACATCGCGGTGGACGAGGAATATTACGAGATTCAGCGCTCAAACGACGGGGTCTCCTGGGGACTTCTCCACGAAACCAACCCCGATGTGGAGGCGTACAACGACTTCGACACCGGCACCGAAGACGACTACTACTACCGGATCCGCGCTGTCAACAGTGTGGGGCAAAGCGCGTGGGTCAGTGCCTCCGTGACCGTGCCGCAACCCCCGGCCGCCCCGGGAAATCTCATCGTGACTGCTCTTTCCGCGTCCGATCTGCACCTCACCTGGGACGCGCCCGCCACCGCTGAAAGCCAGTGGCTCGAACGCAGCGACAGCGGGCCGTCCGGTCCGTGGACCGTGCTCGACGGGGTGCTTCCCGGCTCCGCCTCCGGCTATACCGACACCGGTCTGGCTCCGGAGACGACGTATCATTACCGCCTCCGCGCCACCAATCCGCTGGGCCACAGTGACTGGGCCGCGGCGTCGGGCGCCACTCCGGCGGTTGAAAGCTACAGCATCGACATGCCCGCTGAAATCGATGAAACCGCCGGCAGTTTCCAGGCCGCGGTTCACCGCACCGGCTCCAGCGGCAGCCAGGTTATGTTCCTCAGCGCCAGCGACGCCCGCCTGTCCGTTCCGCAGACGGTCACGATTCCCGACGGCCAAAGCAGCGCGGACTTCACCGTCACCGTGATCGACGACGGTGTTGTCAACCCGTCCGATATCGGCACGATCACCGCCTTCGCGCCCGCCGCGCTGATCGGCGAGTCCTTCACCGGTCCGGTGGACACCGAACTGGCCGGGCAAATCACCGGCTGGGGATGGGGCGGCAACTGGATTGGCGTTAACGCCAGTCCGGTCCTGGTGGAACCCGCGCTTTCTTATACCCAGAACGGCAGTATCGGCACTCCGGGAACCCGCGCGGCCCGTTTGACCAACGTCGGCTCCGGCGGGCAGGCCTATCGCGCGTTCTCTCAAAAATATACGACTGGCAGTGTTTGGGTTTCCTCGCTGTTGTATCGCGACAGCACCAACTGGGGAACGCAGATGATCCTCCGGGATAATCCGGGCAGCGGGGCCTGGGGGCGTGTCATCTACCAGAACAGCACCAATCACTGGGTTCTGGAGGCCAGCGGAGCCACCGCACCGACCCCGAATGAAAATCCGGTTCAGCAACTGCTTGCCTCCAATCCTTATCCGACGACTTTCTTCGTCGTCATGGAGTTCGACTACACCAACCGCAAGATACGCGCCTGGATGAATCCCGACGTCTCCGGCGGTTCGCCCGCCAACGCTCTCGCCCTCGGGGAAGTGGATATGCAGTCCACCATGACCGGCATTAACCGTCTGGACATTCTAGGACACAGCAACCTTGATCAATTTGACGAGATCCGGGTGGCCACCAGCTTTGCTGATCTCTACGGCGGGGTCACCACCACCCGCGCCATCCGCATTGTCGATGACGAGGCTCCTTCGCCTCCGGGGCCGATCGCTTTGTGGCGGCTTGAACATTTCTACACGCTGGATCCGGACGGAGACGCCGCCCCGGACGCCGACCCCGACGGCGACGGAATTCCCAACATCCTGGAGTATGCGCTGGGAGGCGACCCCAATGTGCCTGACAGCGCGCCCCGGGCCGAACTTGGATTCATGGACGTGGACAACGAGACCTATGTCACCTTCCGCATTGACCGCAATCCCAATGCCAGTGACATTGATTATTCTGTTCAGACCACGAACGATCTTCTTGCAGAATGGCTCGACGGTGAAGACCATGTTTTCATCCTCGAAGACAGTCCGGGACTGCTCCGTATCCGGCTCACCACCCCGCTTTCAGCGGACACAATCCGCTTCCTGCGGCTCGCGGTTCAGCCGAAACCTTAAGATTTTTAAAGTGTGACCTTTATTGCATCCTGTGAAATCTCAAAAAACAAATCCCGCGACATTCATGCAGCGCTTATTCCCGTTTCTTCTTTATGGACTGTCTGTTTGCGCGGACGGGAGCCGGGAAGCCGAGCGTGCCGGGCCGGGTGGCGACGTCTCTTCGGAAGCACCTCCGATGGAACGAATTGACCGTCCAATCCGGCGGGTGATGACTGAAGAAAAAGTGGTCGCCCTGACCTTTGATGACGGACCGGACGCGAATTGCCTTCACTTGTTGCGTCTATTCAAAGAACAACAGGTCCGGGCGACGTTTTTTCTCATTGGGAACCGGGTGGAAAAGGAACCCGACATCGTGCGGGCGCTTCACGCGGCCGGAATGGAGATTGGCAATCATTCCTATACGCACGCGAACATGAAGGATCTTTCCCCGGAACAGGTGAGGGAGGAGACCCTGCAAACCCAGGCGGCCCTTCAGGCCGTGACCCACACCGCGCCCCGTTTGTACCGCGCGCCTTATCTACAGTACAACGAGAGTCTGTGGGAGGTTCTGACCGAACTTCAGATGCCCGCGGTGAACGCGAGTGTGGACTCAACGGATTGGGTTCCTGAGATCACGGCGGAGATGATTTTCGAAAGGATGACCACAAACATTCAGTCGGGGGATATTCTGCTGATGCATTCCTGGTCGGGCAAGACGCTTGAGGTAATGCCCCGGATTCTGGAGTCCCTCCGGGAACAGGGGTTTCAATTTGTCACGGTCTCTGAGATGCGCACGGTTGGAGAGGACGGTTTTATCGGCCGATGAAAACATGTATCCTCACGGTTCGGTTCACAGTAAACTCAGATACAGCCCTTCATTGCGTCATTTCCTTTAAACGTCTTTTCAGGATTGGAGTAGGTTAAACGAATCATGAAATGCTTAAAACACAAAAACGGTTCCGTATTGCTGGTGACGCTTCTGGTCGTCAGTCTGTTGGTGATGGTTGTGCTGGGATTAACCACGATTGTGCGGATGGAGCTTCGCAAAGCGACCACGATGCTGGACGGCATCCAGGCGCGGAACAACGCGCGGCTGGGCGCCGAGCTGGCGGTGGCCCGTCTGCAGGAGACACTGGGGCCGGACACCCGGGTTTCGGGTCCGGCGGATCTGTTCCGAAGCGGCGGAAACAATGTGTATCAGCCCGGGCTGAACCGCCATGACCGGACACGGCACTGGACGGGGGTCTGGGACAGTCAGGTGTACGATGAGAACGACGCCCGCAGCAAAGGGTTTCTGGGCTGGCTGGTTTCGGGGTCGACACCTGCTCCGCTGGAGAATGTGACGGATATCGAATCGGATCCGGGTGCCGCGCCGCATGCGGTTCCGTTGGTGGGCGCGGGAACGATTCTGCGGGCGGAGGACGGGATTCTGGTGCCCACGGTGCCGATTACCGGGCCGGTCGCGGGGACGAATTTCGGTTGGTACGGATTTTGGGTGAGAGACGAGGGAACCAAAGCCCGCTTCAATCTTCAGGATCCGTACCGGGGTACCGACAATGAAATCCGGCGTCAGTACAGTATGCGCACCGCGCAGCGCCACGCGGCGGAACTGTTCACCTATGATGCGGAGGGGATGCAACCGTTATCGGCTTCCGGCTGGTATCCGCTGGAGAACGATCCGAACAGTGTCGCGTTCGCGGAGCGGCGGGAACGCATGGTGGGCATGCCGCACATGTCGTATTTGGGATGGACACCGGAAAGCCGGGCCGCCTTTGAAAGTATGCGGGGGCTGCGCTATCATGATTTCTCTCTGGTTTCGCGGGGGCTGATGACGAACACGGCGCGCGGGGGACTGCGCACCGATTTGAGTCTGGCTTTTGAAATGCCGCTGACGGATTTTCTCGCGCATCCGCTTTTCGGTTCCGCCTCCCCGGATGCGGAGCTTCCCGCGCAGCCGCGGCCGTCCGGTTTTCCAGCGGGCGAAACGATCACGCCTGTGTTCGCCATCCGGGATTTCAGTCCTTTCGGATTCACATCGGAAAACAGTCCCAATAATCAGGCGACGAATCCGCCGAATGCCATCGCGCCGCGCGTCAGAGGGCCCAGTTGGAATTTACTCCGGAATTTTCATCGGATGTACAAGATCAATGACCCGGACCGTGCCCGATACGGATTGGGGATAGATCAATTCCGGAATATCGCCGGCCGGGAAGTGGCGCAGGGGCGTGGGCTGTATCCCATGCCGGAAGGTCTTTCCTGGGCCCGCCGGTATGCGCAGGATCCATCCGCCTGGACCTATGCCCGGGTATACGGTCCTCCGGGAACGAGTCACACCGTTCCCCGGCCCATTGAGCGTCCGATTGTGCCGGGTTTGTCGCCGATCGTCACCCGCGCTCAAGTGATTTTCAGTATACGGACCGAGCCAATTCCCGAATCCGCAGATGCGGACGGGAATATCACCGAGCATCGGGTGGATGTGTTTATGGAGCCGATGGTGACCCTGTGGAATCCCTACAATGTTCCGCTGGCCACCGGCGCGGCGTATGGACAGCCGCTGCAGTTGAGCTTACGGTTTATAGATATGGAACTGGAGATGGATGTGGCGGGTGACACAACCCACAACGTTCGGCTGGCGAATTTGTTTGAAGACGTGACCGGCGCGACCGATGTCTACCGGGGCGAAGCGCACGAGGCCTTCCAACTGACGTTGAGAGGTCCCGTCGGGGGCGGGGTGGTGATGGAGCCCGGCGAGGTGATGTTTTTCAGCGGGGTGGACACCGAAGTGAGGTACCAGCGTTTCTCCGGTCAGATGGTCCACTCCGATTTCAGCGGGGTGAATTTGGAGCTGCGGCCGGGCATCACCAGTTTTCTGCCGGTGACCTCCGGGATTTGGTTTGAGGACCCCTGGCAAACCCCCGTCCCCTCCGATGCGAATATCCGGGTGCGGACCCGGAATGTGAGCCAGTCAAACTGGGTGCAGAAAATTCAGGTGGCCGGAGTGAACCGGACGGCGGGCAGTTCCGCCCCTCCGTTTTTCGGATCCTTTGAGGCCTCGAATGTGGAAATGGCCTCGGAGTTTTCACTCCCGTTTCCGCCGACGGTGTATGAGGACGTGAAACGGCCGTTTTTCATTTACGACGCGTTTTTGAAGAATGAATCCAGTACCCGTCCGGTGAATTTGATGAGTCAGTTCAATTTGCGGGCGGCCTCCTACGAACAGGGTCATTTTACAAACGCGCGGTCCAGTTGGTTTATTCCGAATTTGCGGATCGGGGATTTGTGGGGAGGACAGGCCGCGCGGGTCGAGGGCTGGAACGCCCTGTTCAGCGAGTTTGTTCATACTCACGGCCCCGATTCCAGAGGCAGCTACTGGGGGGCGTCGAGCAGTGCCTCGGCGGTGGACGACAACCGCTTTGTCATTCTCTTTGAGGTTCCGCGTCTGCCGCCGATGTCACTGGGCACACTGCAGCACGCCCAGACCACGTTTATGGTGGATGAGCCGTCTCTGGCCATCGGGAACTCTCTGGCTCCGGTGATGACCCGTCCCGATCAAAAGGTCAGTCTTCAAACGCTGAATTCGGCGAATTCAGGAAGTTTTCCCAATAATTTAAGGGTATGGAATGACGCCAATTCGCCCCGGTCCCGGGGCCAGTGGACGATGACCCGGCCGGACTGGTCTTATCTCCTGAACGAAGCATTGTGGGACGGTTTCTTCTTTTCAAGTTTAACACCCGACCCGGCAACGGGCGCTGGGACCCGGAGCCGCTTTGATGACTTTCTCTCTGGATCCCCGCTGCCAAACGCCACCTTCCGTCCGGTGATCCGGAGCGCCGAAACCATCGCCACGATTCGGAACCGTTTGTTTGACGGCCAGGATATCGCGCCGGACGCCCCGGAATCCTTTGCGGCCAATCTGATGCAGGCCGGCACCTTCAATGTCAATTCCACTTCGGTGGAGGCCTGGCGGGCTTTACTGTCCTCGACCCGCAATCTCAGCCTGGATGTGCGGGACCGTGTTGAGCCGGTGGACCTGACCGGCACCGCGTTTACGCGCACGGCGCTTCCCTCCGACAATGAAAACGACCGCTGGCACGGGTTCAGAAATCTGACCGACGCCCAGATGGACGCGCTGGCGCGCGAAATCGTGCGGGAGGTCCGGATTCGCGGGCCGTTTTTGTCGCTTTCGGATTTCGTCAACCGCCGACTGCATCCCGCGAACCACGACAGTCAACGTGCCGGGGCCCTGCAGAGCGCGATCAGCGCGATTCTGTCGCTTAACAGCGGGTTCACGCGGCGGCTTCAGGACGGCGGATTGAATCTGGCCGACCTGAACCCCTGGGTTCAGAACCGGGTGGACCGCGCCAGCAAAGTGGCTGAGGCCGCCCCGGGATTTTTGCTGCAGAGTGATTTGCTGACCCTGATCGGGCCGATGCTCTCCGCCCGGTCGGATACGTTCACGGTACGATCCTACGGCGCATTCGCGGATTCCGAAGCCTGGTGTGAAATCACAGTGCAGCGCGTGCCCGGATTTGTGGATCCGGAAGACGACCCCTGGACTCCGATCGGAGATGTGTCCGATGTCAATCAACGTTTTGGAAGACGGTTCGAGGTTGTCTCGTTCCGCTGGCTCAACGGTGAGGATCTTTAAAATGAATTATGCACAGCTTCGTCTGACGATTTTGGTCCTGATGGTTTCCGCGCTCGGCCCGGTTCGCGCCGACCGGGTGCGTCTTCAATTTTTATCTCTGGAGGAAGGGGAAATCGAGGGACTCCACCGGCGGGATGAAGGGGAGATGCTTCCTGTGCGCATTCCTTCCACATTTTTATTGAGACCTCTGTCGGTTTCCCAAAACGAGCCGTTCATTTTATACCTCCGGAATAAACAGGCGGGAGAGGATGAAGACCCGTGGGTGGAGGCGCACCGGGTCACGTTTCAACGCCGGGTGGCGGACGCGGTGGTGCTGGTTCAAACCGAGGGGGACCGCATCAGCACGGCGGTGGTGCCGATCGAGGATCAAACGTTTCCGCCCGGATCCTACATGATGTTTAACCGGACGCAGAGTGCGATCCTGATCGCGTTGAACGAGGAGGTGACCCGCATTCCGCCCCAGCGCGCGGCCGTGCTTCGTCCTGATCTGGATCAGCGGCGTCCGATGCCGGTTTATTTCCGGTCCGAGCAGGATGATGAGAACCGCAGTCTGGTGACAACCACCTGGTTTCATGATCCGGCGAACCGGGAGTTTGTGTTTCTCAGTTCGCCCGGCATCAACATCCGGGTCCGGACGGTTTCCCGGAATCCGGTTCCTGAAGAATAAGGGTTTGGTTCGGGAGAACCTCGACTATCGGCCAGGTGGTGGCGGCGAGCGGGGACAACGGGCGCTGACGCGCTTCGCGGTTCTCGGCGAGCAGTTTGACCCGCGCGGGGAAGGCGGTGGGGTTGTGGAGGCGGAGCGAGCGCCCATCCTCTGAAGTCTCCGCCTCAATGTGGTCCAGGACAAAGACCCGGTTGGCCTCCGTGTCCCAGTAGATGCCCGGCAATTCGGCGAAGGTGAGCATCATCGCGACCTCGCACCAGCAGGAGTATGCGGAGATTTCGCCGATGGCCTCGCCCCACTGGGTGACGTTGACCCGCTCGCAGATCCAGCCCTCGGGAAGTTCCGTGAGCCCTTTGCGCCCCCAGCCCAGCCGGGTGGGGATTTTTTTGTCGGACCGGCCGAGGTACTGGGGAATGGTATGACTAATTTCGCGCAGCAATTCAAGATAGGCGGTGTTGCCGGTGGCGCGGTAGGCGCGGAGAATGCCCTGTCCGGACAGGGTGCAGATTCCGGGGACAGCGGTTTTGTTTTGCGCGTTGGCGAGAAAGCTTCCCCGGCTTTGGGCGTGGATCTGTTGGAGTGCAGTGCCCTCCGGGAATTCATAATCATAGGCCATCGCCCAGGAGGCGGTCTGCGCGATGGCATCGGCGGTGGCCTGGAGCCATTTTGCCCCGCCGGTTTCCTCGTGGAGGAGGATAAAACTTTCGATCAGGGCGGCGACGGATTCGCTGTCGGGTGCCTGCACGCAATCCCCGGGACCGCCGCAGGTCACGCCGTCGGCGAGATCGCGGGTGCGGAAATGTTCGCCGATCTCTGCGGCGGTTCGGGTCCAGCCCGGTTCGCTGAAATAGCGGGCGGCCTCCACGAGGGCGGCGGGGATCAGAGCCCCGGCGGTGGAGCGCGCGATCACGATGTCGCCGGTATGGATGTCGATGTACTGCCCGAAGTCATGCTGGCGGTTCCAGATGTCCAGAACGGCGGTCACGTTTTTACGCAGGCCGTTTTTCCATTCGGGTTTGATCCGGTCCGCGAGTCCTTTTTCCTCCAGCAGCCGGAAGCTGCGCACGAGAAAGTACAGCGCGTCCCCGATGCGGCGAACGAGGGTCCAGGGTTTGGCTGTTTTTTCGGGCGTGCCGAATCCGTGCTCGTCAATGTCCTGCTTCATTTCGCCGTGGAATTCTTTCCCGTTGAAGAAGGGATAAAAGAGGCCGTAATCGGTCTGGGCCCGGAAAAAGAAGTCGAACATCTTCAGACACCGCTCCAGCGAAACCGCATCGCCCTCCTGGATGAGCGGCAGCTGGATCATCATGCCTCCCACCCAGCCAACCTGAAAGAGCATAAACGGATTGGGCGGGTCCTGCAGAATGCTGACCTGATAGAAATTGTACTCCGGCAGCCAGTTGGTTTGGTTGTGTTTGGCGTGGAGGAGATCCCAGGCGGCGGAAAACGGAATTTCGTTGCGCAGCGGGGCGGGGTCAAAGCAGTCCTGACGGTGTTCGAAGAGAAAGTCGAAGAGATCCTGAATACAGGCGCAGTCGATCCAATGGAGATGGAAGGGCAGGGAAACCGAGGAGCCCTCCGGAAGATCGGCGGCGGTATCGGGGGAGGGCCGGGTGAAGCCGTCGATGGTGAACTCCCGGTCGTGGCGGAATCCGGGGGACATAAGCAGGAGCCGGGCATGATCCCGGGTGTCATTTTCGATGATTTCGAGTCCGAAGGGACCCAGTTCATTTTTCTGGGCGGTGAGAATCACCAGCGCTTTATTGCGTTTGGGGTAAAAGATGGCGATGCCGGGGATGGCGCAGTCGATGGACATCTGGTCCAGGTGCGAGGGTCCGGGTTCGAGGGAGAGGCGGGGCAGATCGCCGATGTGCAGGGGCTCGTCCGTGCCGGGTCGGGGTCCCACGGCGGGAGGGGAATATTTATAGGGCTGTGAGGCGAAGCGGTTGCCGTTGTAGACGGCGCCGGGAAGGAGGACATAATTCTCCGGCGTCCATTCCGGATCGTCGAACGCGAGGCCGAACGCGGCTTGCCGGGCATCTCCATTCTCAACGGATGCGGAAAGCGTGCAGGCCTCGGCCTTTGTTTCCAGACGCAGACGCCAGTCCGCACAGGCACCGGTGAGTTCGACCGTTTCGCCTGGAGCGAGGGGTTTTTCGTGAAGGCGAGTGCGGTGCGGGCCCTCGTGTTCAGCGACGAGGGCGGAGAGGGTGTGGGGAAGGGCGTTATGCATGGTGTTCATCGAGGTGGACGGAATGAAGGGCGATGTTGCTTGGTTCGGAGTTGTCGGATGTCAGGGTGATTCGGAAGACGGTGAGGCCATCGGGAGAGGGCGGTGTGAGCGGGTTCAGGGTCAGGGTTTGACTCCCGTCCCGTTCACAGGTTCGGGTCTCAAATTCTGTGACCGAGGCCTCTTCGATTTCCGGTCCGGGAAATCCTTGAAGCTGCACGCGGGTTTTGGCCGGAGCGGTCAGGGTGACCGAGAGGCGTTCAAGGGGTGTTCCCGGCGGAATTTCCGCCCGAAGGAAGACCCGGAAGGGATGTGCGGCGGGGGAAAAGCGGACTTCGTTTTTGTCTGCGGTCAACTGCGCGTTTGCCGGCGCGTGTACGGCGAGATTTTCCTGTTCCCAGCGGAGGAAGAGGCCGTCGGTGCCGTGAAGTCCGGCATCCCAGAGCACGGTTGACGCCTCCGGAGGGCGGGGAGACCCGCAGTGGACGGGACTGGAAAAGGCCAGACCGTCGGGATGTGTTTCGGTGGCGAAAAGGCATCCGGATTCGGGGAGGTCCGCGATGTCGGAGCGTTCCCGCCAGACCGCGCGGCGGTCCATGGAGCGCGCGTGAAAAAAACGTTTTCCGGGGGCGGGACGGATATCGGGTTCCGTGGGAATATCGCAGTCTTCGCACAGAAGCCGGTGGAGCCAGGCCCACGCGCTCCGCCGGGCCGCGTCGCTGAGTCCGTGGTCCTCGTTGGGCACATAGAGCCGCCGGGCCTTGGGGCCGATTTTATGCTGAAGCGCTTCAGAGGTTTCCAAATGACCGAAAAAGTCGTGGGTGCCGTTCAGATGAAGGATGGGCGCGTGCTGAGTGGCGGCCACGCTTTCCGGCTGGAAATTTTTCCGCCAGGAATCGGACATGGCGACATTCGCCGCGCGTCCGGAGCCGTAAACGGCGATGGCGGCGCGCAGACGGGAGTCGGTTCCGTTGACCAGCCAGGTCATCAGCCCGCCCCAGGAGATCCCGACCATGCCGATGCGGCCGGGTTGAACCTCCGGCAGGGCGGTCAGGAGGGAAAGGCCGCGGCGGGCGGCGCGGACGATATGACCGATGGTGGTCTCTCCGGCTTCAAGGGACACCGCGTGAGTGGGCGGTGTCTTTTCGGGCCAGCGGGTGGCGTGCGCGGCACCGGAGCTGTTGGCGGGAAGACTCCAGTCCGGGCAGAGGGTCACATAGCCCCGCTTCGCCCAGGAGAGGGCGATGTCCGCCTGAGCGCATTGCGCGCCGCCGTGCAGATGGAGCAGGGCGGGACGCGGGCCGGGTGCCGGAGGGACGGCCAGAACCGCCGCCATTTCCAACGGGAAATCGCCGATCCTGTGGGAGAAATAGCGGAGATACCTTAACCGGATTCCCCCGTGATCGCTTTCCCGTTCAATGCGAAAGGAGACCGGTGCTGTTTCGTCGATTTCAAGCCAGGGAGAGCGGTGCATGACGAATATTTATCGCGGCGTTCGGGGGGAGTAAATCATATAGTGCTTGAATTCCTGTTTAAAACCGGGACATTCCTTCATTCACTGACAAGCCCGAAATCGTCACCCGCGCGCTCCGCGCGGAAAGCGGTTTCCTATCCTCAGGAGATTACAACTGACTCTTGCCCTGCAACGCTATCAACGGGATTTTGGCGTGTTTCCGGACCGGCTCAGCGCTTTAGTTCCAGGCTATCTGGGCAAACTGCCCGAAAATCCATTCAACGGAGAACCCTTCCAGTATGATTTTGAAAATAAAGTGCTTCGCATTTTGAGGATGAATTTTGAAGGCGTCCCGAAATCCATCGAAATCCCTTTTGCTCATGATCCGGGTTTTAACAGCCGTTAGAGTTTTAAAAAAATGTGCACGCGTTTTTCAGGGGCGTTGCGCTGACGAGTATACACAAGTAGGAAATGTCGATCCGCTGTGTTCGGGCCAACGGTCCGAGCCGATACCAGCCCGGTCCGCAGACGGACTGA
>JAFIGD010000046.1 GCA_020831625.1 Verrucomicrobiota bacterium | reverse complement strand
CCGGGCCAGGATGGCCCGCGTCCGGCTGTTGAAAGCCGGAGGCGCCGCATCCTGCGGCGGAGGTCCGGGCCAGGATGGCCCGCGTCCGGCTGTTGAAAGCTGGAGGCACCGCATCCTGCGGCGGGAAGACCTGGCCAGGATGGCCCGCGTCCGGCAGGAAAATCCTTGCCTAATCGAGGAGAATTGTGTTTGAATGAATTCGTCTCCCGGAGATGACTTCGCGGTGACGGGATTCCAGCCCTCCAACCCAAGGCTTAAGCCGTGCCAAGTATTTTTGAAAACCTCTTAGACTATTTAATTGAGCACTTCAACCTGTCGGAAGAACAGTTGGAGGAATCCGCAGCGTTCGCCGAAGAAAAAGGGATCAGTCTGGAGGACGCGCTGATCCGGAAAAAACATCTGCCGCCGCACGGAATCGCGATGGCGCTGGCGCACAGCGCCGATGTGCCGCCGTTTAACCTGGCGCTGACCAAGGCCGATCCGAATCTTTTGACCGATCTGCCGATCAATCAGTTGCGACAGCACCTGGTGTTGCCGATTGCGCGGGTGGGCAAGACGCTGACGGTGGCGGTGTCGGATCCTTATAATGTGATCGCGCTGGAAAGTATTTCCAGTTCATCCGGATTAAGGTTAATGACGGTGGTTGTGCCTGAGAAAAACCTGCGGGAGGCTGTGGAATCGCGGCTGGTGGAGCAGGACAAGACGAATGATCTGGAGGAGACCCTTTCCCAGTTCAACGAGGATGCGGAACTGTCGACGGTGGAGGGGGGGGATGTTGACAACATTGACCTGGACGAAGTGGTCAATACGGCGGATGACAAGCCGGTGATCCGGATTGTGAATTCGATTCTGGTGGAGGCCCTGCGGAAGCGGGCGAGCGATATTCACGTGGAGCCGGAACTGGACGGATGCCGGGTTCGGTACCGTGTGGACGGGGTGTTGGTGGCGGCGGGCACGCCGCCGAAGAGTCTGATGAACGCGATCGTGTCGCGTATTAAGATCATGTCGAATCTGGATATCGCCGAACGGCGGATTCCGCAGGACGGCCGGACCCGGATTCGGGCGCTCGACAAGGAAGTGGATATCCGTGTGAGTATTCTGCCGGTGATTCACGGGGAAAAGATCGTGATGCGTATTCTGGACAAGACAAACCTCCCGAAAGGCCTCGGCGATCTCGGGCTGGATGACTATTCCAAAAACGCCTTCGGAAGAGCGCTTTCACAGCCGTATGGCATGATTTTTGTGACCGGTCCCACCGGGAGCGGTAAAACCACGACGCTCTATTCGGCGCTTCAGGAACTGAATGATCCGGACACGAATATTATCACCGTGGAAGATCCGGTGGAGTATCAGTTGAAAGGCATTAATCAGGTGCAGACGCACGCGGATGTGGGCTTGACCTTCGCGGCGGGCCTGCGCTCCATTCTGCGTCAGGACCCGGATATTGTGCTGGTGGGGGAGGTGCGTGACTTTGAGACCGCCTCCATCGCGGTTCAGGCGGCGCTGACGGGACACTTGGTGCTCAGCACTCTGCACACCAACGATGCGCCCGGCGCGGTGGCGCGTTTGCATAATATGGGCATCGAACCGTTTATGATGGCTTCGGCGCTGATTCTGGCGCAGGCCCAGCGCCTGTACCGCCGTCTGTGTCCGAGTTGCAAAACGCCGTTTGAGCTGACGATTGAGGAGTTGAAAGGCAATCATATCAACGTTGAAGGTCTTTCGCTGGAGGGCGGAACAACGTTTCTGCCGGGGAAATGCAATAAATGCAGTCATTTGGGCTACAAGGGCCGGGGCAGCATCATGGAAATCATGGAAATCACCGAGCCGGTGCGGGACATGATCCTGAAAAACGCCAACGGGGATGATTTGCGGCGGGTGGCGGTGCAGCAGGGGATGATCACCCTGCAGCGGGCCGGCATTCACAAAGTGCTGCAGGGCATCACCTCGGTGGACGAGGTGCTGCGCATCACCAATTCGGTCTGATCAGGCCCGCACCAGCAGGGCCAGAGTTTCGACGTGGTGGGTTTGGGGAAACAGATCAAACCCCTGCACCCGCTGAAGTTTATAGATGTCTTCGTGGCAGAACCGGCTGAGATCGCGGGCGAGGGTGGCGGGGTTGCAACTGATGTAAAGGATGCGTTCGGGTCTCAACTGATCGCGCACCTGCTTGCAGAGGCGTTTTTCCATGCCGTCGCGCGGGGGATCGGTGAGCACGACATCCCAGGCTCGGTCGCGGATGCGGGCGTCGTCGGGGAGGTCTTTTGAGAGGTCGGCGGCAAGAAAATCGGGGCCGCTCCCGGGAACGGCGTCGATGCCGAGAATATGCTGCGCATGCCGGGCGGCGGGGAGAGTGAACGCCCCGGCACCGCTGAAGAGATCGAGCAGGTTTTGACAGGGAGATTCCGCGAGCCAGTCCATCGCGGTTTGCACGAGGGCTTCGGCCTGCTGATCGTGGACCTGGAAAAAGGCGTCGGCCCGAAGGTCGTGATCGACCCCGGCAAGCCGCATGGACAGGGTCGGGCTGCCGAGAATGCAGTGATAAGGATCGGTTTTTTGCGGTTGCTGGGAGAGACCGGAAATTCGGGGGTCGGCGGCGCAGGCTTCGAGGAAGCCTTCGGGAAGCGGGGTGCCGCGGACGAGAATGTGCGCCTGGGTGCGGTCGGTTTGGGTGCGGATCGTGAGGCGGTGAATCCCGTGGGGGGCCGTGAGCAGAGGCTTGAGGGCAGCGAGAATGTCTCGAATGACGTCGTTTCCGAGCATGCAGTCCTCAATCGGAAGGAGATCCCGGCCGTTGGTGTATCCGATTTGGCCGCCGCTGACCTGAAGATCCAGTTTGTTGCGGGTGCCGAATTCCTCCGGCGAGGCGCGGAGACCGCGCCAGTCAAATTCTTTGAATCCGCCGATTCGGCGGAGGGTTTGCACGATTTTTTCGGCTTTCAACTCGCATTGCCGTTCGTAGGGCAGGGGCTGCAGGGTACAGCCGGGACAGGTGTCAAAGTGGGGGCAGGGGGCCGGCCGGCGGTCCGTGGCCGGGGTGTCGACTTGCGTGAGGGTGCCCCGTTTGCCGTTGCGGTGAAAGCGCACGGAATCCCCGGGAACACAGGGACCGTCGATCCAGATTTTTTCGCCGGAGGGGCATTGACCGAGCATAAGGCCGTCGCCGATATCAAGGATTTCGGCGGTTTCCAAAGCGGAAGGAGGGGGAGAGGTTGACATGGGTTCGCTTTCCTGCTGACAGACGGGTTGGATTTCTCTAAGGACTCTTTAGTCAACTTTTTTGCAAACACAACCCAGGACCCTGCCGATGTCATTTGAATCCGGATCTGTCAGTTTTCGTATGTATTATTTGCCGCGCGCGCTGCCGGAACCCGCCGAGGAGGGGTTCTTGAAGCGGGTGGCCCCGCCGCTGGACACGCTGCGGGATCAGCCGGTGTACGGCTGGGTGACCGGCCGGTATCTGCTGGACCGCAAGATTGACGAGGTGAACGCGTATTATGGCGGATGGCTGCGGATGTGTCTGCTGCAGGCGGAGCGGAAAATTCCGACCAGTCTGCTGCGCGCGGAGATCATGCAGGAGGAGCTGGTGCGTCTGGCGGTGAGCGGGAATGAATATCTTTCACGCAAAGAGAAGACCGAAATCAAACAGGAGATCAGCGACCGGCTGCTCCCGAACATGCCGCCGACGCTGAAGGGCATGACTTTTGTGCACCGTCCGGGACAGGGTGAACTGTTCGCGGAAACCATGGCGGAGAAGCAGGTGGATGTGTTTGTGAGCTATTTGCGCGAGGCGATTGGGTTTGCACCGGAGCTGATGACCCCGGAGTCGCTGTGCATGCGCATCGGACGGACGGATTCACGGGACTGGGCCCCGTGCAGTTTCAGCGAGGATGTGGATCCGGAGCGGACCTCGCCGCTGGCGGGGCATGATTTCATGACCTGGCTGTGGTTTCAGGCGGAAATGCATCCGGACCGGGTGCCCACGGTGGACGGAACCGTGGGGGTGATGCTGGAGGGGCCGCTGACGCTGGTGATGGAGGGCGGCGGCGCGCATGAGATCAGTCTGCGCAAGGGACAGCCCCTGGCCAGCGCGGAGGCAAAAGCCTGTCTGCAGGCGGGCAAGAAGCTGCGCAAGGCCACGGTGAATCTGGTGTGCGGGGACAAGACCTGGCGTTTCGGACTGGACGGCGAGACGCTGGCGGTGCGGAGTCTGAAATTGATCGCGATGGAGGGCGGTGGCGATCCGATCAGCCGTTTTCAGGACCGGATGTTCCAGGTGGAGACGATTAAAGATCTGATTTTGGGACTCTACGGCGCGTTTCTGAAAGAGCGGAGTCACTCCGAGACCTGGAGTCACCGGGTGTCGGAAATGCGGGAGTGGGTCAACAACCGGAATGTGTCCTTTTAAGCGATGAATTCACCGTTTCTGCACGTGAACGATCTGCGGGTCTCGTTTCCGGGAAAGCGGGGCGACGCGGTGCATGCGGTGCGGGGCGTCACGCTGGAGATCGGCCAGGGCGAAACCCTGGGGCTGGTGGGCGAGTCGGGCTGCGGAAAAACCACGCTGTCGCGGGCGCTGCTGGGCCTGGTGGATTTTGAGGGCGGGGTGAGTTTGCAGGGCGAGCGGCTGGACTGGACCCGGAAGCCGAAAGCACTGCGGCGTCGGCTGCAACTGATTTTTCAGGATCCGTACGCGTCGCTGAATCCGCGCATGACCATTGAGCAGACGCTGCACGAGCCGCTGTGGGTTCATTTCCGCATGCCGCGCAAAGAGCGGGTGGTGAACGTGGCGCGGATCATGGATTTGGCCGGACTGGAGTCCGGATCGCTGGGCAAGTATCCGCATGAGTTTTCGGGAGGACAGCGGCAACGCATCGCGATTGCCCGGGCCCTGATTCTGGAGCCGGAGTTCGTGATCGCGGACGAGCCGGTTTCCGCGCTGGACGTGTCCATCCAGGCGCAGATTCTCAACATGCTGCGGGACATGAAAAACGAGTTGGGCCTGACGATGCTTTTCATCAGTCACGACCTCTCCGTGGTCCGTCACGTCGCGGACCGGGTGGCGGTGATGCGGCGTGGGGAGATCGTGGAGGAGGGCGACACCCGCAAGGTGCTGTTTGAGCCGGAACACCCCTACACCCGCCAACTTTTGGCGGCAATGCCGGTGTTGCCCGTATCGATCTGATATGATCCTTGCCGATGTGGCTTGAATTGCGGGAATCACGGTTCAGAAAGGCTGGATGACAAAGCAGAACGCCAGATTTGAGGAGGTACGCTACCGAGAGCTGTTTTTACCAGAGGACGCTTTTCGGCACGGGAGGGGCAATCCGGATTTTCTAAATGCTAAAGCTGATGCGGCATGCGGGATGGGGCCCTGGTCCGTAACCGACAAACGGTTGCCTTCGCCTTCGGGGGATGCGCATGATTATTTCAGTTTGAGCCGCTATTATCATCCCAATCCGGACACGGCGGACGGCCTGCCGTATGTGGCGCGGGACGGGGTGCCGAATCCGGAGCTGGATCAGTACGATTTGGGACGCCTGGCGCGTCTGGTGCATACGGTGCAACTGCTCTCCATCGCATACGGCTTTTCCAGGGATGCGCGGTATGCCGATCGTGCGGCGGAGTTGTTGAGGGTTTGGTTTATCGACGATAAAACGCGGATGAACCCGCACATGACGTTTGCGCAATACATTCCCGGAATCGAAGGGGTGGCGGGACCGCCGGGGTATCCGCCCCGCCGGGTGGAGGGCGTGGCGGGCCGGGGGGTGTTTGTTTCCTACGGCGGAGCCATCGAGGGCTCCTGTTTGCCGCTCCTGTTGGATGCGCTGCGGGTGTTTGAGGATGCGCCGGAATTCACGAAAGCGCTTTGGCAGGGTCTGCGTGCCTGGTTCAGCGCGTTTTTGAACTGGCTGCTGGAGAGTCCTCTGGGCCAGGATGAGAAGAATACCCGCAACAACCACGCGCTGTGGTATCGGGTGCAAGTCTGCGCGTATGCGTTGTTCACCGGTCGCGAGGCGCTGGTGCGCGAAACGCTGGAAGGCGATTTACCCGGATTGCTGGACGCGCAAATGGCGGAGGACGGATCGCTGCCGGAGGAATGCTGGCGGGCGATTCCGTTCACCTATATTTGCTTTGCGATGTTTGCGCTGATGAATCTGGCCAAACTGGGGGAGCGGGTTGGAGTGAAAGGACTCTGGGAGCGGGTCACTCCCGGCGGACGTTCGATTCGTCTGGGAGGGGTCTGGCTGGCCCGGCATATTCTCGGGACGCCCTTCCGGGCCGGTGGCCTGGAGAGCAAAGAGCGCATGGAGGCACTGGCGCGAATGTTTTTGTCGGCGGCGATGCGGTTTGATTCGGATCCGCTTTTTCGTGAGGCATGGGGGACGCTGCCGGACTGGCCGAAGGAGGATGAGCGGGGCCTGGTGTTTGCGGGGCCGGAGTACTGTCGTTAGGGCCAGTCGATCTAATCAACCGAAGTAAAACAAGAAGGAAAATAGGGGTAAAGTCTTCGGAGGGGCGGCTTTCCAGCCGCACACCACAGAACCTTTTTCCGCAACCTTTGTCGTCTTCTTTGCGGCAGGGGGCAGAAAAAGACCACGGATGCAGACCACGGATGCTGTGGAGCAGCGTGCTGTGAGCCAGGGTGCTGTTAGGCACCAGTGGATTAAATCACAAAGGGTTACGGATCTTGTTTCAGGCAGATCTATTAACCTGAATCCGTGGTTTGAAATTTCTTGTTTTTCTATAAATCGACACAAAACGCGGAACTACTGCATTTTTCCGCTTACTTGCGGCGGCGAAGCAGGACGGCGGTCCCCAGGGCAAGGAGGCTGAGCAGGATGGTGGAGGGCTCGGGGATGGCGACGATTTGCATGGCGTTGAACGCTGCTCGGTCTCCACTACCTGATCCAGTTGTGGCCAGAACTCGAAGCGTTGTTTCATTGCTAAGCGCGGTAAAGGTGACGTAAAGGTCGTTGCCAAGATTTCCCAGCGAAACATTATACCGGGAGTTGATACCGGCAAATAAGCCCACGTTTCTGTAGGATTCATCCACAGCGTCGTACACGTCAAAATTGTATGTGGCAAATCGGTCGGAATTATCCGCAAACACCGCCAAATTCACATTGTAGGTCCATCCGGCTTGTAGTCCGGTAATTGCGAACCCGCCGGTGGCACTCGAACCTGTAAGGAGAAAGTGGTCGTTGATCGCATTGGCATTCGCCCAAGTGGGTATATGTGTGGATTGTAAATTCACCGGTCCGCCAGTGGTCGTAACATTTAGATTGGTTCCCGCTCCGTCAACCCCGGCCGCAGTGAAGGGACCTACGCTTAAACCGCTGGAATCATTATTGGTATCATCCAGGTTGAAGGTGGATGTCCCTGTCGCTGACGCATTCGCCAAAGTGTTCCAACCCATTCCTCCGGCCCCTCCGGCACTTCCAAAATCAATCAAAATGATTTGGCTGGCGAGGGCTGCTCCCGAGAGGAGGGTTGCCGCAATGGGTAGTAAGATTTTTTTCATTTTCATCATCGATCTCCTTGTGTGGAAATTTCTATTCTATGTTACTCTACCCCGCCTATGCCTAAAGCGTCAATGGATAAGCAGGGGAGGCTGTGATTAACTGATATGTTTTAAAATCGGGGCCTATTCGGCGGGAGTGCCGTAGAGGATGATTTCATTGGGGATGACGCGGGATTCGGCGGTGAAACGGATGCGTTGGGTGGTGACGTTGATGTCGTGTCCGACCCAGCGGTTGAAGAGCTTCTGATCATCTTCGGCGATTTGTTGCCATTCCCCGCTGATTTCGGCCTCGAAGCGGATGATCCCGTCATTGTTGGCATCGAAGAAGTAGAGGTGGGTGAGGTGATGGGGCGTTTTCAGGTCGATGATGGCGGAGACCGGATAATCGTCAAAGCGCCAACTTGGCCGCCAGCCTTCGGTCGGCCGTCCCGCAGTGCCGGCACGGGGATCGCCGATGGTCTCCTGCAGACTGAGCAGCAGCCCGGCATCGCCCTCGCCGGATTCGAGGGTGACCTGTTCCGGGGAGAGCACAAGCTGTCCGGCACCCGGGGGCAGGGCGTCGGGCACAACGGCCGCCGCAGCCTCCTCTGCGGGTGTTTCCTTCGGCGCGGGGACGGGGCGGGTGGCGGCCGGAGGGGGCGGGGAGTCCGGGCGAAGGCCGATGAACTGTTCTTCCACGGGCGCGGGGCGGTCGAGATGGATCACATATTCATCGATGCGTTCGCCGTCGGGATTGAGGACATAGAGCTCCTGCCGGTCGGGATAGAGATCGAGCATGATGACGTGGAGGGTGTTTTCGGCTTCGGCGAGGTACCAGGTTTGGTCCACGGGATGCGGATCGCGGGTCCAGACGCCCCAGGCACCGTCGCCCATGTAGACGACGCCGTTGGGATCGACGCGGTTGTTGCGGATGGGATGGGTGCGCTTGTAGAGGTGGTCGTGATGCTCGAAGGCGAGGCGGATGCCGAATTCGTCAAAGAGAGGTGGCCAGTTTTCGCGGACGAGGGTGGCGGCGCGGTCGTCAAAGGCACGGTGCGAAGGGTAGGCGGGCACGTGGTAGGTGGGAAGCACGTGGGTGACGCGGGTTCGGGCGGCGAGGGTGGCGCGGAGCCAGTCGGTCTGGGTACCCGGGATGGGATTGGTGTGGTCGGAATCGAGGACGATCAGGCTTAGATAGTCGCCGAAATCGAGCACGCCGTATCCGGGCAGGCCGGGGAAGGCGAACAGGGCGTAAAAGTAGGGGGCGAATTCCAGGCGGGCGGCGTCGTTCACCATGCGGCCCCAGGCGTAGCCGCCGCGCACCTCGTGATTGCCGATGGCACCGACCACGGGAGTGACGCGTCCGTCGGGGGCGATGAGGCTGTTGCGTTTGGCGTCGAAGTACTCATACCAGCGGTAGAGTCGGTCCTCGCGTCCGTCGGCGTAGGCGTAGTCGCCGCCGAGGTAGATGATGTCGGGTTCTTCGGCCATGGCCACGCGGTTGATGGATTCCATGCGGCTTTGACGGTGGCGCATGTCGCCGCCAACGGCCAGGCGGAGACGGCCCTCGAGCTTCGCGGGCGCGGTGCGGAAATAGAAGACGGGGGAGTCCGCATCGCCCCGGAACTCGTATTCGGTGCCGGGGTGGAGCCCGGTGAGTTCCACGCGGTCGATTTTACGGGTGGAGTAGGGGAAGTCGAAGCGGTCAGCCTCCACAACAATCCAGGGAGCCTGCTCTCCGCGAAGGCGGTAGTGGATTTGCGCGGGGCGGTAGAGTTCCTCGGCGCGGCGCTGCCAGTCAATGGTCATGGTGGTGGTGGGATCGCGCTGCCAGGTGAGCATGAGTCCGACCGGATTGAAGGCCTCCGGCTCTTCCGCAATGAGCGGGGTGAGGCAGACGGCGAGGGCGAGAAGGAGGGTTTGGGATGGTGTTTTCATGGTTCAGTTCACGTGGTCGCTGTAGGGTTCGGGGAAGACGCGCAGCCAGCGGAGGCTGCTGGTGTGACCGAGGGCGGTGACCCGGACGGGGGTGTCCCCAATGTTGAGAATGACCCGGCGGTAGTCGCCGCCGCCTTCGAAGTCGATTTCCTGTACGGACTCTCCGGAAGTGATGCGGAAGCGGGCGCGGTCGTTGGCGGAGAGGTCGAGCGCCATGCGTCCGCCGGGGGCGTTGAAGACAAAGGCGGTGTCCTGGGGGAGACGGAGTTCGTCGCGGGCGGCGTCGTCGCGAATCCAGGCGCGCTCCGAGGCGGTGATGCGCTCGAGATTTCCTTCAAAGCCGTATCCCTGTTCGGGACTGAAGGATTCCCGACCGAGGATGGCGCGGTAGCGGCGGACGGTTCCGAGGTCGAAGGCGCCAATGCGTTCGCCTTTGCCGAAGTCAAAGCCGAAGCCGGGGGCTTGAGCCATGCGTTCGCGGCGGGCGTACAGGTCGCGGCGGGCGGCGAGACCGGCCTCGAAGAGCCGCTGTGCTTCGGCGCGGTTGCTGATGTCGCGGATGTAGACCGGAAAGTCGCTGATTTGAAAATCGGCGGTCACCTTGCGGGTGGCGCGGTGGCCAAAGCTGTCGGTGACGGTGGCCGACCCGAGGTCGAACCCCAGTTGCGTGGATTCGCCAAGCACCCAGGCGGCGATGACGACATCGTCGCCGGTTTTCCATCCGTATGCCCAGACATTTTCATTGGGATGGGGGATGCGGACACCGAGATCATAGCCGTCGAGTTCCTGAATGAGGGTCGCGAAGCTGAAGGCGGAGGGCTTGGGGTTCCACTGGTCATCGAAAATCCCGGTGGCCTCGTATTTGCGGGGGGTGCTGCCGGAGGAGCGGTAGAGATGGACCTGATCAAAGCCGCTGCCGAGAGCGATCATGAGCAGACGCGGAATGCGGGAGGCCTGTTCGCGGTAGGAGACGGACTCGTGACCGCCGGTGTCGTATCCGGTTTCGGTCATCCACATTTCTTTTCCGGGCATGTTGCGGCGGCGCCAGTGGTCGAGGCGGAGCACGCGCTCCTCGAAGGTGGGGCCTTCGACGACATCGCGGCCGCGCTGGATGTTGGTGTTGACGCGCGCGGTTTCGGGGGGCTGACGCGCGGTGTAATGGTGGGCGTTGAGCACGTCCGCGTAGTCCACGGGAGTGCGGCCGTTGGCGTAGGTATACGAGGCGAGCTGATCGATGAGGTCCAGATCAATGCCGGCAAAGCCGGCGGTGGCGACCCGGACACTGGGATCTGCTTGTTTGGCGGCGATGGCGCCGTAGCGGAACATTTCAAAGTAATCCGTCAGCGGTCCGATGAAATGACCGTAGTGCGGGTGATCCAGATTGGGCTCGTTCCAAAGCGAGTAGACCTGGATTTTATTGAGTCCGGTTTTTTTGTCGTTGGTTTTGAGGACCTCCTCCGGATGGACCACAGAGCCGTAGCGGGCGACGCTTTGAAAGACGAACTCCCCAAAGCGGCTCAAATCTTTGGGCGGATGCTGGGCGGCGCGGCGGTGTCCGGGATCCTCCGCCGAGGAAATCCAGCGGGGGGACTGGAAGAGATAAGGGAGGATTTGGAGTTCATTGTCTATGAAGCTCTGATAATGACGGTCGAAGGGGACGCGCCAGGGGGCGACGGATCCGTCGAAGAAATATTTCCCCTCCTCCGGGGAGACAAAATTCCATTTGTGATTTTCGTAGCGGATCCAGGAAAAGCCCATCTCCCGGAACCAGCGGACGTTGATGTCGGAATTGACGTTCAGGCCGAAACGTCCGTACTTCGGCAGGGTTTCGACCGGGGCGGTGCGCACAAAGAGATGACGCCAGGACCCGTAGGTGCGTTCGCCGTCGTTCACGGTGTAGGAAAACAGATAGGCGCCGGGGCCGGGACTGGAGGAGGTGATGAGTTCCCCGAGGGCAAAGCGGCCGGGGGCGGCCTCGAAGCGCAGGGAGCCTTCGGCCACCACCTCACCGGTTTCGGGTGCCTGCCAGGTCTCGTTCTCCACCCCGTCGAAGACCCGGATAAGCGAGGGCAGGGTGATTTTTTGAACGCCCTGACCCTGATCATGATGCTCAAAGTGCAGGTGCCGGGCGCTGACCGGCGTTTCGGGTTTCAGCAGCCGTTCGTGGCGCAGCCCCTGCAGATCGATGTTCTGCAGGTTGGCAACCGGGGTGAAGGTTTCGCCGTCGGTCGAGGTGGAAACGTTGAGAAGCCGCAGCCAGTTGCCGTCTGCGGGGACCAGGGTGATGGCTTTGATTTCTTGAACCGATTCGAGATCGATCTGTTGCATGGCCCCTTTGGAGCCCTGGCCCCAGGGAGTTTCCGCGTAGGTGTGATCGATGCCGTCGGTCAGCGAGCCTTCATCGAGGAGATTCCCGTCGTGCCAGGTTTGATTGGGACGGCCGTGGGCAATGTCGGTGCCCCAGTCCGGGTGCGGGGGCGGGGTGGGGACCATATGGGAATCGCGCTGTATTTTGTAGGAAATCTCCACGGTGCGCGGTTCGGAGGTGGGGTTATTGAGGGTGACGGCGGCGCGGACCGGGTCGTCGTGCAAAAAATAGTGCGGAGTTTGGATTTCGAGGTTGAATTCGCCTCCCTGACCGGGAGCGCGGCCGACGAGTCCGTCCACGAGGAAGGTGTTTTCGCCTTCGGGAGCAAACCAGGTGATGCCGATGCGGCGCAGGGGCTGCACCAGGGCTCCGCTGTGTTGAGGCTGGTTAAAGGAGGAGCGGAAGTCCTCGGGCACAAATTCGACCCAGTGCCAGCCGCTGAGGGTGCCGACCTCTTTCATGGCGAGGAGCATTTCGCCTTCGCCGTCGGTCACCTCGATGCCCAGTTGATTGACCCGGTGATTGTCCTCGAGGTAGATCCAAAAGCCGAAGACGTCAAAGCGGGAGGATGTGTCTGCGGGAAGCCAGTAGGATGCTTTCCCGTTGCGACCGGTGGAAAGGGAGCGGAGCCGCAACATGCGGGTGCCTAGACGTGCTGGGATTCCGGTTTCGACGAAGGAATCGATCTGTTGAATGTTGTGGCGGCCCCGGTCGGTGCTGCGGGTGTCATCCAGCGGATTGATGAGAACCAGGCCGGTGCCGGGAGGCAGCCGGGCGATGCGGCTTTCTTCAGGAATCTGTTGCGCGAAAGGCCGCAGACCGGCGCAAAGGATAATGAGGAGTGTGAGGGAAATATTTCGGGTTGATTTCATAGGGTGTGACCTGGTTGGGGTTGCAACGTGAATTTACCCTAGGGAGGGGATTTCGGATATGCAAGGGTTTGGAACCCAAGAGTATGAAACTCTGATATGATATGAAATCAATGGGTTGTTTTCAGGGATTGAACTTGTTTTTAAGATGTGAACCCTTGTAGGATAACTGATTATGCCCAAAAAACGAACCGCCCGAGTTGAACAGGTCAAAGCCCTTTTAATTGAAAAAATCAAAGAGGGGCACCGCCGCCCCGGCAATTGGTTTTTGTCGAACCGTGAGCTGGCCGGCCGGTACAAGATCTCTTATCAGACGGCGCACGGGCTCATCCGTGAGTTGTGTGACGAGGGGTATTTGCACCGCACGGAAGCCAGCGGCACCTATGTCGCCTCGGAGAAGCATCCGCCCAAAGGAATGGCTCTGATTCTGCATGGCACGTCTAAAACAGAGGAACGCCGTTTCGGTGCAATTCTGAGAGAATTGCTCGAGGAGCGTTTGCACGAGGAGAAAATTGATTATGTGATCGACTATGCGGACGCGTTCACGGAGTATCCGCCGGACCGGTTTTGCGTGATTTGGGGCGGTCATTACGATTTGCATGATATTCCAGATGTGGTGCATTACAGTGTGTTGATCGACCGCAAGCCGCAGCCGGGATTGAATTCGGTCTTCACCGACAGCATTTCGGTTGATTTGTATTCCGCCGGGGTCAGCGCCGCGCAGCTCCTGAAAAAGAACGGAGCCTTTACGTGTCCGGCGGTGATGATGGGCACCCCGAACACCTGGCCGGATCTTCTGGAGGGATTTAAAAGTTTATGGGAACCGATGGCGGTGGAATACACCGAGGACTGGGAAGATGAGAATTTTGAGGATTCGTTCCGGCGGCTGCAGGCGCAGGGGCATTTCGACTGTCTTTTCTGCGGCAACAACACATCGGCGGAGGTGGCGCGGAAGATACTGGGTGCGGAGTTTCCGATGGTGGCCTATGGTGATGAGACCCGGGCGGTGGATGCAGGGGTGACGGCGTTGACCATACCCTGGAGCGAAATCGCGGAGGCGGTCATTGCCATCTACCGGAAGCGGCGGAACGGCGATTCCTCCGCCGCGAAGCAGCGCCTCCTGTCGCCCAACGTGTATCTTGCCCCCGGCTGGCGGAAATAAGAAGTTCAGGGCGCGGTCAGCGAAGTTCTCCGCCTTTATTGTAAGTGGGGGTAATGTTTCATGGTTGAATGTATTCAATCCGCCCCCCCTGAAAGTCAAATGCCCGAAAGGAAGCCATATCAGATATTCGCGCGAGTTTCTTCGAAGAACGCCGGTTCGGGTCCGGCCCGGGGAATCAGGCCTTGCCTTCCCGAAGCGGCCGGGTGTAAGTTGGGATGCTTGAAACACAAACCCCTGCAATGTGAGAGACAAATATGAAGAAGCTCCTTGTTTATTTTTTGATGATGTGGGCGGCATTGGCCTGCGCGGTCGTGCCGCAGGGAAGTGTGTTGACGGCGCGGCCCGGCGAATCCCTGCGGCTGCTTAATCCGATGCTGAGTGCCGGGGATATCCCCAACACGGGTGCCTGGCGGATGACGCGGGCCCGCGCGGTGCCGGTTGCCGATCCGGCACCCAAACTGGGCTCGCATGCGCTGCGGTTTGAGGGCGAATCCCAAATCAACTCCGGCAAAGGGGATTTTGTGCTGGTGTCGGGACTGCGGGGCGAGCTGACCGCCGTTGGCTTGTGGGTACATACCGTGGATGCCCTGGTGGGGCGCGCCCGCCTGCCGGAGGCGGAGCGAACCCTGCGCGCCGTCCTGCATGGTGCGCCGGATGTGGAGCCCGGCGAGGCCCTTCAGGCCGCGGTTTTGCTGGAAAACCCGACCAACGCCCCCCGCAGGCTGCACGTGACGTATCGGCTGGGTTCCAACCCGGAATGGATTGAGCCCGACATCCCCCATCCTGTCCACGGCTTGAACCGCGTCGGGGGTTGTACGAGCTGGGTTGTGGTCAACGGGGAGCGAATTGATGACGGCTCGCTCACCGACGGAAGCCCTTTCACCGGTTTGGACCGCCGTATCAACGACCCCGGCTACACCGAGGCGTTTCACTATGTGGATCTTGGCGCATCCCGTCGGATTACCCACCTGCAGTACCGCGCCGGGGACGCCAACTGGATCTGGAATTTGGACATTGCAGCCTCGCAGGACGGGGAGAGCTTCGCGCCGGTCCCGGGACTGCAAAATCTGGACCTTCACAAAAAATGGGGCGAGCAAAATCTGTCGGTCCCGACTCCGTTCAAGGCTCGTTTTATCCGCCTGCGCTACCACAAACAGGGGGAGTCTCTGAATTTCCTGAGGCTGCCGCAGCAGCTCCGGGTTTTCGAGGGCGTCCGCGATGAGGATTTTGCCTTTGCGGAGCTCGGCCCCGCTCTCCGAGAGGGCACGCTGGAGTTGGAGGTGCCCGCCGGCGCGTTTGTCTGGGCCGCGCTTCCTGTTGTGAAGATCGATCCGGGTGCTTATCTGATGGAGGCGCGGGTGGAGGGAGACGGGTTCCGACAGATCCTGTCCCGCAGCCATTTCACCCTCCCGCGCATCCTCGAAACCCTGCCGGATGATTCCCGCTTCGGCATGAACGCCTCCTCGTTTGACTTTTTTGACATCAACCGCCGGCTTGGCGTCGGCTGGATCCGGTTTGAAAATATGAAATGGCAGATGTTCAGCAATGCGCCGGACCATTTTGCCTTCGACGGCTCCATCGCGCCATGGCATGTGCGGCACGATGTGTTTGTGGAGGAATATCACAAGCGAGGCATGCAGGTGCTGCCCTACACCTTCCAGGTCCCGGCCTGGTCCACCTCCGCTCCGGCGGATGTGACCCGAAACCGCCATTCCTGGCCGCCCAACGATTATGCGGATTACGGCGAGGCCATTTATCAGCTCGCCGCGCGCTACGGGTCCCGGGCGGTGCCCGAGGACACGCTGCGCACGCCTGACAAAACGACGGGGCTGGGTCAGATCTCCGTCTTCCAGTTGTGGAACGAGCCCAATCTGGTCGGCCCGACCTGGGCTCCCTGGGTGGGAAGCATGGCCCAGTACTATGAACTCTTCCGGCAGGGGGCCGAGGGCGTGAAGCGGGCCGACCCCGGGGCAAGGGTCGCCCACGCGGGCTACGCCGGCATCGGGGTCAGCCTCGTCAATGAGCTGCGCACCCATACCTACGCGGACGGAAAAACGCCGCTGGACTTCACCGACCTCATCACCGTGCATTACTACAGTGGAAGGCAGGACCCCGAAGTCGCCACCCGGGATCCCAACGCCAACCGATCCGGGCGTCCCATCGAGGGCATGCCCACCTTTCCCGAACGCATTCGCGAACTTACCGACTGGCGGAACCGCCATGCACCGGACAAAGAAGTCTGGATCACCGAAACCGGCTACGATGTCGGCGGCCCCATCGGTTTGGGTGAACGGGAACAGGCCATGAAACTTCCGCGGGTGACCCTCCTGCTCCTGGCCGCCGGCGTGGACAAGGTCTTCATCTACCGCGAAAGCGGCAGCACCGAGTCGATGCACGCCGGCGCGGGACTGGCGCGGAATGATCACTCGCTGCGCCCCGCCTACTTCACCTACGCCACCCTCATTCGCGAATTCGAGGGCGTGGGCCCCGGACGCGCGCTGCGGCTGCTCACTGACAACCCGGATGTCTGGGTCTACCTCTGGCAGCGCAACGGCAAACCCCTCCTAACCGCCTGGACCGTCACCGGCACCGCCGAACTGGATTTCGGCGCCGGTGAGGTTACGGATTCTTTCAGCGCCAAAACCACGGTTGCGGCGGGAGAGCGGGTGACCCTGACGCCTTTTCCCCGTTATGTGGCTCTGGAGACCCTGCCGGCGGAGTGGCAGCGCCGGGCCGAGGCCGCACAGGCCCGCGAAGCTGCTCGTCAGGCCCGCATGGCCCGCGATCAGGAGCGCCAAGTCTATCTTTTCGATTTCGGAGGGCGTGAGTTTGTCGGCACCCTCACCCTTGGCGATGTGCGGACCTTCACTCCGGTGCTGCACGACGATCTGTATGACGCGGACAAGGGTCACGGCTTTCAACCCGCCGCCATGTTGAACGAAGACAAACACTGGATTCCCGGTCCGCTGAACCGCGACTCCGTGCGCTTCCGGAACGGTCAGACCTTCCGCTTTAACGTGGATCCGGGCCGCTACCGCCTTGAACTTAGTGCCGCCCCCATGGGCGAGCGGGAAACGCTCACTCTGAATGTTGACGGAGAGCAGATCGCCATTCACGTTGTGCCCGATACTCCCCGTGAAGCCACCACGATAGGGCTGGAGATTGAGCTTGCGGAAGCGCAAACCCTTATCCTCGGCGTCGAAGGCATGGCGCATATCCACTGGCTCACGCTTGTAGAAGTGGAGTAGGGGATGGCGGCAGATACTCCGGCCCTTTCTCGGTATCTGATATGATGATTCGTGGCTTGGTTTGACGTGTGCGCCCTGGGGTGCTTCGCTTGATCAAGTCTATTATGGAACCCGTTCAGGAGATTGGTAATGTTTTTAAAATCCCGTGTGTTTGAAGTCTTGTTGCTTGTGTGTTCGTTTGGCGTGGGCGCGGGCGCGTTTGCGCAGACCGGGTTGGAGGTTGAGATGCTGAGTCCGCGCGGCCTTGCGGATGATGCGGGGAATGTGCGGGTCCGGTTTCGGATTGAGACCCCATCCTCTGGAGAATACCGGCTCCGCCAGCGGCTGGTGACCGCCGACGGGGCGGAGGTGTCGGACTGGGATTTGCGGGATGTGTCGGTCCCTGCAGGCCAGGAGGTCTGGACGGAGGAGCGGACGCTGCGTCTGACGGCATTCGGGGGCTTTGTGCTGGAGGCTCGTCTGGAGCGTGCCGCGGACGGGGCGGTGCTTGCCGAGGCCTTGCAGCGCATGGTGCGGATTCTCCCGATGCCGCCGCGAACGGAGGCGGAACGGATGCGTTCTTTTGTCGGGATCAACACCCACCAGTGGGCGGACTGGGACTTATTCGCGCGTCTGGGCATTCACTGGGCGCGTGACTATGTCTGGGGCTGGTACGGGCGGGGGAACCACGGCACCACGACCCCGCAGGGCGAGGACTTTCTGAAGCGCCTGGATGCGGCCCGCGCCGCAGGCGTCTTGACGCTGCCCTGTATTCAGAAGGTGTTCGTTACCGGGGACCGGCAACGCTGGATGGACGACCCCGGTCAAGTGCAGGAAACCTTTATGCGCATCGGAAATCATTTTCCGGACAAGGGGTGGTTCCAGGCCGGGAATGAAGAGGAGACCTTTTTCCCGGGTCATGTGCATGATCCAAAGAATTATTCCCAATTCATCCGGGCCGCCAGTGCCGGACTCCGCCAGGCGGGTCGGGGACAACGCCTGGTGCTGGCGGGTGACCAGTTTATGTATCCGGAGGCGATGAAAGAGGTGTTGGCCCTGACGGATCCCGACGATTTCTGGGCTTCATGCATTCATATTTACACGGGAACCGTGGCGCCTGAAAAGGCCAGGCGCGACACTAATGTGGGCGGGGAGCGAAGGTCGAATGACTCCCTGGTGCTGGACCGTATCCGGGACTATGTGCGCATGTTCAAGGCGCGGGGACATGAGGTGTGGATTACGGAGACGGGCTGGGATGTCCACTACGGACCGGCGGTCGGCGAACGCCTGCAGGCGGTCTGGCTGCCGCGCATCTATCTGCTGTCCCGTTGGGCGGGGGTGGATAAAATTTTCTGGTTTTATGACCGGGATGTCGATGAGGGACCCATCCGTTTTGCCTCCAGTGGCATTATTGATCCGCAGGGGATGTTGCGGCCCAGCGCGGCGACTCTTGCGGCGCTGTCGGCGCAGACTGCGGCCACGGAACACGGAGGCACTATTGATTTGGGACATCCAGACATTTGGTGTCTCTTATGGGACCGGCCGTCGGGCGGCGGGGTGGCAACGGTCTGGGCGGTGGAGGGGGAGCATCCTGCCCCGGAGGCACTGCGCCAGGCCCGGCGGGCCTATGATCAATACGGAAATGCGATCGAAGCGGGCACGGTGCTGAAGGACACCGTGGCCTATTACCATTTTGATGCGTGGCCGGCATCATGGGAGGCGATGCGGCGGGTGGCGTTCACGTCACACCGGATTCAGCATGTTCCGGTGGAGGACACGGTGGAATGGGTGCTTGAAGATCCGGCGGGGCAAGCTCACACCGTCCGTTTGGACGCGGCTGCGGAGGATTGGGGTGTTTCCATTGTGAAGGGACCGGATGAATGGACGGTATCGGTTAGACCGCGCCTGAGTCTGGACCCCGGGGCCTATACGCTTTCGCTTGTGGCTGAAGGCGGGGGATGGGAACGGACGTGGCCGGTTCGGGTGTATGTTCAACCGGCGTTGAGCGTTGAGGCTCCCGCTTACCATCCGGGGCAGGCTACGCCGGTCACGCTTGCGCGCAGCCGCGGAACCCCGGCGAGCGGAAGGGTGGAGGTGGATCCGGCTCTGGGGACGGTTACCCCCTCCACCTGGGAACTGGGAACCGGCGGGTCGGTGGAGGTTCAGTTTGCCGCACTGAGCAACGCTTCCGGACCTGTCCCGCTCAATCTGCTCCTGGACGGAGGGGGCCGGCAAACCGTCTGGCTGCGTCCGGCGCAGGTGTCGGTGCCGCGTGTGGACACGCTTTCACTGGAAGACGGATGGGAGGCGTGGCCGGAAGAAGCCCGCTGGAACGCGACCTGGTTGCATGTGGACCGGATGGCTCCCGAAGCGGCGGTGGCCTGGTCGCCGAAAGGGCTGTATCTGGCGGTGCGGTTTTCGGCGGATACGGTGTATGACCTCGACCCCGAATGGTTTTGGACGGCACAAAACATGGAATGGTTTGTTCGGCCCGACGCTGAGGGACCGGATGAATGGGCTTCGATTGACCGCCACTTTTGGCTGCAGCCGGTGCCTGCCCCGGGCGGTTGGCGCGGATGGGTGGGCCAATGGCGCGGACGGACCCATCCCGGCGCGGGGAACATCCAGGATCATCCGGAGGTGCGCTCACACGTCACGCATGAAGACGGCAAACTCATGCTGAGTGCATTTGTCCCTGCAGAAGTGCTGGGCGCTGTTCCCCGGGCTGGGGAAACGTGGCGCATGGCGTTGTCCATGCAAAACGGAACTCCGACCCTGATGAATCTCCGTGCGGCCTGGCCGGACACCAAAGACGACAAACTCCTCGCCGGCCCCCGGCACTGGGGAATCGTCCGGTTTGACGACTGAGGATTGATTAGATTTCGATCCCGGCCCTCATTGCAAATCGGAGACGGTTCGGATTTCATACCGCGAGGTGAAGTATGCCTCCGGGCCGGGCCTTTCGGGGAGCTGTTCAGCGGAGTCTTTGCTAAAGAGCGCCGCCTTCGCAACGCCGTTTTGCAGGGCCCATTCCGAGCTGCCCGGATCGCCGAGGTCGCTGAGCACCATGGGCGGCAAGGATAAGGAGCGCAGATCAGGATCTGCCATGATTTGCATGCCGATCAGGATCAGGCCGTTCACACCCTCATATTGCGATAGAGCCCGACGCAGGGTTTGGGTGTTTATATAAAGCTCTTCTTGAACCGGAAACACGTGGACCGCACCTGCGTGCGTTTCAAGGCCGCTTTCGATTCCCGCCAGAAAATGCCGGCCTTGAATTTGTTGAAACACGTGTGAACGCCTCTCCGGGTGAAGGATCAACACAGAACTTCGGGAAGGCAAATGCGATGTTAACGACATGGCCAGATGGCTTCCGGTGATCCGGGCCAGCTCCTGCTGAAATCTGCGGTCGGTCTGCGGGCGCCGGTTGGTTGAGGGGGCCGGCCGGAACATGAAAAGCAGCAAGGCGATGACGGGAAGTGCAAAGGCAACAGGTTTGAGCCCCGGTTTAGACTTCAGGAAAAGAAGAACTCCAAGGGAGAGAAGCAAAAAGAGCATCAGGAGGAGTGTGAACATGGCTCAGAGTTCCTCCCTGAGACGTAAACTGAAGGCACCCGCATTTCCCCAAACCCCCATCTCGGCACTGTGATTTATATTGTCGGGATGGTTTGCCCTCACCATGACCTGTTCCCCGAGGGTGTTGTGAATTGAACGGGTGAGCAGGAGAGCGCTTCCATCCATAAACAGGGTGGGCCGCCCCCGGGGATGCCAGCTGAGTGCCGCAAGGGTATTGGTGTTGTAGGGAATGGTTGGATCTGTTGAAAAACGCTGGGAACACCACTGCAAGGGCTGTGAGGACGGCCGCGCATAAAAATTCATTCGTAACAGGGAGGGATTCGGATTGGCGCGATCGGTGTTTAAGGGGGACGCCTGATAATTATAATACAGTCCGGAGTAGGCATTGCTGGAGGCCCCGGACACGACACCCCGGTGCAGATATCTGCGGGTGCCGGAATTCCATCGGATGCTGCTGGAGGGACAGATAAACGCCGCGTTTCCTGTGGCCTCGTTCGCATCACCAGGTTCAGAATCGTCGAGATATCGGATCAATGCCTGTTCCCACCCAATATTCTCGTGCCCCCAACGGTTATGCCCGGATGCCGGGCGGGACTGATGGGTCGGCAGACTCTGGTTGTTTTCGGCCGCGAAGGCCATCACCGCGATCCCCTGCTGGCGTAGATTGCTCATGCAACCCGCCAGGCGTCCCCGCTCCAGAGCGTTCTGAATGCCCGGTTGCAGGAGGGATGCAAGAATGATGATGATCGTGATCACCACCAGCATCTCAATGAGCGTAAATCCACGGCTACATTTGTGCGCAGGTTGATGTGATGTGGGGTAGGTCATAGGGTCACCTCAATGCTGTTCTCAGGTTCACAGACTTCAAGTGAAATCCGTGGATCTTGTATGGGTTTTCCGTTTAAGCGCAGACCCGGACGGCCGGTTCGCTTCAGGGTGATGTGAAAGACTTTGCCGCGGAAACTTCGTTTCAGGGTTACGTCATCCCAACCGGTGGGGAGGGCGGGTTGAATGATCAGAGCGTCGTAGCCGCGCTGAACCCCGATCATATGCTCCATGGCCGCCTCGAGCCACCAGGCCGCCGAGCCGGTGACCCAGGTGAATTCGGCCTGCAGCGGATTGTTGCGGTGTTCGGGAGCATAGTAGCCGTTGGCATACACGTAGGGAGGGATATTGTGTTTGGGGCTGTTATCGGATCCAGCATAGCCGGGGCTGAGCCGGCGGAAGGTCTCGTAGGCCTCGTCGCCCATGCCTTCTTTGAGTTGCGCCAAAAACAAAAAGGCGTTCACGTGGGAATAGACGGTGCCGTTTTCGCAGATGCCGGGTTCGAGATAGCTTATGCGGCCGATGTGGTCGTTCCGCTTGAGGTAGGGCGGGTGAAGCAGCCGGTATCCCGCCGGCGTGAGCAGATGTTCGCGGCAGGCCGCCAGCATTTGTTCACGCTGCGTTTCGTCGGCGATTCCGGTGATCAGCGCCCAGCTCTGCGGATTGAGATAAAGCTTTCCCTCGTCATTCCGCAGCGATCCCACGGGCTCGCCGCGGTCATCAAAGCAGCGCACAAACCAGTTGCCGTCCCATGCCTGATTTTTCAGGGCCTCCCGCATGGTTTCTGCACGTTGTCCGCAGGTGTAGGCGCGGTTCTCCTCCATTCGGAAGGTGAAGAGTTCCTGCAGCAGATCCATGGCGTGGACATAGGCCATGGACAGCCAGACGCTTTCGCCTTTGCCTTCTCGGCCGATGTTGGTGAGCGAATCATTCCAGTCGCCGAAGCGGATGAGACAAAGTCCGTGGGCCCCTTTGTTGTCCTCCAGGGTCTGCATCGCAGTTTCGATATGTTCCAGCAGAGAGGCTTCCCCGCCGTCGAACCAGGGAACGGTTTCCTCCAGAATTCCGAAATCGCCGGTTTCCTTGAGATAAGCGGTGAGGGTGTAGACGAGCCAGAGGGTGCTGTCGCTGTAGGGTTTGGTGTCCACCGGATTCCAGCCGCGCAGAGCCATGCCGTCGGAGTTCATGTGGGCGCAGGCCTCGATGAGAATTTCTCGGGTGCGCTCCGGCGCGAAGGAGCAGATGCCCATGCCGTGCTGCACGATGTCGCGATAGCCCATGTATCCCCAGCGGCACCAGGTGGCGCCAAAGAGTGTCTGCTGTTTCAGCCAGTCGTTCATCAGACGGTTGAACTGCGGGTCGGGGGTGGTCACGGTGTTGCGGTCGTGTCGGCGTTGGGCCCCGGCATTGACTGCCTCCAGGGCCTTAAGCGCGGTTCCCGCAAACTGTTGACACAAGGCGGCGGCGTTTTTCTCTGAATCGGTGAGTCCGTTTACAAACTCGACCGCATCGGCTTTACCGGGATCAAGCATTATATTAAACTGCAATACGGCGACGGTGGCTTCGCAGGAGCCGGCGGTGTTGGTGCAGGCGCCGTTGACGACGGCCTCCGGTGCGGCGAGGGTGGCATAGTCCCCGACAAAGAGACGGCGGCTGCCGTCATGACCGTCGGGCATGCGGTCTGCCCCGAAAAAGGCGGTCAGGTGTGCATGGGGAGCGACATAGGGGTGTTTCTGGATGATCATCCCCTGCACGGCCTCATCAAACCAGGCCCCGCGGTAGAGCATGTCGCCGTAGCTTTCAAAGCCCCACTTGTAGCCGAGCTGATATTGATTGTAGGCGAAAACCGTGAGGTCGCGGGCGCTGTCAGAGCGGTTGCGGAGTTCTAGCCGCCACTGTTCCACCGGGGCATCCCCCGGCGGAACCACGATCAGCAGCGAGGCGGCGATGCCGTTGGTTTCCGATTCGATGCGCGTGTAGCCCAGTCCGTGCTCGCAGGCATAGCGTGTATATTCAGCCCGGACCGGTTCCCAGCCCGCGTTCCAGAAGTTCCCGGTGGCATTGTCGCGGATGTAGATCAGGCGGCTCATCAGGTGGTCGCGGCCGAAGGCCTCGATATCGCACACGCGCCCCACGCCGGTGAACACCTGGATGGCCTGTTCTTTGCCGGGCTGAATATCCAGGGTGCCGGTGCCGGTCTGTTGGACGCAGGACATGACCGCATCGTTCCAGAGAAAGTTGTCAAAGGCGCGGGGTGTGGCCGGATTCGTCACGCGGAAGGCCGCCGAGTTCTCGACAAACGCGCCGAAAGGAGTGGGTTCTTGATGCATTAGCCTATTAAACGGCATGAAAAGCAAAGGGGCAAATGCGCAGATTCAAGAACATATCAGTTTCCGACATTCGGAAAACAGGCCGACCCCGTATCCCGCTGCTTGCGCCTGCTTTGTGTCCAAGCGTATTCCCTTTAGTGAAACATCCTCCACGCCCACTTGAACCAGCCAGGGGAATTGCTTTGCCTCAAGGGGACGGCAGGCGGCGGGTTGGAGATCGAGCCAGTTGCCAAGGTGTTCCCGTTTTGCGCTCGGCACCAGAGTCAGATCCCAGTCCTCCAGGGCGATACCGGTGACGTTGTTGTCGTTTCCTGCCAGAACAATAGGGCCTTCGCTGAAAGCGGTGACCTCCGTAACGCGCACGTTGCGAATAATGCCGGTGCTGTCTGCCGCGGAGAGGATCAGTGGTTCGCCTTTTCCCCACCAGAACCCGGCGTACAGATGGGTGTGGAGGATCAGGTGATCAGCGTGAATCATTTCGACGAGCCCGCCATCGCCCGCGAAGATGCCGATGCCGCGGTTGCCCTCGGAGAGGATGAGGTGGTGCAGATGCACGTTTCGCACCTGACTCGCGAGGTGTCCGATGCGAACCCCGCAGGAGCGGGAGACCATGGTGCAGTCGGAAATGACGATATTCTCCGCGGGCCGGTCCCAGCAGGTGATGCCGACCACGGCCACGCAGTCGTCGGCGCAGTGAAACGTGCAGCCGGTCACAATCACGTTGCGGCTGGCGCTGATGTTGACCCCGTCGCAGTTGGGCACCACCAGCGAATTACGCACACGGATGCCCCGCACCTGCGCGTCTTCGCAACAGCTCAGGGTGAGGGTCCAGCAGGAGGCGTCCACCAACTCGAGGTTATCCACGCGGACGCGGGTGCATTCGTGCAGAAAAATCGGCTGCGTGGGGCGGTCATTCGCCACCACCACCGCCTCCCGTTGCAGGGCTTCGGGAAGGGTGTGGATCTCTTCGCCGCCCGGACCTCGGGTGTCGGGGGTGTCGAGTTTCATGAAGGTGGAGCCTTTGAAGTCGATTCGCCCGAAGCCGGTGATGGCAATGTTCTGTTCGCCCATGGCCCAGACCAGCGAGCGGGTCACTGGAAATTCGTTGTGATGAAACGGCACCGGCGGGTAGTCGTTTAAATCTTCAGAGCCCTCCAGAACCGCTCCGGCTTCAAGATGCAGGGTGATGTTTGATTTCAGCTGCAGGGAACCGCTGCGGTGCAGACCGGGCTCAAGGTAAACCGTGCCACCGCCCCGGGCGGCACAGGTGTTGATGGCTTCCTGGAGAACGGCGGTGCTTAGAACGTCAGGATTGGAATTCGGCGGAAGATGAATTTGCATGATTAATAAACCTTAGTCCGGCTGCCGCCGGATTCGCAAGTGCGGATGGAAATGTTCTGAATTTTCTGATATGAAGATAGCCTCTCGACAAGATCGGTTCCGTAATCATATCAGATTGTCGAGAGAGCTGCCGGTTAGAGATCGCTTTTGATATATGATGATTTACCTGAAGAGATGATTGATGCTTTTACCCTTATGAAGATTAACCGTTTTTCAACCAAGGCCCTCGACCGTCATCCGCTTTGGGCGGGAATGCGGGCGGATCTGCCGATTGAGCAGGCCGCCTGGGTGGGGCCGGAGACGTGGGATGTCAAGCGCCCGGTTTTTCTGCGGTTGACGCGGGAGATCCGGGTCCCGGCGGGAAAACACCGGTTTTACCTTTCTGCCGATCAGCGGTATCAGCTTTGGATCAATGGCGAATTTCAGGGGAAGGGACCGGACCGGTCCGACCTCCCGCACTGGTCGGTCGCCGGATATGCGCTTGAAACCGACGGTGCGGATTTGCGCGTGGAGCTGCGCGTGTGGTGGCTGCCGGAAACACTGGCGCCCCTGGCGCAATGCACCTGCCGTCCGGGGGTGATTGTGAAAGGTGAGGGAGTGCTGGATAGGGAGCTGACCACCGGCATAGCGGAGTGGCGTTGTGAGGATGTGTCGGACGCGGTGAAGTGCGTCAGACCGTCTTTGTGCGGATTTCATGTGGTGGGGCCTGAATTCATCACCGATCTGGAGGCCTGGGGGCGGGTGCGTGAGCCTGTGCCGCTGTCGGTGCTTCGCAGGCCGGAGGTGCCGGAACGCCATGGCGCGCGCCCGCGGGGCTGGCGGATGCATCCCACGCGATTGCCGGAGCAGCGCCGCGATCTCTTCAAACGCTTTCGTCTCTGTTCCTTTCGGCTGGGCCTAAACGATGGGCCCTGGTCCGGGCCGGAGCCTTCCGATCCGATGTACAGGGGACTGCGCACTTTCTTCTCCGGAGAAGAGTCGGCACTGGTGATGCCTGCGGGGTGTGAGGCGGAGTGTCTGATCGATATGGGAGAGTATGTGTGCGGGTATCCGGAGATGACCGTTTCCGGGGGCCGGCAGTCGGAGCTGAGACTTGAATGGGCGGAAAGCCTCTTCGATGCCGCCTCAGGATATGAGGTCCGGTCCGATACCCCGAAGGGTCAGCGCGATGTTTTCATTGACAAGGTCTTTCACGGCTTCGGGGATGGATGGCGGCTGAACGGTGAGACCGGGCAGCGTCCGCCTGCTTTCTGGTGGCGGTCGGGCCGGTTTTTGCGGTTGATCGTGCGGACGGGTGATTCGCCGCTTCGCCTGGAGCGTTTCGCGGTGCGCCGGACCGGATTTCCGTTTCAGGAAGAGGGGACGTTCACCTGTGAGGATGAAGCCCTGAACGCCTTGTGGCCGATTCTCCTCGGGGGCTTGAAACATTGCGCCCATGAGCAGTGGGTGGATTGTCCCTATTATGAGCAGTTGTCTTATGTGGGGGATCACACCAACACCGCGCTTGCAGGGTATTGTCTGACCCGGGATGACGCGCTGACCCGGCGTTCGCTGGAACTGTTTGACTGGTCCCGACATGAGAACGGATGGGTGGCGGAGCGCTATCCCTCGTCGATTCGACAGGACTCGTTCACGTATTCCATGTTGTACCCCTGTCTGGTCCGGGACTATGCCTACTGGCGGCGGGACGAGGCGTTTGTACGGACCCTGCTGCCGGGAATTCGGGCGATGATGCATGAATGTCTGGCCTGGCTGGGGGAGGACTGCCTGATACATCAGGTGCCGGGCTGGTCCTTTGTGGACTGGGTTCCGGAGTGGGACAGCGGATGCGGCCCCGGCGTGCGGGAAGGGGATTCCTCGCTGGCGAATCTGCATCTTTCCCGGGCCCTGCGGGCCTGGGCGGAGGTGGAGGCCGCCTGCGGAGAAGAAGGCCTGATCCCCTGGATTTCCGGATTTCGTGAAAGGTTGAACCAACGGATTAAAGCAAAATACTGGTCTTCGGATGTGCACCTGATGGCCGACGATTCGTCACACCGCTATTTTTCCGAGCACGCGCAGGTCTGGAGCCTGGAGAGCGGGATTCTGACCGGGACGGAGGGCAAGGCCTGCCTGCGTGCGTGGCTTTCCGGAGAAGTGTCGCTGGCGCCGATGTCGATTTATTTTTCCCACTACGGACTTGAGGCCCTGTACGGGGGCGGAGAGGAAGGCGCCTTTTTCGACCGGCTTAGGTTTTGGACCGCCCTGAAAAAACAGGGGTTTCACACCACGCCCGAGCGGCCGGAGCCGTCGCGCTCCGATTGTCACGGCTGGGGCGCGCATCCCCTGTTTCATTTTTTCGCCGGTATCGCCGGCATCCGCCCCGCCTCCCCGGGGTTCCGCACCGTCCGGATTGCCCCGATGCCGGGACATCTGAAACACATCCGGCTTTCGCTCCCGCATCCGGAAGGGGCACTGACGTGTGAATACATCCGGCGTGACGGTCAGATGAATGTCCGCATTGACCTCCCCGGTACTCTCACGGGGGAATTTGTTTATGAAAGCACCCGCCGGCATTTACAGGGCGGGCTGAATGCGTTTACGGTTGTAGAATAGGGACAATCTCGTCACGGTGGATCCAGCCGGAGGTGTCGTTGCTGCGGATGCGGACCCATTGGCGGGTTTGATCCTGGATGTGGACGACGCTGCCGCCGGGGAGGGAAAAGTGGCGGGTGCTGCTTTCGACGGGTTCGAAGCGGGCGGTGATCTCCTGTCCGATCAGGACACCTTCGTGGCGCATGCGCTGCGGGGAGCCGGCCCATCGTCCCCACAGGGCGGCTGCCAGCAGGGTGAAGGCGAGGGGGTAGACCCAGGCCTGCGCGTGGCGCAGCGGCGGGGACAGGCGGGTGAGGGCTCCGTAGAGGGCGGTGAGGGTGAGCAGTGTGAACCAGAGCGCGGTCCAGGTGCTGTGGGAGAGGGGGGCGCTGATGCGGCGGGACAGGGGGAGTTCGGGCCATTCGGCTCCGAGGAGATCCAGGGCGCGGTTGAGGTTGGCGGTGAGGTCGGGTTCGTTCGGGGACAGCCAGAGGGCGCGGCGGTAGTGGGCAAGGGCGAGATCGGGCTGTCCCATGCGGAAGGCGCTGTTGCCGAGATTGTATTCGAGGGCGGCGGAGGTGGCGGTGTCGGTGCGCAGACCGGAAAACAGGTCGTAGGCCTGTTTAAATTCGCCCCGGTCAAAGGCGTCCATTGCCCCGGTCCAGTCGGCACCGAGGCAGAGCAAGGGAAGCAGAAGCAACAGCAGCAGCGTTTTCATGAGGCCTCCTTGTTGAGGGCGAGCATCACGGATTCGAACTCTTTGGCGAGACTCCCCGCATCGGCGTTCGCTTGGCCGGCAAAGCGGGCGCGTTCGCAGCGTTGAAGCCAGGTTTCGAGGGTGGCGATAGTTTCTGCGGAAAGCTGTCCGTCCAGATGCGTTTTCAGGGAATCGGATTGAATGTCGCCGGGCGGAAGTTGAAAGCGGTGGCCAAGGTATTCGGTGAGGCACTGCCAGATGGCCTCGTGAATGTCGGCGGCGGAGGCGGCATGCAGTTTTTCGAGGTTTTTGCGGAGGTTGCGGGGGGCGTTTTGGCGCTTGGCCAGGGTGGGGTTGGATAAAAGGGTTTGTTTGCGGTGGTGGGTCCATCCGAACAAGGCCCAGGCGGCCAGGGGCAGGGAGGACCAGAGAGAAAACGCGACCGGGGACATGCTGTGAAGCGGGCGGATCGTTCCGGGATCACTCTTGAGGTAGACCAGATCCTGTCCGAGGAGGGTGGGGCCGACATTGAGGCGCAGGGCTCCGGCTCCGGTGGTGAGGGCGGGCATCGCGCCTTCGGGGGCGGGACGGACCTCCAGTGCAAAGGGTCCGGCGGTACGGGTGACGTACTCCCAGCGGTCGGGATCGAAAAAGCTGAACCGCAGTTCGGGGATTTCGGTGACTTCCGCGTGCCGGGGAATGATGACCTGCTCGACGGTTTTGCGGCCGCTTTGGCCGTCGCGCGCCATATCCTCCTCGACCAGGCGGGGGCTGAAGACTCGGAAATCGTCGCTTTCCTCCAGAGAGGGCGGGAGCAGGGTGCGGATATTACCGGAGCCGTTGATTTGGGTGCGGAGGGTGAGGGGTTCGCCGACATTCAGGGCCTGGGGCGAGGCGGAGGCCTGGAAGGTGAAGGTGCCGACCGCGCCGTCGAAATCGCGGGGACGGCCTTCTGTGGGCGGATTGCGGGCTTCAAAGACGACCGGCTCGGGCTGGATGCGCACCTGCCGCCGCCGCACGTTGCGGGTGAACATGCCCATGCGTCCGCGGGTGAGGTCCTCCTCGGGTTCGAGGACGGTGACCCGGAAGACGGGCGCGAAGGTGAATTCCCCGGCGCGGGCGGGGGTGACCCGGGTGGAGAAGCGGGCGGCGCGGTAGTGTTTGCCGTCGAGGATCTGATCCCGGATCTGCTGGCCCTGCCAGTCGCTGATTTCGAGTCCGGAGGTGTCGAACTCGGCAAGCTGAATGTCGTCGATTTGCCGGGTGCTGAGGAAGGTGGCGGTGATGGTGAGGGACTGCTGCACCAGGGCCCGGTCGCGGGAGACCTCGAGTTGGATCATGAGGTCGTCGGAGGGAGGCACGACTTCGGCCTGCGTGACGGTGACCGGGACCGCCTCCACGACATGATTGCGGCCTTCGAGGTTCATGGAAAAGGGACCGATGATGTAGTCGCCGGCTTCGCGGGCCTGAAAGGTGAAGCTGAAGGTGGTTTCGCGGGAGCGGTTGATGATCATCTCGTTGCGGGAGGTGCCGACGATGGTGAGCCCTTCGGGCAGTGTGAGGTTGGGGGTGCCCTCGACACCGCCCTGAATGCGGAGGGTCAGGGTGGCGGTGTCGTCGGTTGTGAACTCCCGCGGCCGAACCTCCATGGAGACCCGGGCGGAGACCGGGAGGAGGAGACAGGCGGTAAAAAGAGCAAGCAGGGTTTTCATGGCGGCGGAGGGGTTACCAGTCTTTTTCCACGGGGACGGTTTGAAGATTGCGGTTGCGGTTGCGCAGGATTTCATCGCGCAGGCGGCGCTCCTGCTCGAGGAGGGCGTCGAGCGTGCGCTGGGCCTCCTCCTCGGAGAAGTCTTCCTCCGGGGTGTGCTCTGAGGCGGAGGGGTCATCGGACAAATCAGACGCGTCAGACAAATCCGAGGGGTCATCGGGAGTGGGCTCTGGGGCTGAGGGGTCATCGGACAAATCAGACAAATCAGACGCGTCAGACAAATCCGAGGGGTCCGCAGGGTCGGAGGGATCAGACGGGTCGAACTCGTCGGACGGGTCCGACTCGTCTTCGGACGGATCGGTCGGATCGGGCTGATCCGTCTGATCAGGGTCGGCATCCTCTCCCTCTTCACTGTCGTCGTCCTCGCCGGACTCCTCGGGTGGGGGCGGGGGCGGGGTGTTTTCGATGACGTGCCGGAGGCGGCGGTTGGCGATTTCAAGGTTGCGCTTGCCGTCTTCGGAGGCGGGGTCGTCCTGCAGGGATTCGATAAAGGATTGAATCGCGGATTCCATGTGCTCTTTGGCGGTGTCGAACTCCTCCTGCGCGAAGGCCTGTTCCCCGGCGGCGAGGTGGGCGTTGCCGCGGAGGTTGCGGTGGCGGGCGCGGTCGGCGGCGTCCTCAAAACCTTGAATGTGCTCAAACGCCTCCAGGGCCCGTTCGGTTTGATCCGCCCGCATCCAGGTCATGGCCTCCGCGAGGCGGACGGCGTCCAGGTGCACCTCTTCGGGATCGGCGGCCTCGGCGGCGGCGCGGAACAGCCGGGCGGCGTTGGCAAGGTCTTCGGGTTCTTCGGAGGCGTAGAGCTGGCGGGCCTCTCTTAAGAGGTGGCGCACCTGTGCGGGAGTGAGGTCCTCGGGGACCTCCTCCGCGAAGAGGGGCAGGGTCAGGAGGAGGAGGAACAGAAATTTCATTTGTCCCCTCCTTTCATGAGCAGGGAGGGGGCGCGGGCGAAGCCTTCGAGAAAGAGCAGGAGAATGCCCAGGCCGAGGATGAGCTGGTAGCGCTCGTTCATCATGCGAACACGGCTGGTGTCGAGCTGGGCGCGTTTGAGGGGGGCGAGGCCCTGTTCGATGATGTGGGCGATGCCGAAATCCTGTTGGGTGGCGCGGATGTAGAGGCCGTTGGTCTGCCGGGTGATGCGGAGCAGGGTGGCCTCGTCGAGGCGGGACATGACGACTTCGCCCTGGCGGTTGCGGAGGTAGGGGCCGCCGTCCTCCATGGGCAGGGGAAGAAGGGAGCCATCGGGATCGCCGATGCCGATGGCGAAGACGCGGATGTTTCGGCGCTGGAGTTCGTGCAGGACCGGATCGAGGTCGCCCTCGTGGTTTTCGCCGTCGGACACCAGGAGAATCACCCGGTCGGCCTCGCCTTCCTCGGCGTCGAAGGCCTCCATCGCGCGGCGGAGGCCTGCCTCCATGTTGGTGCCGCCTCGGGGGATGATGCCGGGGAAGACATCGTCGAGATGCATCATGAAAGCGCCGTAGTCGAGGGTGAGGGGACAGAGGACCTGCGCGTCGCCGGCGAAGCCGACGAGGCCGATGCGGTCGCCGTCGAGGGCCCGCACGAATTCCTCCACGCCCCATTTGGCGCGCTGAAGACGGGTGGGGGCGATGTCGTTGGCTCTCATGCTGTTGGAGGTGTCGAGCAGGAAAACAATCTCGAGTCCGCGCCGTTCGATGTCGCGCCAGGTGTAGCCCCATTGGGGGCGGGCCAGGGACAGGGTGCAGAGTAGAAGGCCAAGAATACCGAGCACATTGCGGAGTCCGCTGAGCTCGGCGCTGTCGCGGCGCAGATTCTTGCCCGGCGACAGGACGGGCATGAATTTCGCGAGGCGTTTGGTCCGGTAGTGACGCAGGATCAGCACGGTCATCAGCACCAGGGCGGTCACCGGCAGCAGCGTGAAGAAGACCGGGGTGCCCCAGCTCATGACAGCGCCCTCCCCAAACGGGTGACGGAAAGGATTCGCTCCAGCAGCAGCAGCGCGAGGCCCGCGAGGGCGAATCCGGCAAAGCGCTCTTCAAAGAGGGTGTATTCGGTCAGTTCGATTTCGGTGCGTTCCTCATCACTGATGGCATTGAAGGCATCGATCATTTGGTCGCGGTTTTCCACACGGAAGTAAAGGGCTTCGGTGAGATCGGCGATGGCCTGGAGGGCGTCGTCGTCGATGGGCATGTGTACGCGCTGATAGCGGGTGCGGCCGAAAGGGTCGCGCATGGGGAAGAGGACGGAGTCGCGGGAGCCGGCGCCGATGACATACACCGGGAGATCCCGGCTGGCGGCGAGCTGGGCGGCGTTGAGCGGGCTGATGTCGCCGGCGTTGTTGATGCCGTCGGTGAGCAGCAGGATAAACCGCCGGTCGGCTTCAGAGTCGCGCAGGCGGTTCACGGCGCTGGCGATGGCGGTGCCGATGGCGGTGCCGTCGGGCATTTGACGGGTTTGCAGATCCCCGAGCCGGTCCAGCAGCCAGTCATGGTCGCGGGTGAGCGGGCTCATGGTGAAGGGCTGACCCGAAAAGGCGATGAGACCGATGCGGTCGCCCTCGCGGGATTCGATGAATTCGCGGGCAACCTCAATGACGGCCTCCAGGCGGTTCATCTCGTTGCCCTGTTCGGCAAAGTCGATCGCCTCCATGCTGGTGGAGACATCGATGACCAAAACAATGTCAAAAACTTCGGCGGTCACGCTGCGCCGCTGCAGGCCCGCCTGGGGACGGGCCAGGGCGACGATCAGGAGAGTTAAGCCGAGGTTGGCAAGCACATGCGGCAGCCAATGGAGACGCTGGGGCCAGGTTTTTGGGAGGCCGCTCAAGGCTTTGCTTCCGGGAAAGTGCAGGGCGGCGTTGAGTTTCGGTGACAGGCGGGCCCACAGCCAGAAGGGGATGACCAACAGCAGCAGCAGAACCCAGGGATGCGCGAAACGGGTGATCATGCGGCGCCTCCGGTTCCGGTGACGCGGACGAAGCGCTCGGCCGCCTGCATGAGCTGGGTGAGGGCCTCGGCTCCGGGACGTTCGGCCGCGAATTTGATGCGGTCGACGGCGCGGAAGAAGCCTTCGAGTTCGGTTTGCTCGGTGTCGGACCAGGGCTGACGTTCGGAGGCCTCGATGAGAAACTCCTCGGTGGTGAGGTCGGGGGCGTGGATGTTGAAGCGGCCCTCGATGTATTCGCGGAGGATGTCGGAGAGGGCGACGGCGGAGGCGTCGGCGTCGGCCTGAATCCAGATCGCCTCGGAGCGCAGTTCCTCCATTTTGCGCAGGGCGATTTTGTCCCATTTCAGAGGCGGAGGCGGCGGGGCCGGACGCCGGGAGACCCGCCGGTGAATCCAGTAGAGGATGGCGAGCAGCAGCAGCAGGCCCAGCAGGCTCAGCCAGCGGTTGCGGCGGGCGCGGCGCAGGGCTTCCGATCCCCGGAAATCCATAAGATCCATGTTTCCGAGGCTCGGATCGTCGTCCTCGCCGGTGAGCGCCTCAACGGTGAGGGCGATGAAGGGCAGGTTCAGCGTGCGGGGTGGATCGTTGCGGGTTTGGGCGCTGTCATCGGCGAAGAGGGTGGCGTTGGTGACGGTGTAGAGGGCGACGCGCAATTCGGCCTCCTGTTGCCAGAGGCCCGCTTCGGTCCGGGTGGCGGACGGAGTCCGTTGATCCAGCAGGTTGACGTCCTCATGCAGAAGTTCAGACCAGGCCGGGAGCACCAGGCGGTCTTCGGCGGTGAGACGGAGGTTGACCTCGATGATGTCGCCCACGCGCGGGGTGCCGGTGGAGACCCGCGCCTGAAGGGCGGGGAGGGTGTCGGGTTCGGGGAACCGCGGTTCCGGCGGCCGCGAGCAGGCGGAGAGGAGGAGGAGCGTGAAAAGAAAGAAAAGGCCCCCCTTCGCCCCGCCAATGCGGCGATTGGCGCTCCTTTCATTCGTCACTCGACATTCGTCACTCGTCACTCCCCTCATTTTCCCCTCCTGGCGGTGCGTTGGCGGAAAAATTTGGCGAGGGCCAGCTCGTAGGGCCGGTGGGTGGAGAGGGTGAGGGGATCGACACCGCCGCGGCGGAGGTCGCGCTCGTGGGCGTCGGACCAGGCGAGGTGTTTTTCGCGGAGGGCCTTGCGGACGGCGGCGCTGGAGGTGTCTACGAGATGGCGGTCGCCGGTTTCGGGGTCGATCCAGTCGATGAGCCCGACGGCGTTCCATTCGGATTCGCGGGGATCGTCGAGGCGGATGGCGACGACATCGTGGCGGCGGGCGGTGAGGGTGGCGGCGCGGAGGGACTCGTCGGTGATGTAGCCGTCTCCGATGAGAAAGACAAGCGATTTATGGTGTGCCACCCGGTTCAGAAAAGTGAGGGCGGGCTGAAGATCGGTGCCTTTGGATTCGGGGGCGAAGGTGAGGATTTCGCGGATGACGCGCAGCACGTGGCGGGGGCCTTTTCCGGCGGGGATGTATTTTTCGACGCGGTCGGTGTGGAGCAGCAGCGCGACCTTGTCCTGATTGCGGATGGCGGCGAGGGCGAGCACGGCGGCGAGTTCGGCGGCGATGTCGCGTTTCACGCGCTCTCCGTCGCCGAACAGCAGGGAGGCTGACATATCGACCGCCAGAAACACGGTGAGTTCGCGCTCCTCGCGGAAGGTCTTGATGAAGGGGTGCCGCATGCGCGCGGTGACGTTCCAGTCGATGGCGCGCACATCATCGCCGGGAAAGTATTCGCGCACCTCCTCGAATTCCATTCCGGAACCTTTGAAGGCGCTGTGGTACTGGCCGGCGAGGACGGCGGTGACGATATGACGGGTGCGGAGTTCGATGGCCCGTATTTTCCGCAACATCTCTTCTGAGAGCATGGCGGGCCTCCGGGTTAGGGTACGGGCAGTTCGCGCAGGATGGTTTGGATGAGGCTGTCGGAGTCGAGTTCCTCGGCTTCGGCCTCGTAGGTGACGAGCACGCGGTGGCGGAGCACGTCGGGCGCCATGGATTTGACGTCCTGCGGGGTGACGTAGGCGCGGCCCTGCAGGAAGGCGTGGGCGCGGGCGGCGAGGGCGAGGCTGATGGTGGCGCGGGGGCTGGCGCCGTAGCGGAGGTAGTTCTCCAGTTTCAGGTTGTACTTCGCCGGATCGCGGGTGGCGAAGATGATGCTGAGAATGTAGTCCTTGATTTTTTCGTCGAGGTACACCTGATTGACCACCTTGCGGGCGGAGATCACCTGGTCGGGCTCGACCACCGCTTTGAGGTCCTCGGCTTTGCCGGTGACCGCGTGCCGCTCCATGATCTGACGCTCCTCTTCGATGGAGGGGTAGCCGATGCGGAGTTTGAACATAAAGCGGTCCACCTGGGCTTCGGGAAGCGGGTAGGTGCCCTCCTGTTCGATGGGGTTCTCGGTGGCGAGCACCAGAAAGGGCGCGGGCAGCGGGTAGGTGGTGTCGCCGATGGTGACCTGACGCTCCTGCATGGCCTCGAGGAGGGCACTCTGCACTTTGGCGGGGGCGCGGTTGATCTCGTCGGCGAGAATGATGTTGGCGAAGATCGGCCCCTTGCGGATGGAGAAGTCGCCGTCTTTCGGATTGTAGATCAGGGTGCCGAGCAGGTCGGCGGGAAGCAGGTCGGGGGTGAACTGCAGGCGTTGGAATTTGGTGTGAAACAGGGAGGCCAGGGTTTTGACCGACAGGGTTTTCGCGAGACCGGGAACGCCTTCAAGGAGGACATGGCCGTCGCAGAGCAGGCCGAGAATCAGGCGGTCGACCAGGTAGGTTTGTCCAATGACCACACGGGCCATTTGTTGGCGGATTTGCTCGAGAAACCCGCGCTCGGCATCGACGCGTTCCTGAATAATATCAATCTGATTGCTCATAAACTAAGAGTCCTTTCTCCAAATGATTCGTGGCCATAGACGCGCCACATTGTCCCTGTGTTCAAAATTTAAGTCCCGCTGTCTTCCTCCGCCGCGGCGGGAAGGGAAAAGAGGGCCTTTTTCAGCTGATCAAGCTTGCGCTCTTTTACGGACTGGTCAAGAAGGTCAAGACGTTTTTCCCGGTCAGCCTCCTCCCAGAGCACCTTGCCCTCCAGGGTGTTGACCTTGGGGATGCGGGTGGCGGCGAGGCGCTGATCTTTGGAGAGGAGGACTTCGTGGATTTTTTCGCCGGGGCGCAGTCCGATGATTTTCACGTCGGGCCGGGTGCCGGTTTCGGCGTGATGCAGTTCCCGGATCTGTTCGGCCATGGCCATGATGTTCACGGGTTCGCCCATATCCAGAACAAAGATGCGGCCGTTCTCGCGCAGCGCCTCGGCCTGCAGCATGAGGGTGACCGCCTCCTCGAGGGTCATGAAATAGCGGGTGGCCTCGGCGTGGGTGACGCGGAGGGGGCCGCCGCGCCGAAGTTGTTTTTCGAAAAGGGGAATGACGCTGCCGTTGCTGCCGAGCACATTGCCGAAGCGGACGCAGGAGCAGATCATGGGGGTATTTTCTCCGGCGGCGAGGACGAGCTGTTCGCCCATGGCTTTGCTGGCGCCCATGATGCCGACGGAGTCCACGGCTTTGTCAGTGGAGACATGCAGAAAGCGTTTCACGCCGACTTCCGCCGCCAGCGTGAGCAGAGTCCGGGTACCGAGGACGTTGGTTTTGACCGCTTCGAACGGGTGGCGCTCCATCATGCTGACGTGCTTGCAGGCGGCGGCGTGGAAAATCACATCGGGCCGGTGGGCTTCGAGGATTCTGCGCAGGTCGGCTTCATGGCGGATGTCGCAGAGTTCGATGTCAAAGTCCGGACAGGTCTCGCGGCACTGAAGTTCCTCGGCGATTTCGAAGAGGGCGTTTTCGGAGAGATCGAGGAGGATGAGTCTGGTGACGGGGAGGGTGGCGGTTTGCCGGCTGAGTTCCGAACCGATGGAACCGCCGGCGCCGGTGATGAGGACGGACTGGTCCCGGAGCGCCTCCCGGACCGGGGTCTCATCGAGGGTGACGGCGGGGCGGCCGAGAAAATCCGCGAGGTTGAGTTTGCGGATGGGGTTTTCGCTGGGATCCGCTTTGGGGGTGAGCATATCCTTGGACACGATGCGCACCTTGCATCCGTTGGCGGTGGCGAGGACGTAGAGATCTCGGATTTTGGTTTGGGGTGTGTCCTCGAGGGCGATGATCACTTCGGCGATGTCGCGGGATTGCAGAAGGTCGGGCAAGTCTGTCAATGCGCCCAGAACGGGCACGCCATGAATCAGGGCGCCGGTTTCACGGGAGTTTTCGGAGACAAAGCCGGTCACGCGCAGGGTTTGTGTGTGGCTTTGGGCCAGAAAGCGGAAGGCGGCCTCGGCGGTGGGCCCGTTGCCGAGAATGAGGAGGGGCAGACGGGGCTGTGCGGAGGCCGGATTGTTCAGCGTTCTCCGCAGGGCGATCCAGAGACGTCCGGAGAAGCGAATCGTCGCGAACGCGGAGAAGGTGATGAGGAAATCCAGCAGCAGCGGTCCCCGGGGAAAGCGGGGGTGAACAGAATAGATGACCAGCGTAAAGAGCAGACTGCCGGTGAGGGCGGCACCGAAAAGCCGCCTCAGGTCTCCAAAGGCCGCGAACCGCCAGTCGTAACGGTGCAGGCCGAAGAAAAAAACGGTCAGTCCTTTACAGAAAAACGTGACCGGCAGGGCGTGACGCGCCATCGCGGCATAGATTTCCGGAAGCCGGTTCAGTTCGAAGCGGAACAAAAAAGCCAGCACCAGCGAAAAAACGCCGGCGATGGCATACAAACCAAGAAAAAGAATGGGTTTCAGCATATAGGGTTCGGATGAATGAACCCTATGGTGAAGGGGAGGGCGGGGCAAGCCAAAAGGCGGACGGCCTTTCAGGGACGCGGTGAAGTTCTTCTCGGAGTCCTCTTTTCAATGACACTATTGCAAAAATGAATTTTGGATGTCCGGAGAAGCACCGGGCGGCAGTTCTCAAACCGAGAGAGCCAGCCAGACGATCAGGGCCAGCCAAATCAGACTGCAGGTGATGGCGAGCAGAGGGACGTAGGCGGGCGTGTAGACATAGCCTCCTTCGCGCATACACATGGGCACTTTGCGAATGCCCCGCCGGGGTTCAAGCGCCACCAACTCCGGATGCAGGAGGCGGGTCATCCAAAGGTTCCAATATCGAATGCGGGTTTGCATGGGACGGGGCGCGAAACCGCAGTCCATCCCCCGGCAAAAAATACAGGGTTGGTCCTTGTTTTTGTACATATAGCGATGTGAGAAGCCTTCCAGCGTAAACCGCCATGCATCCGAGGTTAACCGAAAAAAGTCCACCGGTACAAAGAGGATGCATATCAGGCATCGATAGATTCGTTTCATTCATAACTTTTACAATACTTGACGGGATGTACCAAATATATTTTGGATAAAATGTTGTTTTGAGTTCAAAATGAAACGATTTTGTATCATTTTTCGAGGTCGTTTGACTAAAATGTAGTTTTACGCAGCTCGCGGTATTCCCTGTGTTCAGGAGCCGCAGCAGACGGAGGCAGAAGCAGTGAACTGCAACAAGGCGGCAAGCGGAAAACGGGGCAAAAGCATGATCGAAAAGCAATTCAGAGACACGACGTTCAAACCTTCCATCTGAAACCCTTGCCTACTAGTACTCAGTAAAGCATAAATCTTCGCATAGGACCGTGAGATTCCGAGTGGA